>NZ_CP067395.1:712500-1425000 GCF_017355525.1 Lysobacter enzymogenes | reverse complement strand
GACCGTCGCTGCTTCCTGCGCTTCGGCCTTCACCGGCGCAGCGTCGTCGCTAGCGGCGGTGTCGGTCTTGAAGGCGGCAGCGCTGTCGCTGACGGCGTCGGCCTTGAACGAAGCGGCGCTGTCGCTGGCGGCGGTGTCGGCCTTGAACGAAGCGGCGCTGTCGCTGGCGGCGTCGGCCTTGAACGAAGCGGCGCTGTCGCTGGCGGCGGCGTCGGCTTTGAACGAAGCGGCGCTGTCGCTGGCAACGGCTTCAGCCTTGGCCGGCGCAGCGTCGTCGCTGGCGGCGGCTTCGGTCTTCGCCGGCGCGGCGTGCGCGGACGCCACCGCCGCAACGGCGGTCGCGGCAGCCGCGGCCGGCGCGGCGGCGCGCGCGGACTGCGGCGCGCTCACGTCGTCGAAGTCGAACTCCGGCTGCGAACGGTGTGCGGCGGCCGGGGCCTGGCCCGGTTCGGCGCCGGCCTCGTCTTCGTCGTCGAAACCGCCCTCGGCGTCGAGCGCGCCGTCGGCGCCGCCCTCGGCGCCGGCGTTCTCGCCGTTGCCGCGACGACGGCGACGACCGCCGCGACGGCCGCGACGGCGACGGCCGCCGCTTTCGCCGGCATCGCCCGCAGCGTCGGCCGGCGCGTCGCCGGCGACCGCGTCGCTGGCGGCGACCGCTTCGGCGACCGCGGCCGTTTCGGCGGCGTCGTTCTTCGCTGCGTTGTCGGCGGCGTGGTCGGCAGCGGCCGGCGCGGTGCCGGCGGCGACTACCGCGGCGACCGGAGCGGCGCCGGCGACCGCAGCCGCGGTTTCAGCGGCGGCGGCGTCCTGACGCGGCGGCCGCGGCTCGCGCGGCGGGCGCGGCGCGTTGCCGTTCTGGGCCGCGCCGTTGCCGGCCTGCGCGTTGGCGTTGCCGCCTTGCGCGGCCGCGTCCTGCTGCGGCTTGGTTTGCTGCGGGTTCTGCGCCTGCTTGGGCTGCTGCGGTTGCTGTTGCTTGGGCTGCTGCTGGTTTTGCTGTTGCCCTTGCTTGGGCTGCTTGCCCTGGCCTTGCTGCTGCGCTTGCGCGCCGCCGGCCTGCTGGCCCGGGTTCTGCGCCTGCTTGTCGCGGCGCGGCGGCTGTTCCTGCTGCTGGCGCGGCTCGTCGCGGCGGCCGTCGCGGCCGCCCTTGCCGTTGCCGCGGTTGTCGCGGCGCTGGCCGTTGCCGTTGCGCTCGCCGCGCGCTTCGCTGCGGCCGCCGTTGCCGCGGCCGTCCTGGGCGCGCGCGGCCGGTTCCGGCGCGGCCGGGGCCGGCTGCGGGGCGCCGCGGAAGATGCGCAGGATGCGTTCGACCAGGCCGACCGAATGGGTCGGCGCGGCCACCGGCGCGGGCGCCGGAGCCGGGGCGGGCGCGGGCGCGGCGGCCACGGCTTCGCGCGGCTCGCGCAGCGGCGCCGGCTGGGCCGGGCGCACGTTGGTCACGGCCGGCATTTCCGGAATGTTGAGGTGGGCCTTGGTCAGCGCGTGGACCGGCAGCTTGCGCTGGGTGCCGCGCTGGTAGCTGGGCTTGCTGGTTTCCTCGCCGACCTCGTTCTCGCGCACCCGGGTGACTTCGTAGTGCGGGGTTTCCAGGTGCTCGTCGGCGACGATCACGATCGGCGCGTCGTGGCGCGCTTCGATCTCCATCAGCGCGCGGCGCTTCTCGTTGAGCAGGAAGTTGGCGATCTCGGTCGGCGCCTGCACCAGCACCTGGCCGGTGTTCTCCTTCATCGCGTGCTCTTCGGCGACGCGCAGGATCGACAGCGACAGCGACTCGACGCTGCGCATGCGGCCGTGGCCTTCGCAGCGCGGGCACACCAGCTGGCTGGATTCGCCCAGCGACGGGCGCAGGCGCTGGCGGCTGAGTTCGAGCAGGCCGAACCGCGAGATCCGGCCGATCTGCACCCGCGCGCGATCCTGCTTGAGCGCGTGGCTCAGGCGGTTCTCGACTTCGCGCTGGTGGCGGTTGGAGGACATGTCGATGAAGTCGATCACCACCAGGCCGCCGAGGTCGCGCAGGCGCAT
This sequence comes from Lysobacter enzymogenes, assembly GCF_017355525.1. Lineage (NCBI taxonomy): Bacteria > Pseudomonadati > Pseudomonadota > Gammaproteobacteria > Lysobacterales > Lysobacteraceae > Lysobacter > Lysobacter enzymogenes. The sequence goes on along the minus strand of NZ_CP067395.1, from coordinate 1,422,981 downwards.
CTGGCGGGCGACTTCCTCGGCCGCTTCCAGGTTGGTGTTGAACGCGGTCTCCTCGATGTCGCCGCCCTTGGTGGCGCGCGCCGAGTTGACGTCGATCGCGGTCAGCGCCTCGGTCTGGTCGATCACCAGGGCGCCGCCGGACGGCAGCCGCACGGTGCGCTCGTAGGCGTTCTCGATCTGCGATTCGATCTGGAAGCGGTTGAACAGCGGGGTGTCGTCGGAATACTTCTTGAGCTTGCGCAGGTTGTGCGGCATCACCTGCTCGACGAACTGGCGCGCCTCGTCGTACATCTCGTCGGTGTCGACCAGGATCTCGCCGATGTCGGCGCGCATGTAGTCGCGCAGGGCGCGGATGATCAGGCGCGACTCGCGGTACAGCGGGAACGGCGCGGGCTTCTTCAGCGCCTCGTCGGTGATCGCCTTCCAGATGCTGACCAGGTAGTCCAGGTCCCACTGCAGCTCTTCGGCGTCGCGGCCGACGCCGGCGGTGCGGATGATCACGCCCATGTCGTCGGGGATGGTCAGCTTGTCCATCGCCTCCTTGAGCGCGGCGCGGTCGTCGCCCTCGATCCGGCGCGAGACGCCGCCGGCGGTCGGCGAGTTCGGCATCAGCACCATGTAGCGGCCGGCCAGCGAGATGAAGCTGGTCAGGGCGGCGCCCTTGTTGCCGCGTTCTTCCTTGTCGACCTGGACCACGATCTCCTGGCCTTCGCGCAGCAGCTCGCGCAGGCCGGCCTTGTTGTGGTCGACGCCGGGCTGGAAGTAGTCGCGCGAGATTTCCTTCAGCGGCAGGAAGCCGTGGCGCTCGCCGCCGTATTCGACGAACGCGGCCTCCAGCGAAGGCTCGAGCCGGGTGATGCGGCCCTTGTAGATGTTGGACTTCTTTTGTTCCTTCGACGGCTGTTCGATGTCGATGTCGTACAGATTCTGGCCGTCGACGATGGCCACGCGCAGTTCTTCGGCCTGCGTCGCATTGATCAGCATGCGCTTCATTGTTGCGTTCCTCGCGCGCTCTACCGCGCGGAACGCCATGGCGTTTCGCAATCTGGGAACTGAGTCCGCGCCGTCGCGTTCGGCGCCCGGAACCGGGCCGCCCGCCGCGCCGGCGAGGTCTCCACTACCAGCGCTACATCACCACGGCACGCCGCGGGAGCGCTCTCATACCTTTACTCAACTTTCGGGCCGGCGGCGCGAACGCCGCACGGGACGGGCGACGGCTGCTTCGAGTGGTCTGCTCGTTCGTGTTCGAGGACGGACTCTGGCGCCGCACAGGTGTTCATCGCGACGGTGTCATCCGTCGGCGAGGGCGGGTTCCGCCGGTCCGTCGCTGCTAACATGGCTGCCCCGTGGGCAGTGGTTAGACGCGGACCGGAATCGCGGGAGGGGCTTTCGGCCCCGTACCGGGGCGCACGCCAAGAGGGCGGACGACCGGTGCAACTCCCAGCGAAATCAAAACCTTATCTCGCGTCGCGAGTGTAACAGATAACGCTTCGGGATGACCCAATCAGCAAACTCCGGCAATGCCGGCGCCCGCACCGTGCGCGTGCCCGACGATCGCGACGGCCAGCGCCTGGACAACTTCCTCCTCGGCCAACTCAAAGGTGCGCCCAGGTCCTTGATCTACAAGCTGGTCCGCTCCGGGCAGGTGCGCGTGAACGGGGGCCGGGCCAAGGCCGAGCGCAAGCTCGAGGCCGGCGACGAGGTGCGCATTCCGCCGGTCCGTCTCACTGAGGCCGGCGAAAAACCGGCCCCGCCGAAGGGCTTCCTGGACGCGATGGAGCGCGCGATCGTGTTCGAGGACGCGCGCCTGCTGGCCCTGAGCAAGCCCTCCGGCGTGGCCAGCCACGGCGGCAGCGGGATCAGCTTCGGCGCGATCGAGACCCTGCGCGCGCTGCGCCCGAACCAGGGCCTGGAGCTGGTCCACCGGCTCGACCGCGACACCTCGGGGCTGCTGATCGTGGCCAAGAAGCGCTCGGCGCTGACCGAGATGCAGGCCTTGATGCGCGAGGAGGGCGGTATCGCCAAACGCTACCTGGCCCTGCTGACCGGGCGCATGCCCGACGGCGTCATGACCGTCGACGCGCCGCTGCACATCGGCCTGCGCCAGGGCGGCGAGCGGCATGTCCAGGTCCATCGCGACGGCAAAGCCTCGCTGAGCCACTTCAAGGTGCTCGAGCGGCGCGGCGGGCAGTCGTATTGCGAGGTGCGGATCGAAACCGGCCGCACCCACCAGATCCGCGTGCATTCCCAGCACATCGGCCACCCGGTCGCCGGCGACGACAAGTACGGCGAGGCCGAGGTCAACAAGAAGCTGCGCGACCAGTTCGGCCTGCGCCGGCTGTTCCTGCACGCCTCGACCCTGGAGTTCGCCCTCGACGGCGGGCGCGAGCGTTATTCGCTCAATGCGCCGCTGGCGCCGGAGCTGATCGAGGTGCTGGACCGCTTGGGCGGATAAAGCGAGGCCGGGCACTGTGGGCGCCCGGCCTGAGGTTTGGATCGGCGGCGCGCGTCGTCGCCGCGCCGCGTGCGGCTCAGGGGGCGCTGGCGCCGCCGCAATGCTCCGGCCGCTCGGCCGGCGCGTGGAAGGTCACCGGCACCTGGATGTCGGTCGCCACCGGCTTGCCGTTGCGGGTCGCGGCTTCGAAGCGCCAGCGCTGCACGCCCTGGGTCGCGGCCGCGTCGAGCGCGGGCACGCCGCTGCTCGTCAGCACGTTGGCGCGGGTCGGTTTGCCCTCGGCGCCGACGGTCAGCTGCAGCACCACCTTGCCGCCGACCTGGTCGCAGCCGATTTCCAGCGGATAGTCCGGCGGCGGGGTGTCGACCGCGCGCAGCGGCGTGGACGGGATGATCGGTTCCTCGGCGGCGCGTTGGCCGCAGCCGGCCGCCGTCGCGGCCAGAGCGAAAGCGAGGGACGGAGCGAGCAGGCGGCGCTTGAGGTTCATGAGGGGATCAACCAATCAGGGCTTCGGCCTTGGCCGCGCAGATGAAGTCGTTCTCGCTGAGCCCGCCGACGTCGTGGGTGGAATAACGCACCACGCAGCGGTCGTAGTGCACGCCGAGGTCGGGGTGATGATCCTCGCGATGGGCCATGAACGCCAGTGCGTTCACGAACGCCATCGTTCGATAGTAGTCGTCGAAACGGAAGGTCTTGGTGAGGGCGTGACCGTCCTCGGCCAGTTCCCAGCCCGGCACCTGCGGCAGCAGTTCGCGCACGCGCGCCTCGCTGAGCCGGTGTTCGCTGCCGCGCAGCGGCACGCAATGGGCCTGGACGAGGGGAATGAGGTCGTTCATGGGGACTCCTGGCGGCCCGGCGTTGGCGCCGCGGCGTTGCGTCTGGCCGCGCCGGCCCCATGTGAATGGACCCGTATCCGCGGCGGTCGTAGGCTGCATGCGCGACATCAGGCCGCGCCGTCCCCGTTAGAATAGCCCGATGATCAATATTTCCGAATCCGCCCAGGCGCATTTCCGCAAGCTGATCGAACGCGAGGCCTTGCCGGGCCTCGGCGTGCGTCTGTCTGCGGTCCATCCCGGCACCGCGCGCGCCGACGTGCGTCTGGAGTTCGCCGAGCCGGCCGACCTGGCCGGCGACGAATGGGCGGTGGACTGCGACGGCTTTACCCTGTGGCTGCGCGCCGACAGCGTGAAGTACCTCGACGGCGCCGAGATCGATTACGAAAGCCGCGCCACCGGCGGCCAGCTGCAGATCCGCGCGCCGAAGATCAAGGGCGAGGCGCCGGCCGATTCGGCCTCGCTGGTCGAGCGCGTGCATTGGCTGGTCGAGAACGAGATCAACCCGCAGCTGGCCCAGCACCGCGGCCACGTCTCGGTGCAGGAAGTGACCGCCGACGGCGTGGTGCTGCTGCGCTTCGGCGGCGGCTGCCACGGCTGCGGCATGGCCGACGTGACCCTCAAGCAAGGCATCGAAACCACCTTGATGAGCAAGGTGCCGGGCGTGACCGCGGTGCGCGACGCGACCGATCACGATACCGGCGAGGCGCCGTACATCCCGCGCGACAGCGCGGCCTGACCCCGGCGCGGCGCAGCCTGTGCCCACCGCCGCATCGATCATCGAAGCCCTGCAACGCCGGTTGCGGCTGAGCTTGCGTCGCGATTCGCCCGAACCCGGCCAGTTCCCGCCGGCCTGGCAGGGCTGGCTGGACGCGCAGAGCGCGCGTCCCGGCGCGGTCGTCGGCGCCACCGCCGACGCCTGGGTGGCGGTGTTCGCCCAGCGCCCGCTGACCTCGCCGCCGCGGCGCGCGCCGATGCTCAACCGCTGGCAGGCCTTCGCCGTGCTGTGGCGCCAGCAATGGCTGCCGCCGGAACCCGAAGACCGCCGTCTGCGCTGGGGCGCGGGCGCGATCTCGCTGCTGTGGCACGTGCTGTTCGGCGGGTTGCTGATCTGGCTGATGTACCTGCAGTACTTCGCCACCCGGCCCGAGCCGAAAGGCGAGCAGGTGACGATGATCGAGTTCGTCGGCAAGGGCACGCCGGAGGAACCCGGCGGCGGTTCGCAGCAGCCGAGCGATCAACCGAAGCCCGATCAGCCGCAGCAGAACCAGCCGCAGCCGCAACCGGCCGAACCTTCGCCGCCGCAGCCCGCGCCGGCCGAACCGGCGCCGCCGGCGCAGGTCGCGGTCGCCGCGCCGCCGACGCCGCAATTGCAGGCGCAGCTGCCCGACGTGCCGGTGCGCGACGTGCCCGAGCCGCAGTTGCCGCCGCCGACGGTCGAGCAGCCGGTGATGGTCAGCACGCCGACTCCGGACGCGCCGCAGGTGTTCCTGCTGCCGCCGACGCGCAAGCGCCTCGACGACAGCGTGCGCGCGCCGCAGATCCAGGCCGCGCAGCAGCCGCTGCGCAGCCTCGACGTACCCGCGCCGGTGCAGCCGCCGTCGCTGCAAGTGCGGCAGCGCGAGATCGCGCTGCCGAGCGTGCAGGCGCAGCCGCGCGAGGTCGCCGTGCGCGACGTGCCGGCGCCGGCGCAACTGCCGCAGTTGCAGGTGCGCGAGGTCGCGCCGAAGCCGGTCGCTGCGCCGCAGTTGAACGCCAACGTGCCGCAGGTGCGGGTGGCCGAGATTCCGACGCCGCCGGCGCCCGCGGCCGCGACGCCTGCGCCGGCGGCGCCCTCGCAAGCGCCGGCCGCCACGCCGTCGGCGTCGACGCCGGCCAGCGCGACCGCGGCGAATCCCGCGGCGGCCAGCGCTAGTCCGGCCGCGCCGAGCGCGCCCGCGGCCGGCCCGAGCGCCACCGCGTCCACTGCGGCGCCGCCGGCGGCGACCGCGGGCGCCGGACCGAAGCCGAATCCGGCGCCGGGCACCTTGCCGACGCCGCACCGCGGCGACGACTGGGGCGAGTCCGCGCGCAACCGCCCGGGCGGCCCGCCCGGCGCCGCGCCCGGCCTGTACAACCGCGACGGCAGCCCGCGCATCGCCGACGCGCCGGGTTCGGCGTCGCCGGGCTTCCCGCCGGGCACCGTCACCGAGGAGATCAAGAACCTCGACCGCGCCGGCACCTGGCTGCGGCGCAAGCCGACCGACTACGAGCCGACCACGCTCGACAAGTACTGGCGGCCGAACGAAACCCTGCTGGCCGAGTGGGTGCGGCGCAGCATCAAGAACGTGTCGATCCCGATTCCCGGCACCACCAAGCGGATCCAGTGTTCGGTCGCGCTGCTGATGCTCGGCGGCGGTTGCGGTCTCAACGATCCCAACCTCAACGACCAGCCGGCCGAAGCGCGGCCGCCGCCGGACGTGCCGTTCAAGCCGCACCTGCAGGAAGACAACGGCAGCGTGCGGCCGCCGCCGGGCGGGTGAGGGCGGGCGGCGGTTCGATGCGTGTCGATGCGTCGGTGCCCAGGGGTTATCGCGCAACCCACCCGACGTCGTGCCCGCGAACGAGGGCATCCAGGGCTTTATCGCGACATGGCTCTGAAGTCTCTGGATCCCCGCGTTCGCGGGGATGACGACTGGTAAGAGCTGCCGCGCGACCCACCCGGCGTCATGCCCGCGAAGGCGGGCATCCAGGGCTTTATCGCGGCATGGCTCTGAAGTCTCTGGATCCCCGCGTTCGCGGGGATGACGACTGGTAAGAGCCGCCGCGCAACCCACCCGGCGTCATGCCCGCGAAGGCGGGCATCCAGGGCTTTATCGCGGCATGGCTCTGAAGTCTCTGGATCCCCGCCTTCGCGGGGATGACGGTCTGGAAGGTTCTCCGCGCTACCCACCTGCCGTCATTCCCGCGAATGCGGGAATCCAGGGCTTTATCGCAACGCAGCTCTGAGGTCTCTTAATCAATAAGCCTCAAAACAAAAACGGCCCGCAATCGCGGGCCGTTCGTGCAAACGCTCGCCGGAACCCGGCGAAAACTCAGTGGATGCCGTGCAGGTCGCGCAGCGTGCCCTTCTCGCGCGAACCGAAGTAGGCGGCGAGGTCGGCGATCTGCTGGTCGCTGAGGTCCTTGGCCTGCGACGACATCAGCGCGTGCTCGCGGTCGCCGTCGCGGTACATCTGCAGCGAGTGGGCGATGTAGTCGTGGTACTGGCCGGCGAGCTTGGGGTAGGTCGGGTCGATCGGCGCGTTGCCTTCGGCGCCGTGGCAGTCCACGCAGGACTGGCCGGTGGCCTTGCCCTTGGTGCTGGCGAGCTTCTCGCCGGCGAGGTGGTTGCCCGCGGGCAGGCCCGAGGACGACGAGGTGTGGCCTTCGTTGCGGTCGGCCGAGGAATGGCCGGCCGGGGCGTCGCCGGAGTTGGAGCAGGCGGCCAGGGCGAGGGCGAGCGAGGCGATGGCGAGGCCGCGCAGGAGGCTGGGATTCGTCATGGGTCGGCGGCTCACTTGGCGCTGGAGAGGAAGGCGGCGATATCGGCGATGTCCTGGTCCGAGAAGCTCTGGGCCTGGGCCTGCATCGTCGGGTGCTTGCGCGCGCCCTTCTTGTACTCGGTCAGCGCGTTGACCAGGTATTCCTGCGACTGGCCGACGATCTTGGGAACGTGATAGTTCGGATACGCGTTCTTGTAGCCGGTGACGCCGTGGCAGCCCTGGCAGGTGTAGGTGAGCTGGCGGCCGGTCTGCGCGTTGCCGGCGACGCTGGCCGGCGCGGCGGGCGCCGCGGCGGCAGCGGCGGCCGGAGCAGGAGCGGCCGGAGTCTTGGCGGGTTCCTGGGCGGCCGCGGTCGCGGTGGCCAGGGTCAGGGCGAAGCAGCAGGCGATCGTCAGCGGTCGCATCATGTCGTAATCCGCAATCTCGAGTGGCTAGCGAAAGGTGGTGGCTGGCTCCGCGCGGCCGGGGCCGCGCATAAGTCGGCGAGTATAGCCGGCACGGCGATTGCAACGAAGCCGTCCCTGGATGCATCCATACTGACGCCGGTCGCGGATTCGCGGCGGCGTCCGCCCGGAGCAGGGGCCGGAGCGGGATCGCCGATGCAGGCCGTACGCGCGAATGCAGCAGGACTTGCGCGTACCTTGCCTCAGATCCGATCCGTGGCTCCAGTCATCATGACCTCTGGCGGATGTTGCCTCGCCAGGTCGGTGATATACCTACATACAACACCGGCATACGACCGGTAACCGGCGAATTTTCTAGCACTTTTTGGGGTCGTCTCGAATGCGTCAACTCACCAACAACCGCGAGGGCGGTCCGGCGGTGCGCGTCACGGCAGCGGTCGCTGCACTGGCGCTGGCATGCGCGCTGGGCCTGTCGGCCTGCAAGGGCGGCGCGGGCGCCGCCGAGGCGCAAGCGAAGGAAAGCAAGGACAAGGCATCGGACGCCGTGCCGGTGGAGGTGGCGGTGGCGGGCCGGCGCGCGATCGCGGCCAGCTACACCGGCACCGCGCCGCTGGAGGCGCGCGCCGAGTCGCAGGTGGTCGCCAAGACCTCCGGCGTGGCGCTGCAGGTGATGGTCGTGGAAGGCCAGCAGGTCAAGGCCGGGCAGGTGCTGGTGCGGCTGGATTCGGCCCGCTCCGAGCAGCAGGCCGCGCAGACCGCGGCGACCCTGCGCAAGCTCGAGGCCAACTACTCCCGCGCCCGCCAGATGGCCGAGCAGCGCCTGCTCAGCGCCAACGACAGCGACCAGCTGCGCTACGACCTGGAAGCCGCGCGCGCCGGCAACCGCCTGGCCAATCTGGAAGTCTCCTACGCCCAGGTCCAGGCGCCGATTTCCGGCGTGGTCGCCTCGCGTTCGATCAAGCCCGGCAACTTCGTCCAGATCAACTCGCCGATCATCCGCATCGTCGACACCTCGCAGCTGGAAGCCGTGCTCAACGTGCCCGAGCGCGAACTGGCCACGCTCAAGGCCGGCCAGCCGGTGCAGATGACGGTCGACGCGATGCCCGGCAAGAGCTTCGCCGGCAAGGTCGACCGGATCGCGCCGGTGGTGGATTCGGGCAGCGGCACCTTCCGGGTGATCTGTTCGTTCGAAGGCGGCGGCGCCCTGCAGCCGGGCATGTTCGGCCGCCTGCGCATCGACTACGACAGCCGCGCCGATGCGCTGGTGGTGCCGCGCGCGGCGCTGCTCGACGACGAAGGCGATCCGGCGGTGTTCGTGGTGCGCGGCAACAAGGTCGCGCGCACCTCGGTCAAGCTCGGTTACCTCGACGGCTCCTGGGCCGAGGTCCGCGCCGGCGTGAAGCAGGGCGACCAGGTCGTGGTGGCCGGCAAGACCGCGCTGCGCGAAGGCAGCGAGGTGCTGGCGATCAACGCCAAGCAAATCGCCAGCGCCGCCGCTCCGGCCGCGCCGACCCAGCAATAAGTCCGAACGCCGGCGCCGCCGAGGCGGCGCCGCGCAAGGAACCCGCGGCGGCGCGAGCCGCCATCTCGCGGCGCGGCCGTAGCCGCGACCGCGCGCAATCCAATACCGAAACTGGGGACCGGCTGTGGCTCAGCTTCCGGACGCGACGTCCTTCAATCTGGTGGAGTTCTCCACCCGCCGCCGCGTCACCGTGGCGATGGTCACCCTCACTTTCCTGCTGTTCGGCGTGATCGCGCTGAACAGCCTGAAGGTCAATCTGCTGCCGGACCTCAGCTATCCCACGCTGACCGTGCGCACCGAATACACCGGCGCCGCGCCGACCGAGGTCGAGACGCTGATCACCGAGCCGCTGGAAGAAGCGGTCGGCGTGGTCAAGGGCCTGCGCAAGCTCAAGTCGGTCTCGCGCACCGGCCAGAGCGACGTGGTGCTGGAGTTCGCCTGGGGCACCGACATGGACCAGGCCAGCCTGGAGGTGCGCGACAAGATGGAAGTCGTGCAGCTGCCGCTGGAAGCCAAGAAGCCGGTGCTGCTGCGCTTCAATCCCTCGACCGAGCCGATCCTGCGCATCGCCCTGTCCAACAAGGGCGGCGAGAAGGCCAGCGACGGCGAGGCGATCCGCCAGCTCACCGCGCTGCGCCGCTACGCCGACGACGACCTGAAGAAGAAGCTCGAGCCGGTCGACGGCGTGGCCGCGGTCAAGGTCGGCGGCGGCCTGGAGGACGAGATCCAGGTCGACATCGACCAGCAGAAGATCTCCCAGCTCAACCTGCCGATCGACACCGTCATCCAGCGGCTCAAGGCCGAGAACGTCAACATTTCCGGCGGCCGCCTGGAAGAAGGGCAGCAGCGCTATCTGGTGCGCACGGTCAACGAGTTCGCGACCGTGCCGGAAATCCGCGAGATGCTGGTGACCACGCAGAAGGCCGGCGGCAACGCCGCGGCCGAAGCCGCCGCGCAGATGGCGCGGGTGGCCGCGGCCTCGGGCTCGGCCGACGCGATGGCCGCGGCGGCGTCGGTGGAAAGCGCCAACTCCGGCGACCAGGCGGTCGCCGCCGGCGGCAAGCCGGTGCGGCTCAAGGACATCGCCGAGGTCCGCCAGGGCTACAAGGAACGCGAGTCGATCATCCGCCTCGGCGGCAAGGAGGCGGTCGAGCTGGCGATCTACAAGGAAGGCGACGCCAATACCGTGGCCACCGCCGACGCGGTGCAGGCGCGGCTGACCCAGATCAAGGCGCAGATTCCGCCGGACGTCGAACTGACCACGATCGACGACCAGTCGCAGTTCATCCGCCACGCCATCGCCGACGTCAAGAAGGACGCGGTGATCGGCGGCTTCCTCGCGATCCTGATCATCTTCCTGTTCCTGCGCGACGGCTGGAGCACGTTCGTGATCGGCCTGTCGCTGCCGGTGTCGATCGTCGCCACCTTCTTCTTCATGGACCGGCTCGGCCTGAGCCTCAACGTGATGTCGCTGGGCGGTCTGGCGCTGGCGACCGGCCTGGTCGTCGACGACTCGATCGTGGTGCTGGAATCCATCGCCAAGGCGCGCGAACGCGGGCTCGGCATCCTCGAGGCGGCCGTCGCCGGCACGCGCGAGGTCAGCATGGCGGTGGTCGCCTCGACCCTGACCACGATCGCGGTGTTCCTGCCGCTGGTGTTCGTCGAAGGCATCGCCGGGCAGCTGTTCCGCGACCAGGCGCTGACCGTGGCGCTGGCGATCGGCATTTCGCTGATCGTGTCGATGACCTTGATCCCGATGCTCAGCGCGCTGCGCGGACGGCCGGCGCTGGGCTTCCAGGAAGAACCGCCGCAGCCGCGCTGGGAACCGAAGAACCCGGCGCTGCGCGCGCTGGCGTGGATTCCGCGCGGCATCGGCATCGGCGTGCGTTCGCTGTTCTTCGCCTTCGCCTGGGTGATCGTGCGCGGCTGGCGCCTGCTCGGCGCGGTGGTCGGTCCGGTCATGGGCAAGGCCAGCGACATCGCGATGTCGCCGTACGGCCGCGCCGAACGCGGCTACCTCAAGCTGCTGCCGGCGGCGCTGGCGCACCGCGGGCTGGTGTTGACCCTGGCCGGCGCGGCCTTCGCCGCGACCCTGGCGGCGGTGCCTTTGCTCGGCGCCGACCTGATCCCGCAGCTGGCCCAGGACCGCTTCGACATGACCGTCAAGCTGCCGCCGGGCACGCCGTTGCGCGAGACCGATGCGCTGGTGCGGCAGATCCAGACTCAGCACGAGAAGGATCCCGGCATCCGCGCCTGGTTCGGCGTCAGCGGCAGCGGCACGCGGCTCGACGCGAACCCGACCGAGAGCGGCGAGAACATCGGCAAGATCACCGTGGTGATGGCCGACGGCGGCAGCAAGCAGGTCGAGGCGCAGGAGACCGAACGCCTGCGCCAGACCATGCGCACCCATCCCGGCGCCCAGGTCGACTTCGCCCGTCCGCAGCTTTTCAGCTTCTCCACGCCGCTGGAAATCGAATTGCGCGGCCAGGACCTGGAGACGATCCAGCGCGCCGGCCAGCACATGGCCAAGCTGCTGCGCGGCAGCCCGCACTTCGCCGACGTCAAGTCGACGGTGGAGCAGGGCTTCCCGGAAATCCAGATCCGCTTCGACCAGGACCGCGCCGGCGCGCTCGGCCTGGCCACGCGCGATGTCGCCGACGTGGTGGTCAAGAAGGTGCGCGGCGACGTCGCCACCCGCTACAGCTTCCGCGACCGCAAGATCGACGTGTTGGTGCGCGCGCGCCAGGCCGATCGCGCGTCGATCGAGAGCATCCGCCGCTTGATCGTCAACCCGGGCAGCAACCGTCCGGTGACCCTGGAATCGGTGGCCGACGTGGTCGCCACCACCGGTCCGAGCGAGATCCACCGCGCCGATCAGGTGCGCGTGGCGATCGTCTCGTCGAACCTGCGCGACATCGACCTCGGCGGCGCCATCGCCGAGGTCGAGCAGATGGTGCGCGAAAAGCCGCTGAGCCCGGAGGTGCGCATGCACATCGGCGGCCAGGGCGAGGAGTTGCAGCAGTCGATCAACTCGCTGCTGTTCGCGTTCGGTCTGGCGATCTTCCTCGTTTACCTGGTGATGGCCTCGCAGTTCGAATCGCTGCTGCATCCGTTCGTGATCCTGTTCACCATCCCGCTGGCCCTGGTCGGCGCGGTGCTGGCGCTGCTGCTGACCAACTCGACGATCTCGGTGGTGGTGTTCATCGGCCTGATCCTGCTGGTCGGCCTGGTGGTCAAGAACGCGATCATCCTGATCGACAAGGTCAACCAGCTGCGCGAGCACGGCGTGGCCAAGCGCGAGGCGCTGATCGAAGGCGCGCGTTCGCGCCTGCGCCCGATCATCATGACTACGCTGTGCACCCTGTTCGGCTTCCTGCCGCTGGCCATCGCCACCGGCGAAGGCGCCGAGGTGCGCTCGCCGATGGCGATCACGGTGATCGGCGGCCTGCTGGTGTCGACCCTGCTGACCTTGCTGGTGATTCCGGTGGTGTACGACCTGCTCGACCGCCGCGGCGACGCCTACTACCGCGAACGCGTGCGCAAGGCCAAGCGCCGCGACGCGGCGGTGGCCGAGTCGCTGGGCCACGACAACGATCCGCTGAGCGAGGCGCACTGACATGAGCGGCGTCGCCGAGATCAGCATCAAGCGGCCGATCACGACCATCATGCTGTTCGTGTCGATGTTCGTGATCGGCCTGATCGCGGCCGTGCGGCTGCCGTTGGAGTCGCTGCCGGACATCACCGCGCCGTTCCTGCTGGTGCAGCTGCCGTACGACGGCTCCACCCCGGAGGAGGTCGAACGCACCATCCTGCGCCCCGCCGAGGAGGCGCTGGCGACGATGACCGGGATCAAGCGCCTGCACGGCACCGCCAGCTCGGACGCGGCGACGATCCAGATGGAGTTCAAGGACTGGGACCGCGACGTCGCCATCGCCGCCTCGGACGCGCGCGAGCGCATCGACGCGATCGTCGACGACCTGCCCGACGGCTTCCAGCGCTACTTCGTGTTCAAGTGGTCCAGCTCCGACCAGGCGGTGCTGCAGGTGCGTCTGGCCGGCGACATGGACCTGAGCCATTCCTACGATCTGATCGACCGCGAATTCAAGCGCCGGCTCGAACGCATCCCCGGCGTGGCCAAGGTCGAGATCGGCGGCGCCGCGCCGAACGAGGTCGAGATCGCGATCCTGCCCGACCGCATGGTCGCCCACGACGTCGATCTCAACACCCTGACCAAGCGCCTGCAGGCGCTGAACTTCTCGATTTCCGCCGGCGAGATCGAAGACGGCGGCCGCCGCCTGCGGGTGCAGCCGATCGGCCAGGTGATCGACCTGGAGCAGTTCCGCAACGTCAGCATCAACACCAGCGGGCTGAAGCTGCGCGACATCGCCGACGTGCGGCTCAAGCCGGCGCGGCTGGAAACCGGGCGGCGCCTGGACGGGCGGCCGGCGATCGGCCTGGACATCTTCAAGGAGCGCAGCGCCAATCTGGTCGAGGTCTCGCGCCTGGCCCTGGCCGAGGTCGAGGCGATCCGCGCCCAGCCGGAGCTGCGCAACATCGAGATCAAGGTGGTGCGCAACCAGGGCGAGGACGTGACCAGCTCGTTGCTGGAACTGGCCGAAGCCGGCGGCATCGGCCTGCTGCTGTCGATCGCGGTGCTGTTCTTCTTCCTGCGCCACTGGCCCTCGACCCTGATGGTCACGTTGGCGATTCCGATCTGCTTCGTGATGACCCTGGGCTTCATGCATTTCGTCGGCGTGACCCTCAACGTGCTGTCGCTGATGGGCCTGCTGCTGGCGGTCGGCATGCTGGTCGACAACGCGGTCGTGGTGGTGGAGAGCATCTACCAGGAACGCGAGAAGATGCCCGACCAGCCCGAGCTGGCGTCGATCCTCGGCACCCGCCACGTCGCCATCGCGCTGTCGGCCGGCACCTTGTGCCACTGCATCGTGTTCCTGCCCAACCTGCTCGGCGAAACCAACGACATCAGCATCTTCATGTCGCAGATCGCCATCACCATCTCGGTGTCGCTGCTGGCCTCGTGGCTGGTCGCGGTGAGCCTGATCCCGATGATCTCGGCGCGGCTCAAGACCCCGCCGGCGGTGGCCAGCGACCGCGGCCTGATCCCGCGCCTGCAGCGTTCCTACGCGCGCTTCCTGCGCTGGACCCTGGAACACCGCGGCCTGAGCGTGATCGGCATCGTGCTGGTGGTGGCGATCAGCGTGTTCCCGGCGAGCCGGACCAAGTTCGACATGTTCGGCAACGAAGGCGGCAAGGAAGCCTTCATCCAGTACCACTGGAAGGGCAGCTACACCCGCGAGCAGATGTCGGAGGAAATCCTCAAGATCGAGAAGTTCCTGGAAGCGCGGCGCAAGCAGTACCACATCAAGCAGATCTATTCGTTCTTCAGCACCCAGGGCGGCGGCGACGCCGGCACCCGCCTGCAGTTCCACGAGGAGCAGGTGGAGAACACCAAGCCGCTGGTGGAGGCGATTTCCAAGGCCTTGCCGAAGTCGGCCAAGGCCGAGATCAGCATGGGGCAGGACGAGGGCGGCGGGCAGAACGGAGCCAAGAACGTGCAGGTGCAGTTGGTCGGCGATTCGACCGAAACCCTGACCGAGCTGGCCAACGACATCGTGCCGATCCTGGCGCGGCGCAAGGAACTGCGCGACGTGCGCATCGACATCGGCGACCGCAACACCGAGCTCAACGTGCGCGTGGACCGCGAGCGCGCGGCCTCGTTCGGCTTCAGCGTCGAGGAAGTCTCGCGCTTCGTGGGTCTGGCGTTGCGCGGCGCGCAGCTGCGCGACTTCCAGCGCGGCGAGACCGAGGTGCCGGTGTGGGCGCGCTTCGCCGGCGCGGAGAGCTACGGCATCGAGAACCTGTCGGAGTTCACCGTGCGCGCCGGCGACGGCCGCAGCGTGCCGCTGCTGGCCATGGTCGACGTGGCGGTGCGGCCGACCGCGAGCCAGATCAACCGCAGCAACCGCCAGACCACGCTGACCATCCAGGCCAGCCTCAACGGCAAGGCGACCACGCCCGAGGCGCGCAAGGCGATGGAGGAGACGCTCAAGACCGTGGCGTTCCCGGCCGGCTACAACTACAGCTTCGACGGCAGCTCGTTCGAGCGCGACGACGACGCCGGCAAGCAGATGATGTTCAACCTGGTCATCGCCCTGGTGATGATCTACGTGGTGATGGCGGCGGTGTTCGAATCGCTGCTGTTCCCGGCGGCGATCATGAGCTGCGTGGTGTTCTCGATCTTCGGCGTGTTCTGGCTGTTCTGGATCACCGGCACCGCGTTCACGGTGATGGCCTTCATCGGCATCCTGGTGCTGATGGGCGTGGTGGTGAACAACGGCATCGTCATGGTCGAGCACATCAACAACCTGCGCCGGCGCGGCTTGAGCCGCAACGAGGCGCTGGTGGAAGGCAGCCGCGAGCGGCTGCGCCCGATCATGATGACGATGGGCACGGCGATCCTGGCGATGATCCCGATCTCGCTCAGCGACACCGTCGTGCTCGGCGGCCTGGCGTACTCGCCGATGGCGCGCGCGGTGGCCGGCGGCCTGGCGTTCTCGACCGTGGTCAGCCTGCTGTTCCTGCCGACCATCTACGCGATCCTCGACGACCTGCGCGACGGCAGCGCCGCGCTGGTGCGGCGCGCGCGCGGCGTGGCGGCGAAGGGCGCGGCTGCGGCGCAGGCCTGAGCGATGGGGGCGCATCGCCCCCATCGGCTTCGGCGTCGCTGCGGATACCGACTGTAGGAGCGGCGCAAGCCGCGACCGCGACACCGCAGATGCGACGCAAGCGGCTAGCCCGCGGTCGCGGCTCGCGCCGCTCCTACAGGTAGTGCGCCCGTTTTCGTGCGGCCCTGGAAGCCGCGACCGCGACACCACGCTTACGGCGCCACCCGCATTCGCGAACGAAGCCGCAGCGACGGATCGAATCCATCGCGCGCATCGAAGAAAGAACGCCAGCCAGCGCAAGGCGAGGGCGCGAACGCGCGCCCCGGACGGCTCTACCGCCTTATCCCACCAGCTTGCTGGCGATCCGGAACCCCGCCAGCCACACGCCGATGCCGGTGCCGATGTTGGTCAGCATGAAGTTCAGCACCACCCGCGCGACCCGGTTGCGGTACCAGCCGCGCACGGTCTGGGCATCGTCGCGCAAGGCCATGAAGTCGCCGTAGGCCGGCTTGCGCCGGTGCACTTCGACCAGGGCGCTGACCGCGCCGGCCGGCACGCCGGGACGGAACGGCTTGAGCGGCGCCACCAGCGCCGCGGTGATGATGCTCAGCGGATGCCCGCCGGCGAGCAGGCAGCCCAGCGCGGCCAGGCCGCCGGTGTACATGACCCATTGCAGCAACAGGTCCGCGCCCATCGCAGCGCCGCCTTTCCAGAAACCCCAGGCGATGCCGGCCAGGATCAGCGTGGTGATCGCGATCATCACCCACGGCACCTTGCTCTTGGTCTGGACCTGTTCGAGCGCGGTGCGCTGCGCGACCGGGTCGCCCTGGTCTTCGCGCAGATGCCTGGCCAGGCCTTGCAGATGCCCCGCGCCGACCACCGCCAGCACCTCGCGCGACTCGCCCGCGGTCTCGCGCAGGCGCGCGGCCATGTAGCGGTCGCGCTCGGCGATCACCGCTTCGTACAACTGCGGGCTTTCCTTGGCGAACTCGCCGAAGCTCGATTCGAGCATGTCGCCCTGCTTGAGCTTCTCGATCTCGTCCTCGCCGACCTCGTCGGCGGCGAACAGGCTGGTGACCAGGCCGACGCCGAGCTTGGCCCGGCCCCAGAAGCCCAATTGCTGCGAGGCGCGGCGGAAGGTCAGGCCGACTTCGCGGTCGATCAGGTGCACCGGCAGTTCGCGTTCGCGCGCTTCGGTCACCGCGCGCTTGAGCTCGGCGCCGGGCTCGATCCCGAGCTGCTCGGCCAGCCGGCGCTGATACGCGGCCAGGGCCAGGTTGGCGGCGAACAGCGCGGTCTTGCCCGAGCGGATCACCTGGATCAGGTCCAGCCGCGCCAGCGCGTCCGGGTCGGTCAGCGCCTGCAGGCGCTGCGGGTCGAGTTCGACCGCGACCGCATCGAAGCGGCCGCTGCCGACCGCCTCGCGTACCGCCTCGACGCTGGCCTGCGACACGTGCGCGGTGCCCAGCAGGGTATAGCGGACCCCGTCGCGCTCGACGATGGCGTGCGGTTGGCCGTGCAGGCCGTCGGAAACGGGGAGCGGTTCGTTCATGCGGGTTTGGGCGGCTCGCGGCGGCTGTGCCGGGACACAGAAAGTCCCGCAGCATAGAGGCTGCGGCAGGGGCCGGCAAACCGGCGCCGCGGCCGGTGCGGCTAGCCGCGCGCGCGCCGCGCCCGCGCCTGTGCCGGCGCGGCGGCCGGCGCCGCGACGGCGTCGGTCAGGGCCAGAACCTGATCGAGCGCGGCGCGGCGGATCTCCTTGCCCAATTCGGCGTCGTCGATCGCGCGCGCGAGCAGGGTGCCGCCGACGCACAGGGTCGCCATCGTCACCGCGCGCTCGCGCGCCGCCGGGCCCGGGCCGAGCGAGCGCTGCATCATCGCGATCAGGCTGTCGAGCACCTGGGTGTAGGCGCGCTTGACGCAGTCGTCGCCGCGCCCGACCTCGGAGGAAAACGCGACCAGCGGACAGGGGTAGTCGAAATCGGCGACGTGGCGGTCGGACAGGTACTCGCGCGCCAGGCGCGCGGCCGCCGGCGGATCGGTTTCGCAGCCGCCGGCGGGCATCGCGGTGAGGATGTGCTCGACCGCTTCGGCGTACAGATCCTGCTTGCGCTTGAAGTGGTTGTAGAAGCCGCCGCGGGTCAGGCCGGCCTCGGCCATGATCTCGTCGATCGACACCTCGGCGAAGCCGCGGCGGGTGAACAGACGGCGCGCGGTGGCGACGATGCGCGCGCGGGTCTGGGCTTTGTGTTCGCTGGTGTAGGGCATGGCGGGTGGCAGCGGGCAGCGCGTGTGGGGCGTTCGCGGGTGGGCTTGGCCGGAACAGGCTTGGCTGGAGCGGGCTTGACTGGAGCGGGCTTCGCCGGAAAGGGCTTAGCTGGAACGGGTTTAGCACGATTTTAAATGTGTTCTTGAACATATTTAACCGCTTCGCAAAATCGACCGCGCGGCACCGCTCCGATCCATCCGCACTGCGCCCGCTCCCACGCCACGAGGACATCGCGATGAAGCCCATGCTGCTGTACTACTACGAATCGCCGAACGCCCGCACCGCCTGCGCCGTCGCCCGCCATGTGCGCGCGCCGGTCGAGTTCGTCCGCATCGAGCTCAGGCAGGGCGAACACCGCCGGCCCGAGTTCCTGGCGATCAACCCCAACGGCAAGGTGCCGGTGCTGGTCGACGGCGACACGACGATCTGGGAATCGCCGGCGATCGCCGCGTACCTGGCGCAGAAGACCGGTTCGGAGCTGTGGCCGTCGGCGCCGTCGCAGCAGGTCGAACTGCTGCGCTGGACCCACTGGGGCGCCGCGCATTTCAACCGTCACGCCGGCAGCCTGTTCTTCGAACGGGTGGCCAAGCCGATCTTCGGCCTCGGCGCGCCCGATGCGGCCACGGTCGAGGAAGCCGGCAAGCACCTGCGCCATTTCGCCAAAGTGCTCGACACGCATCTGCGCGAACGCCGCTATCTGCTCGGCGACGCGCTGAGCACCGCCGATTTCGCGGTCGCGGCGATGCTGCCGTGGACGCGCGCCGCGCAACTGCCGCTGGACGACTATGCCCACCTGGGCCAGTGGTACGCGCGGATCGAGGCGTTGCCGGCGTGGCGGCAGCCGTATCCGGATGCCGACGCGGTCGATATGGCGGCTTGAGACGCCGTTCGCGCGGCCGGGCCAGGCCGATCCGACGCGCGCGGCCTGCGCGGCGGCGCGCCCGGACCGCGCGGGAGGCGAACGGTCCGGCCGAAGCGGGAGGGGTGAGCTTCGGCCGGACCGGTTCGCGGTTGCAGCTTGGATCGAGCGCGGGACCGGTCGCGTCCTGCGCGCCTCAGGCGATTCCGTACGGCAGATTCGCGCTCGACACCACCTTGTCGCCGACCGCTTCCCCGCGCAGGAAGCGCAGCGCTGCGGCGATCACGGTCTGGTCGTCGGCGATTCGGTTATGTCCCAGCCCCTGCGTGGTCAGCAGCCGCGAATCCGGCCAGTAGCGCGCATAACGCTCGCCCTCGGCCCACGGCACCTCCTTGTCGCCGAGGTCGTGCACGATCAGCGCCGGCTGGGCGATGCTCGGCGCGTTGCGGTGCGCCTGTTGCGAATCGAAGCTGATGCCGATGCGCGCTTCGAAGTAGGCGAACATGCGCCGGCACAGGTCTTCGCCGACCCACAGGAAGCGGGCGAAGCGCTTGACCGCGGCGACCGGGTCGGCCGCGGGCGCGATCAGCACCGCGCGCTCGGCGCGCAGGCCGCGCGCCATCGCCAGCAAGGTCGCGGCGCCGCCGAGCGAATGGCCGATCGCCGCCGCCGCCGGGCCGTAATGCATACCGACTGCATGTAGGTGTCGGGTGAAGTCGGGCAGGGTCGCCAGCCGGCCTTCGCTGCGGCCGTGCCCGAGCTGATCGAAAGCGACCACCGCATAGCCGGCCGCACGCAGCGCCGGCAGCCATTTGGCCACGCGGGTGCCGTGGCTGGACCAGCCATGGGCGAACAGCACATACGGTTGTTCGCGCGGCTCGCCCCAAACGTAGCAAGCGATGGCGTGCCCGTCGACGTGAAGGATCTCCTCGCGCGCGTCCAGGGTCGGCGCGGCCAGGGCGCGGCGGCGGCTGGAGGCGAACGGGGTGCAGAACAGGTCGGCGGCGCGGCGCATGGTCGCCTCGGGCGCGAACCAGGCGCCGACCGCGAAGCCCAGGCGCAGGCCGTACAGCTGGCCAAGATGACGAACGGTCGTGCTAATTTTGCCGATAGCGCTAGGCATGACAGGCCTCGTGGGGAGGATCAGGCGGGGAGGGGAAGGGCCGCGTAGGAGCGGATCAGCCGCTCGTACGCGCGCAGGCCGCGGACCAGGGCGGCATCGAAACCGAACAGGCCGGCGTCGTGATGCACCACCAGGGCCAGGCCGTAGATTTCGAACGCGAGCTGGGCGGTGTCGGTGCCGGCTTCGAGCTCGCCGGTGTCGATCGCCAGTTGCACCGCGCGGCCGAGTTCCTGGTGCCAGCGCTTTTGCTGGTCGACCACGCTGTCGCGCAGGGCGCCGGGGCGGTCGTCGTACTCGTTGACCGCGGCCAGCAGCACGCAGCCGCCGTCGGTGTGGCGCGACCAGTCGAACCAGGACTCGACGATGCCGCGCAGCCGCGCCAGGCCGCGCGGGCGCTTCAGCGCCGGCAGCAGCACGTAGGCGATGAAGCGCTCGCTGGCCTTGTCCAGCACCGCCAGCTGCAGATCTTCGCGCGAGCCGAAGTGGGCGAACACGCCGCTCTTGGACATGCCCACCGCGGTCGCCAGCGGACCGATCGACAAGCCTTCCAGGCCGGCCGAGCAGGCGATGCTGTAGGCCTGGTCGAGGATGGCTTCGCGGGTCGCGGCGCCTTTGTTGGTGGCGGTCAGGGAGGACATAGGGCGCAAATTAGCACGTCCGTTCGTTTTAATGGAGCCGTTCGTCGGCCGGTCCTGGTTGCCGTTGCGGGCGAGGCCCGCGACCGGCGCAGCCGCGAGTCGTGGCGGCCGCTTGACGTTTTGACCGAAAATCGCCCGCTGCGGGGTTTCAAATTGTGTTTTTCGCGCCGGCGGGCCGCCGGGCGCAAAAAAATACGGCGTCGGCGGCCGCGACGTATACCCGGTTTGCAGGCTCCGTTCCGTGCTCGCGGCGCGCGGCCGCGCCGCCCCCGCGCGGCGGCGACGCAGCCGCGCACCCCATTGGCGATTGGATGAGGCTGACGATGTACGTAGATATCCGCCGCGGCCTCGTGTACTTCGACCGCTCCGACCGGGTGTTGGGCGCGCCGCCGCTGCGCCGCTACGCCCCCGGCGACGGCCGCCTGCATGCGGTGCCTGGCGCAGGCGACGACGATGTCGTCTGCGACGTGTCGCGCGACCGCCGCCTGGCGCTGCGTTCGGCCGAGTGGCTCGCGGTCCGCGGCGCCAACCGCTCGCGCATCGGTTTCGTGTCCGCAGGGCAGGCGCCCAGCGTCAGCGAGCGTCTGCTGTCGCACTGGACCGTGTTCGACCCGAGCGGGCAGCGCGCCTTGGTCGGCACGCTCAACGGCAAGGCGCGCCCGGTGACGCTGGATACGGCGAATTGCGAAGTGCTGGCGACGATGGCGCGCGAGGTCGATGCGCGCAACGGCGAGGTCGATCCGGACGACGGTCGGCTATGGGTGCCCGATCCGCGCAAAGCCGACGCGCTGCTGCGCGTGGATTGCGCCGACGCGAGCGCGCAGCGGGTCGCGGTGGCGGTCGGCGGCGCCGTCGCGCGCGTGCGGTTCGCCCGCGACGGCGCGTCGCTGCTGGTGGTCGGCGAGCAAGGAACGCTGTCGCGACACGCGCGCGACGGCACGACGCACTGGTCGCT
This sequence comes from Lysobacter enzymogenes, assembly GCF_017355525.1. Lineage (NCBI taxonomy): Bacteria > Pseudomonadati > Pseudomonadota > Gammaproteobacteria > Lysobacterales > Lysobacteraceae > Lysobacter > Lysobacter enzymogenes. The sequence goes on along the minus strand of NZ_CP067395.1, from coordinate 1,401,713 downwards.
CGACTTCTCCGCCATCGGCGATACCGGCGCGGGCAATCTGTTCTTGAACCAGGCCGGCACCCATGCGCTGCTGTCGCTGCCGGCGTCGAAGCGCTCGGGCTGGGGCGAGGACCTCGTCGTCGAACTCGAGCGCGGGCGGATCGAAGCGAACCTGCTGCGCCAGCGCGGGCCGCCGGCGCGGCTGGCCGCGGACTGGTTCGGCGACCGCGTGCTGAGCCACGCCGGCGAGATCCTCGATTTCTTTTCCGGCAACATCGTCGCGGAGTTGGGGACGCAAGCGCGCGAAGCCGCGGCCGAAGCCGCCTGACGAGCTCGCCGGCCGCACGCGCCGGCGCGCATCGCAGACCGAATCGCTGGACGAAAAGGAGGGCGCCACCGATGCGACATCCGCTACGAAACCTCGCGAGCCTCGCCAAACTCGCCAAACTCGCCAAACTCGCCGGCGCTGCGCTGATTCTAGTCGCGGCGCTATGCCCGGCCGCCGCTGCGCCGTCGGACTATCGGACGCGGCAGGCCGATCTCGACGCTGCGCCGTCGACGCCGCCGGCATGGCGACTGCGGACCGCCGACGCAGGATCGCCGCCGCGGCGGGACCTTTCCGTCTTCAGCCTCGGCATGGCGCCCGAGTCGATGGCGGCATCGCGCTGGTTGAGCCTGAACTTCGGCGACCAGGCCCCGCGCGCGCCGGCACCGGTCGACACCGTCGAAGGCCGCGTGCTGAGGTTGTCGCCGGCCGCGCAGCCGCCCTTGCGCATCCTCGTGCCGTTCGCGCCCGGCGGCCGCAGCAGCCATTACGCCGAACTGCTGGCGCAGCGTCTGCCCAAGCTGCTGGGGCGCGAGGTTCGGGTCGAACACGTGGCCCAGGCCGGCGAAGCCGATTACCGCCGGTTCGCAGAGGATGCGAGCGATGCGACGGTGCTGCTCGCCGCGGTGCGGCTGCCGCGCGGCGGTATCGCCGGCGTGCAGACCGGGCCGGCGATCGAAGACGCGTTGCGCGCGCTGCGTCCGGTGACCTTGCTGGCGTCGCAGCCGCTGGTGCTGGCGATCGACCGCGAGCGCTCCGATGCGCTCGGCATTCGCAGCCTCGACGAACTGCTCGCGTACGCGCGTGCGCACCCCGGCGCGCTCAGCGTCGCTACCGGCGCCGACGGCTGGACCGGCCAACTCGCCTACGGCCAGTTCCGCGCGCTGAGCGGCGTCGACGTGCGGCGCAAGACTTTCGACGGCATGTATCCCGACTCGGACCGCATCACCCGCGAGCACGCGGCGGACTTGCTGTTCGCTCCGGTCAACGGCGTGATCGTCGCCGTGCGGCGCGGGCAATTGCGCGTGCTCGGCACCACCGCCGACCCGGACCAACCGCTGCGTTTCGAAGGTCAGGACTGGCCGAGCCTGGCGTCGAACCCGGCCTTGGCCGGCTACAACGCCTACGATCGCTTCAGCCTGTGGGCGCCGGCGCGTTCGGATACGGCGTCCAATCGCGCATTGCAGCAAGCCGTTGCGCAGGTGCTCGACGCCGCGCCGGTGCGCGAACAGCTCGCGGATCTGCAGGCCATCGGTGGCGGCGGGCCCCCGGAGGAACTGCTGACGCTTGAGGACGAAGAACGCGAGCGCTGGCTGCGCGCGTTGTCGGCGCCGACGCCGTAGCCGCGCCGCGCGCCGCAGACAGGCCGCGCGGTACGCGAACGGCGCGCAGGCTCAGCGCGCAGGATCGGTGAGAAGGCTCAGCGCAGCCCGGGCGCGTCCGGATCGGGCTCGCCGAGCTTGCCGTCGCCGAGCGGCAGCACCATCTGCACCGTGTCGAGCCAGCGCCCGTGCTTGCGCCCGATCCCGGGAAACACGCCGGCGAGCTTGAACCCGAGCCGCTCGTGCAAGGCCACCGACGCGGCGTTGCTGCCGTCGCCGATCACCGCGACCATCTGCCGGAACCCGAGCGCGGCGCAGTCCTCGATCAGCCGCCGCATCAGCGCGCCGCCGACGCCGCGGCCGTGGCAGGCCGGCTCGACATAGACCGAATTCTCGACCGTCCAGCGATAGCCGATGCGGCTGCGGTAGGCACTGGCGTAGGCGTAGCCGGCGAAGCGCGCCGCGCCGTCGTCGATCAGCTCGGCGACCAGGTACGGATAACCGGCGTCGGCGATCGCGCGCCAGCGCCGATGCATCTCGGCGCGGTCGGGTACGTCGTACTCGTAAGTCGCGACGCCTTCGCGCACTTCGCGCGCGTACAGCGCGGCGATCGCGTCCAGGTCGGACTCGACCGCCGCGCGCAGGCGCAACTGCGGCGCAGGCGCGGCCATCAGTCGCGATAGCGCTTGAGCAGGTCGGCGTAGGCGTCGATGCGGCGGTCGCGCAGGAACGGCCAGATCCGCCGCACGTGCTCGCTGCGGCCCAGGTCGACGTCGGCCATGAGGATTTCCGGCTCCATCGTCTTGGCCTCGGCGAGGTATTCGCCCTGCGGGCCGAGCACGTGGCTGGAGCCCCAGAACTGGATGCCCGAAGCGCCGAGCGGGGAGGGTTCGAAACCCACGCGGTTGACGCTGAGCACCGGCAGCCCGTTGGCGACCGCGTGGCCGCGGTGGCTGAGGATCCAGGCGTTGCGCTGGCGATCCTTCTCGTCCTGGACGTCGTCCGGGTCCCAGCCGATCGCGGTCGGATACAGCAGCAGCTCGGCCCCGGCCAGCGCCATCAGCCGCGCGCCTTCGGGATACCACTGGTCCCAGCACACCAGCACGCCCAGGCGCCCGACCGATGTCTGGATCGGCTCGAAGCCGATATCGCCCGGAGTGAAGTAGAACTTCTCGTAGAAGCCCGGATCGTCCGGGATGTGCATCTTGCGGTACTTGCCGGCGATGGAGCCGTCGGTTTCGTAGACCACCGCGGTGTTGTGGTACAGCCCGGCCGCGCGGCGCTCGAACAGCGAGCTGACCAGGACGATGCCGTGCCGCTTGGCCAGCTCACCGAGGCGCTGCGTGCTCGGGCCGGGAATGGTCTCGGCGAGGTCGAACTCGCTGACCGATTCGTGCTGGCAGAAGTACGGGCCGTTGTGCAGTTCCTGCAGCAGCACCAGCTTCGCGCCCTGGCGGGCGGCCTCGCCGACGCGCTGCTCGATGTTGGCCAGATTGGCCTCGCGCGAGCCGTGGTCGCGGTCCTGGATCAGGGCGACGGGGAGGGTGGTCTTCTTCATCGGGAGCGGGGTCCGGCTGTGGGGCGGGTTCCTATTGTAGGACTGCGCCATGACGGGGGCGCGGCCAGCGGCAGCGCACGGGAATTCGGGGCGGAACGAGCGGCGGCTTCCAGTCCGTCGTTGCGGCGTAAGCCGGAAACCCTGGCGCCGTCGTTGCCGCAGCGAGCGGCGAAGCAGAATCCAAATGAGTTCCGGCCTTCGCCGGATCGACGGGCTGCGGCGCGGGTAAAAACCTGCGCAACGGCAACCCACACGCAACGCGGACGCCGCATACGACGCGCAGCGCGAGATCGCTGCGCGTCGCGACGGGTTTACGCCACCACGCCCTTCGGCAACTGCATGGTCACGCAATGCAGGCTGCCGTTCTGCCAGATCAGCGGCCGGCACGGCACCGCGACGATCTCGCGGTCCGGGAACGCCTGCGCCAGCACCGCCTGCGCGGCCGCGTCGGCGGCGTCGCCGTAGGCCGGCATCAGCACCGCGCCGTCGACGATCAGGAAGTTGGCGTAGCTGGCCGCCAGGCGCCGGTCCTCATCGATGACCGGCTTCGCCCACGGCAGCGCGAACAAGCGGTACGGCTGGCCGTCGCGGGTGCGCAGCGCGGCGAGCTCGGCGCCCATCGCGTGCAATTCCGGGTAATGCGAGTCGGACGGGTCGTCGCAGCCCTGGTAGACGATGGCGTCGGGCGCGGCGAAGCGGGCGAGGGTGTCGATGTGGGCGTCGGTGTCGTCGCCTTCCAGATAACCGTGGTCGAGCCACAGCACCCGGTCCTGGCGCAGCCACGCGCACAGCTTGGCGGTGATTTCTTCGCGGCTCAGCGCGGGATGGCGCTCGTGCAGGCAGCGCCAGGTGGTCAGCAGGGTGCCGGCGCCGTCGGTCTCGATGCCGCCGCCTTCCAGCGCGAAATCGATGCTCTCGCGCTCGCTGCCGGGCGCGAACACGCCTTGCTCATGCAGGCGCTCGACCAGCAGGTCGTCCTGGCTGGCGTCGAACTTGCCGCCCCAGCCGGTGAAGCGGAAATCGAGCAGGCGAAAACCATCGCGCTCGCCGCCGTCCTCGCGCCGCAGCGTGATCGGACCGGAATCGCGCAGCCAGGTGTCGTCGTAGGGCGCGTCGATGAAACGCACCCGGCCCATGTCGATCCGGGCCGAGGACAGGCGCGCGCGCGCGTAGGCCTGGACGTCGTCGTCGGCCACGCAGATCAGCGCCGGCTGGAAACGGGTGATGGCCGCGACCAGGGCGATGTAGGTTTCTTCGACCTCGCCCAGGCGCTCGGCCCAGTCGGTGTCGGCGTTCGGCCACGCGATCAAGACCGCGGACTGGGGTTCCCACTCCGCGGGGAAGCGCAATGCGTTGTTGGTCATAACCTCAAAGGATAGGCGGTTTCGGCCCGATTTCGCCGGCACCGGCCTTGTTCGCCACCACGTCGATGACCCGGCTCTTCTCGAAGTACACGGTGAAGGCCGGATACACCCAGCGGTTGATCTGCGGCCACGCCTTCTTCTGGCCGCCGCGCGAATCCAGGCGCTGGGCCGGCTCGCCGTAGCGCGACTTGACCTGGTCCATGCTCTGGCCGCGCGCCGGCAGGGCCGCCTTGCCTTCTTCCTGCACGCGCTGGATCAGCAGGGTATCGGCCGAAGCCGCGCCGGACAGGGCCAGCAGGGCGAGCAGGGGTGCAACGGCAACGCGCAGCTTCATGGCGAATTCACCTGGGCAAAGGACGCGGGATTCTAGGCACAAGGTGACGCGCAGCGGCAGGGTGCGGCCGTCACGGTTTGGCGAACAGGCCGGCCTTGCGGGCCGGTGGAGGGGGATTGGAACGAAGAAAGCCGCCTTGCGGCGGCTTTCGACTTGAACCTGCGGCGGACTTGAATCCGCCGGCCGGTTTCAGCGCTGACGCGCCTTGAAACGCGGGTTCGACTTGCAGATCACGAAGACCTTGCCGCGGCGGCGCACGACTTTGCAGTCGCGGTGGCGGGCCTTCGCCGACTTCAGAGAGGACAGGACCTTCATGACAGATCTCGGCTGGTTGAGTGGATGGGATGGGTTGAGAAAATCTAGCCCGCAATTCTAGCGGATAAAACTTCGGCCGATCAAGTGGTTGCGTCTTCGGCTGCGGGCGCGGCCGGCGGCCGCGGCATTTGCGCGCCCGGCGAGGGCGGCGGACGGGGACCGGTCCGGCCGCCGCGGCGGCATAATGCGGCGCATGAATAGCGCATCTTCCGACACCCGTTCCATCCCTGTCCTGACCATCGACGGGCCCTCCGGCTCCGGCAAGGGCACCATCAGCCGCCTGATCGCCCAGCGCCTGGGCTGGCATTACCTGGACTCCGGCGCGCTGTACCGCGCGGTCGGCGTCGCCGCCGGCTGGGCCGACCTGGACCTGGCCGACCCGGCCGCCCTGGTCCGCTGCGCCTTCGACACCCGGATCGGCTTCCGCGACGACGCCTCCGGCGAGCTGCGGGTGCTGGTCAACGACGTCGACGCCACCGACGAGCTGCGCACCGAGACCGCTGGCGCGGCCGCCTCGGCCATCGCCGCCATCCCCGAGGTCCGGGCCGCGCTCAAGGAGCGCCAACGCGTATTCAGGCAGGCCCCGGGGCTGGTCGCAGACGGCCGTGATATGGGCACGGTGATCTTCCCGGACGCCGCTTATAAGGTGTTCCTGACCGCCAGCGCCGAGGAACGCGCCGAAAGGCGCTATAAGCAGTTGAAGGACAAGGGGGTTTCGGTTACTTTAGACGGTCTGCTGCGGGAGATTCTCGCCCGCGACGCCCGTGACGCCCAGCGCGCGGTGGCTCCTTTGCGCCCGGCCGATGACGCCGTCCGCATCGACACCACCGGTCTTGGAATCGACACGGTAGTCGAACAGGTGCTGGCTTTGCTGCCTGCGCGCTGAACGGCGCGGCGCGACGAAACCTTCGCAGCGGAAGCAGTTTGTACCGAAAGCCCCGGCGCAATTCCGCGCCGGATCAACCACAACACATGATGCGGCTGCATCGCATCACATAACGGGTGGGTCGACCACGTTCTGCTTGCGTTGCCACGACGGCAACGATGTCAAACGGTGCGATCCGTGTGTTCAACCGAGTAATCAAATCCAATGACCGAATCATTTGCCGAACTGTTCGAACAGAGCCAGCAATACCTGGCCAAGCTGAAGCCGGGCGCCATCGTCACCGGCGTCGTCGTGGAAGTCCGCGGCGACGTGGTGGTGATCAACGCCGGCCTGAAGTCCGAAGGCATCGTGCCGATCGAACAGTTCCGTAACGACGCCGGCGAGATCGACGTCGCCGAAGGCGACGAAGTCAAGGTCGCCCTCGACTCGATCGAGAACGGCTTCGGCGAAACCGTGCTGTCGCGCGAGAAGGCCAAGCGCGCGATGGTGTGGGACGAGCTCGAACAGGCTCTGGAAAAGAACGAGACCATCACCGGCCGCATCAGCGGCAAGGTGAAGGGCGGCTTCACCGTCGACATCAAGGACGTCCGCGGCTTCCTGCCCGGTTCGCTGGTCGACGTGCGTCCGGTGCGCGACTCGGCGTACCTGGAAGGCAAGGAGCTGGAGTTCAAGCTCATCAAGCTGGACCGCAAGCGCAACAACATCGTCGTCTCCCGCCGTGCGGTGGTCGAGAGCGAGTACAGCGTCGAGCGCGAACAGCTGATGGAGAAGCTGCAGGAAGGCGCGATCCTCAAGGGCGTGGTCAAGAACCTCACCGACTACGGCGCGTTCGTCGACCTCGGCGGCATCGACGGCCTGCTGCACATCACCGACATGGCGTGGAAGCGCGTGCGTCACCCGAGCGAAGTGGTCGAAGTCGGCCAGGAGCTCGACGTCCGCGTGCTCAAGTACGACCGCGAGCGCAACCGCGTCAGCCTCGGCCTCAAGCAGCTGGGCGAGGATCCGTGGGACAACATCGCGCGCCGCTACCCGGCCAACACCCGCGTGTTCGGCAAGGTCAGCAACGTCACCGATTACGGCGCGTTCGTCGAGATCGAGCCGGGCGTCGAAGGCCTGGTCCACGTTTCGGAAATGGACTGGACCAACAAGAACGTCAACCCGTCCAAGATCGTGCAGGTCGGCGACGAGGTTCAGGTCATGGTGCTCGACGTCGATGAAGAGCGTCGCCGCATCTCGCTGGGCATGAAGCAGGTCACCTCGAACCCGTGGGAGACCTTCGCGGCCATCCACAAGAAGGGCGACAAGGTCGAAGGCCAGATCAAGTCGATCACCGACTTCGGCATCTTCATCGGCCTGGACGGCGGCATCGACGGTCTGGTCCACCTGTCCGACATCAGCTGGAACACCACCGGCGAAGACGTGGTCCGCAACTACAAGAAGGGCGACACGCTGGAAGCCGTCGTCCTGGCCGTGGATCCGGAGCGCGAGCGCATCAGCCTGGGCGTCAAGCAGCTGGAGCAGGACCCGATGGGTCAGTACGTCGCTTCCAACGCCAAGGGCTCGATCGTCAAGGGCGTGGTGAAGGAAGTCGACGCCAAGGGCGCGGTGATCGAACTCGCCGACGGTATCGAAGGCTACGTCGCCGCGCGCGACATCGCCAAGGAACGCGTCGAAGACGCTTCCACGTACCTCAAGGTCGGTCAGGAAGTCGAGGCCAAGATCATCGGCACCGACCGCAAGGGCCGCAGCATGCAGCTGTCGATCAAGGCCAAGGACGAAGCCGACCAGCACGAGGCGATGGCGGACTACAACCGTCAGGCCGGCGACGCTGCCAGCGGCACGACCAGCCTGGGCGCGCTGCTGCGCGAGCGCCTGAGCGGCAAGTCCGAGTAATCGCGTCACGCTGTACCGCCGCCGTCCCGGTCCGCCGGGACGGCGGCCATCCTCCGCGGCGCCGCTTGTCGGCGCCGTCGGACGATGGCAGCAGCTGCTTTTGCGGCATCCGCTTTAGCGGCACCTGCTCCAGCGACACCTGCTCCAGCGACACCTGCTCCAGCGGCACATGTTCCCGCAACACCGGTTCCATCAGAATTTTCGATGCCGCGTCCCGCGATCGGGACGGGGCACCGGGCCCGGCGGGCCGGCACGGCCGGAACGCGCCAGGGCAGGCGGCAGGGGATCGCGCGCGGCGCGAGGCCGCATCTTCAACGAAGACCTTTTCATAAGGCCAGGCAATACAGCGCATGACCAAGTCCGAGCTCATCGAGATCCTTTCGCAGCGTCAGGCCCACCTAAAGGGCGACGACGTGGATCTGGCGGTGAAAGCCTTGTTGGAAATGATGGGCGGCGCGCTGTCGGCCGGCGAGCGGATCGAGATCCGCGGCTTCGGCAGCTTCTCGCTGCACTACCGTCCGCCGCGCCTGGGCCGCAACCCGAAGACCGGCGAATCGGTCGCGCTGCCCGGCAAGCACGTGCCGCACTTCAAGCCCGGCAAGGAATTGCGCGAGCGCGTCAGCGGCGTGACCCCGCTCGACGAAGAAGGCTGAGGCCGTCCGCGGCCGCCGGCGCGGTCCGCGCCGGCCCACGCTGCGCCCCGCAGCCCACGGGCGACCGCGCCATCGCGCGCGCCGCTGCGCCGCCCTCTACGCGGCATCGCTTCGCGTCGGCTACTCTTTAGCCTGCCGCACGCATCGCGCGTACACGAACACCGGGAGTCCTCATGCGCCTGATCCGCGTACTCATCGCTGTGCTGTGCCTGGCCGCCGGCGCGGTCCTCGGCGCGCTCAACCGCCAGAGCGTCAGCATCGACCTGGGCTTCGGCTTCGTGCCGGCGACCTCGCTCGGCATCGTCCTGATCGTGTCGCTGCTGGCCGGCGCGCTGATCGGCGGGCTGGCGATCAGCGCCAGTGTGGTGCTGCCGCTGCGCCGGCGCCTCGCGCGCGCAGAGCGCTCCTCCGCCGGCGCGCAATTGCCGGCCGTCACCGCCGCCGAGAATTGAGCGCATGGAATTCATCAGTCAGTGGTTCTGGTTCTTCCTGTTGCTGCCGATCGCGGCGCTGAGCGGCTGGGTGATCGGCCGCCGCGGCGGCGAGCGGCATAGCGACAACCAGGTCAGCCACCTGTCGACCACCTATTTCCGCGGCCTCAACTACCTGCTCAACGAGCAGCCGGACAAGGCCATCGAGCTGTTCCTGCACATCGCCGAGCTCGACAAGGACACCTTCGAGACCCAGGTCGCGCTCGGCCATCTGTTCCGCCGCCGCGGCGAAGTCGACCGCGCGATCCGCCTGCACCAGGCGCTGGTGCAGCGGCCGGGCCTGAGCGACCAGCAGAAGGTCCAGGCGCTGCTGGCGCTCGGCGAGGACTACATGCGTTCGGGCCTGCTCGACCGCGCCGAGACCGTGTTCAGCGATCTGGTCGCGCTGGACATGCGCGCGCCGCTGGCGTTGCGCCATCTGATCGGCATCTATCAGGCCGAGCGCGACTGGGGCAAGGCGATCGAGAACGCGCAGCGCTACGAAGACGCCACCGGCGAGCCGATGGGCAAGCTGATCGCCCAGTTCGAATGCGAGCTGGCCGACCGCCACCGCGCCGCCGGCGACGCGCAGGCCGCGCGCGAGGCGGTCAAGCGCGCCTACGAGGCCGACGCCAATTCGGTCCGCGCCGGCATGCTGGAAGGCCGGATCGAAGTCGAAGCCGGCAACGACACCGCCGCGATCCGCGCGTTCGAGCGGGTCGCCCGCGCCGATCCGGATTACCTGCCGGAAGTGCTGCCGGCGCTGCTGAGCTGCTACGAACGCAACGGCGACCCGACCGGCGCGCGCGCGTTCCTGGCCGAGATGTGCGAGCACTACCGCGGCATCGCCCCGGTGCTGGCGCTGACCCGCATGGTCGAAGCCGAGGACGGCGTGCCGGCGGCGCGCGCGTATCTCGCGCGCCAGCTCAAGGACCGCCCGTCGGTGCGCGGCGAAGCCGCGCTGATCGACCTGACCCTGGCCGAAGGCGCCGACCCGCAGGCGACCCTGCACGACCTCAAGCACATCACCGACCAGTTGCTGGTGCGCAATCCGAGCTACCGCTGCAACCGCTGCGGCTTCGGCGCGCGCAGCCACCACTGGCAATGCCCGAGCTGCAAGGAGTGGGGCACGGTCAAGCCGTTGCTCAATTACGCGGTGGTCTGAGCGATGTGGGCCTGGATCGGCATGCACGCCGCGCTGGCCGCGGCCGGTACCTGGCTGGCGCGGCTGTATGCGCTGCGCAGCCGCCTGATCGACCAGCCCGGCGAGCGCCGCAGCCATAGCGTGGCGACCCCGCGCGGCGGCGGCATCGCCATCGTGATCGCGCTGCTGGTGGCGACCGCCTCGCTGGGGCTGAAGTTTCCCGCCTACGCCGCGCTGGCGCTGGCGTTCGGGCTGGGGCTGACCCTGATCGCGGCGATCGGCTGGGTCGACGACCACCGCCCGCTGTCGCCGTGGCTGCGCCTGGCCGTGCACGCGCTGGCCGCGGCGCTGCTCGGCGCGGCGATCTGGCTGCTGCGCGGCGACCCGTGGTTGGGGCTGGCCGCGTTCGTGTTCGCGGTCGGGCTGACCAACGTGTGGAACTTCATGGACGGCATCAACGGCCTGGCCGCCTCGCAGGCGGCGCTGGTGGCGTTGGCCCTGGCCTGGTTCGGCGGCGCGGTCTGGAGTTGGCTGGCGCTGGCGCTGGCGGCGGCCTGCGCCGGGTTCCTGCCGTTCAACTTCCCGCGCGCGAAGATCTTCATGGGCGACGTCGGCAGCGGCGCGATCGGCTACGCCGTGGCCGGCATCGGCGCCCTGGCCGCGACCGGCCTGGACGTCTGGCACGCGCCGCTGCTGCTGATCCCGCTGGCCGCATTCATGGTCGATTCCAGCTTCACCCTGCTGCGCCGGGTGCGCCGCGGCGAGCGCTGGTGGACCCCGCACACCCAGCACGCGTACCAGGTCTGGGCGCGCCGCGCGGGCCATGTCCGGGTCACGCTCGCATATGCGATTTTCACATCGCTGTCTTTAGTCTCGCTGCACCTTGTGACCGAAGTCCGGATCGGTTTCATGCTGTGTATGGGAGGCGGGTGGTATATATCCGCCGCTTTTTTGTGGTGGCTGATCCAGCGGACCGAGCGGCCCGCGTCCTAAGTACCCTGGCGTACCCGGGATCTGCGATCGGCGAACGTACCGACCGAACTCAAAGATTCACAGGCGAGGCAGGAATGAGCTCATTGCGCGATCGACTCAAGAGCGGCCTGCCGCGGTTGGCCGTGGTCGCGCACGATCTCGCGATGGTCTGGCTGGTCTGGCAGGCGCTGCACAAGCTGCGCTTCGGCGTGATCGCGCAGCCGCCGCCGCTGCCGCTGTGGTCGACCGAGATCGCCCTGGTGCTCGCCGCGCAGGGCCTGGTGTTCTGGCAGGTCGGCCTGTACCGCGGGCTGTGGCGTTTCGCCGGCGTGCCCGATCTTTGGAACATCTTCAAAGCCTGCATGCTCGGCCTGTTCGCGATCGTGCTCGGGCTGTTCCTCTACAACCGCGTCGATCAGGTGCCGCGCACCGTGCTGGTGCTGTATCCGCTGGTGCTGATGGGTATGCTTGGCGCGCCGCGGCTGCTGTACCGGGCGTGGAAGGACAGCCGCATCGACAGCGCCAATGCGGTGTCGGTGAGGATCCTGATCCTCGGCGCCGGCCGCGCCGGCGAAGCGCTGGTGCGCGATCTGCGCCGCTTCGGCACCTACCACCCGATCGGTTTCCTCGACGACGCCGCGCGCCTGCGCGGCAGCAAGGTCCAGGGCGTGCCGGTGCTCGGCAAGGTCGACGACGTCGCCGACATCGCCCGCGAGACCGCGGCCAAGCTGCTGGTCATCGCGATGCCGTCGGCCGACGCCAACGCGATGCAGCGCATCGTCATCGCCTGCGAGCGCACCGGCCTGCCGTTCCGCATGGTCCCGCGCCTGCAGGACGTGCTCGAAGGCCGCTCGCTGCCGGGCGAACTCAAGGAAGTCGCGATCGAGGACCTGCTCGGCCGCAAGCCGGTGTTGCCGGACTGGAAGGCGATCCGCGGCTGGCTCGGCGGACGCTCGGTGCTGGTCACCGGCGCCGGCGGCTCGATCGGCTCGGAACTGGTGCGCCAGTGCGCGCGCCACGGCGCCAGCCGCATCGCCCTGATCGAAATCGACGAGCTCGCCCTGGTCACCAGCGAGACCGCGCTGCGCCGCGATTTCCCCGACGTCGAATTCATTCCGATCCTCGGCGACTGCGGCGACCGCGCGGTCATCGAGTACGCGCTGAAGCTGTCCGAACCCGACGCCGCCTTCCACGCCGCCGCCTACAAGCAGGTGCCGCTGCTGGAAGCGCAGCTGCGCGAAGCGGTGCGCAACAACGTGCTGGCGACCGAAACCGTGGCCCGCGCCTGCCGCGCGGCCGGGGTCGGCACCTTCGTGCTGATCTCCACCGACAAGGCGGTCGACCCGGTCAACGTGCTCGGCGCGACCAAGCGCCTGGCCGAGATGACCTGCCAGGCCCTGGCCGACCAGCGCAAGACCCGCTTCGTCACCGTGCGCTTCGGCAACGTGCTCGACTCGGCCGGCAGCGTGGTGCCGCTGTTCCGCGAACAGATCCGCGCCGGCGGCCCGGTCACCGTGACCGACCCGGAAGTGACCCGCTTCTTCATGACCATCCCGGAAGCCTGCCAGCTGATCCTGCAGGCCTCGGCGATCGGCACCCACGAGGCGATCTACACCCTCGACATGGGCGAGCCGGTGCCGATCCGGCTGCTGGCCGAGCAGATGATCCGCCTGGCCGGCAAGCAGCCGGGGCGCGACGTGGCGATCGTCTACACCGGCCTGCGCCCGGGCGAGAAGCTGCACGAGACCCTGTTCCATGCCGACGAGCGCTACCGCCCGACGGTGCATCCCAAGATCCTGCAGGCCGAGCCGCGCGAGGTCTCGATGAGCGCGCTGGAGCACTCGCTGGTGCAGCTGCGCGAGGCCTCGATCCGCTACGACCGCGAGGCCCTGGGCGCCTTGCTGCGCGTCGCGGTTCCGGAGTTCCATCCGGTCGGCGAACACCCGGATTACAAGGAATCGGCTACCGTGGTGGCCTTTCCCGCCCGTAACGCCAGGAAGATTTGATGGCTGCACGCATCCGCAAGGCCGTATTCCCCGTCGCCGGCCTCGGCACCCGGTTCCTCCCCGCGACCAAGACCGTCCCCAAGGAAATGCTGCCGATCGTGGATCGGCCGCTGATCCAGTACGCGGTCGACGAGGCCGTCGAGGCCGGTTGCGACACCCTGGTGTTCATCACCAACCGCTACAAGCACGCGGTCGCCGATTATTTCGACAAGGCCTACGAGCTCGAGCACAAGCTCGAACGCTCGGGCAAGACCGAGCAGTTGGAACTGATCCGCAACGTGCTGCCGCGCGGCGTGCGCGCGGTGTTCGTGACCCAGGCCGAAGCGCTGGGCCTGGGCCATGCGGTGCTGTGCGCCAAGGACGTGATCGGCAACGAGCCGTTCGCCGTGCTGCTGCCGGACGATTTGATCTGGAACCGCGGCGGCGCCGGCGCGCTCAAGCAGATGGCCGACGCGTCCGAGGCCAGCGGCGCCAGCACCATCGCCGTGCAGGACGTGCCGCGCGAGCAGACCGGCAGCTACGGCATCGTCGCGACCTCGAACTTCGACGCGCGCCAAGGCCGCATCACCGCGATCGTCGAGAAGCCCAAGCCCGAGGTCGCGCCGAGCAATCTGGCCGTGGTCGGCCGCTACGTGCTCAATCCGCGCATCTTCGAGCTGCTGGAAAGCACCACGCCGGGCGCCGGCGGCGAGATCCAGCTGACCGACGCGATCGCGACCTTGTTGCAGCAGGAGGCGGTCAACGCCTATCGCTTCCAGGGCACGCGCTTCGACTGCGGCACCCATATCGGCCTGATCGAGGCGACCATCCGCTACGCGCTCGACCACGAGAAGCTCAGCGACTCGGCGCGGCAGATGATGCAGAACGCGCTCAACGAGCTCGGCGTCGAAGACCTGGCCTGAGTCGGTCGCTGCGCACCGACCAAAGCCGCCGTCCGCGAGGATCGGCGGCTTTTTTCGTTTCGCGCCCGCGTCGATGCGCGCGTGAGGTCGTGCGCGAGCGGGCGAGGGCGGAGCGGCAAGAGCGAAGCGACGACAGCGAGAGGGCCAGGAGTCCGGTGCTGAGCGCGCGTCAGCGCTGAGCGAAGGGGCAGGGCGCTCAGGCCAGCCGCCAGCACACCGCCAGCGCCGCCGCCACGCAAGCCAGCGCGGCGTACTGGGCGACGCGGCCCAGGCGCTCGCTGCGCGCCGCCCACGCCGCGGCGGCGGCATCGCGCAGCACGCGCACGTCGCGCCAGGTTTTCCAGTCGCGCGGCGGGAAGCGCCGTTGCGCGGATGCGGCGGCGCCGAGCCGGCGCAGGCCGCGGCCCCACAGCCACAGCGGCGCCACCGGCGCCAGCGCCAGTCCGGCCAGCGCGTAGCGCAGCCAGCGCCGCGCTTGCGCCGCATCGGCGCCGGCGATGTAGGTCTGCACGGTTTGCAGCCAGCCGTGCAACTGCCACAGCGCGAACGCGCAGCCGACGGCGATCGCCAGCAGCAGCCGCAGGCTGCGTCTGCGGTAGGCTAGGTCGGCGCGGTGGATTTCCATCGGCTGCATCGCATTCCCCTTCCGTTCGGGCGACGGCGCACCGCTGTCCGCAGGCCGCCCGTCCGCCGCCATCAAAGCGCCGTCGACCGTCCATGTCCACACTCGCCGATCATTACTACCGCGCCAGCCTCGCTGCCGACCGCCATTGGCCGGCGCTGGAGGAACCGGTGCGGGCGCGGGTGTGCGTGATCGGCGGCGGCTTCGCCGGGCTCAACGCCGCGCTCGGCCTGGCCGAGCGCGGTGTCGGCGACGTCGTGCTGCTGGAGGCCGAACGGATCGGCTACGGCGCGTCCGGGCGCAACGGCGGGTTCGTGTTCGGCGGCTTCTCGCGCGGCGAGGACGCGCTGTTGCGCGAGCTCGGGCCGGCGCGGGCCAAGGCGCTGTATCGCGGCACGCTCGACGCGGTCGAACTGATCCGCGCGCGCATCCGCCGCTACGGCATCGACTGCGACGCCACCGAGGCCGGGATCATCTGGGCCAACTGGTTCCGCGACCCTGAGGTGCTGCGTTCGCGGCAACGTCTGCTGGCCGAGCACTTCGGCGTGGACTGGCAATGGTGGCCGCGCGAGCGCCTGCGCGAGCGCGTGCGCAGCGCGCGCTACCACGACGCCTTGTTCGAACCGCAGGCCTTCCACTTCCATCCGCTCAAATACGCGCAGGGCCTCGCCGCGCAGGCGCAGGCGCTCGGCGTGCGCGTGCACGAGGGCTCGCCGGCGCTGGCGCTGGAGCGCGACGGCGCGGGCTGGCGCGTGCGCAGCGCGCGCGGCGAGGTGCGCGCCGAACAGGTGGTGCTGGCCTGCGGCGGCTACTTGGCCGGATTGCGGCGCGAAGTCGACGCCGCGGTGATGCCGATCGCGACTTACGTGATGGTCACGCAGCCGCTCGGCGAGCGGCTCGAACACGCGCTGCAAACCCGCGCCGCGGTCTACGACAGCCGTTTCGCCTTCGACTACTATCGCCCGCTCAACGACGGCCGGCTGCTGTGGGGCGGGCGCATCTCGGTGCGCGACCGCTCGCCGCGGCAGGTGCAGCGGGTGCTGTACCGCGATCTGCTGCGGGTGTTCCCACAACTGGCCGGCGCGCGCATCGACTACGCCTGGTCGGGGCTGATGAGTTATGCGCGCCATCAGATGCCGCAGATCGGCCGGGTCGATGACGGGCTGTGGCTGGCCCAGGCCTTCGGCGGCCACGGCGTCGCGCCGACGACCTTCGCCGGCGAGTTGCTGGCCAAGGCCATCGCCGAAGGCGACGAAGGCTGGCGCGAGCTGTCCGGCTACGGCCTGGTCTCCGCGTTCAAGCCGGCCGGGCTGGCGGCGGCGCAAGTCAGCTACGCCTGGGCGCAGTTCAAGGATTGGTTCAAGGACAACAGCGAGAGACGCGATCGATGAGCGAGAACGAACACGCCGCCGCACCGGCGCACGAGCCGATCAGTTGGGGCGATTTCGAGAAGGTGGTGATCTGCGCCGGCACCGTGACCCAGGTCGAGGAGTTCCCGCAGGCGCGCAAGCCGGCGTGGAAGCTGTGGGTCGACTTCGGGCCGTACGGGGTGCGCAAGACCAGCGCGCAGATCCGGCATTTGTACGCGGCCGAAGATCTGGTCGGCCGGCAGATCGTCGGGGTGGTGAATTTTCCGCCGAAGCAGATCGGGCCGTTCGTGTCGGAGTTTCTGCTGACCGGGTTTCACACCGACGAGGGCGTGGTGATCACCGCGGTGGAGCGGCCGGTGCCGAACGGGACGCGGTTGGCTTGAGGCCGGTGGTTCTCGGGGCGTCAGGCCTGCGGCCGCGCGGGTGGGCGTAATTGCGACGTGGTTGCGGTTTCGCGGTCGCGGCTCGCGCCGCTCCTACAGTCGGGGGCGTGGCCACGGCCACCCCTGTAGGAGCGGCGCGAGCCGCGACCGCGAAACCGCACAAACGACGCCGCTTCATTAAGTAAATTTAATCCCCCAAACACATCCCGCCGCACACAGCGGCGCTAGCATCGCCCTGCGATCCACATTCGGGTCGTCTTTCAGGGAGACTCGCCATGCGCCGCACGCTCGCCGTTTCGCTCGCTTCCGTCCTGCTGTCGCTGAGCCTGGGCGCGTTCGCCGCGCCGCAGCCGGCGCCCGCCGCGCAACCGACCCCGGCGGCCAAGCCCGCGGCCACGATGCCTGCCGCCAAGCCGGCCGCGACCCCGGCGCCGGCCGCCGCCGCGGCTCCGGCCAAGACCGCTCCGGCCAAGGCCGCGACCGAACGTTGCCGCGACGCCAAGGGCAAGTTCATCGCCTGCGCCACCAAGAAGGCCGACAGCAAGCACTGCCGCGACGCCAAGGGCAAGTTCACCGCCTGCCCGAAGTAACCCGCGTCGCCGCGCGGCCGCCGTGAACCGGCGGCCGCGCCGTTCCCGTTTCGTCGTTCGCGCGCGCCTGTCTTGTGGGTGGCGTCGCGCGGCCCCGGTGCGCGGCCTAGCACGACGCCGGGGTTTTTCTTTGCTTGCTCCTGTAGGAGCGGCGCGAGCTGCGACCGCGCCGACGCAATCACGACGAAGGTTTCCTGCGCTTTCGTTTTTCTCAGCGGCGGCGGCTCTTTCGCTGTGCCGCGGTTTTCGTCGTCGTTGCGTTGGCGCGGTCGCGGCTCGCGCCGCTCCTACAGGTAGCCATCGAGGCAACAAAAAACCCCGGGAAATCCCGGGGTTTTTCGTGTCCGAAGCCGCTGGCGCTTACAGCGCTTCGAAAATCCCCGCCGCGCCCATGCCGGTGCCGATGCACATCGTCACCATGCCGTACTTCTGCTTGCGGCGCTGCAGGCCGTGCACGATCGTCGCGGTGCGGATCGCGCCGGTGGCGCCGAGCGGGTGGCCCAGCGCGATCGCGCCGCCGAGCGGGTTGACCTTGGACGGGTCGAGTCCGCTGTCGCGGATCACCGCCAGCGCCTGCGCGGCGAAGGCTTCGTTGAGTTCGATCCAGTCCAGCTGGTCCTTGGTCAGGCCGGCCTGCTTGAGCGCCTTCGGAATCGCGGCGATCGGGCCGATGCCCATCACTTCGGGTCGCACGCCGGCGACCGAGAAGCTGACGAAGCGCGCCAGCGGAGTCAGGCCGTAGTCCTTGATCGCCTGCGCCGAGGCCAGCAGCACCGCGCCGGCGCCGTCGCTCATCTGCGAGCTGTTGCCGGCGGTGACGGTGCCGCCGAACTGGCCGTTGCGGAACACCGGCTTGAGCTTGGCCAGGCCCTCGGCCGAGGTGTCGGCGCGCGGGCCTTCGTCGTTCTCGACCTTGAGCTGGCGCAGCTTGATCGCGTTGGACGACAGGTCCGGCACGTGCGAGATCACGTCGTACGGGGTGATCTCGGCGCGGAACTCGCCGGCGGCCTGCGCGGCCAGCGCCTTTTGGTGCGACGCCGCGGCGAACGCATCCTGCTCCTCGCGCGAGACCTTCCATTCCTCGGCGACCTTCTCGGCGGTGATGCCCATGCCGTAGGCGATGGCGACGTGGTCGTCCTTGAACACCGACGGCGACAGCGCGACCTTGTTGCCCATCATCGGCACCATCGACATCGACTCGGTGCCGCCGGCCAGGATCAGGTCGGCGTTGCCGAGACGGATTTCGTTGGCCGCCAGCGCCACGGCCTGCAGGCCGGACGAGCAGAAGCGGTTGATGGTCTGCGCGGCGACGGTGTCGGGCAGGCCGGCCAGCAGCACGCCGATGCGCGCCACGTTCATGCCTTGCTCGCCCTCGGGCATGGCGCAGCCAATGATCGCGTCGTCGATGCGGCCCAGGTCGATGCCCGGAGCCTGCGCGACCACGGCCTTGAGCACGTGGGCGAGCATGTCGTCGGGACGGGTGTTGCGGAACACGCCGCGCGGAGCCTTGCCGACCGGGGTGCGGGTGGCGGCGACGATGTAGGCGTCTTGGATCTGTTTCATGTGTTTACTCCGAAAGCGGGATTCGGGATTAGGGATTCGGGATGAAAGGGCGGAGATTCGTGTTCGCTTTTGGCGAATCCCGAATCTCCAATCCCCAATCTCAATTCCGCAGCGGCTTGCCGGTCTTGAGCATGTGCGCGATGCGTTCCTGGGTCTTGGGCATCTGCGCCAGGGCGACGAAATGCTCGCGCTCGAGCTTGAGCAGCCATTCCTCGTCGACCAGCGCGCCGCGGTCGACTTCGCCGCCGCAGATCACGGTGGCGATGCGGGTGGCGATCTCGTAATCGTGCGGGGAGATGAAGCGGCCTTCGAGCATGTTCACCAGCAGCATCTTGAAGGTGGCGATGCCGACGTCGCCGGCGACCTGGATGCGCCGCGCCGGCAGCGGCGGGCGGTAGCCGGCCTCGGCCAGGCCGCGCGCCTGCGCCTTGGCCGCGTGCAGCAGCTCGAACGCGTTGAACACCACCACGTCGTCGTTGCGAGCGAGCTTGAGTTCGCGCACTTCGAACGCCGAGGTCGCGACCTTGCCCATCGCCACGCTTTCGAACGCGGTCTTCAGATGCGCGAACACGTCGCCGCCGGGGCCGGCCGCGTCGGACGCGCGCACCGCCAGTTCCTTGAGCCCGCCGCCGGCCGGCAGCAGACCGACGCCGGCCTCGACCAGGCCGACGTAGCTTTCCAGCGCGAACACCGCGCGCGCCGAATGCATCTGGAATTCGCAGCCGCCGCCGAGCGCGAGCCCGCGCACCGCCGCGACCACCGGCACCAGCGAGTACTTGATGCGCTGGCTGGTGGCCTGGAAGTTGGCGACCATCGCCTCGAAGCCCTTGATGTCGCCGGCCTGCAGCAGGCCGAGCGCGCCGGACAGGTCGGCGCCGGCCGAGAACGGCTCCTTCGGCTGCCAGATCACCACGCCCTTGAACTTCTTCTCGGCGATGCCGATGGCTTCCTGGATCCCGTTGAGCACGTGGTCGTTGACCGTGTGCATCTTGGTCTTGAAGCTGATGACCGCGATGTCGTCGCCTTCATCGGCCCACAGGCGGATGCCGTCGTTCTCGAACACGGTCTGGCCCTGCGAAAACTTCTCGCCGAGCAGGGCGTCGGGGAAGCGCTGGCGCGCGTACACCGGATTCGACGAGCGCGGCACCTGCGCGCCGCGGCCCGGGCTGTAGCTGCCCTTGCCGTCGTGCACGCCCTCGCGCCCGTCGAACACCCAGTTCGGCAGCGGCGCGCTGGCCATCGCCTTGCCGGCGACGATGTCCTCGGCGATCCAGTCGGCGACCTGCTTCCAGCCGGCGGCCTGCCAGGTTTCGAACGGGCCCAGCGACCAGCCGTAGCCCCAGCGCATGGCGAAGTCGACGTCGCGCGCGGTGTCGGCGATGGATTCCAGGTGGTAGGCGCTGTAGTGGAAGGTGTCGCGGAACGCCGCCCACAGGAACTGCGCCTGCGGATGGCTGCTGGCGCGCAGCGCGGCGAACTTCTTGGCCGGGTCCTTTTCCTTCAGCATCGCCGCCACGTCGGCGTCGAGCTCGCCGGCGGAGACGCGGTAGTCCTGCGCCTTCAGGTCGAGGACCAGGATGTCCTTGCCCTTCTTGGTGTAGAAGCCGGCGCCGGCCTTCTGCCCGAGCGCGCCCTTCTCGACCAGCGCGCTGAGCCACTTCGGCGCCTTGAAGTATTGGTGCCAGGGGTCTTCGGGCAGGGTGTCGGCCATGGTCTTGATGACGTGCGCCATCGTGTCCAGGCCGACCACGTCGGCGGTGCGGTAGGTCGCCGACTTCGGCCGGCCGATCGCCGGGCCGGTCAGCGCGTCGACCGCGTCGAAGCCGAGGCCGAACTGCTCGGTGTGGTGCATCGCGGCCAGCATCGAGAACACGCCGATGCGGTTGCCGATGAAGTTCGGGGTGTCCTTGGCGATCACCACGCCCTTACCGAGGGTGGTGGTCAGGAAGGTCTCCAGACCCTCCAGCACCGCCGCGTCGGTGGTCTTGGCCGGGATCAGCTCGGCCAGGTGCATGTAACGCGGCGGGTTGAAGAAGTGCACGCCGAGGAAGCGGTGGCGCAACTGCTCCGGCAGCACCTCGGCGAGCTTGTTGATGCCCAGGCCGGAGGTGTTGGAAGCCAGCACCGCGTGCTCGGGCACGTAGTCGGCGATCTTCTTGTACAGGTCCTGCTTCCAGTCCATGCGTTCGGCGATCGCTTCGATCACCAGGTCGCAGCCGCGCAGCTGTTCCAGGCCGGTGTCGTAGTTGGCCGCGGTCAGGCGCTCGGCCAGGGCCTTGCTCGCCAGCGGCGCCGGGCTCAGCTTGGCCAGGTTGGCGATGGCCTTGTTGACGATGCCGTTGGGGTCGCCGTCTTTGGCGGCCAGGTCGAACAGGACCGTGTCGACGCCGGCGTTGGTCAGGTGCGCGGCGATCTGGGCGCCCATGACGCCGGCCCCGAGGACCGCGGCGCGACGGACTAGCAATTGGTTGGACATCGTCTACAACTCCTTGGAGTGAAGAGCGCTTCGTGGGACGCGCTTGGCGAGCGGCCCGGCGGAAGCGGAAAACTTGCGTGGCGGGGGAGTTCGGCGGCGGGAGGTTCGGGACCGGGCGCGAGGCGTCCCGGCGGCGCCGACCCCGCCGGGGCCGGCGCCCGCGCCGCTCAGCTCTTGAAGCCGGCGGCGGCGAATCGGATCAGTTCGCGCGCGGCGCGTTCACGGTGCGCCTGTTCGGTGACACCCGCGGGACGCTTGATCAGGCCGAAGTCGGCCATCGCATAGGTCAGCGAGCCGGCCAGGAAGTCCAGGCGCCAGTACAGCTCCTCCTTGCTCAGGCCCGGCACGGCGATGGCGATGGCCTTGGCGAATTCGCGCAGGACGTGGCCGTAATGGTCGGACAGGAACTTGCGCAGGCTGTCGTTCTTCTCGGCGTAGGCGCGGGCGATGACCCGGACGAAGGCGCCGCCGCCGTTGCGGTCCTGGGCCAGGGCCAGGGCGGGTTCGACGAACGCGGCCAGGATCGGCTCCAGCTCGCCGGGGCGCTCGGCCAGGGCGGTCTTGAGCGCGCTCATGCGCTGGGCGGTCATCTCGTCCATGCGCCGGCGGAACACCTCGTTGACCAGGTTTTCCTTGCTGCCGAAGTGGTAGTTGACCGCGGCGATGTTGACATCGGCGCGGCTGGTGACCTGGCGCAGCGAGGTGCCGGTGAAGCCGAACTGGGCGAACAGCTCCTCGGCGGCGCCGAGAATGCGGTCCTTGGTCGAAAAATGGGCGGTGCTGGACATGCGGGCGGGCGACTCCGGGACGCGGCCTGGGCTGGCAGGAAGGCAGGCATGAATCAAACGCTTGTTTGATGCTAGTCCGGGCGCGGCCTCCGGGTCAATCCGGTGGCGTATGTCGGGCCGCCGACGGCGGCGAACGGCAAAGCCGGGGAGGGCGGGACGCCGTCCGTTCGCACGTCGTCCCCACTCCCGAATCGCCGCGCTTGCATGTAGAATTACCGCAGCCATATCGGCTAAACCCGCGTCCCGTCGCGGGTTTTCTGTTATTCTCAGGGCCGACCGCAAGCGGCCCGCCTACCCGGAGAGATTCCATGGCGCTGGAGCGCACCCTGTCCATCATCAAGCCCGACGCCGTCGCCAAGAACGTGGTCGGCGAGATCTACACCCGCTTCGAAAAGGCCGGCCTCAAGGTCGTCGCCGCCAAGATGAAGCACCTGTCGAAGCAGGAAGCGGAAGGTTTCTACGCCGTCCACCGCGAGCGTCCGTTCTTCGCCGCCCTGGTCGAGTTCATGATCAGCGGCCCGGTGATGATCCAGGCGCTGCAGGGCGACAACGCCGTGCTCAAGCACCGCGACCTGATGGGCGCCACCAACCCGAAGGACGCCGCGCCGGGCACCATCCGCGCCGACTTCGCCGACAGCATCGACGCCAACGCCGTGCACGGTTCGGACAGCCTGGAGAACGCCGCGATCGAAATCGCGTACTTCTTCCCGGCCACCGACGTCTACGCGCGCTAAGCCCCAGCGACACACACGAGACCGCAGTGAACGATATCCGCGACAACGCAAACGCCGCTTCCGCTGCGCAGCCGCAGACGGAAACCGCCGCGCGCGCGGACGTCTCCGCTGCGGCCGGCGCCGATCCGATCGGCGCCGCGCCGGTTACGGCGGCGGCGAAACCCGCCGCCGTGCCCGACAACGGCAAGACCAACCTGTTCGACCTCGACCGCGTCCAGCTCGAGGATTTCTTCGAACAGACCCTGGGCGAGAAGCGCTACCGCGCGCACCAGGTGATGAAGTGGATCCACCACCGCTACGTCACCGATTTCGCCGACATGACCGACCTGGGCAAGGCGCTGCGCGCCAAGCTCGAAGCCAACGCGCAAGTGCGCGCGCCGATGGTCGTGTTCGACAAGCCCTCCGCCGACGGCACCCACAAGTGGCTGCTCGGCATGGACCCGAAGAACGCGATCGAGGCGGTCTACATTCCCGACAAGGGCCGCGGCACCCTCTGCGTGTCCTCGCAGGTCGGCTGCGCGCTGAACTGCCAGTTCTGCTCGACCGCGACCCAGGGCTTCAACCGCAACCTGTCCACCGCCGAGATCATCGGCCAAGTGTGGGTCGCGGCGCGCCACCTCGGCAACGTCCCGCACCAGCAGCGCCGCCTCACCAACGTGGTGATGATGGGCATGGGCGAGCCGCTGGCGAACTTCGACAACGTCGTGCGAGCGATGAGCATCATGCGCGACGACCTCGGCTACGGCCTGGCCAACAAGCGCGTGACCCTGTCGACCGCCGGCATGGTGCCGATGATCGACAAGCTCGGCGAAGTGTCCGACGTGTCGCTGGCGGTGTCGCTGCACGCGCCCAACGACGAGTTGCGCAGCGAGCTGGTGCCGCTGAACAAGAAATATCCGATCGCGGTGCTGATGGAAGCCTGCGTGCGCTACGCGCTGCGCAAGCGCGGCACCTCGGTGACCTTCGAATACACCCTGATGAAGGGCGTCAACGACCAGCCGCAGCACGCGCGGCAGCTGGTGCGGCTGCTGCGCCAGTTCGACAACGCGGTGCAGATGAAGGACGCGGCCAAGGTCAACCTGATTCCGTTCAACCCGTTCCCCGGCACCCGTTTCGCGCGCCCCGACGACGCGGCCATCCGCGCCTTCCAGAAGCAGCTCAACGAGGCCGGGATGATCGCGCCGGTGCGGCGCACCCGCGGCGACGACATCGACGCCGCCTGCGGCCAGCTCAAGGGGCAGGTCATGGACCGCACCCGCCGCCAGGCCGAGTTCCGCAAGAGCCTGCAGGCGCAGGGGCTCGACGACGGCGGGCACGGCCGCGGCGGGGAGATCGGCGATGCCGCTTGACCGGTCGCCGGGCGCGTTGCGCGGCCGCCTGTTGCGCGGCCTGATGTTGTCCGCGCTGGTGCTGGTCGGCGCCGCCGCCTGCAACCGCCTGACCTTCATCAAGCCGAACCTGGAACGCAAGGGCTACGACGAGACCGGCCCGAGCTACGAACTGAAGAAAAGCCGGCAGGCGCCCAGCGGCGCGGCCGCGGCCAACGCCCGGGTCCTGGCCGCGCAGCGCTACCTGCAGGCCGGCGAGGACGCCAAGGCGCGCGAGGAACTGCGCCAGGCGCTCAAGCTCGACGCCAAGTCGGTCGAGGCCTACAGCGTGATGGCGGTGATGGCCGAACGCGACGGCAAGACCGCCGAGGCCGGCGGCTACTACCGCAAGGCCGCCGAACTGGCGCCCCTGCGCGGCGCGGTGCTCAACAACTACGCGGTCTGGCTGTGCGCGAACGGGCAGCCGGCCCAGGCCCTGGGCTATTTCGACAACGCCCGGCTCGATCCCGACTACACCGACCAGGCCGTGCTGCTGTCCAACAGCGGCGCCTGCGCCGACCGCGCCGGGCAGGGCGAACGCGCCGAGCGCGACCTGCGCCAGGCGCTGGCGTTCGACCCGGTCAACGCCACCGCGCTGGGCGCGATGGCCAAGCGTCAGCTGCGCATCGGCAAGGCCTTCGAGGCGCGCGCCTTTTCTGAACGCCGTCTGGCCGTTGAGCCTATTTCAGCTGAAGCGCTGATGACTGCGTCACAAATCGAAGAAAAACTCGGCGACAGGGCTGCCGCCGCGAGATACGTTCAGCGAATGAGGGCGGAGTTCCCTGACGCGCAGGGCTCCGAATCGGGGGATGGCGGTAAGTGATGATGCAGTCGAACGAATTCGCGCCTGAGGTCGGCGGAAGCTGCGGCGCGCGTCTGAAACAGGCCCGCGAAGCCGCGGGGCTGTCGGTCGAGGACGTGGCCGCGAAGCTGAAAATGCCGGCGCGCGCGATCCAGTCGCTGGAAAGCGACGACTTCGCCCGTATCGGCGCGCCGGTGTTCGTGCGCGGCCAGTTGCGCAGCTACGCCCGCCTGCTCGGCGTCGACCTGGAAGATCAGCTGGTCGCCAGCCCGATCGCCTCGACCGCGCCGTCGGAGCTGATCAGCCATACCCACACCCCGCGCTACCGCCGGGTGTTCGAACAGACCACACGCCGCGCCGTCTATATCGTCATGACCGCGGCGATCGCGGTGCCGATCTGGATCGCCACCCGCCACCCGGCCGGCAATTCCACCGTGCAGTCGCTGGACATGGCCGCGCTGCCGGCCGGCGACGCCGCCCAGGCCGCGCGTCCCGCGGCCGAACCGCCGCAGCGCACGCCGGTCATCGCTTCGATCGGTCCGAGCCTGCCGCAGGCCGCGCCGGCGCCGGCATCGGCCGCCAAGTCGCTGACGTTCAAGTTCAGCGGCGACAGTTGGGTGCAGATCGTCGGCAACGACGGCCGCAAGTTCGAGGAAGGCATTCTCGGCGCCGGCCAGGAACGCAGCTACGCCCCGGGCGAAGTCGCCAACGTGCGGCTCGGCAACACCTCCGCGGTGGAAGTCCTAAACGCCGGCCAACCGGTCGATCTGACGCCGTTCAGCCGCGCGAACGTGGCGCGCTTTACGCTATCCTCTGACGGTTCCCTCGCGCCGGTCTCGGAATGACCCGCGCCGCGGGTCCGCGAACCACCCGGACATAGCGTTTCCAGTTCATGAGTTGCAGGTCCAGGCTCGGCCGCCACGCGGCCGGCTCACTGGCCTGTTTCCCTAACGGCCCGTTCGGTCCCGCCTGCCGCGCTACGCGCGGCCTCGGGCCGTCCAGGCAGCACAACCACGGCGCATCATGGCGATAGACGACCTGCTCGACGAACACGAACAAAGCGAACGCGTGCTGTCCTGGCTGCGCGCCAACGGCGCCGGCCTCATCGGCGGCATCGCCCTCGGCCTGGCCGCGATCGGCGGCTGGAAGTGGTGGGGCAATCAGCAGGTCCAGCAGAGCGCCCAGGCCGCCGGCCAGTACCAGGCAGCGGTCGATGCGATCCAGGCCAAGGACAAGGCCGCCGCGGCCAAGGTCGCGGCGCTGCCGGAAAGCGCGTACCGCACGCTGGCCGCGCTCGACTTGGCCAAGATGCAGGTCGACGGCGCGCAGCGCGACGCCGCCATCGCCACCCTGCGTTCGATCAAGACCGACGACGCGGCCATCGCCGAGATCGTGTCCCAGCGCCTGGCGCGCCTGTTGATCGACGCCAAGCAGCCGGCCGAAGCGCTCAAGCTGCTGTCCGCCTCGACCCAGCCGCTGGCGATCGAAGTGCGCGGCGACGCGCAGTTCGCGCTCGGCAAGCAGGAACTGGCGCGCAAGGAATACACCGACGCGCTGGCCAAGCTCGACGAAGCCTCGCCGCGCCGCCGCCTGCTCGAACTCAAGCTCACCGAAGCCGGCGGCACGCCGGCCAAGCCCGAGGCCAAGTCTTAATGATCCAAGCCCAGAAAAGGTCTTCCGGCGGCGCCTTCGTGCGCGTCGCCGCCGCCGCCGCGTTGTGCGCGTTCGCCCTGAGCGGATGCTCGACGGTCAAGGGCTGGTTCGGCAGCAGCAAGAAGAAGGACGAGAAGCCGACCGAGCCGACCGAGCTCACCGACTTCACCCCCAGCGTCAAGGTCGACAAGATCTGGTCGGTCAACGCCGGCAAGGGCGAGGACCGGATCGGCGTGCGCCAGGGCCCGGTGGTCGCCGACGGCCGCGTCTACGCCGCGGCGATCCGCGGCGGCGTGCATGCCTACGACCTGCAGACCGGCAAGGAAGTCTGGCACTTCGTGCCGACCCGCAAGGACAAGAAGGACCGCGACAAGAAGGACAAGGAGATCCGCCTGTCCGGCGGTCCCGGCGCCGGCGACGGCCTGGTCGTGGTCGGCAGCCTGGAGGGCGAGGTGATCGCGCTCGACGCCGCCACCGGCGAGCAGAAGTGGACCGCCAAGGTGCCCAACGAAGTCATCTCCGCGCCGAGCATCGGCCTGGGCATGGTGTTCGTGCGCTCCAACGACGGCCGGGTGACCGCGTTCGACGCCACCAGCGGCGAGCGCCGCTGGTTCTGGACCCGCGAAGTGCCGATCCTGTCGGTGCGCGGCAACGGTTCGCCGACCCTGGGCCCGGGCTTCGTGTTCGTCGGCAACGACGACGGCACGGTGCAGGCGCTGGCCTCCAGCGACGGCCGCCCGACCTGGGACCTGCCTGTGGCGCAGCCCGATGGCCGCACCGAGCTCGACCGCATGGCCGACATCGACGGCACCCCGGTGCTCGAAGGCGCGGTGCTGTACGTGAGCAGCTTCAAGAAGCAGACCGTCGCCATCGACGCGCCGACCGGCCGGCCGATGTGGGCCAGCGAGCACGGCGGCGTCGGCCGCCTGGGCCTGGCCAGCGACAAGCTGATCGTCGCCGATCCGTCCGGTACCGTGTACGGCCTGGACAAGAACAGCGGCAGCGCGCTGTGGTCGCAGCCGTCGCTGGCGCGCCGCGACCTCAGCGGCGCGGCGGTGCAGGGCGACTACGCCGTGGTCGGCGACTACGACGGCTACGTGCACTGGATGAAGCTGTCGACCGGCGAGTTCGCCGCGCGCGAACGCGCCGGCCGCAAGCCGCTGAAGGCGGCGCCGGTGGTGGCCGACGGCATCTTGATCGTGCAGAACGTCAAGGGCGGGCTGACCGCGTTCAAGCTGCAGTAACAGCAGGGAACCGGGAACGAGCGGGCAGGGAACGGCGGCGACGCCGATTCCCCGCGGCCTGTCCCGGCGTCCTGAGATATCGCGGCCCGGGCGGCGTTGAGCCGTCCCGGGCCGTTCGTTTGCGGCGACCGATCCGACCTCCGGGTCGTGCCGGCGCGGCCGGCGACGACGGCGCGAAGGCAGCTTCGCGCCCGCTCTGGCACTATGGCGGCGATTTCGCTGGCCCCGACGCGTTCGGCGCGAGGGCCCGCAGACTGCGCCGCCGCCAGTCCCCGATCCCCTTTCCCTTCTTCCCGGTTCCAAACTGACCATGCTTCCGCTAGTCGCCCTCGTTGGCCGTCCCAACGTCGGAAAATCCACCCTGTTCAACGCGCTCACGCGCAGCCGCGACGCGCTCGTCCACGACGAGCCGGGCGTCACCCGCGACCGCCATTACGGCGTGTGCCGGCCCGAGGGCCTGCGCGCGTTCGCGGTGGTCGACACCGGCGGCATCGCCGGCGAGGAGCAGGGGCTGGCCGGCGCCACCGCGCGCCAGGCGCGCGCGGCGGCCGAGGAGGCCGACCTGGTGCTGTTCGTGGTCGACGGCCGCGAAGGCGCCTCGGCGCTCGACGACGAGATCCTGGCCTGGCTGCGCAAGACCTCGCGGCCGACCCTGCTGGTGGTCAACAAGACCGACGGCCTCGACGCGCGCGCGGCGATCGACGACTTCGCCCGTTACGGCATCCGCGACGCCATCGCGATCTCGTCGGCGCATCGCCAGGGCCTGGACGAACTGCTCGCCGAAGTGCTGGCGCGCGTGCCCGAGGAAGGCGCGACGGCCGAACTGGACAACGACCCCAACCGCATCCGCGTGGCCTTCATCGGCCGCCCCAACGTCGGCAAGTCGACCCTGGTCAACCGCCTGCTCGGCGAGGAGCGGATGATCGCCTCCGACGTGCCCGGCACGACCCGCGATTCGGTCGCGGTCGACATGGAGCGCGACGGCCGCCTGTACCGCCTGGTCGACACCGCCGGCGTGCGGCGCAAGTCCAAGGTCGAGGAAGCGGTGGAGAAGTTCTCCATCATCAAGACCCTGCAGGCGATCGAGCAGTGCCAGGTCGCGGTGGTGATGCTCGACTGCACCGAAGGCGTCACCGACCAGGACGCCAGCGTGCTCGGCTACGCGCTCGACGCCGGCCGCGCGCTGGTGGTCGCGGTCAACAAGTGGGACGGGCAGACCGAATACCAGCGCCAGCAGACCGAGAACCTGCTCAAGCGCAAGCTCGCCTTCGTCGAATGGGCCGAGCCGGTGCGCATCAGCGCCAAGCACGGCTCCGGCCTGCGCGAGCTGTTCGCGGCGATCCACCGCGCGCACGCCTCGGCGACGACCGAGATCGGCACCAGCGAGGTCACCAAGGCGATGGAAATCGCCTACGAGACCAACCCGCCGCCGGTCGTGCGCGGGCACGTCGCCAAGCTGCGCTTCGCCCATCCGGCCGGGCTCAACCCGCCGACCTTCGTCGTCCACGGCACCCGCCTGCGCACCTTGAGCGACAGCTACAAGCGCTATCTGGAGAACTTCTTCCGCAAGCGCTTCAAGCTGGTCGGCACGCCGGTGCGGTTCGTGTTCAAGGAAGGCAGCAATCCGTACGAAGGCAAGAAGAACGTGCTGACCGAGCGGCAGGTGGCGAAGAAGAAGCGCCTGATCCGGCATGTGAAGCGCGGCAAGTAAGCGCGGCGGCCGGTTTCGCGCGATGCGCGAAGCCAGGCGCCGAAGTCGAATGGGTTCCGGCTTGCGCCGGAGCGGCGGTGGGAGCGTCGATGCTCCGCGGATCCGTCGTTCCGGGGCGAACCGGAACCCGTTTCGGTTTTGCGGCCCGCGTCGCCGGCGGATCTGCGGACGACCCGGCGGCGAGGCGACGCACGAGCGCGCACAATGCCGGTTCCGAGTCCGCGAATCCCGGTGCCCATGCCCATCGTTCCCGCCGATCTGACCTTGGGCTTGCTCGCCGGCGGGCAAGCCGTGCGCCTGGGCGGGATCGACAAGGCCTGGCTGCGGCGCGACGGCGAGCCGCAGGCGCTGCGGCTGGCGCGGATGTTCGCGCCCGCGGTCGCCGCGGTCGCGGTCAGCGCCAATCGCGATCTCGCGCGTTACGCGCGCCACGGCCTGCGCGCGGTGCCCGATCGCGTGCCCGAGCTGGGCCCGCTCGGCGGCCTGGACGCGTTGGCGGCGGTCGCGACGACGCCGTGGCTGCTGACGCTTCCGGTCGACGCCGTGCACGCCGACGCCGCGCTGCTGCCCGCGCTGGCCGCCGCGCAAGCCGGGCAGGGCGCCTACGTCGTCGACGACGACGGCGTGCAGCCGCTGTTCGCGCTGTGGCCGTTGGCGCCGTTGCGCGCCGCGCTGGCGCCGGCGCTGGCGCAGCGGCGTCTGGCGGTGCGCGAGTTGCAGGCCACGCTCGGCATGGCGGCGCTGCGCCTGTCCGGACTACGCTTGGGCAACCTCAACACGCCGGCCGATCTGGCCGCGGCCGGCGTCGTCGCCGATCCGCCCGCATGATCGGCGCCCCGACCGCCGGCGTCGCCGCATTGCGCCGGCGCAGGCCGCAAACCCCACGATTCCGCGCCTTCCGCAAGAGCCCGCCATGACCGAATTCCCCACCGGCCTGCTGTTCGACGAGGCCATGCGCCTGACCGCCGAGGTCGTCGCCGCGCATCGCCTCGATATCGAGCACCCGGCGCTGCCGCGCTGCCACGGCCGCGTGCTCGCCGGCGACGTGGTCGCGCCGCTGTCGCTGCCGCCGTTCGACAACAGCGCGATGGACGGTTTCGCGCTGCGCCATGAAGACCTGCGCGGCGAGGAAACCGAACTGCGTCTGGTCGGCGAACAATTCGCCGGCGTCGCGCTCGATCTGACCCTGCGCGCCGGCGAATGCGCGCGCATCACCACCGGCGCGCCGCTGCCGGCCGGCGCCGATACCGTGGCGATCAAGGAGAACGTGCGCGTCGACGGCGCGCGCGTGTTCGTGCCCGACGCCAAGCGCGGCCATCACGTGCGTTACGCCGGCGAAGACGTCGGCGCCGGCGAGACGGTGCTGCGCGACGGCCAGGCGCTGACCCCGGCGCGGGTGTCGCTGGCGGCGTCGCTGGGGCTGCCGTCGCTGCCGGTGCGGCGCAAGCCGACGGTGGCGGTGTTCACCAGCGGCGACGAACTGGTCGAGCCGGGCATGCCGCTGCGGCCCGGGCAGATCTACGACAGCAACCGCGAGCTGCTGATGGGCCTGCTGCGCGCCGACGGCCTGGAGCCGACCGCGTGGCCGCGCTTGCCGGACGATCCGAAACAGGTCGAGATCGCGCTGCGCGACGCCGCCTGCGCGTTCGATCTGGTGTTCACCTGCGGCGCGGTGTCGGCCGGCGAGAAGGATCACATTCCGGCGGTGCTGGGGCAGTTCGGGCGGATCCACTTCTGGAAAGTGAAGATGCGGCCGGGCATGCCGCTGCTGCTGGCGAGCATGGATCAGGCGCGGTTCCTCGGCTTGCCGGGCAATCCGGTGTCGGTGTTGGCGACCTATCTGAGTTTCGGGCGCGCGTTGATCGACGGCTTGCAGGGCCGCAGCGAGCCGCGGGCGAAGCTGCGCGCGCGCGTGGTCGGCGGGATCGAGAAGACCCATCCGCGCCGCGAGTTCGTGCGCGCGCGGCTGCGCAGCGACGAGGACGGCGTGTTGTGGGTCGATCCGAATCCGGCGACCGCCTCGCACCGGCTGCGCGCGGCAGCGGATTCGGATGCGCTGATGGTGGTGCCTGAAGGGCCGCAGCAGTTGGCGGAAGGGGCGGTGGTGGAGGTTTGGCCGTACGCGTTGGCTTAAGTCCCTCAGCCCAATCCTGCCCCGGCCCGAACGCATAGCGTTCGGGCGTTCGGCGCTGCGCGAGCCGATGGCTCGCAAGCGCAGCGCCTCACCCCGCCTGCGGGAGAGGGGTTGGGGTGAGGGCTCCCGCCAACCCCCGCAACACTGCATCCCCGCCCGCGCCCACCGCGCCGGTTGCGAAAGCGGATAATCCCCGCATGAGCATCGAACAGATTTCCCCCGCGCAGGCGCGCGCCCGGCAGCAGGCCGGCGCGGTCCTGATCGACGTGCGCGAGGCGCACGAGCGCGCGACCGGGCAGGCCGAGCATTCGCTCGGCGTGGCCAAGGACGCGCTCGAAGCCGATCCCGCCGCCACCGTCGCCGACCGCGCCGCGCCGATCCTGCTGATCTGCCAGACCGGCGCGCGCTCGCTGCGCGCCGCGCAGGCGCTGCTCGATGCCGGCTACGCCCAGGTGGCCTCGGTCGAAGGCGGCACCGCGCGCTGGATCGCCGACGGGCTGCCGCTGGCCGAGTCGCGCCAGTCGCCCGACGAGATCGATTTCTACGACCGCTATTCGCGCCACCTGCGCCTGCCCGAAGTCGGCGAAGCCGGCCAGCGCAAGCTGCAGGCCGCGCGCGTGGCGATGATCGGCGCCGGCGGCCTGGGCTCGCCGGCGGCGTTCTATCTGGCCGCGGCCGGCGTCGGCACCCTGGTGCTGGCCGACGACGACGTGGTCGACCGCAGCAACCTGCAACGGCAGATCCTGCACACCGAAGAACGCATCGGCATGGCCAAGGTCGAGTCGGCGAAGATCGCGTTGCAGGCGCTCAATCCGCGGCTGCGGGTCGAAACCTTCGCCGAGCGGATCACCTCCGGCAACGTCGAACGGCTGATCGCCGACGCCGATGTCGTGTTCGACGGCGCCGACAATTTCCCGGTGCGCTATCTGCTCAACGATGCCTGCGTGAAGCTGGCCAAGCCGTTGGTGTACGGCGCGATCCATCGTTTCGAAGGGCAGGTGAGCCTGTTCGACGCCGGCCGCCACCGCGGCCAATGCCCGTGCTACCGCTGCCTGTTCCCGCAGCCGCCGCCGCCGGAAGCGGCGCCGAACTGCGCCGAAGCCGGCGTGCTCGGCGTGCTGCCGGGCGTGGTCGGGCTGGTGCAGGCGACCGAGGTGGTCAAGTCGATCCTCGGCATCGGCGAATCGCTGGCCGGGCGGCTGCTGCATTTCGACGCCTTGGGCATGCGCTTTCGCGAGACCCGCCTGCGGCCGGATCCGGATTGCCCGGTGTGCGCGGCCGGGCGCGAGTTTCCCGGCTATATCGACTATCAAGCGTTCTGCGCGGCGCCGTGAGCGGCGCGCACGATCAGGAGGCGTATCTCGTGAGCATCGGTCGCGGTCTCTCCTGCGCACTCGCCGTGGCGGCGTGCGCGTTCGCATTGGCTGCGCAGGCTTCGCCGCCGGCGCCTGCATCCGGCTTCGGCCGCATCGCCGAACTCAGCGCGCAGCGCTTGTTGTTGGCCGATCAAGTGGCGGCGAGCAAGCGCGCGTCGGGCAAGCCGGTCGAGGACGCCCAGCGCGAAGGCGAGCAGTTGCTCAAGGTGCGCGAACAAGCCGAGGCGCGCTCGCTGCCGCCGGAGCGCGCGGCCGCGTTCTTCCAGGCGCAGATGGAGGCCAACAAGCTGGTGCAGTACCGGTTATTGGCGGAGCCTGCGCGTGCGGGCAAGCCGGTCGACCTGGGGCCGGTGCGCGAGCGGCTGGATGCGATCAACGCGCAGTTGCTGGATGCGCTGCCCGGCGCGTTGAGCGAAGCGCGCGGCAAGGGCTGCGAGCGGCGCGCGTTCGATGCGCAGCGGTCCGCGGCGCGGCAGCATCGGCTCGACGAGTTGCACCGCACAGCGCTGGCGCGGGCGTTCGGGGATTTGTGCCGGCTGCCGTAAGCGCGCGATCTGTGCGGACTGACCCGAAACGGATTCCGGCTTGCGCCGGAATGACGGGGTAGAGGATTCGCCGACTTTCGAACCGGCGACTGCGCGAGCCTGAGTTTCCGTTTCACCGGATTTCCAGTCCATCGGATTCCCAAGCCCGCGAGCTGCGCGGCGCCACTGTCGCAGCGCCGCGGCCGCGCCGCGCTCAATCCGCCGCGATCGCCTCGATCTCGACCATCCAGCCTTCCTCGTACAAGTCGGCGATGATCACCGTCAGCGCCGGCGTGTGCTCGCCGAGCACTTCGCGGCGGATCTCGTAGTTGCGCTCGCGCAGGCGCCGTTCGCTGAGGAAGGTGGTGACCTTGACCAGGTTGCCGAAGTCCATCCCGGCCTGCTTGAGCTGTTGCTCGACGTTGGCCCAGGCGCGCCGGCACTGGCCTTCGAAATCCTTCGGCAGGATGCACTTCTCGCACTGCGGCAGCTGGCCGCTGATGAACAACAAACGCTTGAAGCCGCTGATCTCGTGCGCCTGCGCGTACGACACGTCGTTGGGTTGGATCGCCCTGCGTTGCATCTGCATTTGCATCTTGCGTCCTCCAAGTGAGGCGCGAGCGGCTGCGGACGCGTTGCGGGCGAAGCTTCCGCCCATGCCCGCCGGAGTTTCGCGCTAGTCGATGAACTCTCTCAAGGCTTGACCGTATTCGGGATAGGCGCCGATGTTGTGGTGGTCGGCGCCCTTGAGCTGGATCACTTCCACGCCTTGCGGGCGGGTCTGCAGCGAATGCACCAGACGGCTGGTGTTGGCCGGCGGGATCACGTCGTCGTCGCTCGCGCGCACCACCAGGATCGGGCCGAAGTAGCTGCGCAGGTTGCCGATGGAATCGTAGCGGTCGCGCACCAGCCAGCGCGTCGGCAGCCAGCGGTAGTGCGCTTGCGCGGTGTCGCTGAGGCTGTCGAACGGCGTCACCAGCGCCAGCCGCTCGACCGGGCGCTTGCCGGCGACGTAGCTGGCCACGCCGCTGCCGAGGCTGCGGCCGATCACCGACACCGGCTGGTGCGGATGCTCGCGCGCGACCTGGTCGAAGATCGCCAGCGCGTCGGCGAACAGCTCCGGTTCGGCCGGCGCGCCGTCGCTGGCGCCGAAGCCGCGGTACGACAACAGGTAGATGGTGCGGTCGGGGAACCACTGGGCCAGGATCTCGCGCATGTTCTCGATGCGCTCGGCGTTGCCGCCGAAATAGATCAGCGCCTTCTCGCGTCCGGCGTTGAGGCGCCAGCCGCGCAACACTGCGTCGCCGCGTTCGACCGTGTAGTCGGTCATGTCGGCGCCCAGGCGGGTGTTCTGCGGGAAGTACATCAGTTCGCGTTGCTTGAAATACATCCAGCCGCAGATGCTGAGATAGCCGGCGGCGGCGACGCCGGCGACCGCGGCCAGGGACTGGAACAAGCGTGGGTTGCGTGCCATCGATTCGCGGGCCTCGGTGTGCGGGGCGTTCGTATCAGGGGAAGCGCCGACCGGGCCGCGAACGGCCGCGGGGCGCGAAGTGCGTGCCATGGACGATACCCCGCGCGCGCGCGCGCCGCCAGCCGGTTGCGACGGTCGCGGTTTTCGCTCACGCGCTTTGCACGCAAGATCGCTAGGCTGGCGAGGCGGACGCGTCGCGGCCGCGACTGAGCGCGCTGCACGACCTTACCCGCATGACAAGCCCGGCGTGCTGCGCCCCCGCGCGGACGTCCGATGGACCGGAGAATCGCCCGAATGCCCCGCAGTCCCGTTGCGTTTTTGCCCATCCTGGCGGTTGTCTTCGCGTTGGCCGCGCCGTGGAGCGCCGCGCGCGCCGCCGACGCCTGCCCGAGCCTGCGCGACCAGGGCGGCGCGGCCCAGGCCGCGACCCGCGTCGCCGCCGCGGCGTGCAACGAAAACCTGCTGTGGTATCGCCCCTTCATCGACCTGCAGGGCCGGCTGACGAGCGCGTCGGTCAGCGAATCGGAAAACGCGCGCCTGGCCGACGGCGCCACCGAAACCTGGCGTCGCACCGCCGGCTATTGGCGCGAGACCGGCCTGTTGCAGCGCATGAGCGGCTTCGCCGGCGCCGACCAGTGCTTCGACGCGTACGGCAGCGCGTATTCGACCCAGGCCTGCCGCGCGTTCCTGGTCGACAATCCGTGGTCGGCCGCGTTCGTGTCCTACGTGATGATGAAAGCCGCGATTCCGGGGTTCCGTCCTTCGGCCAGCCATTACGACTATGTGCGCGAGGCCTACCGCAATCCCGATCACAGCCCGTTCCTGTACCTGGACCCGGCCAGCGCCGCGCCGGCGCCGGGCGATCTGCTGTGCGCGGTGCGCTCGAGCACGCGCGTGTACGGCTACCAGGGCCTGATCGCCGCGCTCGACAGCGGCAACGGTTCGCTGGCGATGCATTGCGATGTGGTCGTGGCGGTCAATCCGGGCAACGACGGCAAGGCCTATCTGATCGGCGGCAACGTCCAGCAGGGGGCGACGATGCGGATGATGGCGGTCAACCGCAACGGCCAGTTCTGGCCGCTGCCGCTGCGCAGCGAGACCCAGGTCGAATGCTCGCCCGACACCGCCGCAGCCTGCGACATGAACAAGCTCGACTGGGCCGCGCTGCTCAAGCTCAAGCCCGATGCGAGCCTGGCGGCGCTGGCGCCGCCGCTGCCGCTGGCCTCGCCGCAATCGCCGCCGTCGCAGCAGCCGTCGGGCTGCTGCATCAACTGCGTGGTCGGCTCGGGGATTCCGCGCTGTCCGAATCCGAACGCGCCGGCGTTGCAGCCGCAAGGCCAGCCGCCGGTGCAGGATTGATGGCCGCGTAGTACGACGGTAGGAGCGGCGCGAGCCGCGACCGCGGGATTGATTCGCCGGCGGAGGCTGGAGGTCCAGCGGACGCGTCCGATCTGTTTTGCCGCCCGGATGAGAAGGCGCTTCGTGCTTGCGTCGTAGTTTTCTTGTCGCGGTCGCGGCTCGCGCCGCTCCTGCAGGGAGCGGCCGTTGCGGCGTCGGTGTGCGCTCAGCCGTGCCGCTTCTGCGCCGCCTCGAACGCGGCCAACTGCTCCGGCGTCGCGTCGCGCTGGAACTGCGCCTTCCACTGCGCGAACGGCATGCCGTAGATCGCCTCGCGCGCCTGGTCCTTGCTCATCTCCAGCCCGCGCTCGCCGGCGGCGTCGCGGTACCAGTCGGCCAGGCAGTTGCGGCAGAAGCCGGCCAGGATCATCAGGTCGATGTTCTGCACGTCGCTGCGCTCGTGCATCAGGTGGGCGAGCAGGCGGCGGAACACGGCGGCCTGCAGGGCGGTGGTGTCGGCGTCGGGGGCGGACGCGGCGGCGGTGGGGGCGGTCGGGTTCATGGCAGCGCTCGGGGAGAGGGGGCGAGGACGCGCGGAGGTCTTCGACTGTCGGCCTCGACTGTTGTCGGCCTCGACTATCGGCCCCGACTGTAGGCGAAATGCGGGCCGCGGCGAAATTCGGCCGGCCGGATCGGCGATAATGCGCGGCCCGACTCTACCGCAGCCGAGCCCGCATGACGCCCCCTTCGCACCCGGCCCGCATCCTCGACGGCAAGCGCATCGCCGAGGAACTGCTCGACAACCTCAAGGCCCAGGTCGACCGCCGCGTCGCCGCCGGGCTGTCGCGGCCGGGGCTGGCGGTGGTGCTGATCGGCAACGACCCGGCTTCCTCGGTGTACGTGCGCAACAAGCGCCGCGCCGCGCAGAAGGTCGGCATCCGCGCGATCGACTACGACCTGCCGTCCGATCCGGGCGACGAGGCGCTGCTGGCGCTGATCGACCGGCTCAACGCCGATCCCGAAGTGCACGGCATCCTGGTCCAGCTGCCGCTGCCCGACCGCCGCGACGCCACCGCGCTGATCCACCGCATCGACCCGCGCAAGGACGTCGACGGCTTCCATCCGGAGAACGTCGGCCATCTGGTGCTGCGCCAGTTCGGCCTGCGCCCGTGCACGCCGCGCGGCATCACCACCTTGCTCGGCTACACCGACCGCCCGGTGCGCGGGCAGAGCGCGACCATCGTCGGCGTCAGCAACCACGTCGGCCGGCCGATGGCGCTGGAGCTGATGATCGCCGGCTGCACCGTCACCAGCTGCCACAAGTTCACCCCGCAGGCGGTGCTGGAGCAGTCGGTGCGCAACGCCGACATCCTGGTCGTCGCGGTCGGCCGGCCGGGGCTGATTCCGGGCGAATGGGTCAAGCCGGGCGCGGTGGTCATCGACGTCGGCATCAACCGCCTCGACGACGGCCGCCTGGTCGGCGACGTCGGCTTCGACGCCGCGGCGCAGCGCGCCAGCTGGATCACGCCGGTGCCGGGCGGGGTCGGGCCGATGACGGTGGCCACGCTGATGCAGAACACCCTGGAAGCGGCCGAGGCCGCGGACAAGGCGGCCGGGCGGGGCTGAAGGCCCGCGACGGGGCGACACGGAAGCCCGCGCAGCGTCCCGCCGTCATTCCCGCGAACGCGGGAATCCAGGGCGTTTCGGGCGAGAACGCTGGAAGTTGGGCTCAGGCCGGACTTCGGAAAGGGACCTACTGAAGTCTCTGGATCCCCGCGTTCGCGGGGATGACGAGGTGTGCGGTGTCGCATGCCTCGGGAAAAGCGCCTCACCCCTCGCCGAGCCTGCCGACACGTCATTCCCGCGAACGCGGGAATCCAGGGCGTTTCGGGCGAGGACGCTGGAAGCCGGGCCTAGACCGGCTTTCGGCAACGGGCCGGCTGAAGTCTCTGGATCCCCGCGTTCGCGGGGAGGACGGTCGGGGAGGGCGTGCGCGGCTCGGGCCGGTGCCCCGCAACGCCCCTCCCGCCAGCCTTAACGGCCCCCGCGCAACCCACCCGCGGAACGCCCCTTTCCGCCCGCACGGCGAGCGGAGCGAAGCGCTTTCGGGTTAGAATGGCGCGCTTCATCCTCCCGGGCCCGCCTATGCTGCGCATCCAGGCTGAAGCGCTGACTTACGACGATGTGTCTCTCGTCCCCGCGCATTCGATCGTCCTGCCTAAGGACGTAAACCTCTCCACCCGCCTGACCCGCGACCTGTCGATCCGCCTGCCGATCCTGTCGGCGGCGATGGACACCGTCAGCGAGGCCCGTCTGGCCATCGCCTTGGCCCAGCTCGGCGGCATCAGCATCGTCCACAAGAACATGAGCCTGGAGGCGCAGGCCGCCCAGGTCGCCCAGGTCAAGAAGTTCGAGGCCGGCGTGATCAAGGAGCCGTTCACCGTCGGCCCCGAGACCACCATCGGCGAAGTGCTCAAGCTGACCCGCGCGCGCAACATCTCCGGCGTGCCGGTGGTCGACGGCGGCCAGTTGGTCGGCATCGTCACCAGCCGCGACATGCGCTTCGAGAAGAAGCTCGACGACCCGGTCCGCCACATCATGACCAAGCGCGAGCGCCTGGTCACCGTGCGCGAAGGCGCCGACGACGAGGAAGTGCTGCAGCTGCTGCACAAGCACCGCATCGAGAAGGTCCTGGTGGTCAACGACGGCTTCGAGCTGCGCGGCCTGATCACGGTCAAGGACATCCAGAAGAAGACCGACAACCCCAACGCCGCCAAGGACAGCGCCGAGCGCTTGCTGGTCGGCGCCGCGGTCGGCGCCGGCGGCGACACCGAAGCGCGGGTGGAAGCCCTCGCCGCGGCCGGCGTGGACGTGATCGTGGTCGACACCGCGCACGGCCATTCGCAGGGCGTGCTCGATCGGGTGAAGTGGGTCAAGAAGCGCTTCCCGCAGCTGCAGGTCATCGGCGGCAACATCGTCACCGGCGACGCCGCGCTGGCGCTGATGGATCACGGCGCCGACGCGGTCAAGGTCGGCGTCGGCCCGGGTTCGATCTGCACCACCCGCGTGGTCGCCGGCGTCGGCGTGCCGCAGATCACCGCCGTGGCGATGGTCGCCGAGGCGCTGCAGGACCGCATCCCGCTGATCGCCGACGGCGGCATCCGCTATTCCGGCGACATCGGCAAGGCGCTGGTCGCCGGCGCCTCGTCGGTGATGGTCGGCGGCCTGTTCGCCGGCACCGAGGAAGCCCCCGGCGAAATCGAGCTGTTCCAGGGCCGCAGCTACAAGAGCTACCGCGGCATGGGCAGCCTCGGCGCGATGGAGCAGGGCTCCAAGGACCGTTACTTCCAGGACGCTTCCGACGCCGACAAGCTGGTGCCGGAAGGCATCGAAGGCCGCGTGCCGTATCGCGGCTCGCTCGGCGGCGTGGTCCACCAGCTCGCCGGCGGCCTGCGCGCCACGATGGGCTACGTGGGCTGCGCGACCATCGAGGAGATGCGCAAGAAGCCGAGCTTCGTGCGCATCACCAACGCCGGTTCGCGCGAGAGCCACGTGCACGATGTTCAGATCACGAAAGAACCGCCGAATTATCGAGCGGGTTGAAGCACGGAAAAGGACCGACCTCGCGTGCGGTCCTTTTTCTTATGCCGTTGTTGTTTTTGCTGTTGACTTGCGCGACTGCGTGGCCATGGCCGGCAGATCCCGTCGACGCCTGCCTCGATCGCGGCGGCGCCTGGGATTACGCAATCGAGCAGTGCGCGTTCGACTATCAGCCACCACCGCCCGCGAACCATGACCGACATCCATAGCGACAAAATTCTTATCCTCGATTTCGGCGCCCAGTACACCCAGCTGATCGCCCGCCGCATCCGCGAACTCGGCGTCTACTGCGAAATCTGGGCCTGGGACCACGATCCGGCCGAAATCGAAGCCTACGGCGCCAAGGGCATCATCCTGTCCGGCGGCCCCGAGTCGACCACGCTGCCGGGCGCGCCGCGCGCGCCGCAGCAGGTGTTCGACGCCGGCCTGCCGATCCTGGGCATCTGCTACGGCATGCAGACCATGGCCGCGCAGCTCGGCGGCGCCACCGAAGCGGCCGACCAGCGCGAGTTCGGCCACGCCGAAGTGCAGTTGGTCGCGCAGGACCGCTTGTTCGACGGGCTCAAGGACCATCCGGGTTCGCCGCCGCGCCTGGACGTGTGGATGAGCCACGGCGACCACGTGTCGAAGGCGCCGGACGGCTTCGTCGTCACCGCCAAGACCGACCGCATCCCGGTCGCCGCGTTCGCCGACGACGCGCGCCGCTGGTACGGCGTGCAGTTCCATCCGGAAGTGACCCACACCAAGCAGGGCCAGACCCTGCTGCGCCGCTTCGTGGTCGACATCTGCGGCTGCCAGACGCTGTGGACCGCCGCGCACATCATCGACGACCAGATCGCGCGCGTGCGCGAGCTGGTCGGCGACGACGAAGTCATCCTCGGCCTGTCCGGCGGCGTCGATTCCTCGGTGGTCGCCGCGCTGCTGCACAAGGCCATCGGCGACCAGCTGACCTGCGTGTTCGTCGACACCGGCCTGCTGCGCTACAACGAAGGCGACCAGGTGATGGCGATGTTCGCCGAGCACATGGGCGTCAAGGTCGTGCGCGTCAACGCCGCCGACCGCTACTTCGACAGGCTCGCCGGCGTCGACGACCCGGAAGCCAAGCGCAAGATCATCGGCAACCTGTTCGTCGAGATCTTCGACGAGGAATCGAACAAGCTCAGCAACGCCAAGTGGCTGGCGCAGGGCACGATCTATCCCGACGTGATCGAGTCGGCCGGCAGCAAGACCGGCAAGGCCCACGTCATCAAGAGCCACCACAACGTCGGCGGCCTGCCCGAGCACATGAAGCTCGGCCTGGTCGAGCCGCTGCGCGAGCTGTTCAAGGACGAAGTGCGGCGCCTCGGCGTCGAGCTCGGCCTGCC
The DNA here is from genome assembly GCF_017355525.1 of Lysobacter enzymogenes. Lineage (NCBI taxonomy): Bacteria > Pseudomonadati > Pseudomonadota > Gammaproteobacteria > Lysobacterales > Lysobacteraceae > Lysobacter > Lysobacter enzymogenes. The sequence continues at coordinate 1,360,477 of NZ_CP067395.1, read as the reverse complement.
GCGCGAGATGGTCTACCGCCACCCGTTCCCGGGCCCGGGCCTGGGCGTGCGCATCCTCGGCGAGGTCAAGCGCGAATACGCCGAACTGCTGGCCCGCGCCGACCACATCTTCATCGACGAACTGCGCAAGGCCGGCCTGTACGACAAGACCAGCCAGGCCTTCGCGGTGTTCCTGCCGGTCAAGTCGGTCGGCGTGGTCGGCGACGCGCGCGCCTACGAGTGGGTGATCGCGCTGCGCGCGGTGGAGACCATCGACTTCATGACCGCGCATTGGGCGCACCTGCCGTACGACTTCCTCGGCACGGTGTCGAACCGCATCATCAACGAGCTGTCGGGGGTGTCGCGGGTGGTGTACGACATCAGCGGCAAACCGCCGGCGACGATCGAATGGGAGTGAGCCTGCGGGCTCGCTGAGCGAAGACGAAGGCCGCGCGCGAGCGCGGCCTTCGTCGTTCATGGGTGGCATCGCGGCGTTCGGGCGGCGACGGTGCGGCGCATTGGCGCTGCGGCGCTTCGATGGAGCGCCGTGTCGACGCGGTCGGGCGCTGCCGTTGTCGACGTTCGTTTTCGCCGCGGCGCGATCGGTCTTCGCGCGAGCTGGTTCGCGCGCCCGTGCGCTCGCGCGCGCTATGTCTTTTTGCGTTGCGGCAATCGCCGGCGGCCGGTCCCGCGCGAGTGGGCGCCTGCGCTCGCCGGCCGGCGAAAGTGTGCGCGCGGCGGCCGATGCTTGCCCGCTGCGCGCCGTTTGCGCAAGGCGCGCGCGCGGGCCGGCCGTCGGCATCGCGTTGTGTGATGGCTAACGCGTTACCGCCGCAGCGCCGGGCGTAGCGTTCGCCTTCGTTCGCGCCCAGCCGCTGGCGGCGCGAGGTCGGAGGATCATGGATGTCCGCAGTCGTAACGGCCCGATGCATCGGTTTGCGCGCGCGTTCCCGGCGGCGCGCGGTTGTCGTCGCCGCTCCTGTGCCGGCCGGTCGCGCCAGCGCCCGCATCGAACCCCGCCGTCGCCGCGGCGCTCTTGCCGCTCATACCGCATCGCACGCCGGCCCGCCCGCGCGCGCGCTGCCCCGCCGCGGACGGACCCGCGGCCTTCGCGCCGGACGGCCATCGCCGCCGGCCTCTCCGCCTTGCGCCGCCGGATGCGCGCGCCCGGCCATCGCCACCGAAGACAGGAGTTCGTCATGATGAGGATGTCCCGCGCCAAGCTGTTCCTGACCTGCTGTGCGTTCGCGTTCGGCCTGACCGTCAGCGTGTCCGCGATTGCGCGGCCGTGCTGCAGCAGCTGCGATCCGGACCAGCCGGATTCGCGTTGCTGGGCGATCTGCTCGCCGGGCTGCTGAGCCGGCTTGGTGTGCGCGAAGGGGGCGGGCGACCGCCCCCTTTTCGTTGCCGCAGCGCCGGCCTGTGCGCCGTGCCGCGGCCTTCGCTGCGGCTGCGGCGGCCAGGACGCTGTGGCGGGCCTTCAGGCCCGACGCTGTTCGATCCGCTGTCCGTCCGCTTCGATTGCGGCCTGAGCCGAAAGCGCCGGGGCTGAAGCCCCTCCCACGACCCATCCGTTTCGCCAGGGCGCGATCTGCGCCGACCCGCGTCGCGATTCGCGCCGATTGCCTGAATTAGGACAATTCCAGGCCGCAATGCCCCGTAGCCTGTGCGGGCTCAAGACCGCCCGGCGCGCCGCGCGCGAGCCGGCGACCGCCGTCGCGCCGCAGTCGAGGCGCCGATGTCGAATCGGCGCGCTCCGGTTCGTCGTCTTGATGCAAGCCGGCCCTGGCTCCCCCGCCGCCGGCAGTTCGAGCCCGATCAGGAGAAGCGCATGGAGAGGTACCTCCCGTTGGCCGCGGCGTTGCTGGCCTTGCCGCATTTGTTGGCGATCGCGATCCGCGACGAACCAGCCGCGGCGGCGGCCGCGCGCACGCCGCGCGCGGTGGCCGCGACGGCGCCGGTGCGAGCCACGGCGCATTGCGCCGCGGCGCTGCCGCGCGGGTTGGCGCGCTTGCCCACGCGAGCCGCCGGCACGGCTGCGGCGGCGACGCGGCCGTATCTGCAACCTTGAGCGCCTGCGTGCGACTGCGCGGCTCAGGCCGGCGGCCACGCCCGTAAGGCGGTGCGCAACACCTCGCGCAGCGGCTCCGCGCCGGCGCCGTCGCGGGCCTGGATCGACAGGCCTTGCACCACGGTCGACAGGAACTTGGCCAGCGCCGCCGCATCCACGCCGACGGCCACGTCGCCTTCGCGCTGGCCGCGTTCGATGCGTTGGCGAAAGCCCGCTTCGATGCCGGCGCGGTGCGCGCCGAGCACTTCGCGCAGATGCGCGGCGGCCTCGCCGAGGCCGCCGGTTTCGGCCGCGACCAGCATGCAGCCGGAGCGGGCAGGGCAGCGGCCGAAGCCGTCGGCGATGGCCTCGAACAGCGCCTCGAACGCCGCGCGCGCGCTGAGCCCCGGCGCGGCCAGCAACTGCCCGCGTTCGCGCCGGAACTGCTCCAGATAGCGTTGCAGCGCCGCGCGGAACAGGTCTTCCTTGCTGCCGAACACCGCGTACAGGCTCGGTGCGCTGACGCCGACGGCGGCGGTGAGTTCGCTGATCGAAGTCGCTTCGTAGCCGCGTTGCCAGAACAGGTGCATCGCCGTTTCCAGCGCCTGTTCGCGGTCGAAGCCGCGCGGGCGGCCGCGTGGGCGGCGAGGGGCGGGCGCGGCCGCCTCGCAAGCGCCCGCAGACGCGTCGGTCGCGGACGCAGTCCCGCCGCCGGATCGCTCCGGTTTTGCAACGCCGAATTTCATAACGGGCGATAGTAAATTCGTTGACCCATGCCGGGCAAGCGCTCAGACTCGGCCGGCCCGCGCGATGCGCGCGGCCCGTCCCACGCTGTTTCCCCGCCACGCAACACGCCAGGACTCTCAGGAAACCCCATGAGCCTTTCGCTCTACGACATCTCCGTGCCCGCCTTCCAGCGCGGCCTCGACGTGCTTTCGCACCTGCTCGACCGCGCCGTCGCCCATGCCCGCGAACAGGGCCAGGACCCCGCGCAGTTGCTGACCGGCCGGCTGGCGCCGGACATGTACACCTTGATCGGCCAGGTGCAGTCGGCCAGCGACGCGGCCAAGTTCGGCGCCGCGCGCCTGGCCGGCATCGCCCCGCCGAGCTTTCCCGACGACGAAACCACGCTGGAACAACTGCGCGAGCGCATCGCCAAGACCCAGGAATTCCTGCGCAGCGTGCCGGCGCAGAGCATGGACGGGCAGGAGGAGCGCGAGATCGTGATCCGCCCCGGCGGCCGCGAGCTGACCTTCATCGCCCGCGACTACATCCGCGGCTTCGTGCTGCCGAACTTCTATTTCCACCTCACCACCGCCTACGGCATCCTGCGCCACCTCGGCGTGCCGCTGGGCAAGATGGACTATCTGCGCGGCGCGGCCTGATCGCGCGCGCCGCCGCGCCGCGCGCTGCGCTCGCGGCGGCGCATGCGCGCAGCGGATGCGCGCGCGGCGCGGCTGCACCATAATCGCGCCCGGGCGCCGCGTCGATGCGGCGCCGCTGCGGGAGCGAACGTGAGCGAGCCACAACAGGACGAGATCGACCGCTACTGGATGCGCCGCGCGCTGGATCTGGCCGAGCGTGCCGAACGCGAGTACGACGAAATCCCGGTCGGCGCGGTGCTGGTGTCGGCCGCCGGCGAAATGCTCGGCGAAGGCTGGAACCGCAACATCGGCCAGCACGATCCGTCCGCGCACGCCGAAATCGTGGCGATGCGCGAAGGCGGCCAGCGCATCGGCAACCACCGCCTGATCGGCAGCACCTTGTACGTGACCCTGGAACCCTGCGCGATGTGCGCGATGGCGATGGTGCACGCGCGGGTGGCGCGGGTGGTGTTCGGCGCCTTCGATCCCAAGACCGGCGCGGCCGGCAGCGTGTTCGACCTGCTCGCCGATGCGCGCCACAACCATCGCGTGGCGGTGCTCGGCGGCGTGCTCGGCGAAGAAGCCGGTGCGCGGTTGAGCGCGTATTTCCGGCGCAAGCGCGGGCGGCCGGGTTAACAGCGGGTTTCGTCGCAAGCGTTGTGTCGCGGTCGCGGCTCGCGCCGCTCCTACATGGGCTCCCTGCAGGAGCGGCGCGAGCCGCGACCGCGATGCCTCAGCTACGGCGAAACCCCCGATCCGGCTTCAACGCAACGCCGCCAACGCCTTGCGCGCCTCCTCGCTGAAGCGCTGCGCTTCCTGCTGCGAATACAGCTGCCCGGCCAACTGGACGATGGCTTTCTGCGGATCGCCGCCGGCGGCGTCGAAGGCTTCCTGGCACAGCATGCCGGCGATCGGCCCGAGGTAGTTCAGGGCGATCTGTTCCAGCGCCTGGCGCACGTGCGGATTGACCACGACCACCGGCGCTTCCGGCGGCGCGACGCCGTTGACGGCCGGCGGCGGCGAAGCCGTCGCCGCCGGCGCGTATTGATACTGCTGGCCGCCCAGGTCGTGCTCGAACCCGCCCAGCAGCCACTCGATCGAGTTTTCGCTGAGCGGCGCGCGGCCGGGCGGCATCGCGGCGATGCCGCTGCTTTCGAAGCGCACCTTCGCCGCCGACACCATCGACAGGCGCTGCACCGCTTCTTCGTTGCGCAGCATGCGGTACACCACTTCCTGGATCTGGCCCTGATGCAGGCGCACGATGCAGGAGTGGTTGTCTTCGGTGACGATGTAGGCGAAGCCGGAAGATCGCTTCTGCGCCAGCATCTTGATCTCGCGCAGCACCTGCACCAGCGGTCGGAAATCGTTGCTCATGCCGGGCTCCCTGAGTCCTTAGGTCGGCGTGGGGCGAAGGGCGTCAGCGCGACAGCTTGGCCAATCGTTCCATCGCCACGCGCACGCTGTAGGACAGGCGCGAAATGGCGCGGGCGAGCTTGCCGATCTCGTCCTTCAGCTCGGTCTCCTCGATGGTGTGGCCCCACTTGCCGACGCTGAGTTCTTCGGCGACCACGGTCAGGTGCTGGATCGGCTTGAGCACGCGGCTCCAGATCAGGCCCCACTGCAGGCCCAGGATCAGCGCGCACACGATCAGGCCGATGCTGCCGATCCACAGCGACTGGCGGGTGATGGCCTTGTTGACGTCGCTCTTGGGATAGGCCGACACCAGGCTGAAGCCCCAGCCCGGCACGTCCTGCTTGTCGACCACCCAATCCGACGGCAGCTCGTGCGCGATGCGCTCGATCAGCGCCGCGTCGCTGGTGGCGCCGGTCTTGGAATGGAAGCGCAGCTTGTCCTTGCTGTCGAACACCGCGATGAAGCCCGACTCCAGCACCTGGCTGGCGTCGACGACTTCCGACAGCGCCTTGAGGTCGGTCTTGTAGCCGACGTACCACACGCCGATCGCGCGCTGGCTGTCGGTGTCGGAGAAGATCGGCTCGTAGCCGGTGACGTAGGGCGTGCCGAGGATGTCGACCACGCCGTAGAACGCCTCGCCCTTGCGCATGTGCGGAATCACCTGGCCGAGCGGATCGAGCTGGGTGCCGATGGCGCGGCTGCCGTCGTCCTTGCGCACGTTGGTGGCGACGCGCACGAAGTCTTCGCCGTCGCGCGCGAACAAGGTCGCGGTGCCCTGGGCGATCGCGGTGACGCCGTCGACCAGGGCGAAGTTGTTGGCCTGGGACACGCCGCCGAGCACCAGATCGTTGGCGGCGCGGCCGCCGACGGTGACCCGGCCGCCGAGGCTGGCCGCGCCGAGCCGGCGGCCTTCGCTGCGCAGCAGGCGCATCGCATCGTGGGTGCGGTCGAGCATGACCGAGCGGGTCACCGAGAACAGGCTTTGCAGCGCCTGGGTGCGCCGTTCGATCGATTGGGCGGCGTCGCTGCGGACGTGGCTGGCCTGGTTCATGGCCAGCGCCACGGTCAGCACGACCACGGACACCAGCACCAGCGCGAGCACCGGCAACAGCAGGCGCACCCGCAAAGAGTGAAGAAACATCGGCTTTATTCCCCTGGAGCGCGTGGATGAACGAATGCGTGTGCGACCGTCGCCGCGCGGTTGCGCGGACGATGCGGCGGGGCGCTCCGTGCCCGATGCGCGCACCCGCGGCCGTTCGGCGGACGCAAGGGTGCGGCATCGTTTTTGGTTTCACAACGCGCCTGCGGCGTGCGTGGGCTGCGTTGCGGCGAGGCCGTCCAGGACGGTCTGCGCAACTTGAGTGGGACGATCGGTGGGTTTTTGTTGATGCCGTGCGCTGCGCGCGTTGAACGGAAGAATCGATTGATCACGCGGAGCTGCAAGTCTGGGACGTTCGTGCGCGCAGCATATCGGCTGCCCTCGTTCGCGATTCGTGCGGGCAGTCGCAGAAGGATTTGCTGTCGCCTGTCTGGCGCTCGCGACTGCGGCGAACTGTGCGGAGCGCTTGCGCGGCATGTGCGCGCCGACACGCGGCGCGGCGAGCCGGCATTCGTGCGGATGGCGTATACGCTTGGATCGGGCGTATCGGGTATGCGGAAGTCGTGATCGCGGCGGCGCCGAAACCTGCACTGGCGATTCGTCGCGGCACGCCGAACGGACCAGGCCGCGGCTGCGCATGCGGGGCGGTGCGGACGCGGCCGCGCGTACTACCGGTTCGCGCATGCAAGTTGTGCATCGAAACTTTGTGCGCGGCCTTGCGCGTCCGATTTCGATCTGTGATGCGATGCCGTTTTCAGCGCGGACGCCGCGGCGCGCCTGCGCGGAACAGGGCGCGTGGGTTCAGCTGCGCTTCTGGCCGCGGCCGTTGTCGCGGTCGAACTCGCGCTTCACCTCGGCGTCGAGCATGCTCACGCTCATGCGCGCTTCGCGGCCCATGTTGATGCAGGCGGCCAGCACCAGCAGCACGCCGCACATCGCAAGGCCGGTCGGCACGCCGCGCAGGCGGTAGTCGGCGAACTGGTCGATGCCGATGGCCAGGCTGGTGCCGACGAAGGCGGTCATCGCGCCGTAGAGCAGCTGCAGGCAGGTCAGGATCAGGCGCACGCGCCGGCGGTGCAGGATGATGCGCGCCTCCAGGTACTGGCGGGCGTGCTCGTCGACGGTGTCCTCCAGCGTCGCCAGTTGCTGGCGCATGCGGTCGACCACGCGCGCGAGCCGGTTGTTCGACGACACCAGCAGCGAGGCGGTGGCGGTGAGGAAGAACGCCGGCGTGATCATCGCCGAGACCACGGCGTAGTGGGAGCTCAGTTGCAGCGGATCGATCATGGCGGTGGCGCGCAGGCGCGAGGCGGGCGCCGCGGGCGGCGTGGACTGCCATGATGCCGCAAGCGCGGCCTGCTGTTGCGCAAGTGGCTCGAGGCCCGGCGCTGTCGGCGCGGGTCTCGGTGCGGACTCTGCGGCAGCGGATCGGAAAGCGTCGGGCCTGAAGCCCCTTCCGCAGAATCCCGTTGGCGCCGCCCGCAGCGGCTCAGCCGCGCGGCCGCGCCCAGCGCTTGACCGCGCTGGCGTGGCCGTGGTCCATCTCCTCGTTGACCGCCTCCACCGCCAGCGAGGATTCGCGCGCCAGCAGCAGGCTGGCGGCGAACATCGACAGCACGCCGAACGCGGCCAGCACGGTCGGGACCAGGCCCAGGCGGTAGCCGAGCACGGCGTCGCCGGCCACGGTCAGGCTGGTGCCGACGAAGAAGCTGATCGCGGTGTACAGCAGCTGGCTGCCGCGCAGGATGATCCGGCTGCGCTTCTTCTGGCGCAGGATGTGGCGCTCGATCAGCTCGCGCTCCTCGGCGTCCTCGGTCTCGGCCAGTTCCTTGAGCAGGACCCGGGCGCGGTCGATGACCCGGGCCAGGCGGTTGTTGGCCGACAGCAGCAGCGACGCGGTCGCGGTCAGGAAGAACGCGGGCGCCAGCATCGCGGTCAGGATGGCGTAGTGGACGTCGGGGGCGGTGCTCATTGCGGCGCGGCCAGCGGGGGCGGGTGGGCTATCATGCCGCGACACGCACAGCTACGGCGAGGCCATGAGCGAACACTCCGGACACGAGCGGCACGGACACGAGCACCGGCTGATCTGGATCGACCTGGAAATGACCGGGTTGGACACCGACCGCGATTCGATCCTGGAAATCGCCACGGTGGTCACCGACGCCCAGCTCAACGTGCTGGCGGAAGGTCCGGAACTCGCCATCGCCCATCCGCTGGAACGGCTGGAGGCGATGGACGAATGGAACCGCAACCAGCACGGCAAGTCCGGGCTGTGGAAGCGGGTGCTCGAACACGGCGTGGCGATGGCCGACGCCGAGCGGTCGACCCTGGAGTTCCTGGCCCAGTGGGTGGCGCCGAACACCTCGCCGATCTGCGGCAATTCGATCTGCCAGGACCGCCGCTTCCTGCACCGCTGCATGCCGAAGCTGGAGAAGTACTTCCACTACCGCAACCTCGACGTCAGCACGGTCAAGGAACTGGCGCGGCGCTGGGCGCCGGAGGTGCTGGCGGGGATGCACAAGGACAGCAAGCACACCGCGCTGAGCGATGTGCACGACTCGATCGCGGAGTTGAAGCATTACCGCGGCTTCATGGGCAAGCTGGGCGGGCAGGGCTGAGGTCGCCCGCAGCGTTCGCGCGTCGCGCGGCAGGCGCTCAGGCGTCTCGCGCCAGGGCCTGTAGCCGTGTCAGCAAGGCGGCGATGTAACCCTGATCGACCGCGGCACCCCACGCGCCCTCGCCGAAGCGCTCGGCGCGCTGGCAGGCGGTAAGCAGCGAGCGCAGCGTGGTCAGATCGGCGCTGGCGATGGCGTCGGGATCTTGCAACAGTGCGCCGCAACGGCCCCGGTCGTACTCGCGATCGAACCAGCACGGCGTTGCGCCGAGCACATGAAAGAACTCGGCCACGCTCGGGTGATAGCGGGGGCCGATCCAGAACTTCTGGCCGGTCGCGGCGTCGACGCGGTAGTCGGAGCCGACCACCGCGCGAAACCCGGGCTCCTGGAAGCGCGGAAGGAACGCCAGCAGTTCGGCGCAGTCCTGCGGGGTCGGCAGTGCGGCGGACATGCGCTTACTTCTTCGCCGCCGCGACATCGCCGTCGTCGGCCACCGCCTTCGTCAGCACCTCGCCGATCGGCCGGCCATCGGCATCGTGGTGATAGACGTGCAGGTCGCGCTGCGGGTAGGGGATGTTGAGCCCCTTGCCGATCAGATCGTTGCGGATGGCCTCGACCAGATCGCTCTTGGTGTGGACCAGGTCGCCGGTCTTGGCCCAGGCGCGCAGTTCGAGATTGACGCTGCTCTCGGCCAGCGCGGTCACCAGCACTTCCGGCGCCGGTTCCTTGAGCACCTTGGGATGCGCGCCGGCCAGCGCCAGCAGCGTGTCCTTGGCCAGCTTGAGGTCGTCGTCGTAGCCCACGCCGACGGTGAGGTCGATGCGGCGCTTGGGATTGGCGGTGAAGTTGACGATGACCGCGGTGGTGATGAGGCTGTTCGGCAGCACGATGACCCGGTTGTCGACGGTGCGCAGGCGGGTCTGGAACACGCGGATCTGCTCGACCGTGCCCTCGATGCCGGCGGCCTGTACATAGTCGCCGGCGCGGAACGGGCGCAGCACGATCAGCATCACGCCCGAGGCGATGTTCGACAGCGAGTCCTTCAGCGCCAGGCCGATCGCCAGACCGGCGGCGCCGAGCACCGCCAGCACCGAGGTCATCGGCACGCCGAGCTGTTGCAGCGCGGCCACCGCGACCACCACCACCATCACCGCATACGCGATGTTGCGCAGGAAGCCGCGCAAGGTCACTTCCATGTTGGCGCGGGTCATCACCCGCTCCAGCGCGCGCGACAGGCGCTTGGCGATCCACAGGCCGATCAGCAGGATCGCCAGCGACGCGAGCAGCTTCAGGCCCTGGGTCTGGGCCCACAGCATCAGCTTGTCGAAGTCGAAGCCGGCGCCGAGCCCCAGCAGGGACTCGGACGCCTGCGTTTTGGCAGCGGCGGCCTTGGCAGCGGTCTGGGCGGCGTCGGTTTTCGCCATGCCGGTACTCAGCCCTGGCCCTTGGCCTTGGCCAGACGCAGCCAGGTGTCGACCACGGTGTCGGGATTCAGCGACACCGACTCGATGCCCTGTTGCATCAGCCACTCGGCCAGGTCCGGATGATCGCTCGGGCCCTGGCCGCAGATGCCGACGTACTTGCCCTTGGCGCGCGCGGCCGAGATCGCCATCGCCAGCAGCTTCTTGACCGCCGGATCGCGTTCGTCGAACAGCTGGGCGACGATCGCCGAGTCGCGGTCGAGGCCGAGGCTGAGCTGGGTCAGGTCGTTGGAGCCGATCGAGAAGCCGTCGAAGATCTCCAGGAACTCGTCGGCGAGCAACGCGTTCGAGGGAACCTCGCACATCATGATGATCTTGAGACCGTTCTCGCCTTGCTTGAGCCCGTTCTTTTCCAGCACTTCGACCACGCGGCGGCCCTCGTCGAGCGTGCGCACGAACGGGATCATGACCCAGCAATTGGTCAGGCCCATCTGCTCGCGCACCTTGAGGACAGCCTGGCACTCCAAAGCGAAAGCATCGGTGAAGGACGGGTCGACGTAGCGGCTGGCGCCGCGGAAGCCGATCATCGGATTCTCTTCGTGCGGCTCGTAGCGCGAGCCGCCGATCAGGTTGGCGTATTCGTTGGACTTGAAGTCCGACAGGCGCACGATCACCGGATGCGGCGCGAACGACGCGGTGATGGTGGCGATGCCTTCGGCCAGTCGGTCGACGTAGAACTGGACCGGGTCGTCGCCGTAGCCGGCGATCTTCTCGTCGATCTTCTTCTTGGTCGCGGCGTCCTGCGAGGCGTATTCCAGCAGCGCCTTGGGATGGATGCCGATGTGGCTGGCGATGATCATCTCCAGCCGCGCCAGGCCGACGCCGGCGTTGGGCAGCATGGCGAAGTCGAACGCGCGCTCGGGGTTGGCGACGTTCATCATCACCTTCAGCGGCGCCGGCGGCATCTTGTCGAGATCGGCGACGTGGCGCTCGAACGGCAGCGCGCCGTCGTAGATGTAGCCGGTGTCGCCTTCGGCGCAGCTGATGGTGACGAGCTGGCCTTCCTTGATCGCGTCCAGGCCGTTGCCGGTGCCGACGACCGCGGGCACGCCGAGTTCGCGCGCGATGATCGCCGCGTGGCAGGTGCGGCCGCCGCGGTTGGTGACGATCGCCGCGGCGCGCTTCATCACCGGCTCCCAATCGGGATCGGTCATGTCGGCGACGAGCACGTCGCCGGGCTGGACCCGGCCCATGTCGTCGAGGCTGCGCACCACGCGCGCCACGCCCGAACCGATCTTCTGGCCGATCGCGCGGCCTTCGGCGACCACCGGGCCGCGCTGGCCGAGCTGGTAGCGCTCGATCTGGGTCGCCTTGGCCCGCGACTTCACCGTTTCCGGACGCGCCTGGACGATGAACAGCTTGCCGCTGACGCCGTCCTTCGCCCATTCCACGTCCATCGGACGGCCGTAATGCTTTTCGATCACCAGCGCCTGCTTGGCCAGCTCGTGCACGTCGGCATCGTCGATCGAGAACTTGCTGCGCAGCGGCGCCGGCGTGTCCTCGGTGCGTACGCGCTCGTCGGGCGCGTCCGAATAGACCATGCGCAGCTGCTTGGCGCCGACGCTGCGGCGCAGGATCGCCGGCTTGCCCTGGGCCAAGGTCGGCTTGTAGACGTAGAACTCGTCGGGATTGACCGCGCCCTGCACGACCATTTCGCCGAGGCCGTAGCTGGAGGTGATGAACACCACGTCGCGGAAGCCCGACTCGGTGTCGAGGGTGAACAGCACGCCGGACGCGCCGACGTCGGAGCGGACCATCAGCTGCACGCCGGCGGACAGGAACACGTCCTCGTGCTTGAAGCCGTGGTGCACGCGGTAGGCGATGGCGCGGTCGTTGTAGAGGCTGGCGAAGACTTCCTTGACCTTGCGCACGACGTCGTCTTCGCCGGTCACGTTGAGGAAGGTTTCCTGCTGGCCGGCGAACGAGGCGTCTGGCAGGTCTTCGGCGGTGGCCGAGGAGCGCACCGCGACGGCGATGTCGCCGCCGCCGTTCTGCGCGGCCAGTTCGCGGTAGGCGGCGCGGATGTCCTGGTCCAGGTCGGGCTGCAGCGGTGCGTCGATGACCCAGCCGCGGATTTCGCCGCCGGCCTGGGTCAGCGCCGGCACGTCTTCCACGTCGAGCGTGGCGAGGCGGTCGAAGATGCGCTGGTGCAGGTCGTTGTGCGCGATGAAGGCCTTGAAGGCCTCGGCGGTGGTGGCGTAGCCGCCGGGAACCGATACGCCCAGGTTGGCCAGGTTGCCGATCATCTCGCCAAGCGAGGAGTTCTTGCCGCCGACGCGGGCCAGATCGTTGAGGCGCAGCGCGTGCAGCCAGAGGATGTTCTCGTTCAAGACACACTATCTCCGAGGGGGGCTAGGACGCGTGGGGGCGCGGCCAAGACGATATGATCGCCCGTGCGTCCGGGGCATACAAGCTTGATCCGGCGGGCTTTTTGTATTGGCGCCGGGGCGTTTTCGGACTGGCACCGTTTTCTCAGACGAGGTTATCGATGGCAGGAACCCGCCCGGTCTTCTACGTTTCCGACGGCACCGGCATCACCGCCGAGACCATCGGCCACAGCCTGTTGACCCAGTTCACCGACACCCAGTTCGTCACCGACCGCATCCCGTTCGTGGATACGGTGGAGCGGGCGCAGGAGGTCGCCGGCAAGATCCGCGAGGCCGCGGTGAGCTACGGCGTGCGCCCGGTGGTCATCAATTCGTGCATGGACGGCGAGGTCGGCGCGGCGCTGGCCGAAAGCGGGGCGCTGATGCTCGACGTTTTCGCGCCGTTCATCGAGCCGCTGGAGCGCGAGCTGCACGAGACCCGCCAGCGCCGCGTCAACCAGGCCCACGGCATCGTCGATTTCGACAGCTATCACCGCCGCATCAACGCCATGAACTACGCCTTGACCCACGACGACGGCCAGAGCGTGGACTACAACGAGGCCGACCTGATCCTGGTCGCAGTCTCGCGCGCCGGCAAAACCCCGACCTGCGTGTACCTGGCCCTGCATTACGGCGTGCGCGCGGCGAACTATCCGCTGACCGAGGAAGACCTCGAACACGACCGTCTGCCGCCGCGGCTGCGGCCGTTCCGGCAGAAGCTGTTCGGGCTGACCATCGATCCGGTGCGCCTGCAGCAGATCCGCCAGGAGCGCCGGCCGAATTCGCGCTACGCCAAGTTCGAGACCTGCAAGAGCGAGGTCTTCGCGGCCGAAGCGATGTTCCGCGCCGAGCGCATTCCGACCCTGAGCACCACGCACACCTCGATCGAGGAGATCGCCAGCAAGGTCATGAACACCTTGGGGATCCACCGCGAGATGTTCTGAACCCGGCGTTCAGGCTGTTTGCGAAGACTGCGGCCCGGTGCGCGATGGCGTGCCGGGCCGTTTTTCCGAGCGTTGCGGACACAGTCGCAGGCCGCGCGAAGCGCGTACGCGAGGCTGCGATGCCGCAGCGGCGCGTAAGGGAGCGGGGCAGGGAAGCGGCGCGAGTGCGCGATGCTGAATGGCGGCGGGCGGGCGGTGCTGTCGCGAAGCGATTCTGCCGAGCCCGCCGGCAGTGCGAAAGAGCCTATAATTTAAGGGTTTTTTGCGATTCCGTCAATCCTGCCGCGCGGCCCTTCCAGCGTGTAGGATCGCGTGCATGACGCATACCGCCTCCCGCTTCGCGCGCATCCCCAAGCTCAGCCGTTTCGGCTGGCTGATGGGCTTGTACGCGGAGAATCACGAACGCCTCACCCGCATGTTCGAGCCGGCCGGGCTCGAACGCGGCGTGTATCTGTCGCAGGTCGGCGACGGCCTGGATCTGCGCCTGCACGTGCTCGAGCAGCATCGCTACACCACCGAGCTGCGGCTGACCTATGCGCTGGTCGATCCGCTGACCGGCGAACCCGATCCGTCCGCGTACCTGCGCCTGTATCACGACGCGCATCAGGTCGAGGCGACCCACTGCTATGTGGGGCGGCGCTGGCAGGACGTGATCGGTCTGTATCCGCCGCCGGCGCAAGTGCTCGGCCATCGCATGCGCATGAATACTTTTTTAGGAAAGTGGCTCGAGTATCTAGCCGAACGCGGGCATGGCATGACAAGATTGCGCCCCGTCGAACTCGCCCCGGCGCCGTCCGATCCTGATGGAGAAGGGCACGCTGGAGCGGCAAAAAATTCAGCGATGAATGCTTGACGACTTCGCTGAACGCCCGCTAAGATGTTCGTCTTTCCAGCCCGTGGGGCCATAGCTCAGCTGGGAGAGCGCCTGCATGGCATGCAGGAGGTCGCCGGTTCGATCCCGGCTGGCTCCACCACTCCTCGGATACGAAAGGGTTCCGAGGAGAGCAATACCAAAGTTTTGTCCCCATCGTCTAGAGGCCTAGGACATTACCCTTTCACGGTAGCGACCGGGGTTCGAATCCCCGTGGGGACGCCACACCCAAAACCCCCTTGGCCAGGGGGTTTTATATTGAAGCCCAAGTTTGTCGGGTTTCGATGCGATAAAGAGTTTCCAGCGCGTGGGGCCATAGCTCAGCTGGGAGAGCGCCTGCATGGCATGCAGGAGGTCGCCGGTTCGATCCCGGCTGGCTCCACCAACTCCTCGGAAAGAAAGGGTCCGCGGGGTTTTCTGGAAAATCCGACCAGTTTTGTCCCCATCGTCTAGAGGCCTAGGACATTACCCTTTCACGGTAGCGACCGGGGTTCGAATCCCCGTGGGGACGCCAAACGCAGAAACGAACGAGCCCGCGCAAGCGGGCTCGTTCGTTTGCGTGCGTCGAAAAGAACGCCGGCGTTCCCGCGAGGGAAGGCCGGCGCTGCGCGTCAGCGCGCCATCGCGGCGGGCTGTTGCGTTTCCTGTCCCTGGTTCTGCGCGCGATTGTGGTCGCGCGCGGGATCGGGCGCGTGCTGCTGGGCTTGCAGGTCGCGCGCGACCTGCTCCATCGGCGGCGCCTGGGCCGGATCGACGCCGACCCGGACGCCCGGGGTGTTGCCGCCGATCCAGACCTTGCCGTTGGCGTAGCCGACCTGGTCGAGGTTGACCTTGGACAGATCGTTCAGGCCTTCCTTCTTGGCCTGCGACACGGCGTAAGCGACCGCGTTGTCGGGCACCGACGGGTCGACCTTGCCGCGCACGGCGCTGAAGTAGCCGTTGTCGGGATTGCCGGCGTGGCGCGGATCGGCGCTCGCGGGCGCGGCGCCGTCCGGCCCGCCTTGCACGCGCGGGCGGCTGCTGTCGGTGAAGCCGCCCGGCAGGTGCATGCCCTGCAGCTTCAGTTCCTTGAGGTCGACCCGGATCTCGGGCGCGGCCTGAGTCGGGTTGGTCTTGCGCGCATCGAGCAGGGCCTTGACCTCCTCCTCGCGGATCATGCCGAGGGCGCGGCCGGTTTCGTTCTTCGGATAGCCGTTGGCGTCGTAGAACAGCTTGCCGATCGCTTCGACGTTCTGCGGCGTGGAGGCGATCTTGAGGTCGGCGCCGATGGTCAGGCCGGGTCGCGCGGTGTACGTCGGCGGGGACTTGGTCAGGTCCTCCTTGATGTACATCTTCATGTCGTCCGGCGAGGCGTCGTACAGATCTTTCAGCGTCGCTTTCGGGTTCTTCGACTTGACGTACGAGCCGAGCGTGTTGAAGCCGGCGATTTCGGCCGTGCTCTCGACCTTGCGCGAGGTCGCGTTGTAGGCCTTGAGCTCGTCGGTGTAGTCGTGCGGCGACGGGGTCTTGGCGGTGGCCTTGGCCTGGTCGCGCATCAGCTTGTCTTGGTCGATGATGTCCTGGCGGTTGACGCCGTGCTGGATCTCATGCCCGAGGGTGAAGCGGATGCTGTTCGCGGTCTGGGTCTTGGTCGCCGAGTCGTTGAGCTGGTCGAGCGAGACCGCGAGGGTCTTGCCGGGGCCGCTCGGATCGGTTTCCGCGCGGTAGTAGCCCAGCGGCTGGGTGCCGGCGATGCCCTCGAACTTCTCGAGATTGCCCTTGCGGATCGACTCGAGCACGTCCGCCTTGAGCTGCGGAGTGTTGTTGATCAGGTCGCGGAAGTTCTTGCCGGGGTTGTCCGTGGCCGTCTTGTGCGCGGCCTCGAAGTCCTTGAGCATCTGGTCCAGTTGTTCTTGCGGGGTCGGCATGTCCGTGTGCTCCCGGTCAGACGGCGGTTTCGACGATCACCATGGACACGCAGGTCTGTGCGTCGGCGGGATTGCTCTTGCCGCGCACGTACACCGTCGCGCCGACCTTGCCGCGGGTGAATTCCCAGTAGTCCTGGGTGTCGTGGCGGTTGCGCAGCTTCTTCGACGAGAAGCCGGCGGACACCAGGGTCTTTTCGTAGGTCTCGATCGGCACGCACACCGGGCTCATGTCGGCGTCGCTGTCGCTCTGGTCGCTGAGCTGGAACAGCACCCGGTTCGGCACGCTGGCGGCGTCCGGCGACATCGAGCGCAGGCCGTAGTACCAGACGCCGGCGACCGGGCCGTTGGCGCCGTAGTCGTTGGCGGAATGGACCACGATCGGCAGGCCGGTGGTCTCGCGCAGCTTGTCGGGAGCGAGGTCGCCGATGCCTTGCACGCTCTGGATCAGCTTGAGCACGCGCTCGGAAAGATCCTGCGCCGTGAGCCCGGCGGGCTCGGCGAGGGTGGAGTTTGCAGTCATTGCGGCGTTCTCCTTGGCCGTTGAGGGGGATTCGCCGGAGCTCGCGCAGGCCGCGGCGCACAGCGCGCACAGCAGCAGCGACGAGCGGGCGGTGGAAACAAGGGCGGACCGGATCGACATGCACCCTCCCTGATGACGAGGCCGGCGCGGGGGCGCCTGGCCAGCCGAAGCCTAACGGCGCGGTTCCCCCAAGACAACGTGGAATGCGCTGGACTGGGGACGCCGTCCGAAGGCTGAACGGGCGGTTCGCTGGAGCGTTTGCCTGCCGGCGTCGTGGGGCTTCGAATCCGGCGCCAGGTCGGTCCTGCGAGCTTACCCGTGCGGCGTTGCAGGGAGTGAGCCCGGATCCCGGGGGCGCCGAATGCCTGAACCGAGCGAGCCCGGGAAACCGGGTTCCGGTTGGTTTGCGCGCCGGGGATCGCGGCGGCCGGCAAATACCTTCGATGCCGTCACATGCCGGATCGCGCCGCGCACCTCCGCGGCCTGACAGTCGTCAGGGCGCTTTGTAACCGCGCGGAGAAGCGCCGCTGCAGTCACGGTCGGGCCGGCGCGGCCGGTCGAGCATCGGTGGCCCGTCCCGTCGAGATTGCGCCCATGTCCATCGATTCCGGATCCGTGTTTGCGGCGCTGCGAACCGCCGACCCGCGCCGGGCGCGGCATCTGCGCGGCGCGTTGCTGGCGCTGGCGCTGCTGCCGCTGGCCGCGGCCGCGGCGGCGCCCGACCTGGTCGTGACCGGCGCCGGCGCGGTCGACGCGCCGGTCGCGGGCGCGCCGGTGCGCCTGCGCGCGACCCTGCTCAATCGCGGCGACGCGGCCACGCCGGCCGGCGTCACCCACGGCGTGCTGTTCCTGGTCGACGGCCACGACGAGTACACGACCTATTCCGGCGACGATGCCGCCGCGCTCGCGCCCGGCACGAGCCGCGTCTACCGCGCCAGCGGCGGCGTCGCCGCGAGCGCCGACGGACGCTGGGTGCCGGCCGCGCCGGGCCGCTACCGGATCGCCGCGATCGCCGACGACGTCGACCGCATCGGCGAATCCGACGAAGGCAACAACGTGTACCGCTTCGATCTCGACGTGGCCGCGGCCGACGGCCGCCCGCGCATCGCCGGCGGCACCTTGCGCAACGCCGCCGGGCAACCGCTGCGCGGCGGCGATTACTGGCTGCAGAAGAACACTCAGCAATTCGAGTGGGCGCAGGTCGAATCCAACCTCGACTGGTTCGTGCGCTACGAACTCAACGCCTTGCGCCTGTCGGTGATGGACGACTTCCGCCGTCCGCAGGACTACGACATCGAGGAGCGCATCGCGCAGATGGACCGGTTCGTGGCCTGGACCCGCGCGCGCGGGCTGACCTTGATGATCGACTACCACAACGTCGAGGCCGGCCGTTACGACCGGGCCAGGGCGCTGGCGTTCTGGCAGCGGGTGGCGCCGCGCTACAAGGACGAGGCGCACGTGGTGTACGAGCTGATGAACGAGCCCGGCAACGGCGGCGAGAGCGGCAGCGCGGCGGCCGAGTTCGAACCCAAGACCTGGAGCGATTACGACCTGGAAAGCCAGAAGCGGCTGTACGACGCGGTGCGCGCGGCGGCGCCGGCGACGCCGATCGTGATGTTCAGTTTCGCCCTGATCCGCAACTTCGACGATTCAACGCAGCGCGACGGCGTCGCGGTGGTCGACGCGTTCACCCGCCGCTACGGTTTCGATTGGTCGCGCGCGAATGCGGTGGTGTCGGCGCACAGCTATTTCTCGACGACGACGCGCGACTACGAGCGCATGCGCGCGCTGGCGCCGGTGATCGCAGGCGAGGGGATCGCGTCGCCGATCTGCTACTACGACGGCTGCCACGATCCCATCGACGGCTACGTGTGGATGCAGCAGGCGTTCGAACGCAAGCAGCTGAGCTGGTTCGACTGGCAGCTGACGTCGGACCGCGGCACCGGGACCAACCTGGAGGCGCTCAAGCGCGATGCGCAGGCTTATTCGTATTGGTGGGGGCACGGCCGCTGACGGCTGCGGCCGGGCGTCTAATCGCCGAGCAGCAAGCGCGTCGCCGTCTGCGCCCAGCCCATGCGCACGGCGATCGTTACCGCCGCGATGTTGAGCGCCGCCGTGATCCAGAACGCGGCCTGGAACGAAGCTTTGACCGTCTTGTGGCGGAACTGTTGTTGCGCGATCAGCGCGCCGGGCCAGCCGCCGAGCAGGTCCAGCAGGTGCAGCCAGTTCTCGGGAATGCGGCTTTGCTGCGCGGTCGCCAGATCTTTGTCGCGCCAGTAGGCGAGGTAGGAAAAGAAGCTGAAAAGCAGCTGCGCCGACGGCACGATGAGCGGTACGAACCCCAGCGGCGCCAGCGCCACGACCGCCAGCAACGCGGTTGCGCCCAAGGCCGTCCGCGGGATGCGGCGCAGCAGCGAAGGCAGCGCGGCGCGCGTCGGCGGTGGTTCGATCCGCTGCCCGGCGAAGCGCGCCTCGACCGCGTTCGTGCGGCCCTTGGCGTCCTTGACCGCGCGGTAGGAGATGAGGTCGCCGTCGGTGGGGCGCGGCGAACCGGGCTGGAACGCCTTGACGTGTACGAACGCGCGCGCGCCGCCGTCGTGCGGGACGACGAAGCCAAAGCCTTTGTCGTCGTTCCAATCGGAGATTCGACCTGCCAGCCGCATTCCGGCGTCCTTCGGGATAGATGGGCGTTACAACGCGATCGGGGGCTGGAGACCGGCCGCGCCGTCGCGGCGAGGTCCCCGGGGCGGCCGATTCCGGCCGCCTCGCGGCGATGGATAACACGGGCCGCCGCGCTTGTCCCGCGCCGCGGCCGGACAGCGCGAGGCCGTCGTGAGCGTTCGGCGCACAGACGAAAGCCGCCCTCGGGCGGCTTTCGCGGGCGCTCTGCGTCGGTCGCGATTACCCGGCCGCAGCGCCGTACATGCCGTTGTGCACCGTCTCGACGATTTCGTCGGCGCCGCCGGTCGACCACGGCTGGCCCTTGCCGGGCGCGTACAGCTTCATGCTGGCCGGGATCACGCGGCTGCCGGCCTGATCGAGCACCTTGCCGAACTCGGTCACGCCTTCGAGCAGCTTCTTGGTCTTGAGCTTGGCCGGATCGCCCTTGCCCGCCAGCACGTCCTGCAGGCGCGCGCTCAGCGCCGGCACGGTGCACTCCATCGCGACCTCGGCGATGCGGCCGTTCTTGACGTACTCGTTGGCGTATTCGCGGTTCGACAGGCCGCGGCACTGGGCGCCGCTGGCGATCACGTTGACCCGCTTGATCGCCGCGGCCAGCGCCGGCTGGGCCTTCTTCTTGTCGACCTTCGGCATGTCTTCCAGCATCGCCGCGGCGAAACCGTCGTACTGCGCGTCCAGGGCCGCGGTGTCGGCCAGCTGGATCGGGGTTTCGTCCTTGGCGAACAGCGGCTTGAGGTAGGCGTTGAGCTGCGCGGTCGCCTCGACGTCCTGGCGCAGCGAGACCTGGGCGTAAAGCTCGGCGACCTGCTCGGGCTTGAGCGTGTTCTTGGCCGGCGCGGCCTTGGCGGCCTTGCTCTTGGACGGCTTGGCCGCGTGCGCCGGGAACGACGCCGGCGCGAACGTCAGCGCGGCCAGCGCGGCGACGAACAAGGCCTTGGGCAGGGCGTGGGAGAGGGTGGTGTTGGGCATGCTGCGGTCCTTTGCGAAGAAGGGGGCCTGGGCCGCTCGCAACGGCGGCTGGCAGGGGGCGGGGCCGTCGGGACGGGCGCCGCTACAGGTAGACGAGCGAGGGCGCGGGTTCCCCTATGCCGTCGGTGGAGCCGGATCGACGCCGGCGGCTAGGCGCGCCGGGCGGCTGCGGGGCCGGAAGCCAGCGGCACCCGTTCCAGCACGCCGCCGGCGTAGTCGCGCTGGAACGGCAGGTCCGGGCGGTGCGCGTAGCCGATGTAGCAGTCGCAGCGCGCGTTCGGACAGGTGCGCGCGCGCAGTTGCGCGGCGAAGCTGCCGTCGTAGAGGTTGCCGAGCGGCGCGGCGACGAAATGGCAGCGGCGCACTTCGCCGTCGCCGTCGACCGAGACCACGTCGTCGCCGGTGAGGCAGGGCGCGCCGAAGCTCGGCGGCGGGTCGAGGTTGTAGCGGAAGTGCGGGTCGACGGCTTCGATCCGGGCGACCTGCGCGGCGTCGTAGTAGTCCGGCGGGCGCGGATCGTAGGCGTTGACCCACATCGGCGTCGCCGCCGGCAGTTCGCGCCGCATCGCCTCGATCTCGTCGAGGTCTTCGATCAGCCCGACCATGCCGACGCTGTGGCGCACGCCGCGCCGGCTCAGTTCGCGGCAACGGGCGAGGAAGGCGGCGCGGCTGACCTGGGTCGGGTGGTAGGTGCACCACAGCGCGAGCTTGCCCAGGTCGGCCTCGTCGAGCCAGCGCAGGCCGACGCAGAGGTTGGTCTGGATCGCGGCGCGGCGCAGGTGCGGCATGCGGCTCAGCGCGACCAGGGCGTCGCGGTAATGGCGGCGCACCAGGCCTTCGCCCCAGGGGGTGAACAGCACCGACAGTTCCATGCGTTGCTGCCCGGCCCAGCCGACGAAGCGGGCGAGGTCGGCGGCGTCGCGGCGCAGCGCCTCGCGGCTGTCGTAGGTCTTGGCGAACGGGCAGTAGCCGCAATCGTAGTTGCAACTGCTCAGGCGTCCGCGATAGAGCAGGGACAGGTGCGTGCGCTCGGTCGAGCCCATGCTCAGTCCAGCCTGTAGTCGCGCATGCGCTGGACGATGCCCGGCGAAGCCAGCCACGGGCCGATGGTGTCGGCGCGGGCGAGGCCGGCGTCGGTGAGTTCGATCAGCGTCTCGCCCTCGACGGCGAGGCCGTGCTCGAACAGTTCGCGCAGCTGCGGCAACTGCTCCAGGCAATCGGCGCCGAAGCGGCGGCGGTAGTCGGCGCGGTCCAGGCCCGGGCGTATCAGCAGCGACTGGATCGCGTGGCGGCGCCGGCGTTCTTCCTCGCCCAGGGCGATGCCGTAGTCGGCGAGCGCGAACGAGGCTTCGTCGCGCTCCAGGTAATGCTCGAGGATCTCGGCGACGCTGCGCCGGGCCACGCCGTATTCGCTGGAGTAGTGCAGGCTCGAGGTGTAAGAGCGCGCGCCGCAGCCGATGCCGACCATGCCGTCGCTCTGGCAGCAGTACACCGGCGCGGCGACGTCGGGCGCGTGCGGCGCGCGGAACATGCGCATCGACACTTGCTGGTAGCCGGCGGCGAGCAGGCGGTCGCGGCCGGCCTGGTACAAGGCCAGGCGTTCGTCGATCGGCTCGGCCTGCAGCGGCAGGCGCGCGCCGGCCTTGGCTTCGATCCGCCCGAGCCCGGTCAGCGGGCGCACGTACAGCGGATACAGATAGAGTTCTTCAGGACGGTGTTCCAGCGCGCTGTCGATCGAGGCCAGGAAGCTGGCGACGGTCTGCCCGGCGATGCCGTAGATCAGGTCGAGGTTCAGCGTGGCGATGCCGGCGGCGCGGATCGCGGCGATGGCCTGCTCGACCGTGGCGCGCTGCTGCGGCCGCACCAGCGCGCGCACTTCGGCTTCGCTGAAGCTCTGGATGCCCATGCTGACCCGGTCGATGCCGCGTTCGCGGCACAGCCGCATCTTGTCGGCGTCGACGGTTTCCGGCGAGACCTCGATGCCGGCCGGCATCGCGTGCAGGTCGATGTCGGCGTGGCGTTCGACCATGTCGAACAAACGCCGCAGCTGCGCCGCGTCGAGATAGCTCGGGGTGCCGCCGCCGATGGCGAAGCGGACGAAGCGGTGTTCGCCGAGCGCCTGAGCGGTGGCGCGCAACTGGAGTTCCATCTGTTGCAGATAGCGCTCGACCTTGGCCGGCTCCGGCCGCGCCAGCGCGAACAGGTTGCAGAAGCCGCAGCGGTACGAGCAGAACGGCACGTGCAGGTACAGGAACAGCGCGTCGCGCGGCTCGCCGGCCCACAGCTCGCGCAGGCTGCGCGGCGGTTGCAGCGGGCGGTAGGCGGTCTTGTGCGGATAGGAATACGAATAGGCCTGGTACGGCGGCAGGCGCAGCAGGTCGCTCAGGCGGGGCGCGGCGGTTTCGTGGACGACGGCGTTCATGGATCGAGGAAGAAGTGCGCGTAGGGCACGGTCATGACCGTTTCGTGGGCGAGGCGGTGGCCGTGGAAGCCGTCCTCGCCGTAAGCGGTGCCGTGGTCGGAGCAGACGATGGCGAAGGCGCCGCCGCGCGCGCGCAGCGCGTCCAGCAGCGGCGCCAGCGCAGCGTCGACGTAGCGCAGCGCGGCGCAGTGGCTGGCATAGCCGTCGGCGTCGGCGCCGGGCAGGTAGTGGCGGTTGGGCTGGTGCAGGGCGGAGACGTTGACGAACACGAAGCAGCGCCGGTCGCGCAGTTCCGCGCTGCGCAGGCGTTCGCAGGCCAGCGCGACCTGCTGTTCGGTGGAATCGGCCGCGGTCACGCCCAGGCCCGGGTGCCAGTGGCTTTCGTCGAACAGGCCGGGCAGCTGCGAGCCGAGCGGATTGCGCTTGTTGAAGAAGCCGACGCCGCCGATGCAGATCGTGCGGTAGCCGGCGTCGCCCAGGCCGGCGACGATGTCGGCGCGGTCGCGGAACACCGCGGTGCCGGCGGCGGTGGTTTCGCTGCCTTCGAAATCCAGCGCGAACAGGCGCGGATGCGGCCCCGGCCGCGCCGGCGTCGGCAGGAAGCCGGCGAAGAACGCGGCGTGGGCGGCGTAGGTGAAGCTGCCGGGGGTGTGGCGGCGTTCCCAGCCTTGCGCATGCAGATGGCGCGCCAGCACCGGCAGCTCGCCGCGTTCGAAGCATGCTTGCGCGGCGTCGTAGCGCAGCGTATCGAGCGTGAGCAGCAGCAGGTCGCGCTGGCCGACCACTGCGCGCATGTCGGGATTGTCGTAGCGGGCGGCGCGCTCAGACATGCGCGGGCTCCGGCGCGTGCGGCGTATGCGGCGCGGGCACCGGGCGCAGCAGGGCCTGGTCCTGATACGTGCTCAGGCCCTGCCACGGCAGGTCGAGCAGCAGGTCGCCGAAGGCGTTGGCTTCCAGCACCCAGCTGCGGCCCTCGCGCAGGATCAGGTCGAAACCGATCATGCGGCTGCGCGGGAACGCCATCGCCGCCTGCTGGGTGGCGATTTCCAGCGCGTGCATGGCCGCGTCGTCGAGCCACTGCGCCAGCGCGCCGCGGCGGTTGCCCAGGTGCAGGTTGGTCAGCGGGCCGCTGCCGACGCGGGCGACGCGGTGGCGCAGGAAGCCGTCCAGGGCGATGGCGCGGATGTCGTAATGCCCGTGCCCGCCGTCGGGCGCGCGCGGCTTGGGAATCCAGCGTTCGACGTAGGCGCCTTGCGCGGCGATGGCATCGACCAGCGCGGCGATGCCGGCGCCGTCGTCGTAACGGCGCGGCCTGAGCGAATTGAACACGCGGGTTTCGCCGCCGTCTTCGCTGAGTTCGGCCGAGCCGTACGCGACCTCGCGGCCGAGGCGATTGCGCCGGTACGCCAGCACGCCGGCGCCGGAGGAACCGTAGCGCGCCTTGACGAAGACCTGATCGGCGTCGTGTTCGCGCAGCAGCGCCTGCAGCGATTCGTAGCCGTCGATCTCGCCGAGCAGCGGCGGAATCGCGATGCCCTGCGCGCGCAGGCGGCGCTGGCAGGCGAGCTTGTCGCTCATGCCGGCGATGTCGTCGGGCGGGTTGAGGTAGCCGGCGCGCGCGGGCAGGGCGTCGAGCAGTTCGCGGAAGCCGGCGTACCAACAATGCTGGTGCGCCAGCTCGCCGTGGCGCAGCGGCCGCGGCGGCGCGCCGGCGCCGCCGAGCGCGCGCCAGCCGCGCTCGATCAGCGCCGCGTGCAGCGCCGGCGCCTCGCCCGGCGATTCGATCTTGACCAGCGCGCCCGGCCGCGCGGCGATGCGCTCGGCCGCGCTTAGCGGCGCGGCGAGCAGGTCTTCGTAATGCAGTTCTTCGGCCGCGGCCAGGCCGCGCTCGCGCAGCGCCTGTTGCAGCCCGCGCAGCCTGCGGCTGTCGCGCGGGCCGATCAGCAGCCAGCCGGGCGGCGCCACGCGCTTACTCGGACACGGCCACGTAGCGGTCGCCGTCGTCCTCTTCCTCGGGATCGTCGAGCACCACCTGGCACGGCAGCGCGCGCAGCTTGGCCTGCCACTCGTCCGAGATGTAGTGGTGGCTCAGGTCGATGCGCTCCAGCGCGCCGAGGTTCGGGCTTTCGGCCAGCGCCTGCGCGCCGATGTCGCCGATGGTGCCCAACGACAGGTCCAGGGTCTGCAGCGAGCCCAGCCACGGCTGCTGCGCCAGCCATACGGCCAGATCGTCGCTGATTTCCGAATCGCGCAGGCCGAGGTAGCGCAGGCGCTCCGGGCCGATCTTGGCGAGCAGGTTCTGGTAGTCGGCGACGCTGCCGTCGAAGCCGTAGTTGTCGCTACCGAGCCACAGTTCCAGGTGCTTGAGCGCGGGCAGGGTCGAGCCGGCGACGGCCTCGACGATCTTGTTCGGCAGGCCGCCGCATTCGATCGCCAGTTCTTCCAGCGCCTCGTGCGAGAACGCCTGCAGCTCCAGGCTGCTGGAGCCGCGGATGCGCAGCGACTGCAGTTGCGGGTACGCGGCCAGCAGCGGGTTGTAGGAGGTCTGGATGATCCAGGAGATCTCGCAGTCCTCGTAGGTCATGTCGCCGACGAACAGCGCGGTGAGCTTGGGCAGCTTGGCGCGGTATTCGATCAGCGCATCGAGGTAGCCCTGCGGGCCCTCGTCGTGGGCTTCGCTCCACGCGCCGACGATCAGGGTGTCCAGTTCGGCCGGGTCGACCTTGGACAGGAAATCGTCGAGCAGGTCGCGCTGGCTCTCCTCGCTGTCGTAGTCCTGGGTCAGCCGGTAGACCACGTCGCCGCCGGCGGGCGTGGCGCCCATGCGGAATTCGACGACGCGTTTGCCGCGGTAGATCTGCGAGTACTCGCCGATGGTCACGTGGGGCTCCTTGCCTGCGTTGGTAAACGAGGCCGCAGCATACCCAAGAGCCGGGACCGATGTAACCGTAGCTTCCTGTAGGAGCGGCGCGAGCCGCGACTGCGACAACGCGATTACGGCGAAACCTGCGGCGCAGTTGCGTTGTCGCGGTCGCGGCTCGCGCCGCTCCTACAGGGGTACGAGGGGGAAAACCGGTTTTGCGCTCAGACCAAGCCGGTCGCGTAGAACGTCGCGATCACCACGAACACCGCCGCGGTCTTGATCAGGGTGATCGCGAACACGTCCTTGTAGGCCTGGCGATGGCTCAGGCCGGTCACCGCCAGCAGGGTGATGACCGCGCCGTTGTGCGGCAGGGTGTCCATGCCGCCGGAGGCCATCGAGGCGACCCGGTGCAGCACCTCCATCGGGATGCTGGCGGCCTGCGCGTTGGCGATGAAGGTCTGCGACATCGCCGCCAGGGCGATGCTCATGCCGCCGGACGCCGAGCCGGTGATGCCGGCCAGCGCGGTCACGGTGACCGCTTCGTTGACCAGCGGGTTGGGGATCGCGCCGAGCGCGTTGGCGACCACCAGAAACCCCGGCAGCGCCGCGATCACCGCGCCGAAACCATACTCGCTGGCGGTGTTCATCGCCGCCAGCAGGGCGCCGCCGATGGCCGCCTTGCTGCCTTCGGCGAAGCTCGCCGCGACCGGCTTCCAGGCGAACGCCACGACCGCGGCGATGCCGAGCAGCAGCGCGCCTTCGACCGCCCAGATCGCGGCGATCTTGGACACCTCCTGGACCACCGGCGCGGCGTCGCCGATCACCGCCGGGTCGAAGCTGTGCTGCTTGCCGTAGACCTGCGGCAGCCATTGGCTGAAAAGCTTGTTGGCCACGCCGACCACGATCAACGGGGTGATCGCCAGCAGCGGATGGGCGAGCTTGCCGCCGGCGAACGGCGCCGGTTCGTTGAGCAGGTTGCTGCCGTAGCCTTCGCCGGCCTTGAGCGCGGCGCGGCGGCGCCAGTTCAGATACAGCAGGCCGACGATCAGGATGAACACGCCGCCGATGGTGCCGAGGATCGGCGCGGCCCAGGTGTCGGTGCCGAAGAACGCGGTCGGGATGATGTTCTGGATCTGCGGCGTGCCCGGCAGCGCGTCCATGGTGAAGGTGAACGCGCCGAGCGCGATGGTGCCGGGGATCAGCCGCTTGGGGATGTCGCTCTGGCGGAACAGCTCGGCGGCGAAGGGGTACACCGCGAACACCACCACGAACAGCGACACGCCGCCGTAGGTCAGCAGCGCGCACACCGCGACGATGGCGAGCATCGCGCGTTCGCGGCCGACCAGGCGGATCGTCGCGGCGACGATGGATTTGGAGAAGCCCGAGGTCTCGATCAGCTTGCCGAAGATCGCGCCGAGCAGGAACACCGGGAAATACAGCTTGAGGAAGCCGACCATCTTGTCCATGAACAGGCCGGTGAACATCGGCGCGACCAGCGACGGGTCGGTCAGCAGCACCGCGCCGAGCGCCGCCACCGGCGCGAACAGGATCACGCTGTGGCCGCGGTAGGCGACGTACATCAGGAAGCACAGCGCGGCCAGCACGATCAAAAACGCCATCGGTTCGGATTCCCCTCATTGCGGCGCGGGCGTCGGGCCCGGCAGCGCGCAGTGTCGGCAATGCGGCGGCGCGGCCGGCATTGTCCGAAGGTACAGCTGCCGGGCGCGGCGGCCGGCTCCTAGGCTGTGGGCCATGACGGGGGACTGCGCGGCGCTGCGGCGCTGCGCGCGACTTCCGCGCGCCTTCAGCGAATCGCTTCCGCATCGAATCTGCTCCCGGGGGAGGGACAACCATCGTGACCCGCATCAACGCACACGCCCCAAGTCATAGCGCCCGCCGCGGCGCGCTCGCCACCGCGGTCGCTCTCGCCTTGCTGGCGCCGGCCGCCTGGGCGCAGGACGCCGCGCCGGCCGCGCGCGACGCCACGACCCTGGGCGGGCTGACCGTCACCGCGCGCAAGCGCGAGGAGACCTTGCAGGAAGTGCCGGTGGCGATCACCGCGTTCACGCCCGAGGCGCTGGACCGGCTCAACGTCGAGGACCTCAGCGACCTCGACGCGCAGGTGCCGAACCTGACCATCTACGCCGCGCGCGGTTCCAGCAGCACCATCACCGCCTACATCCGCGGCGTCGGCCAGTCCGATCCGCTGTGGGGCGTGGACCCGGGCGTGGGCATCTACATGGACGACGTCTACATCGCCCGCCCGCAGGGCGCGCTGCTGGACGTGTTCGACGTCGAGCGCATCGAAGTGCTGCGCGGCCCGCAGGGCACGCTGTACGGCAAGAACACCATCGGCGGCGCGATCAAGTACATCTCGCGCGGCCTGCCGACCCAGTTCGACGGCTTCGCCCAGGTGACCGTCGGCAACTACGGCCAGCTCGACGTCAAGGCCGCGGTCGCCGGCCCGATCGGCGGCGCGACCCAGGGCGGCGACGCGACCTTGCGCGGGCGTCTGTCGGTCGCCAGCCTCAACCGCGACGGCTTCGGCAAGAACGTCGTCACCGGCCAGGACGTCAGCGACAAGGAAGTGCTGGCCCTGCGCGGCAGCCTCGGCGCCTACGTCAGCGACGCGCTCGACATCCAGTTCGCGTTCGACTGGATGGACGACCAGTCCGGCGTGCGCGGCGCCAAGATGCTCGCGCCGAACCGCTTCGCCCCGGGCGTCGCGCCGCTGGGCAGCCGCTACGACATCCGCAGCGGCATGCCCAACGTCAACGACACCACGATCAAGGGCGCCTCGGCGACGGTCAACTGGCGCGCCAGCGACGACTGGACGTTCAAGTACGTGCTGGCCAAGCGCGAGTCGGACACCGAGACCAACATCGACTTCGACACCCTGCAGAACAAGATCGCCGACGTGAAGGCGTTCTACAGCGACCAGCAGGTCAGCCACGAACTGCAGGCCAACTACGACGGCGGCGGCCGCGCCCGCGGCGTCATGGGCATCTACGCCTTCGACGGCGAGGCCGGCGGGCAGGTGCTCAACAACTTCTTCAACCTCAGCTTCGGCGACACCCAGGGCACGGTCTATACCGAGTCGCTGGCGTTCTACGCCGACTGGACGTTCGACCTGACCGACAAGCTCAAGCTCGACGTCGGCGCGCGCTACACCGACGAGGACAAGCGCGCCAAGGTGTTCAACCAGGGCTATCGCGACGCGAACTTCACCATTCCCAGCGGCGCGATCGCGGCCAACTTCGACCGCAAGATCAATTTCAAGAACACCTCGCCCAAAGTCTCGCTCGACTACCAGATCGCGCCGGACATCATGGTCTACGGCCTGGCCACGCGCGGCTTCAAGTCCGGCGGCTACAACATCCGCGCCCAGGCCGCGGCGGTGCCGCGTTCGGCCGAGCCGTTCGACGACGAGGTCGTCGACAGCTACGAGGTCGGCAGCAAGATGGCGTTCTTCGACCAGCGCCTGTTCCTGAACCTGTCGTACTTCCACAACAAGTACAAGGACATCCAACTGTCGGTGTTCACCGCCTACGACAGCAACGGCGACGGCACCAACGACGCGTTCTTCGGCGATTTCACCAACGCCGGCCAGGGCACGGTGCAGGGCCTGGAAGTCGAGTACCAGTGGCTGCCGAACCAGAACTGGCTGATCTCCGGCAACCTGGCCTGGCTCGACGCGAAGTACGACGAATTCCTGTACGCCGGCGTCAACATCGCCAAGGAACAGGAGTTCACCAACGCGCCCGAGTTCTCCGGCGCGCTCAACGTCGAGTACCGCACCGACTTGTCCGACGGCAGCAATCTGTCGGCGCGGGTCGGCTACAGCTACCAGAGCGAGGTGGTCGCGACGACCGAGATCGTGCGCACCGGCGCGCTGCCGATCACCCAGGACGGCTACGGCCTGATCAACGCCGGCGTGACCTGGAGGAGCAAGGGCCCGTGGACGGTGTCGCTGCAGGGCAGCAACCTCGCCGACAAGGAATACCGCACCACCGGCTACAGCCTGAACTCGGCGCTCGGCGTCTACACCGGCTTCTACGGCCCGCCGCGCCAGTACTCGCTGTCGGTCAAGTACGCGTTCTGATTTCGTTCCAAGCGTCGAATGGGGAGTGCGGCTGGGACGCCGCGTCGGGTCTGCGCCCCGGGGGGCGCAGACCCGCGTTTTTTGCGGCGGGGCAGGGACGCCCCGTTCGCTTTGTGCAGGAGCGGCGCGAGCCGCGACCGCGACAACACAACTGCGCCGAACCTTTCGCCGCGACCGGTAACCCCGCAGTCGCGGCTCGCGCCGCTCCTACAGAGGGCCGTCGCGGCTGCGCTGTTCCGGGTCGCTTCCCGCCGCTATCCTGCGCCGATGCGCCGCGCCTCATGCCCATGCTGAGCCTCACCACCGTCGCCCTGGCCAGTCTGGCGTGGCTGGCGCTGATGTTCGGCACCGCGCTGTTCGCCGAACGCCGGCCGGGCGTGCTGGCGCGCCACTGGCATCACATCTACGCGCTGTCGCTGGCGGTGCACTGCACCTCGTGGACCTTCTACGGCACCGTCACCCAGGCCGCGCGCTACGGCTGGCCGCTGCCGCCGACGTTTCTCGGCTCGATCCTGTTCTATGCCCTGGCCGTGGGCTTCATGGTCAAGCTGGTGCGGCTGGCGCGCGAGACCAACGCGACTTCGCTGGCCGACCTGATCGCGACCCGTCTCGGCAAGGACGCGTGGCTGGCCGCGCTGGTGACCCTGATCGCCGCGCTCGGGCTGATTCCCTACATCGCGCTGCAGTTGAAAGCGGTGGCGATGAGCTTCGCCATGCTGACCACCCACAACGCCGACGGCGCCGCTTCGCCGGCGTGGCGCGACAGCGCGCTGTACGTGGCGCTGGCGATGGCGCTGTTCGCGATGCTGTTCGGCACCCGCCGCGCCAGCGCCGCCGAGCACAACCGCGGGCTGGTGCTGGCGATGGCGTTCGAGTCGGTGTTCAAGCTGGCGGCGATGCTGGCGCTCGGCGGTTTCGTCTGGCTCGGCCTCGACGCGCTGCCGCCGGCGCCGGCCGCGCCGGTCGCGGCGGACGGCCCGGCCGGTGGTTTCGCGCCGCTGGTGCTGCTCGGCGCGCTGGCGATGTTCATCCTGCCGCACCAGTTCCATGTCGGCGTGGTCGAATGCCGCGACGAAGCCCACGTGCGCACCGCGCGCTGGCAGTTCCCGCTGTACCTGCTGCTGATCGCAGCGCCGGTGCTGCCGGTGGCGATGCTCGGCCAGCGCCTGCTCGGCACCCAGGTGCCTTCGGACCTGTACGTGCTGGCGCTGCCGCTGGCGCAGGGGCAGCAGGGGCTGGCGCTGTTCGCGTTTCTCGGCGGGCTCAGCGCCGCTACCGGCATGGTCGTGGTCAGCACACTGACCCTGAGCCTGATGATCGGCAACCACTGGTTCGCGCCGAACCTGCTGCGCGGCGCGTGGTCGCGCAACCGCGACCTGCGCGGGCGGGTGCTGGCGCTGCGCCGCGCCGGCATCGTCGCGATCATGCTGCTGGCGTGGGGCTACAGCCGTTTGATCGCCGGCAGCGAGGCGCTGGCCGACGTCGGCGCGGTGTCGTTCTCGGCGCTGGCGACGCTGGCGCCGGCGCTGGCGTTCGCGGTGTGGCGGCCGCAGACGCCGGCGCGCGCGGCCATCGCCGGCATCGCCGCGGGTTTCGCGGTGTGGTGCTGGACGCTGCTGCTGCCGATGCTGTTCGAAGCGCGCGGCGCGGCGCCGGCATGGTTCGCGCACGGCCCGCTGGGTTGGGAATGGCTGGCGCCGGAGCGTTTGTTCGGCCTGACCGGCTGGAGCCGGCTCGGCCGCGCGGTCGGCGCGAGCCTGTTCACCGGAACGCTGGTCACCGTGCTCGCCGCGCTGTGGCGGCGCGAGCCGGCCCGGCATGCGCGCCGCGGCCTCGATGCGCAGACCCTGCGCGACGCCGGCCTGCGCTTCCTGCCGCGCGAACGCGTGGCGCAGCTGCTCGACGGCGTCGCCACCGGCGCGCCGGTCGCGGCGGCGGTCGAAGCGGGGGTCGAGCGCGAACTGGCCGCGGTGCTGGGTTCGTCGTCGGCGCGGGTGCTGCTGGATGCTGCGCGGCGCGAGGCCGGGCGCGATCTCGACACGGTCGCGGCGATCGTCGGCGAGGCGTCGGCGGATCTGCGCTTCAACCAGCGCGTGCTCGAAGCGGCGTTGCAGAACATGAGCCAGGGCATCAGCGTCGTGGATGCGCAGCTTCGGTTGGTCGCCTGGAACCGGCGCTACGCCGAACTGTTCGATTTCCCGCCCGAGTTGCTGCAAGTCGGCCGTCCCATCGCCGACCTCGCGCGCTGGGCGATGCACCGGCTGCCGTTCCAGGGCGATCTGGAAGGCGCGTTGCAGCGGCGCCTGGCCTATATGCGCGCCGGCACCGCGCATCTGTCCGAACGCGTGCTCGCCGACGGCAGCATCCTGGAAATCCGCGGCAATCCGATGCCCGGCGGCGGCTTCGTCGCGACCTTCACCGACGTCACCGCGTTCCGCCGCGCCGAAGCGGGGCTGATCCAGGCCAACGAGACGCTCGAGCAGCGCGTGGCCGAACGCACCGCCGATCTTGAGGTGGCGACCCAGGAAGCGCAGCGCGCCAACGAAGCCAAGAGCCGCTTCCTCGCCGCGGTCGGCCACGACCTGATGCAGCCGCTGCATGCGGCGCAGCTGTTCGCCGACGCGCTGGGCCAGCAAGTCGCCGACCCGGCCCAGCGCGAGACCGTCGCGCGCATCGGCGGCGCGCTGGAATCCACCGGCGACCTGCTGACCGGCTTGCTCGACATGTCGCGCCTGCAGGCCGGCGGGCTGGTGCCGCAGCCGCGCGAGTTTCCGCTGGCCGAAGTGCTCGACCCGCTGGCCGCGCAGTTCGCCGCGATCGCCGCCGCGCGCGGCCTGCGCTTCCGCTACGTGCCCAGCCGCGCCTGGACCCGCAGCGATCCGCAACTGCTGCGGCGGGTGTTGCAGAACTTCCTCGCCAATGCGGTGCGCTACACCGCGCAGGGGCGGGTGCTGCTCGGCGTGCGCCGGCGCGGCGACGGCTGGCGCATCGAGGTGCACGACACCGGCCCGGGCATCGAGCCGGCGCAGCGCGCGGCGATCTTCGAAGAATTCCGCCGCGGCCCGGATGCGCCGGGGCAGGGCCTCGGCCTGGGCTTGTCGATCGCCGACCGCATCGCGCAGTTGCTCGATGCGCCGCTGAGCCTGCGCAGCGAGGTCGGCCGCGGCACCGCATTCGGCGTGCGCGTGGCCGCGGTGCGCGCCGCGCAGGCGCCGCCGCGCGCGCCCGCGCAGGCCGGCGCGCGCGGCGCGCTGGCCGGGCTGCGCGTGCTCGCGGTCGACAACGACGCGCAGGCGCTGGCCGCGCTGAGCGAGGTGCTGCGGCGCTGGGGCTGCGAAGTCGTCGTCGCCGCCGACGAGGCCGGCGCGCGTGCGGCCCTGCGCGCGGCGCCGGCGCAGCTGTGGCTGTTCGATTTCCATCTCGACCGCGACGACACCGGCGTGGCCCTGGCGCGACGCCTGGAGCCCGAGTTCGGTTCGCCGCCGTGCCTGCTGCTGAGCGCCGACGGCGGCGACGAGGTGCGCGCGGCGGTGCACGCGGCCGGCCGTTCGCTGCTGGCCAAGCCGGTCAAGCCGCTGGCCTTGAAGTCGGTGCTCGACCGCCTGCTGGCGGCCGCGGCGGCGGCTCGCTGAACGGGCTGGAGCCGGCGCGAGGCGCGCCCGGGGCGGTCGGAAGGGGGCGGTTTCGGTTTCGCGACGCCGGTCGGAAATCCACTGGCGATTTTTTCGCCAAATCTGTTGCAACGCTTATGTAACAAAGGCTGCAGCCCTGTCCGACCCCCGCTGTCCGCAGGCTTGTCCACAGGCTGTGTGGACAACAACGGGGCTCGCGGTGAGCCCCGGAGAGCTTGACGTGAGCGTGGGTGAGCGGTTACGCGAGCCGGGATTGGGGATTCGGGATTCGGGATTCGGGATTGGCAAAGCAGAAACGACGCAACCGCTCAGCCAATCCCGAATCCCGAATCCCCAATCCCGGCTACTCGATTCGCCGCGCCGGATCGGCCAGTTCCAGCTCGCGCAGGACCACCCCGGCCTGGGTGCGGTTGCGCACGCCGAGACGGTCGAAGATCGCCGACAAGTGCGCCTTGACCGTGCGCTCCTGCACGTCGAGGCGGTCGGCGATCTGCTTGTTGAGCAGCCCCTGCGCGACCAGGCTCAGCACCCGGAACTGCTGCGGCGACAGGCTGGCCAGGCGCGAGGCCAGATCGGCGTCGCCGCGCTCGCTGTGGGTGCGCGCGACCGCCGCGCGCAGCGAGGCCGGCAGCCATTGCTCGCAGGCCAGCACCGCGCGGATCGCGTCGCGCAGTTCGTCCAGGCCGGAACTCTTGGGCAGGTAGCCGGCGGCGCCGTGGTCGAGCGCGCGCCGCACCACGCGCGGATCGTCGTTGGCCGACACCACCGCGACCGCGGTGCCGGGGAACTGCGCGCGGATCGCGGCGAGGCCGGCCAGGCCGTGGTTGCCGGGCATGTGCAGGTCGAGCAGGACCAGATCGATGCCGGGTTCGGCGTCGAGCGCGGCCAGCGCGTCGTCGAGCGTGCCGGCCTCGCGCACCACCGTGTCGGGCACCGCGTCGGCCGCGGCCTGGCGCAGCGCGGCGCGGAACAGCGGGTGGTCGTCGGCGATCAGCAGGGTCGGCATCGGCGCAAGCCTAGCAGGCCGCGGGCGCGGCGCCGCGCGCTCGCCGCGCGCAGGTGTACCAAAGTACGATGAGCGCGCGCCGGCGGATTGCTAGCCTGCACCGATGAGCGCCCAAACCCTACGCACCGCGGCCATGGCCGCCTCCCTGCTGCTGGCCTGCGCGGCCGGCGCCGCCAGCGCCGCGCCGGCGCGCAAGCCCGCGCGCGCCGCGGCCGCGTCCGCACAGGAATCCGCCGCGATGTACACGCAGGAACGCCAGACCGACCACCGCGACCGCGACGACCTGTTGACCGCCGGCCTCGGCCTCGACGGCCTGCGCGCGCTGGTGCCGCCGGCGTTCGCCGATGCCGCGCATCCCAGCGCGGCCGAACTGCGCCGGCGCGCGCTGTGGTCGAACTGGCGCGGCATCGCCGACCTCGCCGCGGGCGGCGGCTACGGCGAGCTGTACGGCAGCCTGGCCAACGTGCCCGGCCGCGAGTACAGCGCGTTCGCGCGCCTGCCCGGCGCGCACCAGCCGCATCGCGTGCTGGTGCAGGTGCCCGATAGCTTCGATCGCGACAAGCGCTGCGTCGTGGTCAGCGCGTCGTCGGGCTCGCGCGGCGTCTACGGTTCGATCGCCGTCGCCGGCGCCTGGGCGCTGCCGAAGGGCTGCGCGGTGGCGTACACCGACAAGGGCGCGGGCACCGACTATTTCGATCTCGACGCGGGCCTGGGCGTGCGCGCCGACGGCACCGTCGGCAAGCCGGGCGAGGGCGAACTCGCGTTCCTGCCCGACGAACAGGCGCGCAAGGCCGGCGGCATCGCGTTCAAGCACGCGCATTCGCAGGACAACCCGGAAGCCGACTGGGGCCGCCACGTGCAGCAGGCCGCGCGCTACGCGCTGCGCGCGCTCGACCGCGCGTTTCCCGAGCAGGCGCCGTTCACCTGGGTCAATACCCGGGTCATCGCGGTCGGCATCTCCAACGGCGGCGGCGCGGTGCTGCGCGCCGCCGAGCTCGGCGAGGAGCCGTGGCTCGACGCGGTGGTCGCCGGCGAACCCAACGTCTATGTGCGCGGCGCGCGGCCGTTGTACGACTACACCACGCAAGCGGCGCTGCTGATGCCGTGCGCGCTGCTGCACAAGCCGCTCGGTGCGATGCCGGTGGCGCCGCTGACCGGCGACAGCGCGCAGTCGTTCTGCGATTTCGCCGCCGAACACGGCCTGCTCGGCGAGGCCGCGCGCGCAGGCGACACCGCCGCGCGCGCGCAGGCCGCGTACGAGCGCATGCGCGGCGACGGCTGGAGCGACGAAGCGCTACGCGCCGGCGCGCTGTCGGTCAACTTCGATCTGTGGCGCGCGGTCGCGGCGACCTATGCCTCGGCCTACGCGCGCAACGCGCCGGCCGCGCGCGCGGACGAGGCCAAGGCGGCGAACCAGCCGTGGGTGCATTACGTCTATTCGGCGGCGACGCCGGCCGGCCCCGACGCGCCGCCGGCGGCGCGCGCGGCCAGCGACGCCGAACGCGCGGCGTGGTGGTCCGACGCCAGCGGCATTCCGCCCGGCGCCGGCGTGCAGTTGCTCGGCCCGGCCGGCGCGTCGCGCCTGCAATCAATGGCCGGCTTGCGCGAGCTGTGGACCGGCCAGCCGCTGCGCGCGGACGCCGACAAGAGCGCGCTCAAGGGCGCGGCCGAACGCGTGCGCCACGGCGTCGAGCAGACCCGCGCCGGCGCGCCGCGCAAGGGCTTGCCGGTGGTGGTCGTGCACGGTCTCGACGACGGCCTGATCCCGCCGGCGTTCAGCAGCGCGCCGTATGTGGCGATGGCGCGCAAGGCCGGCGCGTCGGTCAGCTACTGGCAGGTCAAGAACGTCCAGCACTTCGACGCCTTCCTCGGCTTGCCGGCGCTCGGCGCGCGCTATCTGCCGCTGCTGCCGTACGTTTACGCGGCGCTGGACCGGGTCGACGCGCACCTGGCCGGCGGCGCGGCGCTGCCCGGCGATGCGGTGGTCGACACCGTGCCGCGCGCGCAAGGGCAGGGCTTGCAGGCGCAGAATCTGGCGCTGCCGAAATGAGGCGGCGCCCGCGCTAAGCCGCCGCGCCGTACGCGTTGCGGCGGTATTCAGGCGCGGCGCAAGCGCCGCGCGCGTGCCCGGCTTGCGACCTTCGCCTCTTGCGGCGCACGCGCCGGCTTTGGCAGGCTGAACGCCTTCGGGCGGCCGTGCCGCCGCCTCGCCACGGAGTTGCGCCGCATGCCGCGTCACTTTTCGATGCTCCGCGAGTTCCACCTCGCGGACTGGTTCACCCTCGCCAACGCCTTCTGCGGCACCGGCGCGATCTTCGCCGCGATGCGCTTCCTGCAGGACGGCGAGGTGCACAACCTGATGATCGGCATGGCGCTGATCCCGCTGGCGTTCGTGTTCGACGCGCTCGACGGGCGGGTCGCGCGCTGGCGCAAGTCCTCGTCCACGCTCGGGCGCGAACTCGATTCGCTGGCCGACGTGATCTCCTTCGGCGTCGCCCCGGCCGCGCTGGCCTACGCTTGCGGCCTGCAGGGCGGCTGGGACTGGGTGGTGCTGAGCTACTTCGTCGGCTGCGGCGTCAGCCGCCTGGCGCGCTACAACGTCACGGCCGAAGCGCTCGCCGGCGACGAAGGCAAGGTCAAATACTTCGAAGGCACGCCGATCCCGACCAGCCTGCTGCTGGTGATCGTGCTCGCGGTCGCGGCGTGGCAGGGCGCGATCGGCGACGCACTGTGGTTCGGCGGCGTGCGCATCGGCCCGTGGCTGTTCCATCCGCTGGTGCTGATGTTCGCGCTGTCGGGGTCGTTGATGATCAGCAAGACATTGCGCATCCCGAAACCCTGATCGCCCCCCTGTAGGAGCGGCGCGAGCCGCGACCGCGGGGCATCGGATTGGCGGCGAAAACTGCGTTTCAGACTTCAGATGCACGCCGCGGGCATGCGCGTCCGCGGTCGCGGCTCGCGCCGCTCCCACAGAGAGCGACCAGGATTCGCGTAAATCGCCGCCAGCGCATTCACGCCGTTTGCGTGCCCCACGACACAGGCAGCGCCCGGCAACACGCCATTGCTATCATCGGCCGCAAACCCTGGAGACGGCGATGGCGAATTTCGGTTTCGGCTCGAACAACCCCGGCGATTTCGGCGCCGGCTCAGGTTTCAATCCGCAGGACTTCGAACGCCTCGCGCGTCAGTACTGGGGCGCATGGGGCGAGATGATGCGCGGCGCCGCGCCGCAGCCGCCCGCGCAGCCGTCGATTCCCGGCTGGAGCGAGGCGCTGAACTGGTGGTCGCAGCTGGCGCGCGGCGGCGGCCAGCCGCAGGTCGAAGACACCCTCGACCGCTTCAACAGCCAGGCCCGCGGCTGGTTCGGCGAGATCCAGAAACTGGCCGCGCAGTTCGCCGGCCGCGACGCCTCCGCCGGCGACATCGCCGGCGCCTGGAAGCAGGCGCTGGGCGGGCAGGGCGCCAATCCGTTCGCCGACGTGTTCGGCGCGATGCGCGGCCCCGGCCAGCAGGATTTCGCGCGCTGGGTCGAGCAGGTCAAGCCGTTCCTGGAGCGCCTGCAGGACGGCGGCGGCAGCCTGCTCGGCCTGCCCGCGTTCGGTTTCGCGCGCGAGCACCAGGAGCGCGTGCAGCAACTGGCCCAGGCGTATCTGAACTACCAGCAGCAGAGCCAGGCCTACAACGCGCTGATGGCCGAAGCCGGCCAGGACGCGTTCAAGCGCTTCGAGGACAAGCTGGCCGAACGCAGCGAACCGGGCCGGCAGATCGGCAGCGCGCGCGCGCTGTTCGACCTGTGGATCGACGCGGCCGAAGACGCCTACGCCGAGATCGCGCTGTCGCCGCGCTTCCGCGACGCCTACGCCGCGCTGGTGAACTCGCAGATGCGCCTGCGCGGCGGCGTGCAGAAGGAAGTCGAGCAGGCCAGCACCCAGTTCGGCATCCCGACCCGCACCGAGATCGACTCCGCGCACCGCAAGATCGTCCAGCTCGAACGCGAGCTGCGGCGTTTGCGCGACGAGTTGCTGCAGGTGCGCGGCGGCGGCGAGGCCGAGCCTGCGCCCAGGCCCAAGCCGAAACCCGCGGCCAAGCCGGCAGCGAAGCCGGCCGCCGCGGCCAAGCCCAAGCCGCGCGCCGCCCAGGCCGCCGGGCCGGCGCCGAGCCGTTCGGCCGACTCCGCGCCCGCGGCCAAGCCGGCGGCGAAGCAGCCCGCAGCGAAAAAGCCTGCGGCGAAGAAAACCGCGATCGCGCGTCCGCAACCGCCGGCCAAGCCCGCCGCGGCGCGCAGCTCGGCGCCGGCCAAGCGCGCGGCGCCGGCCAAGTCGCTGAAGCCGGCCAAGTCGCTGAAGCCGGCCAAGTCGCTGAAGCCGGCCAAGTCCGCCAAGCAGGGAGCGCGCTGAGATGACCGCACCGATCAACTTCACCGCCGAATCGCTGGCGCAGGAAGCGATGACCGCCCAGCGCAAGCTCAGCGCCGGGCTCGACACCCTGCACGAGGTCGACAACATCGACTACGGCGCGACCGCGCGCGAAGAAGTGTGGCGCGACGGCAAGGTCGCGCTGTACCGCTTCCGCGGCGAACACGCGCCGACCGCGAAGGTGCCGCTGCTGATCGCCTACGCCCTGGTCAACCGGCCGTACATGGTCGACCTGCAGGCCGACAAGTCGATCGTGCGCGGCCTGCTCGAACGCGGCCAGGACGTGTACATCCTCGACTGGGGCTATCCCGACCGCTCCGACCGCTACCTGGAGCTGGAGGACTACATCCAGCGCTTCCTCGGCGGCGCCGTCGACCACCTGCGCCGCGAATACCGCCAGGACGCGATCAACCTGCTCGGCATCTGCCAGGGCGGCGCGTTCTCGCTGTGCTATTCGGCCCTGAACCCGGCCAAGGTGCGCAACCTGATCACCATGGTCACGCCGGTCGACTTCCACACCCGCGACAACATGCTGTCGAACTGGACCCGCGGCCTGGACGTGGACCAGTTCGTCGACACCCTCGGCAACGTCCCGGCCGACGTCATGAACTGGTGCTACCTCACGCTCAAGCCGTGGCGGCTGTTCGTGCAGAAGTACGTCGGCCTGATCGACATCCTCGACGACAAGCGCGCGCTGGAAGACTTCCTGCGCATGGAGAAGTGGATCTTCGATTCGCCCGACCAGGCCGGCGAAGCCTTCCGCCAGTTCATCAAGCAGTTCTACCAGGGCAACGGCTTCGTCAACGGCGGCATCGACATCGGCGGCCGCGCGGTCGACCTGGGCTATGTCGACATGCCGGTGCTCAACATCTACGCCGAGCAGGACCATCTGGTGCCGCCGGCCGCGTCGAAGGCGCTCAAGGACCTGGTCGGCAGCGACGACTACAGCGAGCTGTCGTTCAAGGGCGGCCACATCGGCATCTACGTGTCCGGCCGCGCCCAGCGCGAAGTGCCCGGCGCGATCCACGACTGGCTGATCCAGCGCTCGCGCTGAGCGCGACGGCCCGCGATGCGGCGCATCGCGGGCCTTGTCGTGCTGAGAGCCAGGGTGCGCCGCGCCGTGGGAGGGCCTTCAGGCCTGACGCCCTTCGCTCGGATCGCCGCGTCCCGCGGAGTCGTTGTGGGAGGACCTTCAGGCCCGACGCTCCCGGCTCCGCTCGCCGCGCCCGCTGCCTTAACGCACGTCCGGTTAATCTTCCCGCATCCCCTGAACGGAACCCGCGAATGCGCCGTTTCCTGTTGCCGCTGCTGCTGATCCTGCTCGCCGCCTGCGCTTCCGCGCCGCCGCACACCGCCGCGCACAGCCAGGCCCCGACGCCCGCGGGCACCGCGCCGCGCGATCCGGCCGAATGGGAACCGGTGGTGCGCGCTTGGGAAGCCGAAGACGCGCGCGTGCGCCGCATGCCGGGCGCGGTGGTGTTCGTCGGCAGCTCCTCGATCCGGCTGTGGACGACGCTGGCCGAGGATTTCCCCGGCACGGCGCTGATCAACCGCGGCTACGGCGGCTCGCGCGCCTACGACGCGACGTATTTCGCCGACCGCATCGTCAACGCCTACCAGCCGCGTGCGGTGGTGTTCTACGCCGGCGAGAACGACCTGCACGAAGGCCGCACGCCGCGGCAGGTGCGCGACGATTTCGCCGCGTTCGTGCGCAAGGTCCAGGCCGCCACGCCGAAGGCGCGCATCGCCTTCGTTGCGATCAAGCCGAGCCCGTCGCGCGCGGCGATACTGCCGCAGGTGCGCGAGGCCAACGCGCTGGTGCGCGATTTCG
Source organism: Lysobacter enzymogenes (assembly GCF_017355525.1). NCBI lineage: Bacteria > Pseudomonadati > Pseudomonadota > Gammaproteobacteria > Lysobacterales > Lysobacteraceae > Lysobacter > Lysobacter enzymogenes. The sequence goes on along the minus strand of NZ_CP067395.1, from coordinate 1,319,946 downwards.
CCCGCGGCGTGCGCGGCGTCGATTACCTCGACGTCTTCACCCCGATGCTCGACGCCGACGGCGCGCAGCGCGAGGAACTGTTCGTCGGCGACCGCCTGCACATGAACCGCGCCGGCTACGACATCTGGACCGGCGTGGTCGGCGCATGGCTGGCCAAGCTGCCGCCGGCGCGATGAACGCGCGCATCTTCTTGCCGGCCGCGTTGCTGGCCGCCGCGTTGAGCGCGCCGGCCCGCGCCGCGCCTTCGCCGCAGGCCGAGCGCGAAACCGAGCAACTGATCCAGGCGCTGGCCCAGTCGGGCTGCCGCTTCGAACGCAACGGCAGCTGGTACGACGCGGCCCAGGCCCAGCAGCATCTGCGCAAGAAGCTCGCGTACCTGCGCAAGCGCGGCCTGGCCGACACCGCCGAGCTGTTCATCGAGCGCGCCGGCAGCGAAAGCAGCTTCAGCGGCAAGCCGTACCAGGTGCAATGCGGCCGGGCCGCGGCGACGACATCGGCGGCGTGGCTGCAAGCCAAACTCGTTCAGCTACGCGCGGCGCGGCCGTAGACGCCGCCGTCGCCGCTACGCGCTAGACTGGCCGCGACATCCCGCCGATTCACGCCGATCCCCGCCGGAGCGCCCGCGAGCGATGAGCAGCGCCACCCGAACCCTGTGCCGTTCGCGGCACGACCGCATGATCGCCGGCGTCTGCGGCGGTCTCGCCTTGCGCCTGCGCTGGAATCCGGTGCTGGTGCGCGCCGGCTTCGTCGTGCTGGCCCTGGCGACGTTCGTGTTGCCGGTCGCGCTGGCGTATCTGGTGCTGTGGCTGTTGATGCCGGAAGAGGGCTGCTGACTGGGCGCGGCGCTGCGAACCGCCGGCACCGCGCTCGGCGTGGTCTGGACCTCGCCGGTCAGCGCGTTCGGCCTGATCGCCGGCCTGCTGGCCTTGCCGTTCGGCGCGCGCGCGCGGTTGCGCCGGCGCGACCTCGCCCTGGTGTTCCATCACTGGCCGTGGGGGCCGGGCGGCGCGATCACTCTCGGCAATGTGATCCTGCACACCGGCGGCGATCTGGATTCGCAGTGCCACACCTACGCCCACGACGCCGGCCACGGCGACGAAGCGCCGATCTGCCTGGCCGATCACGAACGCGCCCACGTCTACCAGTACATGGTGCTGGGGCCGCTGTTCCTGCCGCTGTATCTCGCCTGCGGCGGCATCAGCGTGCGCAACCGCTTCGAGCGCGCGGCCGATCGTTACGCCCAGACCGGGCGCGGCTGGTGGCCGTGGCCTGGGTGAGCGGCCGCGACGCGGCGTGAGCCGTTTTGCTCGGTGAATGCGAGTACTTCGACGCCGGCGCAGCGACGCGCCGGCCCGGCGCTCACGACGGGCGCCGCGAACCGCAGCAACGAGGACAGGATCGATGACGTTCAAAGCGATCGCGCTGGCGCTGATTGGCGCCGCCGGCTTGGCGCACGCCGCCGCCGCCCAGGCGCAGTACAACGAGGGACCGTTCGCCAGCGAGCAGGCGCTGGTGGCGTACTGGCAGACCCAGAACTTCGGCCAGACCGAAATCTTCCTGGACGGCCGCAAGGTCCACCAGCGCACCACCGGCTTCGCCCCGGTGCTGACCGAGATGTATTTCCGCTGCAACAACTCGACCCAGGACATCCGCGTGCGTTGCGGCAGCTACAAGGATCCGCACTACGACCTGACCCGCCTGATCGACCTGTTCGAAACCAACAACAACACCGTCCCGGCGAAACCGCGCGACGCCTACCTGGACGGCACGCTGTATCGCGACGTCGCCAGCAGCACCAACGGCACCGGTTCGTACTGGAAGACCTGCATCGGCAGCCCGAGCCGCTATTACCCCAGCGGCATTCCGTTCTACCTGTACCAGGGCGCGATTCCGGGCTTCGGCCCGCCGCCGCCGGTGCCGCAGTGCCCGCCGCGCTGATCGCGCGCTAGCGTCATGCTCACGCCGGCTTGACCGGCACGTAACGCGGCCGGGTCTACTCTGCGCACGTCGGAGAAAAACCAGTGGACAGCCGTTCGTTGAAGTAGCTCCGACAACGGAAGACCCGGACACCCGAGAAACATCTCGAGGCCCGGGTCTTCTCATTTGTGCGTTGTTTTTGCGCGGCAGCATCCGCATGGCCGTGAGAGTCGGCTGGCGGGTGACGCAGGTAGGATTCGAATCCGCAGGCCTTTAAAAGCAGCGGATTAGAAGTCCGTTGCTTTCAGCGAATGAGGACGGTCGCGTCGCGCGATCTCATGCGCGATCATATACGGCGCGCATTCCCGCTCAGCCGCCCGCCGCGCGCAACGGCAACCGCACTGCACTCTCTCCGGCCTGCGCGCCGCCCGGCCCGTAGCGCCGCTCGATGAAGTCGATCCCGTCTTCGCCGATCAGCACGATGGTGCTGCAACGCGTGCCGTAGGTTTCCCCGAGCACGAACGGCGGCGACAGCAGCCGTTCCAACTCAAGGCCCACGCCGGTGTCGGGCAGGGCGTCGTCGGGCGCGATGGTGGTGTCGGCCATCGCCGCGAGCAACATCGCCAGGCCCGGATCGGCGCTCGACGGCGCCTCGCCCGCGCCGCGCAGCGGCGCTTGCAGCGAGGCCGGCGATTCCAGCCACGCCGACAGCGCGCGCGTGGCCAGCCCGCTCTTGGGCCAGTCCGCGTCGAACGCGCCGTTGGTCATCGCGTGCACGCCGGGCGTCACCGCGAAGGTCTGGAACCGGCCGTGGCCGGCCGGCGGATGGTTGCTGCCGAAGCGCAGTTGCGCGCCGTCCCACAGCAACAGGTTGAAGCGGCCGAACTCGGCGGCCGGCGCGCGCAGGCTTTCGAGACAGTCTTCGGCGCTCATCGCGCCGCGCACGAACTCGCGCACCAGCGCGCCGCGCGAACGCGGCGCGGTTTCGAACTGGCGGCCGTCGCGCACATTGGTCACCGCGGCCAGGCGGCCGCGCGCGGACACCATCAGCCAGCTGCCGCCTTGCGACAGGTCGCGGCCGCCGTAGACCTGCGGATCGTCCGGATCGGCGCCGGCCGGCGCGGTCGGGCGGGCGTGGGCTTCGTCGCGGTTGGCGATCAAGGCCAAGCGGTAACGGGGATGGTGTTGCCAGGCGAGGGCGATCAGGCACATGCGCGCATTCTAGTCCCGCCATCGACGCATAGTTGTTCACAACAACACGCGCGCCGCCACCGGCAAGCGGCCGATCGGCCTTGGGACCTATGGCAGAGGCCGACGCGGAAGGCTGGCCATATTCTGGCCACCGTCTCATCGGCTGAGACCCATCCCCGTTTTCCTAGCCGGCTTGTTGCCCAGCCGGCTCGTGGGGAGAGTCAATCGATGAATCGTGGCGCCCGAATGTTGTTGCAGTTGTTCGCGCCGGCCGCGGTGGTGGCCGCAGGCGCGCTCGCCCTGGGCAGCTTGCCGGTCGAGGCCGCCGGCGCGGCCGCGCGGTGGCCGGGCGGATCGTACGCGCAGTTGTCGCAGTGCCTGCAGTTCGGCGGTCTCGGCGCAGCCGCGGCGATGCTCGCCCATTCGTTCTGGCGCCTGTGGCGCTGGGAACGCGGCAGGGAGCCGCAATGTCCGTGCGGCGGCCTGTTGTCGCGCCCGCAGCGCAGCCGTCACGGCCGCCTGCGACGCTGCCTGGGGTGCCGCCGTCCCCATCCGGAGACCTGACCATGCTGACCGCCGCCGCCATCCACTGCACCGTCGGCCGCTGGCCGCCCGCGGCGGGCATCGCCGCGGCCGCCGACGCCCGCGGCGCCGAAGCGGCCGCGCGCGGCGAGCGCGAGCGCGAGCGCCCGGACCCGCCGCCGGCCGTCGCCGACCCCGATCCGCCGCGTCGCCCGACCTGATCGCGACGGGGCAGACGCCGGCCTGCGGCCTGGGTATAATGCGCGGCCCGCTGCCGGAGTGGCGGAATCGGTAGACGCAGCGGACTCAAAATCCGCCGCCCTTAAAAGCGTGTGGGTTCGAGTCCCACCTCCGGCACCATTCAAGACAAAGGGTCAGGCTTCGCAGCCTGGCCCTTTTGTTTTGCGCGGCCGAACCGTACTCGTACAAGGCGCGTACCGGATCCGGCTTCGCGCTGTCGCTGTCCGAGCGCTTGCGGGAATGCCGGCGACCTGGCGCGAGCCGGCAAGACGGCGCCGATTCGAGCCCCGAGCTGCGCCTGTCGCGGTCGGTGCGGCCGCCGAGCCGGACAGGCGATGCGCCGGTTTGCGGCGACCGCGCGCAGGCGACACAGTCCGGTTCGCATCGAGCTACGGGTCGTCCGGGATCTGCAGATATTCGCGGCCGCTGTAGCGCGTGATCCTGCCCTCGACGTGAATGCGCTGCCCGGGCTCGAAAGATCGTCGCGACCACAGCGTTTGCCGGCTGCCGCCGTCCAGCGTCACGTTGCATTTGACGTTGGTCGAGTTGGCGTATCTGCCGGTCGGGGCATAACAATTCTCGACGACGGCGAACCGATGTATCGGCGCCCCTTCTGGTACGTCGAACTCCAAAGCCAAACTCAAAACGATGCCGGCGAGGGCGGTCAAGGCGTAGCCAACAGTCGAGATTTTCATTTCGGTTCGGATCGGGGCGACAGCCGCAGCCGGCGAGTTTCGCAACGCTACCATGTGCGCCCTGTTGCTCCGATGCCGTGCGTTGGCCATCGCGGTTCGCGGGCCGGGAAAACCCGCGATTGGCGAATCGGCCGGGCCGCCTGAAACTCCGCGGCCGTCAGCCCTGATCGAAGAAAAGGTAATTCGCCCAGCCGTCCTTGCGCCAGACGAAGCACCAGGTGTTGACGTGGCTTTGGTCGGTGTAGGCGATCTCGCAGGCGCCGTCGCAAACGTCCTGGAACGTTCTTTTCTGGGAGTTGATGAAACGGCGGACCACCGGGTCGATGCATGTCGCCGGCGACGCTTCGTCCACGATCCCGTCGAACAGGTCGCAGGCGAGCGCCGAATCGGTCTCGCTGCCGAGGCGGTGCAATTGCAGGTGCCGATGGACGGCGTCCCAATCGATGGGCTCGGATTTGAATCTGATCGCGAGGCGATCGTCGCAACCGGTCCCGCCGGAGTAGAAGCTCAGTTCGTATTCCAGTCCGGTGGCGCTGAACGGGACGCCGAGTATGTTGGCGATGATCGTGTAGGCCTGGGTCTTGTCGGCATCGACCGACGAGTATCGATAGTCGACGCCGTCGTAAGGGCGCATGCGGCGTTGTTCCGGCGGAAAGTATCGGATGGCCCGCGTCATCCGCGGTCGCGGCGAGGCGAGGCGAGGCGAGGCGACGGTTTCGATCGATCGGATCGGCAGGCCCGTCGAAATCGCAAGACGGCGATTACCGCGAGTGTTTGCTCGCTCACCCTACGCCCAACGCCGAACCTGCGCCAGCGATTTATTTTCGGCCGCGACTGCCTGGATTCAGCGGCCCGACGCGCATACTGGCCAATCCGATGCGGAGAGACGGCGCCGATGGAACATCACGTCGAATGGTTTCAGTTCACTCTGCCCGCAGACCAGACCATCGGTCCGGAAGCCCTGCGTCTGATCTGGATGCGGGCCTGCGGCTCCACCAACATCTCCGTGCAACGCAACAGCCGCACCATTCTCGGTCGCAGGACGCCGGTCTATTCCCTGCGGGCGTCTTCGCGCCTGGCCGGGCTGCCGTTGATCGAAGCCCGGCTGCGCGGATTGATGCAGGAAGCCCGATTGAACAGCAAGCTCACGCTCGTCTCCCGATGAGGCCGCCATGCAGGACAGTTTCGACATCGCGATCGGCCGCTGCGAATCGATCAGCGGAAACGAGGTCGTCGTGGAATTGGAGGCGGCGATGGTCAGCCGCCTGGTGCCGGGCCATCCCTGGCATCGCAACGGCACCAGCAAGCTCGAAGTGGACCTGGCCTTGTGCAGCCGGCTGCGTCCGCCGCAGGCCGGGCGCGAGACGTTCCTGAGCCGCGAGGCGATCTTGCTGGATCCGTCCGGCCGCTTCGACCTGCTCGGCGACGGCCACTACACATTGGTGCGGCTGCAGCCCCTGGCCGCGAACACCGAACCGCAGCCGCCGAACCCGACGATAAAGACGCCCTGGACCGAACGTCCTTCGCACCGGCGTTCGCGCGACTGACGGGTTCGTCGCGGCGGCCGCGCCGACGGCGATCGTCTGCGGCCGCGACGCCGACGGCGCCCGCGCCCAGCGCAGCGATCGGGGCCGACAACGTAGATCGGCGACGGCAGCGGCCATCGGTCGTGGCCGCGTCGGCCGGGCCCTGCGCGCCTGGATCGCTTGCCGAAGGATCCGACCGGCGCCTTGTTTTTCTGCGCGTGGCTTGGGGTACGCTGGCGCGACCGACCTACCTGCCATTGGGGAACGACGTGATCGAACACGCCGCGCTGCAGGAGCTCAAAGAGGGAATGCAATACATGCAGCAACAGCTGCAGTTCATGGCCGAGGACCTGGCCAGGATGAAAGGCGAGTGCGCGGCCTACCGCGAGTTCGCGATGGACCTGGTCGCGCGGGTGCCGTCCGGCGATTCGTCCGCCGCGCTCGGCGTGGTGCGCGATCCGCGCTGCCTGGCCAACGCGCCGGACCTGCTGTTCCGCGAAGGCATGAGCCAGGCGATTTCGCATCTGGCGCATGCGGTGGGGCAGCAGACGCCGATTTGAGTCGGGTGGTTCGCCCGGCTACACCCACAAATCGTCGGTCGGGCAGAGGAACACCGATTTCCTCAGGTCGTCGTCTGGTTTGAAGGCCTGCGGCTTGAGCGATCCAGTGTGGACGGGGCGGGTCGCGGGGTCGGGATCTATGCGAATGGCGAAACCGTCGTCCAGGATCAGTTCCATCGAGGTCGCATGAACTTCCGCGGACGCGATGGCGCGTCCGATCACCCGCGCGGAAAATTCGTCGTCGCCACCGTCTACCCAAGGGCGCGGCGAACCGTTGCGGAGATAGTGCGAGTCCCAGACATGCCGGTTTTCGGCCACGATCCAGCCACTGGCGCCCCACAGGGCGACGACCAGCCAGTCCGTCCCCAGGCGCAATCCGAAAAAGGCCGGGGTGCCCATGCCGTAAGTGCCGAGATGGAACGAAACTTCATCGATGCGGCGACCCGCGACCTGCTGCGTGGTCAACCGCTCGGGCTGGAAAGGAATCAGTTCCGCGACGGGGCCGAAAGGGCCTTGATCGTCTTCGGGGATAGGCGCGCCTGCGCCGATTTCGAACCGGGTGTAGAGCATGGCCTGTGTTTGCAGTCTGGTGGATGGCGACAGCGGTCGCCTGTTGCCCGAATCGGTTTCCGGCGCGCGGTCGGTGGGCGATCACCGCGGGCCAGGGTATCGCGGGGCCGTCACGGCTGCACCAATCCGTGGGACGCACTCTTTCCCGGCGTCTTTGCATGGCCCTCATGCGTTCTCGGGCAGGCCGGTCTTGCCGCAGGCGCCTGCTTGACCGCTGGTGCCCCAATGCACCGATATCCAGCCGTGGAAGCGTGAAAACGTTTTTTCTTGCCGGCGTTTTCCCAATCCGGCCAGCTCGCCGCGAAGCATGTAAAAGTGTGATTTGTAAGTAGGCGCGATGACACGGAATCGGTACGATCCGCGCAGTAACCATCCCCCAAGCGCCACCCAAAGGAGTTGCCGTGCGCCAGATCCTCGCTACCGTGCTGCTTGCCGCGCTGTCGTTCGCGGCGTTCGCCCAGTCCGTCGCTTTCGGCAACAAGATCATCCGCGTCGGCGATCCGGTCGGCCGGGTGTTCGAAGTCGCCGGCCAGCCCAGCCGTACCGTGCCGGTGGAAAACAAGTTCGGCGCCAACGAGGGCGAACGGATGGAATACTTCCTCGGCAACAAGACCGTGTTGATCACCGTGCGCGACGGCAAGGTGACCCAGGTGCAGGAAGTGTTCTGATCCGCGCGCTGCGCGCGGCCGGCTCGAACCAACGCTTCGAGCCGGCGGTACGGCGAACCTGCGGGATGTATCGATTTGCCGCGACGTGCGCCGCCGCACAGGCGGAGCGCGCATTGGTTGCGTTTATCGGCTGGACAATCGCTTTCTGTGACCGACGCAAGTGCGCGCGCTGCGGCGGCGCGCTTAGCTGATCGCGCATTCGCGCGCGGCTCATCGGAAAGACCTCCGCGGCGGATGCGGCCGCGCCGGCCTCGGCGCGGTCCGGCGTTTTCCATACCGCATCCAACAGGAGGTTCGCATGCCCGCCGTGCTTTCGCGCTCGCGCCTTGGCGCCCGCGCTCTGATTTCATCGGTTTTGTGTCTGGCCGCGTCTGCGGCCGTGGCTTCGCCGTCTCCGGCCGAGGCGTTCCCAGCCAACCCTGAGCTGCGCAAAGCCGCGCAGCGCGATCTGGGCCTGTCCGCGGCGCAAACCGCGCAGTGGCTGCGCATCGAGCGCGAAGCGCCGCAGCGCGTCGCGCAGGCGCAGCGCCGCTGGGGCGCGCATTACGCCGGCAGTTGGATCGAGAACGGCGACGACGGCACGGTGCGCTTGATCGTCGCTTCGTCCGATCCGCGCGCGACCGACGCGCCGGCGGGTACGACGTTGCGCAAGGTGCGTTACAGCCTCGCCGAGCTGGACGCGGCCAAGGCCCGGCTGGACGCCAGCTCGCGGTTGCGCCTGCCTGGAATCACCCGGCCGCTCGACGGCGTGTACGCGTGGCACGTCGATCCGGCCAGCAATTCGGTGCTGGTGAGGATGTCGCCGCAGGCGCTGGAGCGGGCGGTCGATTTCGCCGCGTACAGCGGCGCCGACAGCCGCGTGCTGCGCTTCGAGCGCATGGACGCCGCGCCGCAGGCGAGTTCGCAGATCTACACCGGAGTCGGTTATCAGAAGAACGCGCAGCCTTCGTGTTCGATCGGGTTCGCGGTCCGCCAGGGCGCGACCAAGGGCTTCGTCACCGCGGGCCATTGCGGCGTCGCCGGCGAGTCGATCTGGATGGACGGCGCGCCGATCGGCCACATCGCCGGGTCGGAGTTTCCGGTCGCCGACCGCGCCTGGGTCGCGGTCGGCGATCAGCACGAACTGCTGCCGCTGGTGACCAACTACGCCGGCGGCTTCTTCTTCGTGCGCGGCAGCTACGAGTCGTTCCACAACTCGGTGGTGTGCCGCTCGGGTTACAAGACCGGTTATCAGTGCGGTTTCGTCAACGCCAAGAACGTCACCGTCAACATCGCGCCGAACAGCAGCGGCATCGGCGGGATCGTGTACGGGCTCACCCAGACCAACGCCTGCGCCGGCTACGGCGATTCCGGCGGCGGCTGGATCGATGTCTCCGAGCAGGCGCAGGGCGTGACCTCGGCGGCCAATATTCCGCCCGGCGCGCAGAGCAACTGCGGCATGTTCGGTGCGTTCACCTGGTTCCAGCCGGTCAATCCGATTCTCGAGCGCTACGGGCTGACCTTGGTCACGCTGTAATCGCAGGCCGCGCCGGCCGTTTCGGCCGGCCGGGATCCGGCCAACGGCGCCCCACGCGGGCGCCGATGCACGGGCAGGACTTGTTGCGAACGCTGTGCGCCGCGCGATCCGCGGCGTTCAACGTTCGAGCGCGAACGCGCCGCTGGCGAGCGCTGCGATGACCCGCGACAGCGACTGGTCCGGGGTCGCTTCGCCGATGGGCAGCGCATGCGCTTGCAGCCCGTCCAGGGCCGACAGCTGCGCGTGCAAGGCGGCGATCGTGGCCGCGTCGTCGAGCCCGTAGCCGCGCGTGCGGCAGCGCTCGATCGCGGTCTGCAACGGCGGCTGCAGCACAACGTAATGCACCGGCACCGCGAGACGGCGGAACGGCGCCAGGAACCACGGGCCGATCACGCCGTCGACCACCGCGAGCAGGCCGCCGGCGGCATAGCCGTGCGCGGCGGCCGCGAGCGCTTGCATCACCGTCGCGTTCAGCGCGTGCGCCTCGGGCCGGTACGGCGAGATCGCGCCGTGCTTGATCGCCTGGAAGAAATCGTCGGCGTGCAGATGCGCCTTGGTCGAGCCCGGCAACGCGGCGAGGGCGCGCGCGAGCGTGGTCTTGCCGGCGCCGGGCGGGCCGGACAGGATCAGGAGGTGGCCGGCGAAGTCGAGCGCGGCGGCGGTCATGCCTGGGGTGCGGCTGCGCTCAGAAGCCGCCGTAGCGCGCCATCGCCGCGGCGCAGACGAAGATGCCGGCCACGGCGACCAGTTCCAGCCGGATCAACAGGCGCAGCGCGCCGATCTGGCGCGGGTCGGGCAGGAAGTCCGGGTCGCGCTTGAGCGCGCGGCGCCAGCGCAGGAACCGCACGGTCGGCAGGATCGACAGCAAAGCGACCAGCACGAACAGGCTGAACTTGGCATGGAACCATGGGTTGTGGTTGTAGAAGTCCATGCCTTTGACGCCGTACAGCAGGCGCAGCACGCCGACGACCAGCAGCGCGACCGCGCTGAGGCCGTAGCCGGCGTCGAGCCCGGCCAGCCGGCGCAGCGTCGCCGCATCGACGGGGCCGCGCAGCAGCACCGATTCGGCGACCAGCATCGAGATCAGCGCGAACACCAGCAGGTGGTGGGTGGCGGCGAGGAGCAGGTCGGTGAGCATGGGCTGGCCTGAAGGCGGGCGACGGCTACGAAAACGCGGCGGGCGAAAAGCGGGCGGGACAAGCACGGGTCGAACAAAGGCGGGGCGAACAAAAACGATTCAAACAAAAACGGGCGAAGCGCTTGCGTCTTCGCCCGTTGCGCTGGCGCCTGGCCGACGGCTCAAGCCGCCTGATCGGTTTCCAGCGTCTTGTCGACCCGGCGGAACCATTCGCCTTCGCGCTGCACGAACATCGAGCAGCATTCCATCGGCGCCTTGTAGATGTGCAGCGACACCGCGACCGAATCCTGGCTGGCGTTGCGGATGGTGTGGTACTCGTGCGGCGGGATCAGGCTGCCGGCGCTGCCGGGGCCGGCGTGCATGCCGCCGGCGGCGCGGAAGCGGAAGTTCTCGCCGTTGCGTTCGAGCAGTTCGAACTGGGTGATCTCCAGCTCGCCGTCCCACACGCCTTCCACGCACCACAGGCCGCTGTGGTCGTGCATCGGCGTGCCCTGGCCGGGGCCCCAGGTCATCGCGACCACGCTGTAGCCCAGTTCCGGGCTGCGGTAGAGCTCGCGGCGGGCGTAGTGGTCGTCGATCGGGTCGAACACGCAATCGGGCAGGTTGACGTCGCGGTCGCGGATCATCTTGCACAGGGTATTGCGCAAGGCCGCGGTGACCGCGTGCTCGTCGCCGGCGGCGACCGCGGCGTCGATGGCGGCGACCAGCTTGTCGTGGCCGGGGAAGTCGAGATCGGGCAGGGCGTCGGTGGCGTTCATGCCGCCGATTCTACGCCCGTCCGCAGCTCGGCGAGAAATCCGGCCACGGCCGGGCCGAAGCGGCCGATGTCGACCAGGAAGGCGTCGTGGCCCTGCGGCGATTCCAGCGGCAGGAAGCGCGCGTCGGCGCCGCCGGCGCGCAGGCCGTCGGCGATTTCGCGCTGCTGCTGCAACGGGAACAGGATGTCGGTGTGCACGCCGATGGCCAGGGCTTTTTCGATCCGGATCGAGGCGAGGCCGCGCCGCACCTGTTCATCATTGTCGAGGCCGTCGCCGCCGCCGCAGTAATCGCCGAGGTCGAACCAGTCCATCGAGCGGCTCAGGTACAGATAGCAATTGGGGTCGAAGCGGCGCACGAAGCGGCGGGCGTGGCCTTCCAGGTAGCTCTCGACCTCGAATTCCAGGCCGAACGGCTCCTCGTCGAGGCGGTCGGAGTCCAGGCGCACGCGGCCGAAGCGTCCATCCCATTCCAAGGCCGAGCGGTAGGTGATGACGCCGAGCTTGCGCGCCATGCGCATGCCCGATTCGGGGTAATTCGTCTCGTCGTAGCGGCCCTGGTTCCATTGCGGGTCCAGCCGGATCGCTTCGCGTTGCAGCGAGCGGATCGCGATCGAGAACGGCAGCGCGCGCGCCGCGCCGGAGATGTTGATGTGGGCGCGGGCCAGGCCCGGGTGGCGCACCAGCAAGGCCAGCGCGGTCATGCCGCCCATCGAGTTGCCGATCACGCAGGCCAGCCGTTCGATGCCGAGCGCGCGGACCACGTGCGCGGCGGCGTCGGCGCCGTCTTCGACCGAGAGTTCGGGGAATTCCAGGCGGTACAGCTCGCCGCTGGCGGCGTCGACCGAGGCCGGGCCGGTCGAGCCCTTGCAACTGCCGAGCGAGTTCACGCAGATCACGAACCAGTGTTCGCTGTCGATCGGCTTGCCGGGGCCGAGCATCGCCTCCCACCAGCCCGGTTCCGGGTTGCCGGGGTTGGCTGCGGCGTGTGCGTCGGGCGACAGGCCGGTGACGATCAGCACCGCGTTGTCGCGCGCGGCGTTGAGCTCGCCCCAGGTTTCGTAGGCGATGCGCGCGCCGGTCAGGGCGCCGCCGCGTTTCATCGGAAACGGCGAGGGCAGGGCGATATGGCGGGTGCCGGGCGGGATGAATTCGGTCATGCCTTGCTCGTGTGGCCGGCGCGGGCCGGCGTTCTGGCGAACGGGTGGGCCGCGCGAACGGGCGCGCGGCGGTCGCGGTGCAGCCTAAACCATCGTCGCGGCACGGTGGTGCGACGGGAACGGCGAATGCGTTATCGCGATATGGCCGGGACCGCGCCGGCCATCGGAGCAGGACTACGGACTGAAGTTCGAAGCTGGTCCTGTGACGACCGCTTCAGCGAGTCACTCGACCACGCGGTCGATCACCACCACCACCGTGTCCTTGCGGTCGCTGGCCACGCTCTGCGGCGCCGAGGCCAGATCGCCCGGCTGCGGGATCGCGTTGCCCGACGCGGACACGCGCGCGAGCACCTGCACCTTCGGCAACTGCGAGAGTTTCATCGTCGGCATCGGGCTGTCGCCGTCGTCGAGCACGACGTCGAGCGGGAACGCCGCCAGCGGGTGCTTCTCGACCGCCACCGGCATCGGCGGGCCGCCGTCCTGGCGCGCCAGCACGAACACGCTGGCGCTGGCCGGCAGCTTGGCCTTGAGCGCGGGCGCCAGTTCGACCCGGACCTTGAGGCCCGGACCGCCCGCGGTCGCGGCGCCCGGCGCGGCGGTCGGCGCCGGCAGCGCCAGCGGCTCCAGGCCGGCGTCCTTGCGCGCGCCGTTGATCTGGTCGATCAGGCTCGCCGCGGTGCCCGGCTGGACCACCGCCAGCAGCGGTTCCCAGGTCTTGGCGGCGTCGGCGGGCCGGTTGGCCTGGCGCTGGGCGATGCCGAGGAACCAGCGCGCGCGCTGGTGCATCGGTTGCTGCTCCAGCGCGTGTTCGAGCATCGCCACCGCGCCTTCGTCGAAGCGGCGTTCGCGCGTGGCCAGGGCGCGCGCCTCGGCGGCCTCGGCGAGCAGGTCGGGGTTGTCCGGAGCGAGCTTGACCGCGCGCGCGTAAGCGTCGCGCGCCTTCACCGCCAGGCCTTCGGCGGTGTAGGCGCTGGCCAGCAGGCGCCAGCCTTCGATTTGGTTCGGATCGCGTTCGAGCTCGGCTTCCAGCTGGGTCACCGCGTCGGCCAGAGTCTGCGGCGCGCGCCGCTGCTCGGAGTGCAGCGCGCGCGGCGTGCCCAGGCCGAGGTACAGCGCCAGCGTCGCCAGCGCCATCGCCACGCCGAGGCCCGCGCCCAGCGCCGGGCGCGCGCGCCACAGCGGATGCAGGGCGTAGCCGAGCACGAACATCACCAGCGCCGCGCCCGCCATCGCGAACATGGCGGTGGAACCCGAACCCATCGTCACCGCCATCACCACTCCTGTTCCTCGTCGCCGTCGCGCCGGTTGCGTCCCAAGTCGGTGGCCGTGCCGTCGGTGGCGCCGGAACCGTCGCCGCGCGAGCGGATCACCCGCGCGACCAGGAACCCGCCGGCCAACAGCACCAGCGCCGGGCCGAACCACAACAGCCAGGTGGTGGATTCAACACGAGGACGGTAGAGCACGAACTCGCCGTAGCGTTCGACCAGGAACTCCTTGATCTGCGCGTCGCTCTTGCCCTGGCGCATCAGCTCCAGCACTTCGCGGCGCAGGTCGTGGGCGATCTGGGCGTTGGAATCGGCCAGCGACTGGTTCTGGCACATCACGCAGCGCAGCTCGGCGACCAGGGCGTGGAAACGGCGTTCCTCGGCGGTGTCGTTGTAGCGCAGCGGCTGCGGGTCGCTGGCCGGCTGCGCGGACAGCGGCGCCGCCAGCGACAGGCTCAGGCCAAGCGCCAGCGCCGCGGCGGCCAACGCGTTGCGCGTGGCGACGGCGAAGCGGCGGCCGCCGGCTGCGGCGGCCTGGGATCGCGGCCGGCTCACCGCGCGGTCCCGTTCGGCTCGGGCCCGAGTTTTTCCAGCTCGGGAATCAACTCGTCGCGGATCACCTTGTCGGTCAGCGGCCCGACGAACTTCCAGCGCACGATGCCGCCCGCGTCGACCAGGAAGGTTTCCGGCGCGCCGTAGATGCCCCAGTCGATCGCCGCCTTGCCTTCGTAGTCGGCGACGACGACGAAGTAGGGGTTGCCGTACTGCTCCAGCCAGCGCAGCGCGTCGGCGTGCTCGTCCTTCCAGTTGAAGCCGACCACGCGCACGCGCTTGGTTTCGGCGAAGCGGGTCAGCACCGGGTGCTCGTCGCGGCAGGCCGGGCACCAGCTGCCCCAGACGTTGAGCAGGTACGGCGCGCCGCGCAGGTCCTGGGTCGAGATCAGGTGCCCGGCTTCGTGCAGCACCGGCAGCGAGAACTGCGGCGCGGGCTTGCCGATCAGCGGCGACGGCAGTTTCTCGCGGTCGGGGTTGCGGCTGAGCCACACGCCCGCAGCCAGCAGCACCGCCAGCGCGGCGAAGATCGCCAGCGGCAGCCAGCGGGCCTTGTCGCGGCGCGCGCCGCCGTTGGGGACGGGGGTGTTCATGCTTGTTGCTCTCCTGCGATGGCGCTCGTGCCCGCGACCGTCGCGTCCGCCGGTCGCGGCGCCGCGCCGGCGCGCGCGTCGGCCTTGACCCGGAACCGCCGGTCCGCCGCAGCGACGAAACCGCCGAGCATCATCAGCAGCGCGCCGATCCAGATCCAGCGCACGAACGGCTTGATGTGCACGCGCACCGCCCAGGCGCCGTTGCCGAGCGGTTCGCCGAGGGCGACGTACAGGTCGCGGGTAACGCCGCGCGAGATCGCCGCTTCGGTCATGACCTGGCCGCCGCTGGCGTAGGCGCGCTTCTCCGGATGCAGCACGGTCAGCTGGCGGTCGCCGTCGAACACGGTCACGGTGCCGTAATCGGCTTCGTAGTTCGGGCCGACGCTGTGCTTGACGTTGTCGAAACGGAACGAGTAGCGCCCCAGGTCCAGGCTCTTGCCGGGCGCCAGCGCGACTTCGCGCTGCACGCTGAGGCCTTCGACCAGCAATGCGCCGATCAGGAACACGGCGACGCCGAAGTGGGCCAGGGTCATGCCGAGCATCTCGGCGGTGAAGCGCTTGGCGCCGGAGCGCGCGCCGTCGCCGCGCAGGCGCGACCACACGAAGCGCGCGGTGCCGGCCGCGACCCACAGCGCGCCGCCGACGCCGGCGGCGACCTTGAGCGGGCCTTGCGGCGCGAGGAAGTACCCGGCGATCGCGCCGCCGAGCGCGAGCCCGGCCCACGGCACCAGCATCGCCGCCGGCCGCGAGGCCTGCTCGCGCTGCCAGCGGAACAGCGGGCCGAACGGCAGCAGCAGCACCAGCGGCGCCATCAGCAGCACGAACATCAGCGCGAAGTACGGCGGGCCGACCGAAATCTTGCCGAGGTTCAGCGAGTCGGCCAGCAACGGGTACAGCGTGCCGAGCAGCACCATCGCGCAGGCGGTGGTCAGCAGCAGGTTGTTGGCCAACAGCAGGGTTTCGCGCGAGGAGAAGTCGAACGGCTTGCCGGGATCGTCCTGCGCCGACGGCGCGCGCAGCGCGTACAACAGCAGCGAGCCGCCGATGACCACGCCGAGGAAGATCAGCACGAACAATCCGCGCGAGGGATCGGCGGCGAACGCGTGCACGCTGGTCAGCACGCCGGAGCGGACCAGGAAGGTGCCCAGCAGCGACAGCGAGAACGCGGCGATGGCGAGCAGCAAGGTCCAGCCGCGGAAGCTGCCGCGCTTTTCGGTGACCGCCTGCGAATGCAGCAGCGCCGCGCCGGCCAGCCACGGCATGAAGCTGGCGTTCTCGACCGGATCCCAGAACCACCAGCCGCCCCAGCCGAGTTCGTAGTACGCCCACCACGAGCCCAGCGCGATGCCAAGGGTCAGGAAGGCCCAGGCGACGTTGGTCCACGGCCGGGTCCAGCGCAGCCAGCGCGCGTCGATCTTGCCGTCGAGCAATGCGGCGATGGCGAACGCGAACGGCACGCTGAAGCCGACGTAGCCGGCGTACAGCATCGGCGGGTGGATGATCAGGCCCGGATCCTGCAGCAGCGGATTGAGGTCGCGGCCTTCGGCCACCGCCGGCAGCAGCCGCGCGAACGGATTGCTGGTGAAGATCAGGAACGCCAGGAAACCGACGCTGACCACGCCCATGACCCCGAGCACGCGAGCGATCACCGGCGCCGGCAGGGCCTGCGAGAAGCGCGCGACCGCGCCGGTCCACAGCGCCAGCACCAGCGCCCACAGCAGCAGCGAGCCTTCGTGCGCGCCCCACACCGCCGAGTAGCGATACGCCACCGGCAGCAGCGAATTGCTGTTCTCGGCGACGTAGCGCAGCGAGAAGTCCTGGGTCACGAAGGCCTGGGTCAGGATCGCGAACGCGAACGCGACCAGCACCAGCTGCGAGTACGCCGCCGGCCGCGCCATCGCCATCCACGAATCGATGCCGCGTTGCGCGCCGGCCAGCGGCAGGGCCGCCTGCAGGATCGAAATCAGCAGGGCGAGGATGAGGGCGATCTGGCCGAGTTCAGGCAGCATGCGGCGGCGCCTTGTCGAAAATGAAGAAAACGCGGGTCGCGAGGTTCGAGCCACCGTCGCCGCGGTCGCCGCGGTCGCGCGGCGACGCCGCTGCGTCCGCGATCAACGCGCGGCCTCTTTGCCGCCGGGCGCCGCCACATCGTGCTTCTTGTGCGCCTGGCCCATCTTGTCGGCGACTTCCTTGGGCACGTAGGTCTCGTCGTGCTTGGCCAGGATCTCCTCGGCCACGAAGGTGTCGCCCTGCATGCGGCCGGTGGCGACCACGGCCTGCTTCTCGCGGAACAGATCGGGCAGGATGCCGGTGTACTTGACCGGCATCAGCGCGTCGCCGTCGGTGACTTTGAAATGCGCGTCGAGCGAGCCCGGCGCGCGCTGGAACGAACCGCCGGCGACCATGCCGCCGAGACGGAAGCGCGCCTGCCCGCCGGCTTCGCCGCGCAGCACTTCGCTGGGCGTGTAGAGGTAGGCGATGTTGCGTTGCAGGGCGGTGGCGACCAAGGCGGTGGCGAGGCCGGCGGCGGCGACCAGGCCCAGCACCCACAGCAGACGGCGGCGGCGGGTCGGATTCATCGGCTCAACTCGGTGGAGGCGTCGTCGCGCGACGCGGGGCGGGCTTGCGCGCGCTCGGCGCGCTGGCGGGCGAGGCGCAGTTCGCGGCGGATCCGCAGCGCGGTGGCGAGATAATCCCAGCCGAGCACGACCACGAACACGGCGTAGGCGCCGACGATGTAGGGAAGGTGGGTCATGCGCGCTTGCCCGCGACCAGTTCGGCGACCCAGGCCTTGCCCGATTCGCGGCGCAGGTTGTCGGCGCGCGCGCGCGACAGCAGCGCGCCGACGAACCACAGCTTGGTCCCGATCAGCATCCAGATCAGCGGCGGCAGCATGCTCGCGTCCATGTGCGACTGGCCGAACATGTTGATGGTCGAGCCCTGGTGCAGCGAGTTCCACCACACCACCGAGTAACGGATCACCGGCAGCAGCGCGACCCCGACGATGGCCAGCAATCCGGCCGCGCGCGCCGCGTTGCGGCGGTCGTCGATGGCGTGGTACAGGCCGATCACGCCCAGGTACAGGAACAGCAGGATCAGCTCGGTGGTCAGGCGCGGGTCCCATTCCCACCAGGTGCCCCACATCGGCTTGCCCCAGATCGAGCCGGTGGCCAGGGTGATCAGGGTGAAGCCGGCGCCGATCGGCGCGCACGCCATCGCCAGGATCTCGCACAGCTTGATCCGCCAGACCAGGGCGATGGCCGAGTAGATCGCCATCAGCGCGAACACCGCCAGGCTCATCCACGCGCTCGGCACGTGGATGTAGAAGATGCGGAAGCCGTCGAGCTGCTCGCTGTGCGGCGGCACCACGAACAAGGCGCCGTAGATGCCCCAGGCCATGACCAGCAGGCCCAGTCCGTAGCCCCAGCGCGCCCAGCGCGCGGCGAAGCGGTCGAACAGGGGCGGCGAGCCGAGTTTGTGGAACCACAGGACGAGCGGATTCATTCAGCGGTTCGTTCGCGGTCTGGCGTCTGGGCGCACGCGGCGGCCTGGACGGTGGTGCGCGCCCTGCGGCGCGCGGTTTAAGGACGTGGCGTTGCGGGGTGCAGCCTTGGGACTATGCCGCCGCGCCGTCAGTTCAGCGCGATGCGGATTGCCGCAGCGGCCGCCAGCGGCGCCAGCAGCAGCGTTACCGCCAAAATCGCGGCCAGCAGCAACAAGCCGCCGACCGGGTCCAATCCTTGGGCCGCCCGGGCCACGCTGCCGGCGCCGAACACCAGCACCGGTACGTACAACGGCAGGGCCAACAGCGCCACGAGGATACCAGAGCGCCGCATCCCGACCGTCAGCGCCGCGACCACTGCGCCGAGCAAGCTCAACACCGGCGTGCCCAGCGCCAGCGACAGCAACAGCACCGGCAATTGCTCGCGCGGCAGGTACAGCAATTCGCCGAGCACCGGCGCGGCGATCAACAGCGGCAGCGAGGTGGTCGCCCAGTGGGTGAAGGTGCGCACCGCGACCAGCCAACCCAGCGGCACCGGCGCCAGCATCCATTGTTCGAGCGAACCGTCCTCGGCGTCGCCGCGGAACAGGCTGTCCAGCGCCAGCAGCCCGGCCAGCAGGCAGGCCAGCCACAGCACTCCGGCGGCGACCTTGGCCAGCGCGGCGTGGTCGCCGCCGAGCGCCAAGGCGAACAGCGCCACCATCAACAACGCGAATAGCGCCGGTTGCAGGGCATCGCCGCGACGGCGCCAGAGCAGGCGCAGGTCGCGCGCGATCAGGGCGCGGGCCGCGCCGATTAGGCCGGGCGCGACGACGGTCACGTTCGCGGCGGGCGTCGTGGGCGTCGCCTGGCTCCGTGCCGGCGCGCTCATGCGGCTTTCTCCAACACCAGCAGACGGGTGCGCACCGGCGGTGCGGCGTAGGCGCCGTGGGTGGTCACCAGCGCGGCGCCGCCTTCGCGCAGGTGCGCCTGGACCATGCGGTTGACCAGCTCGATGCCTTCCAGGTCGAGGTTGGCGTAGGGCTCGTCGAGCAGCCACAGCGGCGCCGGCGACATCCACAGCCGCGCCAGCGACAGGCGCTTCTTCTGTCCGGCCGACAGCTGCCGCGCCAGCGCGTCCTCGTAGCCGGCCAGGCCGACCGTGGCCAGCGCGCGCGCCGGGTTCTGGCTCGGGCGGCGGCCGTGCAGGCCGCACAGGAACTCCAGGTTCTCGACCGCGCTGAGGTCGGCCTTGAGGCCGGGCAGGTGGCTCAGGTAGGCGATCGCGCGCGCGCGCCGGGCCGGGTCGGCCGGCTCGCCGTCGAGCGCGACCTCGCCGTCGTCGGCGCGCAGCAGCCCCGCCAGCACTCTCAATAAAGTGGTCTTGCCGGCGCCGTTGTCGCCTTGCACCAGCAGCGCCTCGCCGGCTTCGACCGCGAAGTCCAGCGGCCCGAACACGGGCTCGTCGTTGCGCGCGAAGCGCAGGCCGCGGGCGTGCAGCAGCGGTGGGGCGGCGGAGTGCAGGGCGGTCACCGGTCGGGCGTGCGGCCGGGCGGCCGCGGATCGCGCAGTTTATGCGAGTCGCCCTGTTCAGTGAGCGCGGCGGCGCGCCGGATAACGAACGCGGGGCGAGGCGGCCGGCCTCAGTCGGCCACCCATTCGGTGTGTTCGCTGGCCGCGGCCTCGTCCGGGCGCGCGATCAGCATCCGCAGCCGCACCGGTTCGCCGCGCTGCCACGCCAGCACCCCGGCCTGGCCGAACTCGCGCGCCAGGGCGTTGGCGAGGGCGTCGTCGAGGTCCGCCAGCAGCCAGCCCGGTTCGCGCCAGCGGCCGGCCTGGTCCTGGGCCCAGGCGGCGTGGCGCTGCACCCCGGCCGCGTCCAGGCGCGCGACCAGGCGCTCGTCGGCGGCCTGGTTGGCGCTGTCGGAGTGCGGCTGCGAGGCCGGGTTCCAGGCGCTGACGAACAGGTAGCGCGCGGCCGGCCAATAGGCTTCCAGGTCGAGCGCCGGACGGCCCACGCGCAAGGGCAGGGCATCGCCGTCCAGCGCCACCGCGTACTCGGCGGCGGCGTAGGCGAGGGCGAGTTCGGCGGCGTCGACCACGTGCAGTTCGCGCATGCGGCCAGTGTCGCGGCCGCCATCGCCGCGCGCAAATCCGCCCGACCGGCGGGGCGGGCGGCGTCCCGGCGCGCGCGCCCGGCCTCGATGGCAACACCGCGCTGGCGATACGGATATGCCGATGCGTCATCGCCGCCGCCTCACCCTGTCTCACCGGCGGCAACACGGTTTCCGTACACTCGTCGCTCTCCGTCGCCACCCACGCTGCGCCCATGACGCTCGCCACCAAGCTGCCGAAAGTCGGCACCACCATCTTCACCGTGATGTCGCAGCTCGCGCTCGAGCACCAGGCGGTCAATCTCGGCCAGGGCTTTCCCGATTTCGACGTGCCCCAGCGCCTGGTCGACGCGCTGGCGCGGGCGATGGCCGACGGCAAGAACCAGTACGCGCCGATGACCGGCGTGCCGGCGCTGCGCCAGGCCATCGCCGACAAGACCGAAGCCTGCTACGGCTACCGCCCCGACCCCGACGCCGAAATCACCGTGGTGTCCGGCGCCAGCGAGGCGATCTTCGACGCGGTCCAGGCGGTGGTGCGGCCGGGCGAGGAAGTGGTCGTGCTCGACCCGTGCTACGACAGCTACGAGCCGGCGATCGACCTGGCCGGCGGCCGCGCCGTGCACGTGCCGCTGGATCCGGCCACCTTCGCCGTCGACTGGGACCGGGTCCGCGCCGCGATCGGCCCCAACACCCGCCTGCTGATGGTCAACTCGCCGCACAACCCGTCCGGCGCCATGTTCGACGCCGACGACATCGCCCGGCTCAGCGAAATCGTCGCGTCGACCGGGGTGTGGCTGCTGTCGGACGAGGTCTACGAACACATCGTGTTCGACGGCCGCCGCCACGAGTCGGTGCTGCGCCATCCGCAGCTGCGCGAGCGCGCGTTCGTGGTGTCGAGCTTCGGCAAGACCTACCACTGCACCGGCTGGAAGATCGGCTACTGCATCGCGCCGCCGGCGCTGTCGGCCGAGCTGCGCAAGGTCCACCAGTACAACAGCTTCTGCAGCTTCGCCCCGGCCCAGTGGGCGTTCGCCGAGATGATCCAGGCCGAGCCTGAGCACTACCTGCGGCTCGGCGCGTTCTACCAGGACAAGCGAGACGGTTTCCGCGAGCAACTATTGACCACCCGGCTCAAGCCGCTGCCGGTGCCGGGCGGCTACTTCCAACTGGTCGACTACTCGCAGGTCAGCGACCTCGACGATGCCGCGTTCTGCCGCTGGCTGACGGTCGAAAAGGGCGTCGCGGCGATCCCGCTGTCGCCGTTCTACGAGTCGCCGCCGCCCGGCCAGCGCCTGGCGCGGCTGTGCTTCGCCAAGAACCAAGCCACTTTGGATGCCGCAATCAAGCGCTTGGTCTCACTTTAATTGCATTCTTGAGATGGATATCTCACCCGGTCTTGTCGTAAGCTTCAGCTTCGGTCTACTCTCTGAGGACGAGCGCCGTTAAGGCGGTCGGGAGAGAACCGTAGTTTTCTATGGGGAGTTCATGGACAGAACGATCTACGTGAGCCGCGCGTCCGGCGCGGTCATGCAGTCGCTGCCTTGGGTCAAGGGGGCAGGACTTTCGCGCCCTCGATCGCGAGGCGTGTCCTATGTCTCAGTTTGGTCGGCCCGGGTTTGGCCGCCGCAATTCCGATAACCGCAACGCGGTCGCCACGTGCGCCTGGCCCAATGGCCCGCGCCGCGGCGTCCGACCGGACGACTGCGCGTACAAGATCAACCTATGGCAGGGGATAGCGTGAGAAATTCAATTGCAACCAGCCCGCGTCTGTGGATCGCGATCGCTCTGGCGGTCGGCCTCGCGGGTTGCGCCACTCGTCCGGCGCCGGATTTCGGCGGTCGCTGGAAGCCGGTGAACCGCTACGCCGAGGTTCCCGACGAGATTCCGCTGCACAAGTCCTACGTGTATTACCCGTCGCCGATGGACGGCACGCTCAAGAACATGCTCACCCGCTGGGCGAAGGACGCGAATCTGAAGCTGGATTACCAGCACTATTCCGACTTCACCCTGTTCCAGGGCGTGTCCCAGATCAACACCACCAGCCTGCCGGACGCGGTCTCGCAGCTCAACAACGCCTACGCGGGACACGGCGTGTCGATCAGCCGCGAAGGCGAGCAGATCGTGGTGCGGTCGGCAGGCTCGGCGGCTACGGCCGCGCCGGCGCCGTAACCGACGATCGCGGCAACGGCGGCAGGCCGGGCGCGCGCCCGGCTTTCCGCACAGCGCAAACCCAGGGGATGCAGCACAGATGTTCGGAAAGAACAAGAACGTTACTCCGCAGGTGGAGAACGCGGTCGCCAAGGCGGTCAATTACGAAGTCACCGTCGCGGATCTGGCGCGGCGCAGCGAGAAACGCGCATGGATCGTCGCCTTCACGGCGGTGATCATGTCGCTGATCCTCGCCGGCGGTTACTTCTACTTCCTCCCGCTCAAGGAGAAGGTGCCGTACCTGGTGATGGCCGACGCCTACACCGGCCAGGCCACGGTCGCGCGCCTGCGCGACGACTTCAGCAAGAACAGCATCACCGCCAACGAAGCGATCAACAAGAGCAACGTCTCGCACTTCGTGGCGGCGCGCGAGTCCTACGACTTCTCGCAGATCGGCGACCGCGACTGGGCGACGGTGTTCGCGATGGCCACGCCGTACGTGACCAAGACCTATTCGAACTTGTATTCGAACACCAACCCGCAGAACCCGATCACCCTGTTCGGCAAGACCCGCACGATCCGCGTGCGCATCCTCAGCATCCAGCTGCAGAATGTCGACGCCGAGGTCAAGGGCGCCACCGTCCGCTTCCAGCGCACGATCCTGAACAAGGACAGCGGCAACCAGGAACCGCTGGACAGCAAGATCGCGGCGATCGAATTCACCTACAAGTCCAACCTGAAGATGGACGACGCCAACCGCGTCCTCAATCCGCTGGGCTTCCAGGTCACCGCCTACCGCGTCGACAACGACTTCGCGCCGGCGCCGCCGCCGCCGCAGGAATATCCGGTCGGCGCCGCCGCGCCCGCCGCCGCCGCGCCGGCCGCGCAGCCGGCGATCAACCCGGCCACCGGCCAGCCGATGCCGGCCGCGGCTCCCGCGGGCGCGTACCCGCCGGGCACCGTGCCGCCGCAGCCGGGCGTGCCGCAACAGCCCGGCGTACCGCAACAGCCCGGCGTCGCGCCGGCGGCGTATCCGCCCGGCACCGTGCCGCAGCAGCCCGGCGTCGCGCCGGCCCCGAATCCCGCCTATCCGGCCGGCGCGCCGGCGGCACCTGCACCTGCACCGACCGGTACTGCGAATGGAGTCAGCACCCGATGAATTGCTTGCTTAAACAAAGCCTGGCCGCCCTGCTGCTGGCGGTCTCCGGTCTGGCCCTGCCTGCTTCGGCGCAGGTGGTGCAGGAATACGAATACGAAGCCAACCGCATCTATCAGGTGCGTACCGGCCTGGGCATCACCACCCAGATCGAGCTGAGCCCGAGCGAGAACATCCTCGACTACAGCACCGGCTTCACCAGCGGCTGGGAAATGAGCCGGCGCGACAACATCTTCTATCTGAAGCCGAAGAACGTCGACGTCGACACCAACATGATGATCCGGACGACGACGCACTCGTACATCCTGGAACTCAAGGTGGTGGCGACCGACTGGCGCGTGCTGGAGCAGGCCAAGCAGGCCGGCGTGCAGTACAAGATCAAGTTCGTGTACCCGAACGGCACCGAGTTCTCCGCGGCCAAGGAAAGCACCGCCGAGGCGACGACCGAGCTCAACACCACGCTCGACAAGAACCGGCTGTACAACTTCGACTACCAGTTCTCGAGCCGCAAGAAGCAGTCCTGGCTGGTGCCGACCAATGTCTACGACGATGGCCAGTTCACCTACATCAAGATCAACGCGCTGAAGGACCTGCCGACCGGCAACTTCCCGGCGGTGTTCGGTCGCGAGCGCGAGGGTAGCGAAGACTTCGTGGTCAACACCACGGTCGAGGGCAACACCATCATCGTGCACGGCACGTATCCCTACTTGATCATCCGTCACGGCAACAACGTCGTCGGTCTGCGCAGGAAGAAGCAGAAATGAGCCAGAACATGCCTCCGAATCAGCCGGGCCAGCCCGACAACGGCACTCCGCAGGATGGCGGCAGCAGCTACGGCTACGCCGGCGCCAATCCTTACTACGGCCAGCAGGGCGGCGCCGCCGCCGCGCCGGACCTGGACGCCAACGCGCCGCAGCTCAAGAACGCCGACGTCCAGCGCCTGAACCGCAAGGCGCTGCTGTTCCTCGCCGGCATCGTGCTGTTGCTGCTGGCGGTCGCGTTCTTCCTGCTCAAGAGCGCCACCGCGCCGGAAGACAAGCCCAAGAAGGTCGATGAGGAAGTCATCGACGTGCCGGCCGCGCCGCTGACCACCCAGCAGCAGCAACTGCCGCCGCTGCCGCCGGATCCGGTTCCGGTCGAGCCGATCCCGATGGCCGCGCCGCCGCAGCAGCAGCCGCAGGAGCAGCCGGAAAACCAGGGCGCGCCGGTCGAGCGCGGCCCCAGCCTGGTCGAGCGCCGCATGCTCGGCGAAAACCAGGGCGGAAGCGGCGGACAGAACTCGTCGGATCCGACCCAGCAGTACCTGGCGATGGTCGCGGCCCAGGGCCAGCCGGGCGGTGCGCAAGGCGGGCAGGGCGGCGCCGCGGTCGAACGCGAGACCATCACCTCGGCGCAGCCGCTGTACAACCCCGACACCCTGTTGCTGCGCGGCACCTACATCCGCTGCGTCATGGAAACCCGCATCATCACCGACGTGCCGGGCTTCACCTCGTGCGTGGTCACCGAGCCGATCTATTCGGTCAACGGCCGCCGCCTGCTGTTGCCGAAGGGTTCCAAGGTGTCCGGCCGTTACCAGAACACCAACACCGACAGCAAGCGCGTGTCGGTGATCTGGGACCGCATCACCACGCCGACCGGCCTGGACGTCAACATGGCCAGCCCGGGCATCGACAACCTCGGCGGCGCCGGCATCCCCGGCCAGTACGACGCGCACTGGGGCAGCCGCATCGCCTCGGCGCTGCTGATCAGCCTGATCAGCGACGCGTTCAAGTACGCGGCGGCGGAGAACGGTCCGGAGAGCACCACCGTGACCAACGGCGGCACCGTGATCACCCAGCCGTACGAAAGCAACACCGCCAAGTCGATGGAACGTCTGGCCAACCAGGCTCTGGACAAGAGCGTGAACCGTCAGGCCACCATCACCGTCAACCAGGGTTCTGTCGTGAACATCTACGTCGCCAAGGACGTGGACTTCTCGCCGGTCCTGCGTTGATAGGCAACAGAGCAATCACAGGCAATGGATTCGGATAATTCACCGATCGCGCAGGTTTCCAACGACTTCCTGGACTACCAGTACCAGGTGCTCGGCATCCTGGAGTACATGAGCTCCCCGGACGTCACGGAAATCTGCATCAACCGCCCCGGCGAGCTGTATCTGGAAACCCGGGCCGGTTGGCAGCGCCTGGAAGTGCCGAGCCTGACGTTCGAACGGGCTCGGCAGTTCTGCACCGCGGTGGTCAACGAGAGCAACACCGGCCAGCGCATCACCGATGCCGACCCGGTGGTCTCGTTGACCTTCCCGACCGGCCAGCGCGCGCAGTTCGTGATTCCGCCGGCCTGCGACGCAGGCAAGGTGTCGATCACCATCCGTCTGCCGTCCAAGCACAGCAAGACCCTGCAGCAGTATCAGGAAGACGGTTTCTTCGAGCAGATCCTGGAATCGGCGGCGGCGATCACCGACCACGACAAGGAACTGCTGGAAATCCGCGCCCAGCGCAACTACGCCGAATTCTTCAAGAAAGCGGTGCAGTACAAGAAGAACATCGTCGTCGCCGGCGCCACCGGCAGCGGCAAGACCACCTTCATGAAATCGCTGGTCGGCCACATTCCCGACTACGAGCGCCTGGTCACCATCGAGGACGCCCGCGAGCTGTTCATCACTCAGCCCAATGTCGTGCACTTGCTCTACTCGAAAGGTGGACAAAGCACGAGCAACATCACGGCGAAGAGTTGTATGGAAGCCTGCCTGCGCATGAAGCCGGACCGCATCATCCTGGCCGAGTTGCGCGGCGACGAATCGTTCTACTTCATCCGCAACTGCGCGTCCGGTCATCCAGGTTCCATCACCAGCTGCCATGCTGGCAGCACGGCGCAGACCTGGGACCAGCTGTCGCTGATGGTGAAGGCGTCGGCCGAGGGGTCCGGCCTGGAGTTCGCGGTGATCAAGCGGCTGCTGATGCTGACGATCGACATCGTCGTCCACATCAAGGCGCACGCGGGGCAGCGCTTCATCACCGGCATCGACTTCAGCCCGGAACGCCAGCTGGCCGCGAACTGAGACGTACGTTCGGTCGGGTGTCGTTGACAAAGCTGGCTGCAAAGTGAATGATAACGTCGGCGACTTGGGTTCGCAGCCTCGGCGCTATCCATCTTTATAATGGACGGGGAGTGACGCCAAGGTTGGCGGACGGGGGGGAGCTAAGGAATGTTGCCCGGGATTGAACTTACAAATTGCACGGGCTTGGCGGTTCCGCACGAGGTGATGCATCACGTCGTTCGCGTGGAATCGTCTTTCAACCCTTACGCCATCGGCGTGGTCGGCGGTCGCCTCGTGCGCCAGCCCAAGACCCTGTCCGAGGCGGTCGCGACCGTGCGCATGCTCGAGCGCCGCGGCTACAACTTCTCCATCGGCGTCGCCCAGGTCAATCGCTACAACCTCGGCAAGTACGGCCTGGACTCCTACGAGAAAGCCTTCGACGTCTGCCCGAACCTGCAGGCCGGCTCGCGCATCCTGGCCGAGTGCTACCAGCGCTCGCAGGACTGGGGCAAATCCTTCAGCTGCTACTACTCCGGCAACTTCGTCACCGGTTTCCGCCACGGCTACGTGCAGAAGATCTACGCCTCGATGCGCAACGGCCAGGCCGGCGCTACCGAGATGGGCGCGATCGCCGTGATCGACAATCCCAAGGCCGGCGGCGCCGCTCCGGCCGGATACGCGCAGGGCCGCCGCACCGCGGTCGCCCGCACCGAGTCGGTGGTCGCCGCGCGCGTGCGCGAACCCGACACGGCGGCGACCCAGGCCGCGCTGTCCGCCGCCGCGCTGGCGGCTCCCGCGCCGCTGGCTGCAGGCATGCCGGCGCTGGCCGCGGTCCAGCCCATGCCGGTTTCCCAAGTCGTTCCCGCCCAGGTCCAGATCGGGCCCGGCGCGGCTGCGGCCCTGCCGCAGGCGCAGCAACCGGTCAGCGTTTCGCTGATGCACGCGCCGCCGGCCGCGGTCGGCCGCGCGCCGGCCAAGCCGCCTTCGCAAGGCGACCAGGCTCTCGTTTTCTAGCAAGGACAGCGGCCTTCGCCGGCCATGGATTCGCAGGACCTTTCGCCAGATCCTCAGCAACCGATTCGCTTCACTTAAGCAACCAGCTCCATACAACTCGAACCGCTTTCTCCACCGACCGCGTCACCTACGTTCCAAGCTCGATTTCGCCCACAACGAACAGAAGGGATATCTCATGAATTCCAACATCTACCTCAAGAATTTCGTGTCCGCGTTTCTGATGGCCACCGCCTTCGTCGTTCTGCTGATGCTGCCGGAAATCAGCTTCGCCCAGACCGATGCGGCCGGCGCCAAGAAGAGCGTGTCCGACTTCATGAACAACTTGAACGCGCTGCTCAACATCATCTCGATCGCCGTCGTCACCATCGCGGTGATCTTCGCCGGCTACGGCATCGCCTTCGCCCACAAGCGCCTGTCCGACGTGCTGCCGATCCTGCTCGGCGCGTTCTTCATCGGCGGCGCCGCCCAGCTGGCCAAGATGATCGTTCCGAAGACCGTCGGTTCGGACACCAGCGCGATGGTGACCGCGATCCTGCAGAACTATGCATAAGAACGTGCTGTTCCGGGGTTGTACCCGTCCGGCGATGTTCCTGGGCGTTCCGTACGTACCCTTCACGTTCGGAGCGGGCGCTTGCCTGCTCCTGGCGTTCTATGTCGATATTTTCTGCATCGTGACGCTGCCGATCGTGATCTACGTGATGCGCCAGATGGCGCGCCGCGACGAGATGATCTTCCGTCTGATGGGCCTGCGCATGCAGGTCCGCCTGCGGATGAAGAATCTGCAGCAGCACCAGGGTATGTGGGTGTTCACGCCCAACTACTATCGCAGTCCGAGCGACAAGAAACGCTGAAACTGACCGCAGCCGCCGTGCGTTCCGCGCACGGCGGCTGCACCCGGTAAAGGCCCCGGTCGCCAAGGGCCGGTCCCGGCCGCGGTTGCCGATCGTTCCCACTACACGGAAGCGCCAGACCCTTCATGTTCACGCCCGATACTCCCATCAGCGAATTCATTCCGCTGTCCACGCATGTGGCGCCCACCGTGATCAAGACCACCGGCGGCGATTTCATGCTGGTGTGGCGCCTGGGCGGCCTGCCGTTCGTCGGCCGCGAGGAATGGGAGCTCGAGCACCGCCACAACACCTTCAACCGGCTGCTGCAGACCCTGCGCGCGCCGGACTTCACCAACGTGGCGTTCTGGGTGCACGACGTGCGCCGCCGCCGCCGCATCAACACCGAAAACAAGTTCGACCAGGTCTTCAACCAGGGCCTGTCGGACGGGTACTACGCCTCGCTCTCGTCGCAGAAGCTGATGCAGAACGAGCTGTACCTGACCATGCTGTACCGGCCGGTGGTCGGCAGCAAACGTTTCGTCGAGAAATCCGCGAGCGCCCAGGTGCTGCAGGAACAGCAGGACCAGGCGGTCGCCAAGCTGCTGGAGCTGGCCGGCAACGTCGAGGCGGTGATCAAGGACTACGCGCCTTACCGCCTGGGCATGTACGAGGCCAAGAACGGCATCGTCTTCTCCGAAACCCTGGAATTCTTCGGCTACCTGCTCAACCGCCTGGAAGAGCCGGTGCCTGTGCTCAACGCGCCGGTGTACAACTACCTGCCGGTGAGCCGCCTGACCTTCTCGGCCAAGACCGGCGACTTCGTGGTGACCACGCCGACCGGCGCGAACCACTTCGGCGCCATGTTGAACATCAAGGAATACGCCGAAGGCACATTCCCCGGCATCCTCAACGGCCTGAAGTACCTCGACTTCGAATACGTCGTCACCCATTCCTTCAGCCCGATGGGCCGCCACGACGCGCTCAAGGTGCTCGACCGCACCAAGGGCATGATGGTGTCCTCCGGCGACAAGGCGGTCAGCCAGATCGTCGAGCTGGACTACGCGATGGACCAGCTCGCCTCGGGCAACTTCGTGCTCGGCGAGTACCACTTCACCTTCACCATCTACGCCGACAGCCAGGAAAAGCTCGCCGCGCAGGTCGCCACCGCGCGCGCGGAACTGTCCAACGGCGGTTTCGTCTCGGCCAAGGAGGACATGGCGATCGCCGCGTCCTTCTATTCCCAGTTCCCGGGCAACTGGAAGTACCGCACCCGTCTGGCCAGCGTCAGCTCGCTGAACTTCCTCGGCCTGTCGCCGCTGCACAACTTCGCGACCGGCAAGCAGCACAACAATCCGTGGGGCGACAGCGTCACCACGCTGCAGACCACCAACGGCCAGCCGTACTACTTCAACTTCCACGCCACCCATCCGGCCGAAAACTCGCTCGGCGAGAAGGCGATCGCCAACACGATGGTGATCGGCAAGTCCGGTACCGGCAAGACCGCGCTGATCAACTTCCTGCTCAGCCAGGTGCAGAAGCTCAAGCCGACGCCGACGATCTTCTTCTTCGACAAGGACCGCGGCGCCGAGATCTTCGTGCGCGCCTGCGGCGGCAACTACCTGGCGCTGGACAACGGCCAGCCGACCGGGTTCAACCCGTTCCAATGCGAGAGCAACGAGACCAACGTCCAGTTCCTCTCCGATCTGATCAAGGTGCTGGCCAACAAGCCGCAGTATTCGGCGCGCGAAGAGGAGGACATCTTCCGCGCGGTCGAGAACATCCTCGACACGCCGATGCACCTGCGCAGCATGACCAACTTCCAGAAGAGCCTGCCCAACATGGGCGACGACGGCCTCTACGCGCGCCTGCGCAAGTGGACCGCCGGCAACTCGCTGGGCTGGGTGTTCGACAATCCGGTGGACACGATCAACCTGGAGAAGGCGAACATCATCGGGTTCGACTACACCGATGTCATCGATAACGTCGAAGTCCGCGTCCCGGTCGTCAACTATTTGCTGCACCGTCTGGAGCAATTGATCGACGGCCGCCCGCTAATCTACGTCATGGACGAGTTCTGGAAGATCCTGGACGGCGGCGGGGCGCTGAAGGAGTTCGCCAAGAACAAGCAGAAGACCATCCGTAAGCAGAACGGCCTGGGCATTTTCGCCACGCAGAGCCCGGAGGATGCGCTCGCCAGCGACATCTCCGCCTCGCTGATCGAACAGACCGCGACGCTGATCCTGCTGCCGAACCCGAACGCCAGCCGCGAGGACTACATCGAAGGCCTCAAGCTGACCGATGCGGAGTACGAAGTGGTCAAGAGCCTGGACGAGCGCTCGCGCTGCTTCCTGGTCAAGCAGGGCCACGCGGCGACGGTCTGCCAGCTCAACCTGCGCGGCATGGACGACGCCCTGGCGGTCATCTCGGCGTCGACCGACAACATCGAAATCATGCACCGCGTCCTGGCCCGGGCCGCCGAGAAGAACGGCGTCAAAGAGGACGACCTGACCCCGGAGCAGTGGCTGGCCGACTTCTACGCCAACCGCAAGGGCTCGGGCAAGGGCAAGACGGCCGAGCCCGAGGCGCGCACGGCGCGGGCCTGACCCGAACCGGGCCGCGGCCCCGTTACAAGCGAAAGGATTGGCTGTATCGCAGTACCGCCACCGGCTCGGCAGCCGGCGGCGGCCCCTCAAGGAGAGTCGAACGATGCACTTCAAATCATCTTCCGGGTCCCTGTTGTGCGCGCTGCTGCTTGGCGTGGGCGCGATGTTCGTTCCGCGCCCGGCGCAAGCGGTGTGCACGTTCAACTACTACTGGTGGACGTTCATCGGCGCCTGCATGACCCAGCCCACCCAGATCCTGAACAAGGCCGAGTGGGTGTCCAGCTACACCCAGGACGTGTCCAAGTACAAGAACTGGATCGACCAGGTGCAGAAGAACAAGGAGCGCTTCGAGCAGCTCAACCCGGGCAATTTCAACCTGGGCGAGCTGACCGGCACTCGGGTCAAGATCGCAGAGCTCAAGGAACGTCCGGTCAGCGACGGCGTGGATGCGGTGTGCGGCGACAAGGGCCGCAGCAAGGTCGCCGATGAGCAGTACAACATCTGCAAGGCCAAGCAGGAGCTGATCAACCGTCGCTACAACCTGATGGTGAAGATGTTCAAGGACGCGGACGCGCGCGACCAGAAGATCGCCGACATCCGCTCCAATCGCGGCGGCATCGTCGGCGCCAAGGATTCCGGGCGCCTGTCCGCCAACACCAACACCTCGATGCAGATGAAGGCGAGCACCGTCAACGACGGTCAGAACTATCTGCAGACGATGGAGCTGTACACCTCGATGATCGAGGCGCTGGACTACGAAATGGCGAGGAGCGCCAACAAGGCGCTGCTGAACGAGGGCGCGAACCAGAAGGGCCCGTTCGGCTTGCCGCCGATCGCGGGCAAGGTGGTGCAGGGCGTAGCGCTCAAGGCCGGGCTGTCGCTGGCTCAGTCCCGGGACCTGTGACGCAGGACGATACCGGATTGCCGTCTTTCAATTTCAAGGAAACCGAATCATGAAGCAGACCGCCTCTTCCTCGTTCCACTCCCTGGCCATGGCTGTCGCCCTCGTCGTCACCGCCGGCATCGCGCTGGCGCCGGCGCCGGCGCGCGCGCAGTGGGCGACCGAGTTCACCCAGGGCATGAACTACGCCAAGCTGCTGCAGTCGGCCAAGACCCTGTCCGACCAGTACACCAAGCTCAAGGATCAGCTGACCACGCTGCAGAAGCAGTACGACCAGCTCAATCCGGGCAACTTCAACCTCGGCTCGATCACCGGTTTCCGCGACGACAATCCGAACTTCAAGGAGCGTCCGGTCACCGAAGGCATCGAAGCCTGCGAGAAGGGCCGCAGCAGCGTCGGCGGCGAGCAATTGGCGATCTGCCAGAAGACCGTGCAGATCCGCAACCTGCGCTTCAACGCGATGGTCAAGATGCTCAAGGACGTCAAGAGCCGCGACGACCAGATCAAGAAGCTCATGGACCAGCGCAAGAGCCTCACCGGCGCGCAGGACAAGGGCAAGCTCGACGCCAACACCAACGACATCGCCCGTCTGCAGGCGCAGATGGAGAACGATATCCAGAACGGCAAGTACACCCTGGATACCTACACCGCGATCCTCAACACCTTGAACGACGACATGGTCGCCATGGCCAAGCGCGCGCTGACCAACGAGGGCGCGAACCAGAAGGGCCCGTTCGGCCTGCCGCCGATCGCCGGCAAGGTGGTGCAGGGCGTGGCGCTGAAGGGCGCGCTGTCGATCGCCGGCAGCCGCGACCTCTGACTCGTATCGCCGTCGCGGGGAGCGGCGGCGGACGATGCAACGACCTAGAAGCGGTGGGCCGCCGGCCCGCCGATGGAGACGGAAAGACGTATGGATATCCACACTGTATCGCTGGGGACCGGTTCGCTGCTGGACTGGCTGGACCTGCACGTGCAGCTGCAAAACATGGAGTTCTTCAGCCTCATCAAAGACCATGTCGACAAGATGATCATGAAGTTCCAGGGCGCGCTGCTTAAGCGTGTCGCCCAGGTCATCGGCGCCGTGGTGGCGTCGGTGGTGACCATCTGGATCATCATCCAGGGCTTCCGCATCGTCACCGGCCAGTCGCGCGAGCCGATGATGGGGCTGGTGGTGAGTTCGCTGAAGTCGGTCCTGATCGTGGGTATCGCGGTGACCGCGGCGACCACCGCGAGCTCGAACTACCACACCCTGACCGACGGCCTGAGCGGCGTGGTCCGCAATGTCGTGACCGGGCGCACGGACGACGGTCCCTACGAGGACATGGACAAGGTCCTTGGCATCCTGCAGGCGGGTCTCGACCTCGTCGGCTCGGTCAAGGTCGGCGACGACCCGATGGTCAACGACACCAAGAACCGCGCCATGACCATGATCGGCGTGGGCCTCGGCGGCCCGGTCATCATGGCGATGATCGCGATGCTGCTGAACAAGATCGCTATGGCTCTGTTCATCGGGCTCGGGCCATTCTTCATCCTGTGCTTGTTGTTCGAACAAACCAAAGCGCTGTTCCAACGATGGTTGTTCTATGGCATCGCCACGATGATGTCGATGGCGGTACTGATCGTGATGACGACGATCTCGATCGACCTGGTATTGGCGGTGGGTGGCGCGTTCTGGGCGACGGACCTGTTGGGATTAACCAACAGCAACGAAAGCATGATGAGCCTTGCGTTGCAGCAGGGTGGGTTGGGTACGATCCTGTCGGCGTTGATCGTGACGGCACCGCCGATGGCGGGTGCGTTCTTCAACGGCGTGTTGGGTAGCTTCAATCCGTACAACTCGTTCCAAGGTGAGGCGGGCGCGTTCGGTAAGGCGGCTGAAAGGCAGCAAGCGCGGTCGACTTCCTACACCCCGACCTATACCCCGCCGCAACAAGCGCCGGGTCAGCCGGGAGGGCCGGGTTCGGCGAACAAGCTCGGATAAGGCGTTCTTCAAGGAGACCTGAATCATGCGGAGTGGCAATCGTTGGCTTGGTTCGCTTGTTTTGCTCGCTGCGGCGCTCTTCATGGGCAATGCAAGCGCCGAGCAGGGATGTGGCGATGGCTACATTCCCACCACGACGCCTGAAGGAGTCCGGTGCATGCCGATTCCCGGCTTGTATCAGACCCCCGCGGAAACTCCGGCGGCCCCAATGGGGCCGAGATGGGCGACTCAGTGGGGCGCTATCGCAGTAGATAGCGCTTCCGGCAAAACCGGTGTGGTTGGCAGCATGTCGTCCCGGAAGAAAGCCGAGAAAGGTGCGATCGCCCAATGCAAGAGCAAGGGCGGCAGCGACTGCCAAGTGAAGATTTCCTACGGAAATCAGTGTGGCGTCATTGCTTGGGGTAACAACAAGATCGCTACCGCCAGCGCCGGCAGCATCGAAGAGGCCTCGGATCAGGCGCTTGGAATATGCAGACGAGAAGCCGGAACCGAGTGCGAGATCTTCTTTTCTGACTGCAGCTTGCCCAAACGGATCTGACAAGGAATTGCGAGAGTCCGCAATCTGTGTGAGTTCGGTTTCTTGAGTGTGTTCTGATTTCGGCGCCCCACTTGGGGCGCCGAAATCGTTTATGGGATGCACGTGCTGTGTTTTATATCGGTTATCTGCATCCAATATGAATAACGAACGTCATTCGCTCAGGCTCAGCGAGCGTTGCCGCACTTGAGTTGGAGGATGAAGTCATGGGAAAGCTCGGCAACAGGTTCTGTGCGTTTGCTTTTCTGCTCCTCGTGTCGTTCGCGGGCGAAGGGAGCGCTGAGCAGGGGTGTGGCGACGGTTATGTGCCGACAACCACTCCGACTGGCGTCCAGTGCATGCCGATTCCCGGTTTGTATCGTTCTGGCGCGGGCCCGGAGCCCGCGGAATCGACGGTCTACGACGGCTACGGCGCCTTCGCCTTCGACGCAAAAGGCCTAAAGGTCGGCGTCAGCGACCCGGACGAACTGATCGGCAGCGAATGGCGGGCGAAGCGCTCGGCGATCAAGAGCTGCAAGAGCAACGGCGGCAACGACTGCAAGGTCATCGCGGTGTTCAAGAACGAGTGCGCGGTCAGCATGATCGGCGCCGTCGACAGCAGCGGCGGCGATGTCACGGTCTACATCGGTAAAGGCGCGACGATATCGGAAGCCAAGGACGATGCGCAGAAGCGCTGCGAGGGCAGCGGTTCGCCGATGTGCGAGGCGGCGTATGCCGACTGTGTCGAGCGTTGGCGTCAGTGAGGGAGGGCTTC
Organism: Lysobacter enzymogenes; assembly: GCF_017355525.1. Lineage (NCBI taxonomy): Bacteria > Pseudomonadati > Pseudomonadota > Gammaproteobacteria > Lysobacterales > Lysobacteraceae > Lysobacter > Lysobacter enzymogenes. The sequence goes on along the minus strand of NZ_CP067395.1, from coordinate 1,284,524 downwards.
CAGAAGCCGCTGTTTGCCGCGTGCAGGGAGGCCTGAGTCATGCGGCGCGCCAATCGGAGTTTCTGTACGCTGGTTTCGCTTGTGGCTGCGCTTGCTGCGGGATCTGCGAGCGCCGAGCAAGGTTGCCCGGACGGTTCCACTCCGAATCCATTGATGGGCGGCACGCCGGGTCAGAACCAATGCGTGCCGATCCCGGGGCTGTCGCGGCCGCAGGGCGGCGTTTCTCCGGTTAATGCGGGGCCGCAGGTCCGATGGGCGAGCCGTTGTGGCGCCATCGTCGTCGACAGCGACTCGGGCAAGACCGGTGTGGCCGGCAGCATGTCCACGCGCAAGAAGGCCGAAAATGGCGCGGTCGCGCAATGCAAGGGCAAAGGCGGTCGCGATTGCCAGGTGAAAATTTCTTACGCCAATCAGTGCGGCGTCATTGCGTGGGGGAACTATCGAATGGCGACCGCCAACGCCCCGACTCTCGAAGAGGCATCGAGCCAGGCTCTGACGCAGTGCGAGCAGGCGTCAGGCGTCGTGTGCGAGGTGTTCTTTTCGGATTGCAGCTTTCCCGAAAGAATCTGATGAGCTCACAAAGGGCCATCAACGGTCCTGGATGTAAGACCAAGAGATTCGCAACGGGGCTTGGCAAGCCCCTACACGCAACTGTGATACAACACCCCCACCGCACGCGCCGCCCGCCGGCGAGGTCCGCATGAAGTTTTCGCCCCAATGCGCATTGATGCTCGCCGTGGCCCTGATGGTAGGCTGTAAGCCTGCTTCGGCCCCGACGTCCGCCCAGACTTCGACGGCCGCCGCGCCGGCGGCTCCGGCGGCCGCTGCGGCGGCGCAAGCTGAGCAAGGAAAGCAGGAGATGAGCCCGCTGCAAGGTCTGCTGGATGTGTTCGCCGCTCAGGGCGGCGCGACGTGGTCGGCGTTCGAGAAGATCGCCGGCACGCAGTGGCGCGATCCGGCGCCGCAGGACAATCCCGATTCGACATCGCCCGAAGACGCGCGTTACCGCTCCGGTACGCTGCTGCTGAGCGGTTTCGGCATGGTCGAGGTGCCCGACGGCAAGGCCGGGGCCGAGGCGGGCACCCGCCAAGCCAACGAAGGCGAGGTCGGGGCGACGCTGAACGGGGATGCCGAACGCGTGCATTCGCTGGTGCTGCTCAAGTTCTACGCCAACGAGAACTACCAGGAAGTCCTGCAGCGTCAGTTCGGGCCGGGCGTGACGGTGCGGCCCATCGCCGGGCAGTGCGAGCTGGACTACGGCACCACGGCCGAAAACACCCAGGGCAATCAATTTTTCGAACTGCGCTTGACAGATGCGAAAATCGTGTATGCTGAAGGCTCTGTGGATGACGGCGGCAATCAAGGTCCCGGCACCACGACTTATCAGTTCACCCTAACCAAGCCGGCGCAGAAGATCGCGTCGATGCGTTGCAAGGAGTTCTGAAGCCTCTGACGGAGGCTTGCGGCACCCGGTCCCGGAAAGGACCACACACAACTTAACGATCCAGTCTATCCATACAGGAACAGCATCATGGCTGATAGACGTGAGAAGGCAGCGGCCACTGCCCACGAGTACCACCAGGGTACGATCGCGAGCTTGGACGACGCGATGACCCGGCGATTGGTTGCTTCTACGGTCATGACCGAGAGCAACGGCGGTGATCTGGCCATCACCAACAAGCAAGGCTATGTCGGTCGCTACCAGGCGGGAGCCGGTTGGCTCGCCGACGCCGGCTATGTCGACAAAGACAAGCTCAACGCCGCGATGAAACGCGACGGCTACGACCCTGCCACCGTGCGCGGCGCGGAGTGGAAGTGGGCGAGCGCCGGCGGCATGACCCGCTTCCTCGACGACAAGTCCAACTGGAACCAGGGCATGAGCCTGGACCAGTACAAGGGCTCGGCCGAGTTGCAGGACAAGGCCTTCAAGATCAACAGCGACAAGGCCTATCGCCAGGCCGTCAAAGACGGCGTGCTGAACGAGGATTCCAAGCCCGAACTGGTGGCCGGCTTCCTTAAGGCGCGGCATATCGCCGGTTACGGCGGGGCCAAGGCCGCGGTCACCGGCGGACGCGCGATCCGCGACGCCAACGGCACCAGCAATTACGACTACCTGCACGACATCACCCGCGATCGCGACGGATTGAACGCTTACATGAAGCGCGATCCGAAGACGCTGTCGCGCGGCGACGATACCCAGCCGGCGCATCCGGCACGCGCTGCGGCGAACGCGCCGGCGATGGCCGACGGCCTGCTCAAGCACGGCGAGCGCGGCGCGGAAGTGCGGGCGATGCAGGAAACCTTGAACAAGCTCGGTTACCGCGACTCGCAAGGGCATCCGCTGCGCGCCGACGGCGACTACGGCGATCGCACCGGCGAATCGCTGCGCAATTTCCAGCGCACCCACGGGCTCAAGGACGACGGCGTCGCCGGCCCCAAGACGCTCGAAGCGCTCAAGCAGGCGGCGCAGACGCCGCTGCTGTCCAATCCCGCCCATCCCGATCACGGCCTGTACAAGGGCGCGGTCGAGGGCCTGGAAAAGCTCGGCCCGAACGCGTTCAAGAATCGCGACGAGCTCGAGCGCACCGCCGGCACGCTGGCCTATGAAGCCAAGATCGGCGGCTTCAAGCAGATCGACCACATCGTCCCCACCGCGAACGGCGCAGGCCTGTTCGCGGTGCAGGGCGGCTTGAGCGATCCCGGCCATCAGCGCATCCACGTCGACAAGCAGCAGGCGGCGAACCAGCCGCTGGAGCAGTCGACCCTTCAGGCCAAGCTCGACGCCCCGCAGGCGTCGCCCAGCCAGGACGCACAAAGAAACCGAACCCAGGGCCTCTGAGCCGTAGCGGCGCGCTCGCGTCCGGATCTTTGCGATCCGCACGCGCGATGCGTCGCCACGGCGGCGGCCGCCTGGAGGGAGGACCGTGCGCGGCGTTCGGCTGCGCAGTGCGAGCTCCGGTCACGGCCGACGCGATCAGCGACTCGAACCGACGATTCGATCGGACTGCGGGCGATGGCGCCCGCACGCACGGCCGCCGAACCGTCGACCCGTTCCACCGCGCGGCGCCGCTTGCGGCAACGCGCACCGAGGTAGGGGATGGTGCGTCCGTCGTTCCGATCGGCGGGCGCACCATCCAGGCTTCGGCGACATCGCAACGCGCTCGGAATCGAATGGTTTTGGCCGCAGCGGCTTCATCGCGATCGGCGCCTTCGCAGCGAGCAACGCGGCTTCAACCGCAGCACCACCGCAGCACCGCAACCGTCTTTCAACCGCAATCCGGAACCGGCCGATGACTCTCCAACGCAACGCTCCGTCGATCCTCGCCGCCGTGCTGTCGCTCGCGCTCGCCGCGTGCGGCCAGCAGCAGGCCGGCGCGCCATCGTCCCCCGTGGCGCAGCCCGACGCTTCGGCCGGCTCGGCCGGTTCCGAACCTTCCGCCGCCGCGCCCGCGGCGCCCGCCGCCCCCAGCCAGCAGTCCGCCCCGATGAGCACCGAAATCCCGCAAGGCTTTTCCTCCTACGCGTCCGAGTCGATCGGCGACAACCAGCGCTGCATCGCCGGCGCCGCCACCGACGAGGACGGCATGAACCAGCGTCCGGTCGCCTATCTCGCGCACGCGTCCGACAAGCCGATCTGGGTGCGCGTGCTGGACCTGCCCAGCGACACCTACCAGAGCCGCGCGACCCATTGCCTGCGCCAGGGCGACGCGCTGTACGTGCTGCTGCAGTCCGACACCCAGCCCGAGCAGTCGCTTTCGCAGACGCTGCTGCGCGTGGTCAAGCTCAACCTCGCCGACGGCGCGGTCCAGGCCGGCGCCGACGTGGTCGTGCCGGGCGCCAAGGGCGCGTATTCGGCGCTGGTTGACGAGGGCGCCAAGAACTTGCGCTGGGACAACGGCGTGGTCGTGTCCGGCCACAGCTTCCAGCTCGACGCGCCCGACCAGCGCAGCGATTTCACCGCCACGCTCAAGCCCGACCTGAGCCGCTGAGCGCAATCCCAACCCTGGGCGACGGCCGCGCCGCGCCTGTGTTTTCAGACAAGGAGTTAGATCATGGGTAAGAAGGAAGAATTCATCGCCGACCTGTATCCGGCCGCGGTGCGCGTGTCCAAGCAGACCGGCATGTCGGCCGAGTTGATCCTGGCCCAGGCCGCGCTGGAAACCGGCTGGGGCGAGAAGGTCCTGCCGGGCACCAACAACATCTTCAACATCAAGGACAGCAAGGGCTGGGACGGCCCGACCAAGACCTTCAACGTGTGGGAGATCGAAGGCGGCAAGAAGGTCTGGAAGGACCAGGATTTCCGCGTCTACGGTTCGATGGACGAAGCGCTCGCCGACCGGGTCAAGTTCCTCAAGGAAAACGGCCGCTACACCAAAGCCGGCCTGTTCGAGGAAGGCACCCTGGGCAACCTGGAGAAGGAAGCCAAGGCGCTGCAGAAGGCCGGTTACGCGACCGACCCGCATTACGCCGAGCAACTGGCCAAGGTGTTCAACGGCCCGACCATGCGTCGCGGCATCGCCCTGGCCGAAGGCCGCGGCGCGCCGGAGCTGCCCGAGCACAAGCCCGGCGAGCACAAGCCGACGGCGCCGGCCAAGCCGGCCGACGCGATGGCCGACGGCCGCCTGCGCCAGGGCGAAGAAGGCCCGGCGGTGAAGGCGATGCAGGAGCGCTTGAACGAACTCGGCTTCCGCGACGCCAAGGGCCAGCCGCTGAAGCCCGACGGCGATTTCGGCGCCGCGACCAAGCACGCCCTGCAGCAGGCGCAGCGCGCCTACGGCCTCGACGACGACGGCGTCGCCGGTCCGAAGACCCTCGACGCGCTGAAGAAGGCGCCGCCGGAAAAGGGCGCGCTGCTGTCGGATCCGGCCAACCGCGACAACGGCATGTACAAGCAGGCGGTCGAAGGGCTGGAGAAGCTCGGCCCGAACGCGTTCGGCAGCCGCCAGGAACTCGAGCGCGCCGCCGGCACGTTGACCTACGAGGCGCGCGTGAGCGGCTTGAACAGCATCGACAAGGTCGTGCTGAACGCCAACGGCACCGGCCTGTTCGCGGTGCAGGGCGATCCGAGCAATCCGGCGTCGCACCGCGTCCACGCCGACAAGGCGCAGGCCGCGAGCGTGCCGCTGGAGCAGACCAGCCAGCAGCTCAAGCAGGACGTGCCGGACAAGGCCGCGCCGGCGCAGGACGCGCAGTCGCAGGAGCGCGCGCCCAAGACCATGACGGCTTGAGCGTAAGCGCGAAGGAGTAAGACGCGCGCCGCGGGGAGGCGGCGCGCGCAACAGCAGGGACGAAGGCGTCGACCGGTGCGGCCGCGACGTCGGCGCAGGATGCGCCGCCATGGACGGCCGCAGGACGCGGAGTCGGGAAGGCCAGCGCAGGGACGGGCACGGTCGGGGAGAGCGACCGGGCCAGGGACGGCGCGATGAGGGAGCGTCGCGACAGCGGCGCCATCCGGACGCAGGGGCCAGGGACGGCCCGGCGGATTGGATGAATCAGGGATGGCCAGGGACGCAGGCTGCAGGGATGCACGCACCAAGGACGGATGCGCCAGGGACGGATTCAGCAGGGACGAGTTGAACAGGAAGGGATTCAGCAGGAACGGACTCAACAGAAATGGATGCGACACGGATGCGCGAACCAAGGACGGTCGGGCAGGGATGGATGAGCCAGGGACGGCTGGAAACGATGCGGACGGCGTGCGGCCGTGCGCAGACGCACGAGCGGCTTGCTGCGACAGTGCGCGTACGCAGTTCGAACGAGGAAAAGACCGTGATGAACCTGAAAAACACCCGTTGGACCGCTGGCTTGCTGCTGGGCGCGCTGATCGCGCTGAGCGGTTGCGACGTCGCGTCCAACAGCCAGCCGGCCGCGGCCGCCGCCGAACAGGCCGCGCCGGAAAAGGCCGCGCCCGCCGCCGCGGCGACGCCGGCGACCGCTTGCCCGTCGCAGGATTTCGATGCGTTCCTGGCCGCGTTCGCCGACGACGTCGAAGTGCAGCGCGCTTTCACCGAGCGCCCGCTGCGCAGCGAAACCGTCGACGCCAACGCCGATCCCGAACCCAAGCCGGTGACCGCGATGCTCGACGGCGACGCGATCAAGTTTCCGCTGATGGCCAGCCGCGCCAAACAGCAGGCCGACGGACTGGTGCTGAGCCAGACCGAACTCAACGGCGACAAGCAGGTGCTGCTGGCCAAGCCGGACACCGATTACCAGCTCTCGTTCTTCTTCCGCAAAGGCGAGTGCTGGACCTTGTACCGCATGCGCGACGACTCGCTGTAACGATCGATCCAACGGCCCGCGCTTGCGCGACCGGTCTTAAATCCAGGAGCCGACATGTCCTACCAAGACGTCATGAACACCATCCTGCCGCCGCAGCAGGGACGCTCGCCGCACATCACCGGGCATTACGGCGAACACCGCGGCAACGGCCCGCACGGCGGTTCGGATTTCAATTACGTCGGCGGACAGGCCGGCGTGAACCTGACCCACCCGACGATCCATTCGCCGGTCGCGGGCACGGTCGAATTCGTCGGCGGCCGTTACGGCACCGTCACCATCGTCGACGGCGAAGGCAACCGCCATCAGCTGCTGCACACGCAGAGCCAGTCGGTGGTGGTCGGCCAGCGGGTCGAGCCCGGCACGCCGATCGGCACGATGGGCGGGCGCGGCCCCAACGGCGAAGCGCAATACGCCCAGCACGTGCATTACCAGATGAAGGACGCGCACGGGAACAACCTCAACCCCGAGGCGTTCTGGAACCAGCGCGAACACGGCGGCCGCACCGCCGCCGCTCCCGCTGCCGCGGGCGCCGACGGCGTACTGCGCCAGGGCGAGCGCGGGCCGGAAGTGCGCGCGCTGCAGGAAACGCTCAACCGCCTGGGCTATCGCGACGACCAGGGCCGCCCGCTCGCGGCCGACGGCGACTTCGGCGAGCGCAGCCGCCAGGCGGTGGCGCGCTTCCAGCGCGAGAACGGCCTGCACGAGGACGGCGTCGCCGGCCGCGACACCCTCGGCGCGCTGCGCAACGCCGCGCCGCGCCGCGACGGCGACGGCGACGAGCGCGCGTTGATCTCCAACCCGAACCACCCCGACAACGGCATGTACAAGCAGGCGCTGGCCGGGCTCGAGCGGCTCGGCCCCGAAGCCGGCTTCCGCACCGCGCAGGACCGCGAGAACGCCGCCGCGGCGCTGACCTACGAGGCGCGCGTCAGCGGCCTGGGCCGGATCGACCACGTCGTGCAGAACGTCAACGGCACCGGCGTGTTCGCGGTGCAGGGCGGCCTGAACGACCCGGCCCATCACCGCGTCTACGCCGACAAGCAGCAGGCGATGAATCAAAGCGTCGAGCAGTCCAGCCAGCGTCTGGCCCAGGACGCGCCCGCGCAGCAGCAGGGCCAGCAACAGGCCCAGACCCAGCAGCAACAGCAGCAGCCTCCGCGCATGACGATGGGCTGAGGCTGAGGCGAGACCCGGCTGCGGCCGGGCGCCGCGACGCAGGATGCGTCGCGGCGGCACCGCAAGCGGGCGTCGGCCGGCACGGAGGCCGCGACGGCGCCGCAGTTCGATCGGTACCGGCCGTCGCGCCGTCGGTGGAGGCGGCGGCCGGCGCCGATCGAGGAACCCCGCAGGCCAGGGACGGCATCGAAGTCTCTGCGGGGTTCGCGACATGGAGGTCCCGGCTTCGTCCGCGAGGGCGGGGCAGGCACGGCAGGCTCGATCGCTAGGGAGATCGAGCCTGCCGCTGCCGCTTGCCTGCGCGGGTTCCGGTTCGACCGGGCCGGCCGCAGGGCGTAGGCTGCCGTGGTGCGGCGGCCAAGGATCGCGACCGGACCCGCTCCGGCGAGGAGACGACGATGAGTTCGCAATCGCAGGACCAAACCCTGCGGGTCGGCACCCAGGCCGATTCGCAAACCCTCGACGAAGTGCGTCGGGGCCAGCAGCGCAATCTGCTCAGCAGCCCCAGCAACGCCCAGCACGAGCAGTTCGCGCACGTGCGCGTGTGCCTGGACCGCAACGACGCCGCGCGCCAGTTCAGCCCCGGCGAACGCGACAACCTGGCCGGCGCCTTGCTGCTGGAAGCCACCCGCGAGCGTCAGCGCGTCGACGGTGTGGCCTTCAGCCAGGACGGCAAGCGCGCGTTCGCGGTCGAGGGCGACAACGACTCGCCGTCGCGGCGCCTGTGCCACGTCCAGACCGAGCAGGCGGCGCAGCAATCGCTGCAGCGCAGCAGCGAACAGCTGGCGCAACTGGTGCGCGAGCAGGACGTGCGCGAACAGCAGCGCCAGACCGAACGCGAGCGCGAGAACCAGCGCGAGCGCCAGAACCCCGAACGCGACGACGCGCAGAAGCAGCCGTCCGCCGCGGCGCGCGCGCTGACCCGCGAACGCGACTGAGCGCGCCGTCCGGCGCGCGGGCCCAGGAGGACCGAATGAGCAACAGCACGGCCGAATACCGCCACACCGTCCAGACCAAGGGCAAGTTCCACATCGTCGCGCTGACCCGCGACCCCGAGTTCGACCAGCAGGACGTCTACGCCTACGCGGTGATGACCTCCGCCGGGGTCAAGCTGCGTCAGGAACTGACCCTGGGCGACGCCCAGAAGTGGATGGACGACGAGATCATCAAGGAATTGTTGTCCAACGGCAGCCTTTCGCCGGATATGATGGCCCAATCGCGCCCGGCGGAGCGTTCCGGGCTCCGGGCAGGCCGGAAGCGACGCTGACCGACAGCGGGTTCGGGGATCAAGCAGGAAGTAAAACGTGAAAGGGAAGGCGATTGGCGCCGTCGTGGCGCTGCTGGTGACCGCGGTCGCGGGTTTGTATCTGTCCGGCTATCTGACGCTGATGCTGCTCAAGCTCAGCGCGCCGCTGAGCTGGGACACCTATCTGCTGTATCTCAAGTCGATCGACCTGCCGCAGGTCAAGCCGTACGAGACCAAGATCAAGGTCGGCGGCATGCTCGGCTTCGGCTTCCCGGCGATCCTGTACCTGGGCCTGCTGTACCTGCTGTTCATGCCCAAGAAGCAGTCGATGCACGGCGACGCGCGCTTCGCCAACGGCGGCGACCTGGACAAGAAGGACATGTTCAAGTCGACCCCGACCTCGATCGTGGTCGGCAAGTACAACGGCAAGCTGGTCCAGCTCAGCGGCCAGCAGTTCGTGATCCTCGCCGCGCCGACCCGTTCCGGCAAGGGCGTCGGCATCGTCATCCCGAACCTGTTGAACTACCAGGGTTCGATGGTGGTGCTGGACATCAAGCAGGAAAACTTCGACCTCACCAGCGGCTGGCGCGCGGGGCAGGGACAGGAGATCTACCTGTTCAACCCCTTCGCCGAAGACCGCCGCACCCACCGCTGGAACCCGCTGACCTACGTGTCGGCCGACCCGGCGTTCCGCGTGTCCGACCTGATGAGCATCGCCGCGATGCTGTATCCGGACGGCTCGGACGACCAGAAGTTCTGGATCAGCCAGGCGCGCAACGCGTTCATGGCCTTCACCCTGTACCTGTTCGAAGCCTACGACGACGCGCAGAAGGTCGGCTTCCCGTTCGCCGCGGTGCCGACCATCGGCGCGGTGTACCGGCTGTCGTCCGGCGACGGCAAGAGCGAGCTCAAGCCGTTCCTCAAGGGCCTGTCGGAGCGTCCGTTCCTCAGCGCCAACGCGCGTTCGGCGTTCGCCAACATGCTGTCGCAGGCCGACGAGACCTTCGCCTCGATCCTGGGCACGTTCAAGGAACCGCTGAACCCCTGGATCAACCCGGTGCTCGACGCGGCGACCTCGACCGACGACTTCCTGCTGACCGACCTGCGCAAGAAGAAGATGACGATCTACGTCGGCATCCAGCCGAACAAGCTGGCCGAGAGCCGGCTGATCGTGAACCTGTTCTTCAGCCAGATCATCAACCTCAACACCCGCGAGCTGCCGCAGAACAACAAGGAACTGAAACACCAGTGCCTGTTGCTGATGGACGAGTTCACCTCGATCGGCAAGGTCGACATCATCGCTTCGGCGGTGTCGTACATGGCCGGCTACAACATCCGCCTGCTGCCGATCATCCAGAGCATGTCGCAGCTCGACGCGACCTACGGCAAGGACGTCTCGCGCACCATCATCACCAACCACGCGCTGCAGATCATCTACGCGCCGCGCGAGCAGCAGGACGCCAACGACTATTCCGAGATGCTCGGCTACACCACGGTGCGCAAGACCAACGTCACCCGCGGCAAGGAAGTCTCGCGCAGCGAATCCGAGGAGCGCCGCGCGCTGATGCTGCCGCAGGAACTCAAGGCGATGGGCTTCGACACCGAGGTGGTGCTGTACGAAGGCATCCCGCATCCGGTGAAGTGCGACAAGATCAAGTATTACCAGGACAAGATGTTCACCCAGCGGCTGCTGCCGAAGGTGACCGTGCCGATGCTCGACATCAAGGTCGGTTGAGCGCGGCGGCAGGACCGAGCGTGCGCCGCCGGGGATTCCGGCGGCGTTTTCGTTTGCGGCGCGGGCCTTGCGATGCGCTCGGTTGCGGCGTCCCGGCGAAAACCGGATCGCCGGCGCTGGATGGCCTCTCGCCGACCTCAATCAGACACGAGCCATGACCCAACAGTGGTGCGACGAAGTCCTGTTCGAAGGCGTCGGCTGCGACCTGATCGCCTGGGCCGGCGGGGAGTTGTTCGATCCGCGCGCTCACGGCCTCGACCCGGTCAGCAACTGCACCGCGCTCAATCGCGGCTGGCTTGCGTTCTACCGCGTCGATGCGCGGCTGTGGCTCGACGGGTTGATGCTCGACCACGCCGTGTCCGCGCCGTCGGCGAAAAAGCCGCGCTTCGGGCCGGGACCCGCGATCAACGGCGTATCGCCGCGACGCGATCCCGACTGGGGTTTCGGCAGCTGTTATTCGCAACTCGCGTTGCCGCTGGACTTCGGCGGCGGCCTGTTGATCGGCGCCGGCGACGCCTGCGAGCGTCCCGGGCGCGGCGCGCCGCCGGGCTGGCACTATCTGCGCCTGCTCGAGCTGGTATTCGCCGACGGCCATCTGATCGAGGCGGTCGATCATTCCGCCATCGCTGCGGCCTTGCGCGAGCGCGACCGGCTGCGCGGCGATGCCGGTCGGGTCATGGCGTATCCGGCCGCGGAAGACTGGCGTAAGGCGTTTGCTTATGACTACGGGTTCTGCGATTGAGCCGCCGCCGCCGGCGTTTTTCGACCCGCGCCGCGCTCCAGGCCCGCGGCGGCGGGGCATAATGCCGACAGCACGCACGTCCGGCCGACTCTCATGAACGATCTGCGCATCACCCTGATCCAAGGCGCCACCCGCTGGCACGACCCCGCCGGCAATCGCGATTACTACGGCGAGCTGATCGGTCAGGCGCAAGGCATCACCGACCTGGTGCTGCTGCCGGAAACCTTCACCAGCGGCTTCAGCAACGACGCGATCGGCAACGCCGAAACGATGGAAGGCCCGACCGTGGCCTGGATCCGCGAACAAGCCGCCCGGCTCGGCGCCGCGGTCTGCGGCAGCGTGCAGCTGCGCACCGACGACGGCGTGTTCAACCGGCTGCTGTTCGCCACGCCCGACGGCGGGTTGCGCACCTACGACAAGCGCCATCTGTTCCGCTACGCCAAGGAACACGAACGCTACGCCGCCGGCCGCGAGCGCCTGACCGTGGAATGGAAGGGCTGGCGGATTTGCCCGCAGGTCTGCTACGACCTGCGTTTCCCGGTGTTCTCGCGCAACCGCTACGACGTCGAGCGCCCCGGCGCGCTGGACTACGACCTGCTGCTGTACGTCGCCAACTGGCCGTCGGCGCGCGCCTATCCGTGGAAGACCCTGCTGCGCGCGCGCGCGATCGAGAATCTTTGTTACGTCGCCGGCCTCAACCGCGTCGGCAGCGACGGCAACGGCCTGCATTATTCCGGCGACAGCGCGGTGATCGATTTCCTCGGCCAGCCGATCAGCGAATGCACCGACGAGGAAGTGGTGGTCACCACGACCTTGCAGGCGGCCGAACTGGCCGCGCATCGCGAGCGTTTTCCGGCGATGCTCGACGGCGACGCGTTCGACCTGCGCTGAGCGCGGCGGCGCGGGCGATGAACGCGTCGGCCATGCGCATCTGGGCCTTGATCCTTGCGGGCGCGCTCGCGCTCGCCGGTTGCGGACTCGCGCATTCGCCGGCGCTGCATGCCGATCGCGACGCCGCGCCGGCGCATCGCCGCGGCGAACTGGTCAGCCTCCAGGCAGTGGAAACGCTGGACCGCGCCGGCGCGCAACGGATCGCGTCCGGATTGCCCGGCGCGATCGCGGTCGACGGCGGCGCGCGCCTGTACCGCGTCGAATACCGGACGGTCTATCGCAACCGCCCGGTCGTGGCCTCCGGCCTGTTCTCGACGCCGAGCGCAGGCGGACGGTCGAAAGGCACGGTCCTGTATCTGCACGGCACCCAGGCCAGCCGCGCCGCGTCGCCGTCGCAGCCCGGACGCGCGGACGGCAACGAGGAAACCGCGGTGTTCGCCGGCAACGGCTTCGATGTCGCGGTGCCGGACTACATCGGCCTGGGCGTGTCGAACGAACCGCAGGCTTATGCGATCGTCGCCGTCCAGGTCGACGCCGCGCTCGACCTGCTGCGCGCGGTGCGCGCGGCATCCGCCGAATTGCATCGCGGCGACGGATCGCCGTCCTTGTACGTGCTGGGATTCTCGCAGGGCGGGCAAAGCGCGGCCGGAGTGCATCGCGCGCTGGAGCGGGCGCCGCTCGACGGCTATCGCCTGCGCGGTTCGATCGGCATCGCCGGGCCGTACGATCTGCGCGCCTTGCTGCTGCGCAAGCTCGCGCCCGAAAGCGCCGGGTCGGCCAACGATGCCGGCTATCTGGCGTTCATCGCCCAGGCCTATTCGGCTTATTACGGGCACCCGTTGAACGAGCTGCTGGCCGACGATTACGCCGCGACGATGCCCGCGTTGTTCGACGGAAGCCAGACCCCGGATCGCATCGGCGCGGCGTTGCCGGCGGATGCGCGCGCATTGCTGCGCCCGGAATTCCTGCGCTCGCTGCGGGCCGGTCGCGAGAGCTGGTTCACCCGCGCGCTCGACGAAAACCAGACCTTCGCCTGGACGCCGGTCGCGCCGTTCCGCATCCATTACGGCGAGGCCGATCGCGACGTGCCGCCGCGTTCGGCGCAGGCGTTGTTCGATTACGCCAAAGCGCGCGGCGGCAACGTCTCGCTGCATTCCATGGGCGCGGTCGATCATTCCGACAGCGCGGCGCTGAGCTATGCGCCGGCGTTGGCGTGGTTCGAACAGCTCGGCGCCATGCCGTGAGCGCGGCCGCGAACGCGCGCGCTCAGTAAGTCTCCGACGAGCGCGGCGCGCGCGCGGCGTCCTCGCTTTCGGGGATTCCGCGCTTGTGGAAATACACCTGCTCGGCGGCCCAGCGCAGCGGCGCGGAATGCAGCAGCAGGTCGAACGGCCAATCGGCCTGGAAGCGATCGAAGGCCCAGCGCAGCGCGCGCTTGCTGCGGAACTTCGGCGCGGCGTCCTGCGCGATCGATTCCGGCGCGGGGCCGAGGCCGCGCGCATGCAGCGCGATCGCCTGTCCCAGCGTTTCGCCGTGCGCCCAGGCCGAATGGATGCCGCCGGCGGTGACCGGCGAGACGATGCCGGCGGCGTCGCCGGTCAGCATCACGCCGTCGCGCGCGAGCGGAAACACCGGGCCGCCGCAGGGGATCAGGCCGGCGCGGGTCGCCGCCGGTTGCAGTTCGGCGTTGAGGCCGACGACGTCGCGCACGCGCGCGAGGAAACCGTCGATGTCGGGCACGCGCGCGCGCTCGGGATCGTGGCGCGCGGCGAGTCCGGCCTGCACGCCGCCGGGATTCTGCGCGACCCAGCCGATGTAGCCCGGCGCGTAGCGTTTGCTGACGAAGCAATGCAGCGCGCCCGACTCGGGCAAGGTCGCGCCGGGAAACTCGTATTCGATGCCGTACAGGAATTCCCGGGTGCGGCCGAGCCCGGCGCGCTCGGCGACGCGCGATTTGGCGCCGTCGGCGCCGACCAGGAAACGGGTGCGGCCCACGCCTTCGACCCGCCAGGCTTCGCCTTCGCGCTCGGCTTGGGTGAACGAGGCGCCCAGGCGCAGGTCCACGCCGTGCCGCACCAGTTCGCGCGCCAGCCAGCGCATCAGCCGCGGCGTGTCGGTGGTCAGGAAGTAATAACCGGGCGCGCTCAAGGCCATGCTGCGCAATCGCGGCGAATACAGCCGGACGCGTTCGACCCGGTGCACGCAGCCGGCCGGCGCGCGGCTGAGCCAGGTTTGCTCCGCGGCCTCCTTGACCACGATGCCGGTGGTGCGCAGCTTGTCGCCGGGATCGCGCTTGCGTTCCAGCACGACCACGCGCAAGCCCGCGCGCGCCGCCGCGAGCGCGCAGGCGGCGCCGGCGAAACTGGCGCCGACCACGACCAGATCGCAATCGAAACGCTCGGAATTCGGAAGCATGGCGCGGACCTCGGCTGGGGATGTGCGGCGCAGTGTGTCCACGCCAGACGAAGCGCGTATGGGGCCTGTGTGAAGTGACCGCGGCGGTCGCGGCGCGAGCGCCTGGCGCGTCGGCGCGTGCGGCGGAGGCGTGCGTACGTTCGTTTCTGGCGGCGCGGGCCGCGTCGCGCGACGGCCGCCGGCCCGCGCGTTCAGCGCGGCTTGCGCGCCAGCACCGCATCCACGGTCGCGGCGAGCGCGGCCAGCGCGTCCTCGCTCGCGCCGTCGCAAGCCGCGCGCACGATCGCGCCGTCGACCGCGACCGCCAGCGCGCGCGCGCGCGTCTCGCGCGCCGCGCCCGCCGGCAGCAGCGCGGCGATGCGCGCCTGCATCGCGCGCTTGTGCGCGCGCGCGCGTTCGCCGGCGTCGGGCAGGGCCGGGCCGAGCTCGGCCACGGTGTTGATGAAGGCGCAGCCGCGGAACTGCGGGTGCGCGAACCATTCGGCCAGGGCCGGCGCCAGCGCCGCGGCGTCGTCGCCGCCGCGGCGCAGGGCGGCGTCGAACCACGCCATCCAGCGCTCGTGGCGGTAATCCAGGAACGCCAGGATCAGCTCGTTCTTGCTCGGGAAATGCCGGTACAACGTCACCTTGGTCACGCCGGATTCGGCGATGACCCGGTCGACGCCGGTGGCGCGCACGCCTTCCAGGTAGAACAGGTCGTGCGCGGTCTGCAGGATGCGCTCGCGCGCGCTCGGGGGCGGGGCGGTCTTGCCGGTCATGGCGCGATGGTAGACCGATTCGTCTACCTGTGCCAGCGTTGTAGACAGATCGGTCTACAAGGCGTAGCGTGCCGGGTAGACAGCTCTGTCTACATCCATCGACCGTTCCCCGAGGAAGCCTCATGGACACCCGCCCGCCGTTGCCCCCGTTCACCCGCGAAACCGCCGCGCAGAAAGTCCGTCTCGCCGAGGACGCGTGGAACTCGCGCGATCCCGAGCGCATCGCCCAGGCCTATACGGCCGACACCCGCTGGCGCAACCGCGCCGAATTCGCGCAGGGGCGCGAGCAGGTGATCGCGTTCCTGCAGCGCAAGTGGAGCCGCGAGCTGGACTACCGGCTGATCAAGGAACTGTGGGCGCACGACGGCGACCGCATCGCGGTGCGTTTCGCCTACGAGTGGCGCGACGATTCGGGGCAGTGGTACCGCAGCTACGGCAACGAGAACTGGGAATTCGCCGACGACGGCCGCATGGCGCGGCGCATCGCCAGCATCAACGACAAGCCGATCGCGGAAAGCGAGCGCAAGTTCCATTGGCCGCAGGGGCGGCGTCCGGACGATCATCCGGGCTTGAGCGAGTTGGGGTTGTAAGCCGGCGGCGGCGCGAAACCGCCGTTGTCGCCAGTCGCCGCCGCTGGTTGGTTCCAGACTGCAGGAGCTGCGCGAGCTGCGACCGCGGGGCCGCCGATTGCGGCGCCGCTTCGGATGCGGGGCGGATGTCGCATCGGTGGCGGGCGACATTCGCCGTGGCTGTGTTGGCGCGGTCGCGACTTGCGTCGCTCCTACAGGGGCAGACGACGCTTACGCCGCCGCGTCGGCTTCGTTTCAGACTGTAGGAGCTGCGCGAGCTGCGACCGCGGGGTAGCCGGTCGCGGCGCCGCTTCCGATGCGGGTCGGACATCGCATCGGCGGCGTGCGGCTTTCGCCGTGGCTGTATTGGCGCGGTCGCGACTTGCGTCGCTCCTACAGGGGGAAACGCCGCTTACGCCGCGGCGTCGAGTCCGGCATAGACCGCGTCGCGCAGATCCAACGTGAACTGTCCGTCCATGCCTTCCAGCGCCGTGTTGGTCAGCGCGACCACGCTGAGCCCGCGCTGCGGGTCGAGGAACCAGGAGTGTCCGTACACGCCGCCCCAGGCCAGGGTGCCGCGCGATTGCGGGGTGGCCGCGGCGAGCGGGTCGGTCAGCACGGCGGCGCCGTAGCCGTAGCCCCCCAGCCCGGGTCCAGGCCTTCGAGCGGCGCCGGCGCATGCGCCTGCAGCAAGCTCGCGACCGTCGCCGGCGCGAACACGCCGTCGCCGCCGCGGCGCAGCGTTTCCAGCAGCTTGAGCACGTCGCCGGCGGTGCCGGCCATGCCGGCGCCGCCGGACGGGTAGGAACCGGCCTTTTCGATCCGGCCCGGGGCGTAGCGCAGCACGCCGTCGAAGAACGGCAGCTCGCTGCCGTCGTGCATGCGCGCCGGCCGGCGCGAGCCGTCGGCGGCGACGCTGTTGCCGTAGTGCGCGCTCAGGCGCTTGTAGTCGGCGACCTGGAAACCGGTGTCGGCCATCGTCAGCGGCGCCAGGATCAGCTCGTCGATCAGCTGCGGCAGCGGCGTGCCGGTGGCGCGCGCGAGCGCTTCGCCGAGCACGTCGAGGCCGAGCGAGTAGCGGAAACCGGTGCCCGGCGCGAAGCGCAGGCGGGTCCGGCCGAGGCGGCGCAGGTTTTCGTCGATGCCCAGGCCCGGCTGGTCGAAACCGTCGGAGACCTCGTGCGCGTCGTAGTCGCTGCCGGCGGGCTCGCCGAAGCGGTAGCTCAAGCCGGAGGTGTGGGCGAGCAGCTGGCGCAGGCTGATGTCGGGCGCGCTGCCGTCGGCCAGCTGCGGGCGGAACTGCGGCAGCCAGCGCGTCACCGGGGCGTCGAGGTCGATGCGGCCGCGCTGGGCCAGCTCGACCGCGGCCGCGGCGACGAAGGGCTTGGTCACCGAGGCCAGCAGGAAGATCGCGTCCTCGCGCATCAGCCGGTCGGACTCGCGGTCGGCCTGGCCGGCGGCGCGGCGGTAGACCACTTCGCCGTCGCGCGCGACCAGCACCACCGCGCCGATCAGGCGGCGTTCGGCCACGGCGCGGTCGAGGGCGTCGTCGACGCGGTCGCGCAAGGACAGGGCCGCGATGGGCGCGGCGGAGGCGGCAAGGTTCATGGCAGGCACTCCTGCGGAGGGACGTGTGGAAAATGGCAGGAATTGTGCAATGCACAAGTGACCGTGGCGAAACACTGCGGTGTCGCTGGCCGGATTGCGCGCGAGCGCGAACGGGCGCAGGCGTTGGACGCCGTTTGCTCGATGTTGCCGATGGTTTTGCCGAAGTTGTGCCGTCGCCGCCGCATGGGCCGGCTCGCCGATTCGGCTTGGCGGGGCGGGCAGGGCCCGGCCCGTCGTTGGCCGCGGCTTGAGCCGCCGGTTTCCCGAGTCCGGAAACGACGAAGGGCGCTCGCGCGCCCTTCGTCGTTGCCTCATGGACCGCGTCGATCAGCCGCGCGGGCCGCGACCGCCGCCGGGGCGTCCGCCACCGCGCGGGCCGCCCGGACGCGGAGCGCCGCCGGGACGGGCGTTGCCGCCGCCGGGACGCGCGCCGGCGCCGGGACGCGGACCGCCGGCACGGCCGCCGGGGCCGCCGGGCTTGGCGCCGCCCGGGCGGGCGTTGCCGCGCGCCGGACGCTCGCTGCCGTAGGGATTGAAGCCGCCGGGGGTGGCGTGGTCGGACGGGAAGCTCGGGGCGTTGCCCGGGTGGCCGTAGGGACGCGCGGCGCGCTGACCCTGGCCCTGGCTGCGGCCGTTGCCGCCACCGCCGCCGTTGCCGCCGCCGAAGCCGGCGCCCTGGGCGCGGCCGCGACCGGCGCCGCGCGCGCCGCCGCCGGGACCGCCGGCGCCGGCGCCGCCGGGACGGCCGCCTTTCTTGCCGCGGCCGTCGGGATTGCGGTGGCCGCTGGGGCCGGTTTCGACGCCTTCCGGCACGTACCAGGTGCGGAACGCGGCCGGATTGCCTTCCGGCAGCGGCTTGACGCCCTTTTCCTTGCGCGTCTTGAACGGCTTGTTGGACTGCTTGGCCGCGGCTTCGCCGCTGACCGTCAGGCCGCCGTGCTTGCGCGGGCCGCCGCGGCCGCGGCCGCCGCGGTCTTCGCGCACGTGGTCGAAGCGGCGCAGTTCGCGGCCTTCGTCGGCGGTGTTGTGGCCGCCGACGTAGCCGGGCGAGCGCTCGCCGGACAGGTGCACGGTCGACTTGGCCGCCTTGCGCTGGCCGATCACCGGCTGCAGGGTCAGCGCCGAGGGCTGGCCGTCTTCCAGGCCCAGCTCCTTGCGCAGCGCCTCGACCTTGTCGCCGGCCAGTTCCTGCGAATGCCCGCGCAGCAGCTCGCGCGGCAGCGCCACGCCGCCGTAGCGGATGCGCTTGAGCCGGCTGACCTGGCAGCCCTGCGATTCCCACAGGCGGCGCACTTCGCGGTTGCGGCCTTCCTTGACCACGACCCGGAACCAGTCGTGCGAATCGGTGCCGCCGATGCGTTCGATCTCGTCGAACTTGGCCGGGCCGTCGTCGAGCGACACGCCGCGGGCGAGGCGGTCGACCAGGTTGTCCGGCACGGTGTCCTCGCCCTCGGGCGCGCGCACGCGGCAGACGTATTCGCGCTCGACCTCGAAGGAGGGGTGCATCAGCGCGTTGGCCAGCTCGCCGTCGGTGGTCAGCAGCAGCAGGCCGGTGGTGTTGATGTCGAGGCGGCCGATCGCGATCCAGCGCGCGCCCTTCAACGCGGGCAGCGAATCGAAGATGGTCGGGCGGCCTTCGGGGTCTTCGCGGGTGGTGACTTCGCCTTCGGGCTTGTTGTACATCAGCACGCGCGAGGGCTCGGTCAGCGCGCTGGCGACGAAACTGCGGCCGTCCAGCTCGATCTTGTCGCCGCCCTTGATGCTCACGCCGACCTGGGCGACATCGCCATTGACCTTGACCAGGCCGTCGGCGATGCGCTGCTCCAGGGCGCGGCGCGAGCCCAGGCCCGCTTGCGCGAGCACTTTGTGCAGGCGTTCTTCCAGGCGCGGCGCTTCGGCCGCGGCGTCGCTGGCGCGCTTCAGGGAAAGCTTGCGACGGGTTTCTTCAGTCATTTGTCTTGCTCCGGCCGGTCGTCTTCGGACTCGGCCTCAAGTTCCGGAACGGTCGTCGTCTCGACGGCGTGTTGGTCTTGCTCGTGATCGTTCGCGTCCGCCGCGCGCTCGCCCGGCGCGGCTTCGGGGTCGTCCGAAAGGACGGTGTGTTCAGGGGTTTCTGCGTCCGCCGGCGCGGCGGGCGCGTCGGCGGCGGAGCCGTCCTGGTCGCCCAGGCCGTCTTCGTTGTCTTGGTCTTGCGCGTCGGCTTCGGCCTCGGCTTCGAGTTCGGGTTCGGGTTCGACGGAGGCGTCCGCGGCGGCTTCGGCCGGGTTCGCGGCGTCGGCTTCGGCTTCGTCGTTGGCGGCCGGCTCGACGCCGTCGCCGGCCGGCTCGGCGTCGTCGGCCAGCCCGGCCGGGATCGGCGCGCCGTCCAGCGGCAGCTGCGGATCGAGCTCGCCGATGTCCTTGAGCTCCGACAGCGGCGGCAGGTCGTCCAGGCGCTTGAGCCCGAAGTAGTCGAGGAAGGCCTTGGTGGTGCCGAACAGGGCCGGCTTGCCGGGCACGTCGCGGTGGCCGACCACGCGGATCCACTCGCGTTCTTCCAGCGCCTTGATGATGTTGCTGCTGACCGCCACGCCGCGGACCTGCTCGATCTCGCCGCGGGTGATCGGCTGGCGGTAGGCGATCAGCGCCAGGGTTTCCAGGGTGGCGCGGGTGTAGCGGGTCTGGCGTTCGGTCCACAGCCGCGCGACCCAGGGGTGCACGTCGGCCTGGACCTGGAAGCGGAAGCCGGAGGCGACCTCGACCAGTTCCACGCCGCGCTCGGCGCAGCCGTCGCGCAGGGTCTGCAGCGCGGTTTCCACGCTGTCCGGCGGCGGCGGCTGGTCCTCGGGGAACAGCGCGTGCAACTGCGCCAGCGACAGCGGCTGGTTGGCCGCGAGCAAGGCGGCTTCGACGATGCGGGTGATCAGCGATTGGTCCATTACAGCCGGGATTCGGGATTCGGGAGTAGGGATTCGGCAAAACCGCCGGGGGCCGGGCGATGCGGGTGGTACGGGTGGTGCAGCTGCGCCGGGAGGGGCGGGGTCCGCGTCGCGGACGGGCCGGCGCGCCGGCTCACGCTTCGCTTTCGTCGTTGGCGGCCGAATCGAACTCGCTGCTGAGCTCGATCTCGTCCGGGTCCTTCATCAACGCCAGCGACTTGACGTAGATCGGCGCCAGCGGACCGTCCTGGACGATTTCCACCAGTTGTTCCTTGGCCAGGGTCAGCACGCCGAGGAAGGTCACGACCGCGCCGAGACGGCCTTCCTCGACCGCGAACAGCGACTCGAAGCGGTGGAACGCGCCGTCGCCCATGCGCGTGAGCAGCTCGCCCATGCGCTGGCGCACGCTCAGCGCGTCGCGCTTGATCGCGTGCTGGGTGTACAGCTCGGCGCGCTTGAACACGTCGTGCAGCGCCAGCAGCAGTTCCTTCAGCTCCACCGGCGGCGGCAGCCGGATCGAGGCGCGGTCCGGCACGAACGCCTGCACCGGCGCGGTGTCGCGATCCTGGCGCGGCAGGCTGTCGATGTCCTCGGCGGCCTTCTTGTAGCGCTCGTACTCCTGCAGCCGGCGGACCAGGTCGGCGCGCGGGTCTTCTTCCTCGCCTTCCTCGTTGACCGCGCGCGGCAGCAGCATGCGCGACTTGATCTCGGCCAGCATCGCGGCCATGACCAGGTAGTCGGCGGCCAGCTCGAAGCGCATCTCGTGCATGGCCTGGATGTATTCGACGTACTGGCGGGTGATGTCCGCCACCGGGATGTCGAGGATGTCCAGGTTCTGCCGGCGGATCAGGTACAGCAGCAGGTCGAGCGGGCCTTCGAAGGCTTCCAGGATGACTTCCAGCGCGTCCGGCGGGATGTACAGATCCTGCGGGATCTGCAGCACCGGCTGGCCGTGCACCACCGCCAGCGGCATTTCCTGCTGCTGCGGCGCGGTCGGGCCCGGATTTTGTCCCGCAGCGTCACCGGCGGGGGAGTCCGCGGTGGATTCGTCGGCGGGCGCGGCTTGGTGGGTCATCAGGAACCGGCCCCTCCGGGCCGTCGGCAAAGCTTGTTGCGACGATGCGCGCGGCACGCAGCCGCGCCAGGCCTTCGTTCGCGGCGCATGGGAACCGGCTGTGGAAGCGGGATTCCCAAAAGCGGGGCGCCCGAACCGGGTTCCCTGCATGCCGGACGAAGCGTCCCTGCGGGTGCTACGGACCACTCGAAAAAGGTGTGCGCTTGGCCCGAACGGCTCCGACCGGCGCGCCAGGCAGGGCCGGGCGGCTGGGGCTAGGAGGCTTGCGGGCGCGGGCGGAGGACGACAGCGAAGCACGCGTACCGGCGCACCGATGGTGTGCGTGGGAGTACGGGTACGGACGTGGCGACGGGCGTGGGGTTCCGGTCGCGACGGGGTTTGCTGCATCCGGCCTGACGGCAATCGGGGTTTAGGGTAAGGGCTGGGGGCGATGGTGTCCAGCGCCGGCATGAACGACAGCGGCCCGTCGTGGGCCGTCGGGCGCGGCCTGGCGCCGTTCTAGAGCAATTGATCCACGCAGTGACGACATCTTTATACGTAAGGTTGCGGCCGCCGAACGGTCGTCGCGCCTCTGCCGTCGGGGGGCGGCATGCGGCTAGACTGGCGCCATCGCGGGATCACGCACGTTTTGGGGAACATCAGGATGAAGCAAGCAAGGATCGCGGCCCTCGCCTTGGCCGTGGCATTGGCGGCATGCAGCAAACCTCCGGCCGCCGCGCCCGAGGCGGCCCAGCCCGCCGCGCCGGCCGCCGCCGCCCAACCCGTCGCCGCCGCTGCGGCGCCCGCCGCGCCCGCGGCCGCGGCCGCGGCCGAGCGCCCGGCGCTGCCGGAAGGCGCCTGCGCCAAGACCGAGGACGGTTTCGACAGCTTCCTGGAGGCCTATGTCGGCGGCGACCCCGCCGTGCGCGCCGCCTATACCGCGCCGGAAATCGAAGTGCGCGAGCTCAAGGACCCGGCCAAACTGATTTCGAAGCAGCCCGCCGCCCAGGCCGGTCCGTTCCGGATCGCCCTGATCGATTCGCAATGGTCGTACTTCGAGCCCGGCAAGGCCGACGGCGAACTGGCGCGGATCCAGCTCGACCGCAAGCTCGAAGGCGACAAGGCGCGGGTGGATTACGTCAAGGCCGAGTTCTCGCCCGACGAAGAAGTGGTCAAGACCCTCGGCGCCCCCGAGGCTTACGTGTTCGAACACCAACAAGGGTGCTGGCAGCTGACCCTGCAGCTGCGCTGACAGCGCGCCCGCGACCACCGACGCGGGTCCGGCCCCATCACCCAGCGCGCGAGCGCGAACGAAACATCGACAAGGAGAAGTACGATGCCCAATTACAAGATCGTCGAGTCGGTCGGCAACAAGGTCCAGAACGTCCACGACTTCGAGGACATCGAGCGCCATCACCCCAGCCGCGGCAACGAGAAGGGCCGCGTCTACGGCACCGTCAACGGCGAGCGCGAGGAACTGCTCGGCAACTACAACGGCAAGGCCACGGTGACCCGCGACGGCGACCACTTCGTGTCCAAGGACTTCGTCCTGCAGGCCAACGGCAACGCCTCGGTCAAGGTGCCGGCGGTGGCCAACGGCTACATCGGCAAGATCGATCCGTCCGACGGCATCGTCCAGATCTACGACAAGCCGGCCAACGACCCCAGCCGCGAGATGATCGCGCAGTACCGCCACATGGACCTGCGCAACACCGACCTGCGCGTGGGCCAGAAGATCGAGTACGGCGAGCCGCTGGGCATCCAGAGCGGCTTCAACAACGGCAAGTCCAACGCGTTCGGCAAGCACGTCCATATCGACATCAACACCGGCTACCTGCCGCAGATGGAGCGCTACATCCGCGACATGGACCGCGGCGCGATCACCACCGACAAGCGCCCGCCGCATTCGGAGAACCTGACCGGCAAGGCCCAGGTCAGCGACGTTTCGGGCAAGGGCAGCATCGTCCACACCCCGGGCGTCAACGCCGGCAACGCGCACAACCACGACCACAAGCCCGGCGACAAGCACGACCACAAGCCCGCCGCGCAGGCCGCGCCGATGGCCGACGGGGTGCTGCGCAAGGACGAGCACGGGCCGGAAGTCAAGGCGATGCAGGAGCGCCTCAACGCGCTGGGCTACCGCGACGCCGACGGCAAGGCGCTGGTCGCCGACGGCAAGTTCGGCGACCGCACCAAGCATGCGGTCGAGCAGTTCCAGCGCGAGCATCCGGGCCTGACCGTCGACGGCATCGCCGGCCCGAACACCTTGCGCGAGCTCAAGACCGCGCAGCCGCGTCACGACGCCCCGGCGCGCGATCCCAACGCCGGCCCGCTGCTGTCGGACCCGAACCACCGCGACCACGCCATGTACCAGCAGGCGGTGACCGGCCTGGAGAAGCTCGGCGGCTTCAAGGACCACAAGGAACTCGAGCGCGCCGCGGCCACGCTGACCTACGACGCGCGCGTCAGCGGCCTGACCAAGATCGACCACGTCGTGCCCAACGCCAACGGCAAGGGCATTTTCGCGGTGCAGGGCGAGCTCAACGATCCCAGCCACCACCGCGCCTACGTCGACCGCAACCAGGCGACCCAGCAGAGCGTGGAGCAGTCGACCCAGCGCCTGCAGCAGGACGTGCCGCAGTCGGCGCAGCAGCAGACCCAGCAGCAGGAGCAGCAGCGCAACCAGCAGTCGACCCAGACCAAGGTCGCCTGAGCGTTCTGAGCTCGCGGTAACGCCGCCGGTCCGCCGGCACGCACAGCCCGCATCTTCGGATGCGGGCTGTTTTCTTGAGCCCGCCCGCGCCACGGAGGCCGACGGTGTCGCACGCCCGGATTTTCGCCGACTTCGCCTACGCGGCGGCCGACGGCTGCCTGCGCCTGGACGCGCGCGGCACCTTGCAGGACCTGCGCCGCACCGGCGTGCGGCTGCGGCCGGGGCTGGTGCTGTGGCTGTGCGACGGCGAGCGCATCGCCCTGGCCCAGGTCGCCGACTGCGAGGGCCACGGCGCCCGCCACGCGCGCCTGCTGGCCGCGCCGGTGGCGGTCGACGGCGGCTGAGCGGCGCTGCGGACCGCCGCATCGGGCAAGTTCGCGCGGCCGCGGCGGACTCGCGGCGGGGGCTACAATGCGCGTTCCCCACGCCGCTCCGCCGAGGTTGGTCATGTGGTATCTGATCGAAGGTTACGACGCCGCCGATGCGCTGCCCAAGCGCGCCCTGGCGCGTCCCGCGCATTTGCAGCGCCTGCACGAACTGCGCGATCAGGGCCGTTTGCTGCTGGCCGGGCCGTGTCCGGCGATCGACGCCGAGGATCCGGGCCCGGCCGGTTTCAGCGGCAGCGCGGTCGTGGCCGAGTTCGAATCGCTCGAGGCCGCGCGCGCCTGGGCCGATGCCGATCCTTATGTCGACGCCGGCGTGTACGCGCGGGTCGAGGTGCGGCCGTTCCGCAAGGTGCTGCCGTGAGCCTGCCGCGCGAGCAGCGCGCCGAGGCGATCCGCGCCGCGATCGTGGCCGCGCTGGCGCCGGTGTCGCTGGAAATCGAAGACGAGAGCCATCGCCATGCCGGCCACGCCGGCGCGCAGGACGGGCGCGGCCATTTCCGCGTCGCCGTGATCAGCCAGGCCTTCGCCGGCATGCTGCCGCTGGCGCGCCACCGCGCGGTGTATTCCGCGGTCGGCGAACTGATGACCACCGACATCCACGCGCTGGCGATCAACGCCAAGACGCCGCAGGAAGCCGGTCTGTGAAGTAGACGGGCAGGGCGCGTTGCGCGTGCGCGCAGCGCGCCGCATGACGCGGCGCAACATGGTTTTGCCGGGGATTTGCGCGCTTTCCGACCGTCTAAACGCTTTTCATAACAAGCGCTTTACACTCGTTCCTGAAAACGTTTACAGTCGTCGCACTTTCAGCCGCGAAGGGCGATCGAGACTGTGGTGAGCGTGACGATCAAAGATGTCGCCCGCGCGGCCCAGGTGTCGGTGGCGACAGTATCGCGGACTTTGAACGGGCATGGCAACGTCGCCGAAGACGTGCGCCGGCGCGTCCTGGCCGTCGCCAACGACCTGCGCTACACGCCGCATGCGGCGGCGCGCAGCCTCAGCAGCCGCCGCACCCAGACGCTCGGCGTGGTGCTGCCGGATCTGCACGGCGAGTTCTTTTCCGAACTGGTGCGCGGCGTCGATCAGGTCGCGCGCGAGCATCGCCTGCATCTGTTGGTGTCGAGCTACCACGGCCAGCCGGAAGAACAGATCTCCGCGCTGCGGGCGATGCGCGGTCGGGTCGACGGCCTGCTGGTGATGTCGCCGTATGCCGCCGCGCAAGTGTCGATCGCCGAGGAACTGGCCGCGACCCTGCCGACGGTGCTGATCAACGCCCAGGACGCCGGCGCCGACACGCCTTCGCTGAACGTCGACAACTACGGCGGCGCGCAGGCGATGGTCGAGCACCTCGTCGCCGCGGGCCACCGCCGCATCGCCTTCATCGCCGGCCCGGAAGACAACTTCGACGCCAACGAGCGCCTGCGCGGCTATCGCGAAGCGCTGGCGCGGCTGTTGCCGGATGCGCGCGAATGGGTGCTGCCGGGCAAGTTCGACGAAGCCTCCGGCCACGCCGCCGGCGCCGCCCTGCTGGCCGCGCGCGAACGTCCCGATGCGGTGTTCGCCGCCAACGACATGATGGCGCTGGGCTGCCTGTTCGGACTGGTCCAGGGCGGGCTGCGCGTGCCCGACGACATCGCCGTGACCGGCTTCGACGACATTCCGCTGGCGCGCTACGTCCACCCTGCGCTAACGACCATGCGGGTCAATATCGCCGAGCTCGGCGCGCGCGCGGCGCGGATGCTGCTGGCCCGGCTCAATCCCGAACCGGCGGCGGAGTCCGCGCCGGCGTCGGGCGAACATCACGAACACCAAGAAAAACCGCGGCAAAGCGAGCCGTTGCGGCCGGAATTGATCGTGCGCGAGTCGGGGCTACGCCGAGGGGGCGGCGCCTGATCGCGGGCGAAAAAAATTTGGTCGCGCGTGTAAGCGATTACAAAACACGCCGCTTCTCAACGCTGCCCCGCGCAGCGACGTGCTCCTTGGAGGGAGGAACGCAGATGCATCACCCAATCGATAACCGACGCCGACATCCATCGTTGCGCTCGCGCCTGGCCGGCGCGCCCGGCCGCAGCCTGCTGGCCTGCGCGCTGGCCAGCTGCCTGATGCTGGCGGCGCCGGCCGCCTTGGCGCAAAGCACCGCAGCGACGATCCGCGGCGTCGTCAGCGGCAACGCCGGCCCGTCCGGCAACGCCAGCGTCAGCGCGACCAACCTCGCCAGCGGCCTGGTGCGCAAGGTCCAGACCGCCGGCGACGGCAACTACACCCTGGCCGGCCTGCCGCCGGGCACCTACCGCATCGACGTCGACGCCGACGGCCAGACCAACACCCGCAACGTCACCGTCGCGGTGGGCCAGACCGCGACCTTGAACCTGTCGACCGGCGGCGTCGCCGAGACCGCGCCGGGCGGGCAGAGCGCCACCGACATCGACAAGGTCACCGTGACCGCCGCGGCGCTGGCCGAGGTGCGCACGTCCGAGAACGCCACCTACATCTCGACCAAGCAGATCGAGGCGCTGCCGCAGGGCACGCGCAACTTCCTCGCCTTCGCCGACACCGTGCCGGGCGTGCAGTTCGTGCAGGCGTCGAACGGCTCGGCGTCGCTGCGCAGCGGCGCGCAGAGCTCCAACGGCGTCAACGTCTACATCGACGGCGTCGGCCAGAAGAACTACGTGCTGGCCGGCGGCATTTCCGGCCAGGACGACACCCGCGGCAATCCGTTCCCGCAGTCGGCGATCGGCGAATACAAGGTCATCACCTCGAACTACAAGGCCGAGTTCGACCAGCTCAGCTCGGCCGCGATCACCGCGGTGACGCGCTCGGGCACCAACGAATTCCACGGCGACTTCTTCTGGGACAACACCTTCGAGAAGTGGCGCGCGCCGACCCCGGCCGAGGACAAGGCCGGGGTCAAGACCGATTCGAAGGAGGAGCAGTACGGCATCTCCTTCGGCGGCCCGATCATCCAGGACAAGATGCATTTCTTCGTCGCCTACGAGGCGAAGGAATACAACACGCCGTTCACGATCAAGCCCGGCGAAGGCGTCACCGCGGCGACCCTGCCGGCGCAGTTCCAGTCGCTGATCGGCGGCGTCAACGCGCCGTTCAAGGAAGACCTGTATTTCGCCAAGCTCGACCTGAGCGTCGGCGAGAACCACTACTTCGAACTGACCGGCAAGTACCGCGACGAGACCGAACTGACCGGCGTCGACGGCATCAGCACGGTTCCGTTCGGCACCGCCAAGGACAACCAGGACAAGCGCGCGGACCTGCGCTACCAGTACACCGGCGAGGGCTGGATCAACGACGCCCACCTGACCTTCGAAGACGCCGCCTACAACCCGCGCGCCAACGCCTTCGGCAACGGCTATGTGCTGACCCGCGGCGACAACGGCTCCAGCGGCGACAAGCGCGTGCTCAACGCCGGTCCCGGCGAGAACTTCCAGAACAAGTCGCAGAAGGGCTGGTCGTTTCAGGACGACCTGACCTTCACCGACCTGCAGTGGCACGGCAACCACACCGTCAAGATGGGCGTGAAGTACAAGTCCATCGACATCAGCGCGACCGAGCAGATCCCGTACAACCCGCAGTTCTTCTACGACATCGGCGGCGATCTGGTGTCGCCGTACCTGGTGCGCTTCGGCGCCGGCCTGCCGGGCATCGCCAACGGCAGCGTGGAGTCGCGCAACAAGCAGTTCGGCATCTACATCCAGGACGACTGGGAGGTCAACGACAAGCTGACCTTGAACCTCGGCGTGCGCTGGGATTACGAGACCAGCGACGTCTACACCGACTACCGCACCCCGGCCGATGTGCTCAATGCGCTCAACAGCCAGGATCCGCGCGCGCCGGCCGGACAAAGCTACCGCCAGAGCCTGGCCAACGGCGGCATCGACCTCAACAAGTTCATCAGCGACGGCAGCCAGCGCAGCAACTTCAAGGACGCGATCCAGCCGCGCCTGGGCTTCTCCTACGATCTCAACGCCGACCAGCGCCACGTGATCTACGGCGGCGCCGGCCGCGCCTACGACCGCAACATCTTCAACAACCTGCAGCTGGAAACGACCAAGGGCACGTTCCCGACCTATTCGTACCGCTTCAACCAGCCGGGCCATCCGTGCACGCCGGGCGTCGGCGACTGTCTGGCGTTCAATCCCGGCCTGATGAACCGCGAAGCGTTGGAAGCGCTGGTCGCGGCCAATCCGAACTTCGGCCGCGAAGTGTTCCTGCTCAGCAACGACCTGAAGACGCCGTACTCGGATCAGTTCAGCATCGGCATGCGCAACGCGGTGACGATCGGCGAGACCGAGTGGCAGACCGACGTCGGCGTCTCGCGCATCGTCAGCAAGGACGGCTTCGCGTTCCTGCTCGGCAACCGCAACCCGGACGGCTCGTTCTATCCGCCGGGCGCGCAGTGGGGCGCGCCGTTCGGCGCCGGCATTCCGGGCTTCGGCCGCGCGCTGATTCTCGGCGTGAACGGCATCGAGACCCGCGCCAATTCGCTGCTGGTCAAGATCGACAAGCCCTACACGCGCGAGTCGGGCTGGGGCGTGACGGTGGCCTACACCTTCACCGACGCCGAGGAAAACCGCGAGACCGGCGAGTCGTTCTCGCTCGACCATCCGAGCCTGGCCGGCTTCGGCTGGCACGACCCGAAGGGCGTGCCGCGCCATCGCATGGTCGCCACCGGCATCTACGACGGCCCGTGGGGGCTGACGTTCTCCGGCAAGCTGACCCTGGCGAGCCCGACCGGCTATTACTTCGTCAATTGCTCGCAGTCGCCCGACGGCAACGACCGCGCCTGCTTCACCGACCAGTACAAGGAAGACCGCACGATCGGCTTCAAGCAGCTGGATCTGGCGGTGAGCAAGGAGTTCGATACCGGCGCCGGGTTCAAGTTCCGCATCCGCGGCGACGTGCTCAACGTCACCAACGCGCGCAACTACAACCAGTTCGATACGTTCGCCGGCCGTCTGGGCGCGCCGAACCCGAACTTCGGCGATCACCAGGACGGCATCATCCTGCCGACCCGCACGTTCAAGCTGTCGATGGGCTTCAGCTGGTAAACGCCGCGCGCCGGCCGCGTCTGCGGCCGGCGCCGGTTTGCGCTCGCAGCGGGAACCAATCGCGGCGAGGCAGGGACAAAGCAAACGAGGTGTCCGCGCCCGGGGCGCGGACGGGTTCACGAAGACACAGGGGTCTTTGGCTTCATGCAACACGCAAAAACGACAACGCGCGCAGTCTCCTTCGCTGTCCTGGGCACGCTGTTGCTCGCATTGTCCTCTTGCAAGAAGCCGGAGGAGCAATCGCAGACGCAACCCATCGTCAGTCCGGAGCCGGTCGTGGTCGAGCCGCTGAAGCAGGAGCGGCTCGAACTGCCGCCGTTGTTCCGCGATATCGAGAAGCGGACGTTCCAGTTTTTCTGGGATACGTCGAACGAGCGCAATGGCTTGACGCCTGACCGCTATCCCTCAAGGCCGTTCGCGTCCATCGCTTCGGTCGGGTTCGCGTTGACCGCATATCCTATCGGCATCGAACGCGGCTGGGTCAGCCGCACCCAGGCGGTCGACCGCACCCTGGTCACGCTGAAGTTCCTGCGCGACCTGCCGGCCGGCCCGCAGGCCAGCGGCAAGGGCAGCTACAAGGGGTTCTACTACCACTTCCTCGACATGCAGAAGGGCGAGCGTTACGACAGCTGGGTCGAGCTGTCGAGCGTGGACACCGGCCTGCTGATGATGGGCGTGCTGTTCGCGCAGTCGTACTACGACCGCGACGACGCGCGCGAGAAGGAAATCCGCGAGATCGCCGACGCCTTGTACAAGCGGGTCGACTGGCAGTGGCTGCAACAGAACAAGCCGCTGATCTCGATGGGCTGGTTCCCGGAGTCGGGCTTCATCAAGCACGACTGGATGGGCTACAACGAGGCCATGCTGCTGTACGTGCTGGCGCTGGGCTCGCCGAGCCATCCGGTCGAGCCGGAAGCCTGGACGGTGTGGACGCGCACCTACAACGATGTCTGGGGCGTGTACCAGGGCGAGGAGTTCCTGGCCTTCGGCCCGATGTTCGGCCACCAGTACAGTCACGTCTGGATCGATTTCCGCGGGATCCAGGACGAGTACATGCGCGAGCGCGGCATCGACTATTTCGAGAACAGCCGCCGCGCCGCCTACGCCCAGCGCGCCTACGCCATCGCCAACCCGATGAAGTGGAAGGACTACGGCCCCGAGCTGTGGGGCCTGACCGCGAGCGACGGCCCGCAGCAGACCTTGCAGGAATACCGCGGCGAGCAGCGCCAGTTCCGCCATTACTCGGCGCGCGGCGCCGGCCTGCGCGAGAACTTCGACGACGGCACCATCGCCCCGACCGCGGCGATCGCCTCGCTGCCGTTCGCGCCGGAGATCGTGATTCCGACCACCGTGTCGATGCACGAGCGCTACGGCGAGTACATCTATTCCAGCTACGGCTTCCTGGATTCGTTCAACCCCAGCTTCAACTACGACATTCCGCTCAAGACCGGGCGGCTGGTGCCGAACCAGGGCTGGGTGTCGAGCGACTACATCGGCATCGACCAGGGGCCGATCCTGACCATGATCTCGAACTACCGCAACGAATTCGTCTGGAACGTGATGAAGCGCAATGCCTACATCCGCACCGGGCTGGAGCGCGCGGGCTTCAAGGGCGGCTGGCTGGCGCCGCCGGAGGACAAGGGCAAGGACGGCGGCAAGGACGCGGGCAAGGACAAGGCCGCCGAGGCCAAGCCGGCGGCGAAGCCGGCCGGCCCGATGGATCCGGCCACCGCGCGCGCGCTCGGCGAGGCGGAGTCGCGCGCCGCGCGCACGCCGCCGAAGCCGGCGCCGAAGCCCGAATGAGCGCTTGAGCCTCATGAGTGCGGTCGCGCCCGACGGCGGCAGGCAGGGTCTGGGCGTTCGCGCGCGGCAACGAGGCGGCCGCCGCGCGCGCGCTGTCGCGGCGATGCGGCGCCTGTTCGCACTGATCGCGTTGGCGCTGCTGGCCACGCTGCTGGGCAGTTGCTCCGGCCGCGGCGACGGGCGCACGGTGGTGAAGTTCTGGGCGATGGGCTTCGAAGGCGAGATGGTCCAGCGCCTGATCCCCGAGTTCGAACGCCGCCATCCCGACATCCGCGTGCAGGTGCAGCAGCTGCCGATCACCTCCGCGCACGAGAAGCTGCTGACCGCGTTCGCCGGCGATTCGCTGCCGGACGTGTGCGCGATCGGCAACACCTGGGTGTCCGAGTTCGCGCTGCTCGACGCGCTGCAGCCGCTCGACGCGCGCGTCGCGGCGACGGCGTCGCTGCGCGCGCAGGACTATTTCCCGGGCGCCTGGGACACCGGCGTGATCGACGGCCGGGTCTACGCGGTGCCGTGGTACGTCGAAACGCGGCTGCCGTACTACCGCCGCGACCTGCTGCTGAAGGCCGGCATCGCCCAGCCGCCCAAGACCTGGGACGAGTGGAAGACCGCGATGGCGGCGATCAAGCGCGAAGTCGGCCCCGACCGTTACGCCGCGCTGTTTCCGCTCAACGAACCCGAGCCGCTGTTGAACCTGGGCATCCAGGCCGACGAGCCGCTGCTGCGCGACGGCGGCCGCTACGGCAATTTCCGCAGCCCCGGCTTCAAGCGCGCGCTGGCGTTCTATCGCGAGGCGTTCGAGCGCCAGTGGGCGCCGCTGGCGAGCAACACCCAGATCGCCAACGTCTGGAACGAATTCGGCCGCGGCTATTTCAGTTTCTACGTCAACGGCCCCTGGAACATCGCCGAGTTCAAGAAGCGCCTGCCGGCCGAACTGCAGGACACCTGGATGACCATGCCGCTGCCGGGCGAACACGGCCCGGGCGCGTCGGTCGCCGGCGGCGCCAGCTTCGTGCTGTTCCGCGGCTCGCAGCGCCAGGACGCGGCGTGGAAGCTGATCGCCTACCTGTCCGAACCGCAGACCCAGATCCGCTTCCACGGCTTCACCGGCAACCTGCCGCCGCGGCGCGAGTCGTGGAGCGCGCCGGCGCTGGTCGCCGACCCGTACGCGCGCGCGTTCCGCGACCAGCTCGAGCGCGCGCGGCCGGCGCCGAAGGTGCCGGAATGGGAGCGCATCGCGATGGAGATCAAGCTGGTCGGCGAGCAGCTCGCGAACGGACGGCTGACGGTCGACCAGGCCGCCGAGGAACTCGACCGCCGCGCCGACCGGATCCTGGAAAAGCGCCGCTGGATGCTCGACCACGCGGCCAAGCCCGCGGCCGCGGCCGGGGAGGGCGCATGAAGCCCTCGACCGCCGGCTGGATGTTCGCCGCGCCCGCGCTGACCGTGATCGGGGTGTTCTTCGGCCTGCCGGTGCTGGCCGCGCTGGCGCTGAGCCTGACCGACTTCGACATCTACTCGCTGGCCCACATCGAGAACCTGCGTTTCGTCGGCTTCGACAATTACCTGAACCTGCTGCGCAATCCGCTGTTCTGGAAGGCGCTCGGCAACACCTTGTACTTCGTCGTCGTCGGCGTGCCGCTGTCGATCGCGGTGTCGCTGGGCGCGGCGCTGCTGCTCAATTCGAAACTCGGCGCGTTCAAGCCGTTCTTCCGCACCGCGTTCTTCGCCCCGGTGGTGACCACGGTGGTCGCGGTCGCGGTGATCTGGCGCTATCTGCTGCACACGCGTTACGGCCTGATCAACTGGGGCCTGTCGGCGCTCGGCATCGATCCCGTCGATTGGCTCGGCGATCCGCACTGGGCGATGCCTAGCATCATCCTGTTCGCGGTGTGGAAGAACTTCGGCTACAACATGATCATCTTCCTCGCCGGCCTGCAGGCGATCCCCGAAGACCTGTACGAAGCCGCGCGCATCGACGGCGCCAGCGCTTCGCGCCAGTTCCGCCACATCACCCTGCCGATCCTCGGGCCGGTGCTGCTGATGGTCAGCATCCTGACCCTGGCCGGCTATTTCCAGCTGTTCGCCGAGCCCTATGTGATGACCCAGGGCGGCCCGCTGCAAAGCACGGTCAGCGTGCTGTACCTGATGTACGAAGAAGGCTTCAAGTGGTGGAACCTCGGCAACGCCTCGGCGGTGGCCTTCCTGCTGTTCGTGCTGATGACCGCGACCACCAGCGCGCTGATGTGGCTGGCGCGGCGCAAGGGGATCGAATGAACCGCGACGGCATGCCGGCGTGGCTGGCCCGCGCCATCGTCAACGGCCTGCTGATCGCGCTGGCCGCGCTGAGCCTGGCGCCGCTGCTGTGGATGCTGGCGGTGTCGCTGATGCAGCCCGGCGAAGCCGCGGCGTTCCCGCCGCCGCTGTGGCCGAAGTCGCCGACCCTGCACAACTACAGCGAGCTGTTCTCGCGCATGGGCATGGGCCGCTACCTGCTCAACAGCTTCCTGGTCTCGACCCTGGTCACCGTGATCGCGGTGCTGCTCAACACCCTGGCCGGCTACGCCTTCGCCAAGCTCGCCTTCGCCGGGCGCGAGACCGTGTTCCGGCTGCTGCTGGCGGCGCTGGTGATTCCGGCGCAGGTGTCGATGATGCCGCTGTTCCTGATGCTCAAGCAGATGGGGCTGATCAACACCTACGCCGGCGCGGTGGTGCCGGGCATGGCCGGCATCTTCGGCATTTTCCTGGTCCGCCAGTACGCGCGCTCGATTCCCGACGAACTGCTGGAGGCGCCGCGCATCGACGGCGCCGGCGAGCTGCGGATCTTCTTCCAGATCGTGCTGCCGGCGTTGCGGCCGATCCTGGTGACCCTGGCGATGTTCAGTTTCCTCGGCGCCTGGAACGATTTCATGTGGCCGCTGATCGTGCTCAGCGACGAACACCTGCAGACCCTGCCGGTGGCGCTGGCCTCGCTGTCGCGCGAGCACGTGCAGGACAACGAAATGATGATGGCCGGCTCGGTGGTGACCGTGGTCCCGGTGCTGCTGCTGTTCCTGGCGTTGCAGCGTCACTACCTGCAGGGTCTGTTGGTCGGCAGCGTCAAGGGCTGAGGCCGGCGGCGCGCGGTTCGGGCGCCCGCGGGCGCGATGGTTGCGATGGCGAGCCGCGGGCTGCGGCGGAAGGAGTGCGAGCGATGGCGGAACGACGAGGCGGTACGACGGGTTTGAAGGCGGCGATCTGGCTGATGGCGCTCGCGCCGTGCGCAGCCGCGGCGGCCGCGCCGGCAGTGTCGGCGCCGCGCACGCTCGACGATTTCGAATCCGCCGGGCCGTGGAAGGTCGTCGTCTCCGATCAGGTCACCGCCCAACTGCGCAAGACCGACGGCGCCGACGGCGCGGCGCTGTGCCTGGACTACGATTTCAACGGCGTGTCGGGCTACGCGGGCTTGCAGCGCGAGTTGCCGCTGGACTATCCCGACAACTACCAGTTCGCGTTCCAACTGCGCGGCGATTCGCCGGCCAACGACCTGCAGTTCAAGCTGGTCGACGCCAGCGGCGACAACGTGTGGTGGGTCAACACGCCGCGTTACGACTACCCGAAGCAGTGGACGCCGGTGGTCTACAAGAAGCGGCACATCTCGCGCGCCTGGGGCCCCGATCCGGATCCGAGCTTGCGCCGCAGCGCCAAGCTCGAATTCACCATTTACAACAGCGCCGGCGGCAAGGGCTCGGTGTGTTTCGATTCGCTGAGCCTGCAGCCGTTGCCGGTCGATCCGGGCGGGCCGTATCTGGCACGCGCCAGCGCGAACGCGGCGCTGCCGGGCGGCGCGGCGGGCAACGCGGTCGACGGCAAGCGCGACAGCGCGTGGCGGGCCAAGCTCGATCCGGCCGCGCCGCCGCAGTTGACCGTCGACCTGGGCCGCTCGCGCGAACTCGGCGGCGTGGTGCTGCGCTGGCTCGGCGACGCCTACGCGTCGGCGTATCGGTTGGCGCTGTCCGACGACGGCCAGCGCTGGCGCGATGCCGCCGCGCTCGGCGATGGCGACGGCGATGCGGATTTCATCGCGCTGCCCGAAGCGCAGGCGCGCTACCTGCGCCTCACCGCGCGGGGCGGGCCGAAGGCGGAGATCGCGCTGGCGGAGTTCGAGGTCAAGCCGCTGGCGTTCGCCGCCACGCCGAACGATTTCGTCCGCGCCGTCGCCGCGGAAGCGCCGCGCGGCCGCTACCCGCGCGGGTTCAGCGGCGAGCAGCCGTATTGGACCTTGATCGGCGTCGACGGCGGCACCGATCAGGCGCTGATCGGCGAAGACGGCGCGATCGAAGTCGGCAAGGGCGCTTTCAGTCTCGAGCCGTTCGTGGTCAGCGACGGCAAGCTGGCGACCTGGGCCGATGCGCAGGTCTCGCAGACTTTGCAGGACGGCTATCTGCCGATTCCGTCCTCGCATTGGAAGCATCCGCAGTTCGGTCTCGACATCACCGCCTTCGCCGACGACCGCCGCGACAGCGGCGGCGGTTCGCGCTTGATGGCGCGTTACCGACTGACCAACACCGGCGCGCAACCGCGCAGCTACCAGTTCGTGCTGGCGCTGCGGCCGTTGCAGGTCAATCCGCCGACCCAGTTCCTCAGTCAGGTCGGCGGCGTCAGCCGCATCCGCAGCCTGCGCAGCGACAAGCACGGTTTCAGTGTCGAAGGCGGCGACGGGCGGCTGGCGTCGCGGCGGATCCAGGCCAGCGCCGCCGATGCGACGCTGGCGGCGACCTTCGATCATGGCGACGTGGTCAAGCTGTTGGCGCAGGCCGATTGGGCGCGTTCGTGCGCGGCCTGCAGCGCCGAAGCCGAGTTCCTGGGCCGCTTCGGCGGTTCGGTCCAGACCGCCGTCGACAACGACCGCAACGCGATGGCGTCCGGCGCGCTGGTCTATCGCGTTACGTTGCAGCCCGGCCAGTCGCGCGAGTTCGTCTGGAGCAGCGCGCTGATCGGCGCGGACGAGGGCGGCTTCGGCGATGCCGCCGAAGTCGCCGCGCGCCAGGCACTGGTCGCGCAACAGTGGCGCGACAAGCTCGACCGGGTCGCGCTGCGGGTGCCGGCCGCCGGCCAGCACGTGGTCGATACGCTGCGCACCGCGCTGGCGCACATGCTGATCAGCCGCACCGGCCCGCGCCTGCAGCCGGGCACGCGCTCGTACGCGCGCGCCTGGATCCGCGACGGCGCGATGATCAACGAAGGCCTGCTGCGGCTCGGCCGCGAGGACGTGGCCGAACAATTCCTGCGCTGGTACGCGCCGTACCAGTTCGCCAACGGCAAGGTGCCGTGCTGCGTCGACGACCGCGGCAGCGACCCGGTGCCGGAGAACGACAGCCACGGCGAGCTGATCTTCGCCATCGCCGAGCAATACCGCTACGACCGCAACCGCGCGCTGCTGGCGCAGATGTGGCCGCACGTGGTCGGCGCGGTGCGCTACATGGATCAGCTGCGCGCGAGCGAGCGTACCGAGGCCAATCGCGCGCGCGATCCGGCCTTTTACGGAATGATGCCGGCTTCGATCAGCCACGAAGGCTATTCGGCCAAGCCGATGCATTCGTACTGGGACAATTTCTGGGCGCTGCGCGGCTACAAGGACGCGGTCGAGATCGCGACGTGGTTGGGCAAGGACGAGGAAGCGCGCGCGTTCGCCGCCTCGCGCGATGAGTTCCGCACCGATCTGTACGCATCCATCGACCACGCCGCGCGCCGCCACGGCATCGACTACATCCCCGGCGCGGCCGAGCTCGGCGATTTCGACGCCACCTCGACCACCATCGCGCTGGCGCCCGGCGGCGAACAGGGCCGGCTGCCGCAGCCGCTGCTCGACAACACGTTCGAGCGTTACTGGAAGGAGTTCGTCGACCGCCGCGACGGCCGCCGCGAATGGAAGGACTACACGCCTTACGAACTGCGCACGGTCGGCAGCTTCGTCCGCCTGGGCTGGCGCGAGCGCGCGCACGAGGCGCTGGATTTCTTCTTCAAGGACCAGCAGCCGCGCGGCTGGAACCAGTGGGCCGAAGTGGTCTCGCGCACGCCGCGCAAGCCGTTCTTCGTCGGCGACCTGCCGCACGCCTGGGTCGAGTCGGACTATGTGCGCTCGGTGCTGGAGATGTTCGCCTACACCCGCGACCTCGATCGGTCGCTGGTGCTGGCCGCGGGCGTGCCGGCGGCGTGGCTCGACGGCGAGGGCGTGAGCGTGTCGGGGTTGCGCACGCCGTACGGTGCGTTGGGGTATCGCTTGCGCCGCAGCGGGGCGCAGGTGTCGTTCGAACTGGAATCGGGGCTGCGTCTGCCGCCGGGCGGGGTGGCGTTGAAATGGCCGTTGGCGACGGCGCCGGGGCGCACGCTGGTCGATGGCAAAGCGCGCGAATGGAAGGACGGCGAGCTCAAGATCGAGCGGGTGCCGGCGCGGGTGACGGTCGAGGTGGAATGAGTTCGGCGCTTGCGCTGGGGTAACGGTGTCGACGCAGAGCGTCGGGCGCGAGGCGCCTTCCGCTTCAAAGCGCTGTTTGGAAGTCGTCATCCCCGCGAAAGCGGGGATCCAGAGACTTCAGAGCCATGCTGCGATAAAGCCCTGGATCCCCGCTTTCGCGGGGATGACGTCCTGGTGAGAGGCCGGTCGTTGTTGTAGAAGGGACTTCAGGCCCGACGTCTTGCGACCCGGTCGCCAAGCACCGCCCTCACGCGCACCAATGCACATCCAACGGCACCTCGCCCTGCATCGCCAACAACACCGGATAACGCTTCACATCGCCATCGGCCAGCGCCTGCCGGAACACCTCGCGCTTGGCCTTGCCCTGGATCAGCAGGAACCGCGATTGCGCCAGCGCCAGCCCGGCCGGGGTCAGGCTGATGCGCTTGCTCCATTGCTTCGCGCCCGCGGAGCCGCCGGCATCGATGGCGACGTACGGCTGGCGCGAGTTCAACACCCGATCCAGCGCCGCCATGCCGGGGAACAGCGACGCGGTGTGGCCGTCTTCGCCCATGCCCAGCGCCACCGCGCTGACCGGTTGGCGGGCGTGGGCGTTGGCGAAGGACACCGCTTCCTCCATGCCGTGGCCGGGGCGGGTCAGCGATTCGAAGCGCGCCATCGCGGCGTTGTCGCGCAGCAGGTTGGTGCGCACCAGCCAGGCGTTGCTGTCGGGGTCGCTCGGTTGCAGCCAGCGTTCGTCGACCAAGGCGACGTCGACCCGCGCCCAGTCCAGCGGCGCGCGCGCCAGCGCGCGGTAGACCGGCGCCGGCGTGGTGCCGCCGGACAGCAGCAGGCGCACGCGCGGGCGCCGGGCGAGGTCGCGACGCAGTTCGGCGGCGATCGCCACCGCGCTGGCCCAGGTCCAGGCGTCGGCGTTGCGGTGTTCGTGCCAGCGATAAGGCGCGGCCTCGCGCTGGGCGGGATCGTGCGGGACGGGGCGGGAATCGTCGAGCATGCGGCGATCTTCGCATGCGGCGGTTTAAGCCGGTGTGCTGACTGAATGTGACTGATGCCTCATGTGCGGGCGGTTGAAGTGCGCAGTGCGTCGGTGGGCGGCGCGCTCGCGTTGGCCGTTGCGGGATCGCTGGGCCGGTTCGGTGCGGGTTTGGCGCAAGCGTTCGGAGACGAAGTTTCTTTCATGGAAAAGCGGCTGCCGGTTTTATCGGGCGCAGCGAAAAGGCCGCCCGGGTGAGGGCGGCCTTCGATTGGATCGCATCGGCGGTTGCGGGGGCCGGGTCGCGGCTTGCGCCGCTCCTACACGGGGCGGTTGTCGGTTATGCCGCGGCTTTGAGCGCGCATTGCGCGGCCAGCGCGGCGGCGCCGAGCAGGCCGGGCTGCGGATGGGTCACCGCCAGGGTCGGCACCCGCGCCATCGTCGGCGAGAACCGGCCCTTGTGCTCGAAGCGCTGGCGGAAGCCCGAGTGCGCCAGCCACGGCATCAGCTTGGGCACCAGGCCGCCGGGCAGGAATACGCCGTCCCAGGCGCCGAGCGTGAGGACGAGGTCGCCCGCGGCGGCGCCGAACACCGCGCAGAACACGTCGATCGCGCGCAGGCAGCGCACGTCGCCTTCGCGCGCCATCGCGGTGATGTCCTGCGGCTGCAAGGGGCCGGGGTCTTCGCCGGCGATCTGGCTCAGCGCGCGGTGCAGGTTGACCAGGCCGCTGCCGCTGATCAGCCGCTCGTTCGACACCCGGCCGAATTCGCCCGACAGGCGCTTGAGGACGTCGATCTCCTCGGGATTGTTCGGCGCGAAGCTGACGTGGCCGCCTTCGGTCTGCAAGGGATAGAAACGCCCGTCGCGGCGCAGCAGCGCGCCGACGCCGAGGCCGGTGCCGGGGCCGATGATCGCGTAGGTGCGGTCGCCGCTGTCGTTCCAACCGTTCCAGCGCACGCCGCCGATCGGCACCACGTCGCCGGTGCCGAGCAGCGACACCGCCATCGCCTGCGCGGCGAAATCGTTGACCAAGTCGATGCGGGTCAATCCCAGCGCGATGCGCGTGCGCTCGGCCGAAATCACCCACGGATGATTGGTGATCCGCGCCTCGTCGCCGTCGACCCGCCCGGCCACCGCGAACACGCCATGACTCGGCGCGGCGCCGACCTTGTCGAGGTAATGGCGCGCGGCGTCGGCCAGCGACGGAAAGTCGGCGACCGCGTACACCTGCACGCTGTCGGGCAGCAGCGCCGGCGCGGACGGGTCGGAGGTGCCGAGGGCGAAGCGGGCGTTGGTGCCGCCGATATCGGCCAACAACGCGCCGGTCATGCGCCGCCTCCACGTTCGCCGTTGCCGGGCGGGAGGAAACGCTCGGCTTCGACCGGGCCCCAGGAACCGGCGGGATACTCCAGCGCCGGCTGCGCGGTTTCGCTCCACGCGCTCTCGATGCTGTCGATCCACTGCCACGCCGCCTCGACTTCGTCGTCGCGCACGAACAGGGTCTGGTTGCCGCGCAGCGCGTCGACGATCAGCCGCTCGTAAGCGATGCGCCGCTGCGGCGAGGCCGACATCGACAGGTCCAGCGACATCGGCTTGAGCTCCAGCGCGCCCCATTCCGGCGCGGCCAGGCTGCCCATCAGGCCCAGTTCGATGGTCTCGTCGGGTTGCAGGCGCATGCGCAGGCGGTTCGGGCGTTCGCGGCCGCGGCGAGGGCGTTCGAACAGCCAGTGCGAGGTCGGCCGGAACGACACCACCACCTCGGTTGCGCGCTCGGCCAGGCGCTTGCCGGTGACCAAACGGAAGGGAACACCCGCCCAACGCCAGTTGTCGATGAAGGTCTCGACCGCGACGAAAGTTTCCACCGGCGACTCGTGCACGAAGCCCTTGACCGCGCGCCCCTCGACCACGCCGGCGCCGTAGCGCCCGCGCACCGTACGCTGCGCCGCGTCGCTGGCCGTGACCGGCCGCAGCGCGCGCAGCACCTTGCGCTTCTCGTCGCGGATCGAATCGGCGTCCAGCGCCGACGGCGGCTCCATCGCGATCAGCGCGAGCAGTTGCAGCATGTGGTTCTGGACCATGTCGCGCAGCGCGCCATAGCCGGCGTAATAGCCTTCGCGGCCGTCCACGCCGGCGGTCTCGCCGACGAAGATGTCGACCGACTCGATCCAGCGGTGCTGCCACACCGCCTCCAGCAAGGTGTTGCCGAAGCGCAGCGCGAGCAGGTTCTGCACCGCGGCCTTGCCGAGGTAATGGTCGATGCGGAAGATCCGCGACTCGTCCAGGCAGGCGCGCAGCGCGGCGTTGATCGCGCGCGCCGAGGCCAGGTCGCGGCCGATCGGCTTTTCCAGCACCAGCCGCGACTCGCCTTCGAGCAGGCCGGCGGCCTTCAGGCCCTTGGCGCACGGCACGAACAGGTCGGGCGGGGTGGCCAGGTAACTGACGCTGGGACGGTCGGCGTAGGCCGACAGCGCGGCGGCGATCGCCGATTCGTCGCGCAGGTCGACCGAGACGTAGGCGATGCGCGCGAGCAGGTCCTCGACCAGGGCCGGATCGTCGGCGACCTCGCCGGCCATGCGCTCGCGCAGCCAGGCGCGGAACTCGTCGTCGCTCAGTTCCTGGCGGCCGACCGCGACGATGCGCAGCGACGCCGGCAGCAGCCGGTCGCGCCACAGATGGACCAGCGAGGGGAACAGGTAACGCTGGGAGAGATCGCCGGTGGCGCCGAACAGCAGCAGAGTGTCGTGCATGGAGCGGACGGACCAAGAGGAAAGGGGGAAGCCGGAAGCCGCTCGGCGGCG
The DNA here is from genome assembly GCF_017355525.1 of Lysobacter enzymogenes. Taxonomy (NCBI): domain Bacteria; kingdom Pseudomonadati; phylum Pseudomonadota; class Gammaproteobacteria; order Lysobacterales; family Lysobacteraceae; genus Lysobacter; species Lysobacter enzymogenes. Next base: position 1,242,942 of record NZ_CP067395.1, on the reverse strand, counting down.
GTGCGAAGCGGCGTTCGCGACCGGCGCCCAAGCATAGACGCTGCCCGGGCGGCGGGCGAACTTTCGCCGGCCGCTCAGGGCGGACGCAACGAAGGATTCCGACGCGCGTCGCGGCGCGAACGGGCCGCATCGGGCCGGCGAGCCGCGGCGTGCGCGCGCAGCGCGCGTGCGCCGCGACCGGCCTCGGCAGGAGCGGCCGCGACAGCGGCAGCGGTAAAGTCGGTCATCGGCGCTGGCCTGCGTGGCGGCCCGCTCGGCGGGCCAGGGATTGCGACAGGACGTGCATGAAAACGATTACATGGGCAGAATAGCCCACGGCGCGGCCGATTGCACACCGCGCGCCCGCTCAGTCCGGAGAATTCATGGCGAAGGTCAGTCTGCAGCATCTGCGCAAGGTCTATCCGAACGGCTATGTCGGCGTCGCCGACGCCAGCTTCGACATCGCCGACGGCGAGCTGTTGGTGCTGGTCGGGCCGTCGGGTTGCGGCAAGTCGACCCTGCTGCGGATGATCGCGGGGCTGGAATCGATCAGCGGCGGCGAACTGCGCATCGGCGAGCGCCTGGTCAACGAGGTGCCGCCGAAGGACCGCGACATCGCCATGGTGTTCCAGAGCTATGCGCTGTACCCGCACATGACCGTGGCCGAGAACCTCGGCTTCGGCCTCAAGCTGCGCGGCCTCGGCAAGGCCGAGGTCGCCAGGCAAGTCGCCGAGGCGGCGGCGATGCTGGAACTGGAGCCGTTGCTGGAGCGCAAGCCCGCCGCGCTGTCCGGCGGCCAGCGCCAGCGCGTCGCGCTGGGGCGCGCGCTGGTGCGCAAGGCGCAGGTGTTCCTGCTCGACGAACCGCTGTCGAACCTCGACGCCAAGCTACGCATGACCATGCGGGTCGAGATCGCGCGGCTGCACCGCCAGCTCGGCACCACGATGGTCTATGTCACCCACGATCAGGTCGAGGCGATGACCCTTGGGCATCGCATCGTGGTCATGAAGGACGGCAAGATCCAGCAGATCGATACGCCGATGGAGCTCTACAACCGGCCGGTCAACCTGTTCGTGGCGACGTTTCTCGGCAGCCCGAAGATGAACATTTTGTGGGGGCCGGTGAGCGAGCGCGACGGCGGGCTGCACCTGAAGATCGGCGAGGGCGTGGAACTGCGCTTGCGGCCGCAGGGCGAGTTGCTGGAGAAGGTGCGCGGCTACATCGGCCGCGAGTTGATGGTCGGCCTGCGGCCGGAGGACATGCATCTGGCCGACGCCGGCTCCGACACCGTGCCGGCCAAGGTCGAAGTGGTCGAGCCGGTCGGCAACGAAGCCTTCCTCAATCTCGGCTGCGGCGGCTGCGATCTGGTCGTGCGCTTGCCGCCGTTCCACCTGCCGCGCGCCGGCGATACGGTGCATTTGTCGTATGCGGCCGAGCGCATGCATTTCTTCGATCGCGAGAGCGAGTTGCGGCTTTGAGTGTCGAAGTCAGGGCAGGCGTTGCGGTGGCATCGCGCTGAAGTCTCTGGATTCCCGCGTTCGCGGGAATGACGGTAGGAGGGATTCGGCGCGGTTCTAGGGGCGCGCCGACGTAGAAAGAACTCGCCGCGTCGTCTCCGGTCCGTCATTCCCGCGAACGCGGGAATCCAGGGCTCCATCGCGACGAATCCCCCGAACGATCAAGCCTCCACCGTCTCCACCGCCCACGGCGGCAACACCCCCGCCGGCCGCCCCGCGCCGGCCGCCTGCGCATCCGCGGCGGCGGCCGCGTCGTCGGCCAGCAGCACCACGCGCTCGACCTGGGCGATCTGCTCGCGGTCGCCGAACGGCGCGGTCAGGGTCGGCGAGATCAGGCTGATCAGCCGCGCCAGCATCAGCGCGTCGCTGACTTTCTCGCCCATGCACAAGGACGCGATCAGCTCGTCCAGGCGCTCGCCGGCCAACAGCCCCGACAGCGCCTTCAGACACAGGTGCAACCGCATGCCGAGCTCGTTGCGCGACACCTGCGGCAAGGCCCGCGCGAACGCCTCGAAGAAGCGGCCGAAGATCGGTTCGTAGTGCTCGCGCAGATAGTTGCGCACGAACGGCGAGGGATCGCTGTAGACCCGGCCGAGCAGGCGCACGAAGCCGCTGCCGTCCTCGCTGGCGCGGCTCATGCGCAGCGCCGGCACGAACAGCGCGCTGAGCACCGCCGAGGCGTCGAGGCCGGCGCCGCCGTACTGGCGCTCGCACGCCGACAGCAGGCGCAGGCGCTCCTGGTTGAGCCGGTCCAGGCGCGCGTGCAGCAAGGTCTGCATCAGCCCTTCCTTGCCGCCGAAGTGGTAGTTGACCGCGGCCAGGTTGGTGCCGGCCAGGGTGGTGATCTGGCGCAGCGACATGGCTTCGAAGCCGTGTTCGACGAACAGCGCCTCGGCGGCTTCCAGCAAGCGCGCCTTGGTGTGGCCGGCGTTGAGGATTTTCGTGCTCATTCAACGGCTTGCGCCGGACCCTCCAAAAGCGGCCGCGCTCCGGCGGCAAGACAGGACGAAGGTTGCGCGACCTAGGGTCAGCGCGCTTTCTGGCATACGTGCGACAGCGAATCACGCTGCGTCGCAATATGTCATGAGTTCGACGGCGGTCGCACTCGCGGCGTGAGCGATTTCGCGCGCCGGCTTTGCCGATCGCGGCGATCGGGCGGCGCGGCCGGTCCGGCGCGGTTGCGGCGGCAGCGGCGGAATCCGGCGGACATCCCGCGCGCGCCGGCTTTCGCCCAGGCCCGCGCCGCGCCGCGAACGCGCGCGGCGGTTCGCGCCGATGCCCGGGCATGGCCGCGCGTTCGCGACGTGGGCGCGAAAATGGCCGCAAGCGTGTTGAGTCTTGCCGCCGATTGCGTGCACACTGAGGCCGAGTGTTCCGGCCACACTCGATACGCGGCGAGGAGGGGAGTCCGCGCCGTGGCCGCATCGACCCCCGGCGCAGCCGGGACCGGAACCTTGGGAGGGACCCGATGGACAAACCGTCCGCGCCCGGCCGTCGCCCGGCACCGCCGCCCGTCCGGGCGCGCGTGCGCCGCGCCCGCGCCGCGGCCGCGCTGCTTGCCCTATTCGCCGCAACAGGATGTCAAACCGCCATGTCCAGTTCCGCCACCCCAGACCCGAGCGCCGGCGCGCAAGCCGTCACCACCGAACAGTGGCCGCTGCGGTTCCAGCGCCACCGCTTCGGCGGCTTCTGCTTCGACACCTGGGGCTGCAGCATCGTCTACGACGGCTTTCCGCACGGCCAGGACGACCGCGAGCGGCTCAGCGCCTCGGCGGCGTCGTTCGGCGCCGCGTACCCGAAGCGGATGAAGGCCGCGCACCTGGACATCGCCAATTTCCCGGCCCCGGCCGAGGTCAGCTGGCGGGCCAAGGACAAGAGCGAGCACCACGCCCGCATCGACATCGGCGCGATCTTCGCCGACGGGCTGATCCGCCACGAAGCCGCGCGCGAGGACGTCGCCGCCGGCGTCAGCCTCAACGATCCGGAAATCATCCTGGAAGTGAACGACCGCACCATCAACGTCTACATGCGCTGCATGATTCCGTTGAAGGCGCCGCTCGATCCGGCCAACCCGAACAGCGACTTCCGCGCCGACCTGGTGCGGGTGTACTCGCAGACGTACTGAGCGACGCGCGGGCGGCCCGCAAGCCGATCGCGCACGCGGCGCAGCGCCGCGACCGAGCCGAAGCCGGCCGCCCGAGGCGCCGCGCGGCACCGCAAGCCAGAATCAAGGAGAGTTCGCGATGGGCGGTGGCAAGAATCCCGACGGCGTCAAAACCTATCCGGCCGACCGGCACGACCTGGACAGCTACGTCGAGGCCGCTCAGGCGCTGTCGCAGCTGCAGGCGCCGAAGCTGCTCGACTCGCGCGACCCGCACTCGCGCCTGTTCGTGGCCTGCTTCGACGGCACCGGCAACAGCATGTACGGCACCGACCCGAAGAACCACACCAACGTGGCCGAGGTCGCCAAGCAGTTGCAGAACGGCCTGCGCGACGACATCGCGGTGGGTTACGTGGAAGGCCCGGGCACGCAGAAGAACGCGCTGACCCGCGGCCTGGACGCGGCCACCGGCAAGAGCTTCGATCCGCGCCTGGAAAAGATGTACGCGCAGTTCATCGAACAGGCCAAGGCGTGGAAGGCCGAAGACCCCGACGCCAAGATCCGCGTCGCCGGCATCGGCTACAGCCGCGGCGCCGAGCAGGAGGCCGCGTTCTCGCGTCTGGTCGACGAGCGCGGCATCCAGGACCCGGCCGGCGCGGTCTACGTCAAGGACAAGGCCGGCAACATCGTCGCGCCGCCTACGTATCGCAACGCGCCGCTGCAGGACCCGGCGCAGGAAAAGGTGCCGCAGGCGGTCGGCCTGTTCGATCCGGTCGGCACCGGCGAGCCGCGCAAGCACGACCGGCGCCTGCCGCCGTCGGTGATGTCGGCGTTCCAGATCACCGCCGAGGACGAGCGCCGCGACCTGTTCAAGTCGACCAGCATCGTGCGCGAAGGCCACAGCGAGAACCAGCGCTTCCTCAACGTCACCGTCGGCGGCGCGCACAGCAACATCGGCGGCAGCTACGAGCTCAACGGGCTGTCGATCCGCAGCGGCAACCTGATGGTGGACTACCTCAACAGCCTCAGCGACCAGCCGTACCTGCAAAAACGCGCCGAGCCGACCGACCCCAAGCTCAATGTGGTGCACCGTTCCGACCAGCCGCTGTTCTACACCACCTTCGGCTTCCGCGACGGCGAGCGCGACCGGATCGAGACGGTCGCGAGCAAGGATCAGGTGCGCCGCCACCTCGTCGCCGATCCGAACCACAAGGAGCCGATCGACGAAGCGATGAGCGCGCGGTTCGAGCGCAATCCGGTGCGGATCGGCCCGACCCCGGGCGGCGAGACCGGCATCGTCGCCGGCGGCCGCAGCCAGGACAGCGATATCGACCGCACCTTCGCGCGCTTGGTCGAAGCCGCGCGCAACGGCGATACCGGCGCGTTCCGCGACGCCACCCGCGAGCATGCGCAGAACCCGCAGACGCAGGAGCGCTTCCAGGCCGGACTCGAGCGCTACCAGCAGCTCAACCCGCCGACGCCGCAGCTGCCCGCGCAGCCGGAAACGCAGCGGCAACCGCCGCCGCAGGCCGACGGGCCGTCGCCGCAGCGCGCGCCGGGCCTGTGATGAGCGATCAACGATTTTATCCAGAGGCGAATCCGACGGTGCAGGACGCACAGGAACTGAAACGACTGGCCGCCGACCTGGCGGTGTTCGCGCAGCACTTGCAGGAGCAGAACGAACGCGCGGTCCAGCACGTGGACCGCAGCGCCGACGAACTGCACCGCGCCGCGCTCGGCATGGGCGCCGGCGCGCAGGAACTGGCCCAGCAACTGATCGGCGTGGTCCAGAACCAGGCCCACGAAGCCATCGGCCGCGGCGTCGAGCAGGCCTTCGGCAGCGCCGGCGCGCAGTTGCGCGAGAGCGTCGAGCTGACCCAGCGCGCGGCCAAGGCGCTGGAAGACCAGCGCAAGGCGCTGGAGCGCTCGCAGCAGATCCTGATCTACAAGGCGGTGCTGGCGCTGCTGGTCGGCTCGATCCTGGCGGTCGGCGGCAGTTGGTACTACATCGACAAATCCGCGCGCGAAATCCAGCGCGCCGAGTTCGCCCGCGACATCGTCGAAGCCACCCGCAACGGCACCTTGACCCGCTGCGACGGCGCCCTGTGCGCGCGCGCCGGCAACAAGCGGGCCGGGCCGAAGGGCGAATACGTGCTGCTGGAGCAGCCGAAGAAATAAGCCGGGAACCCGACTGCAGGAGCGACGCGAGTCGCGACCGCGACAATGCAACTACGCCGCGACTTTCGCCGTAGCTGCGTTGTCGCGGTCGCGACTCGCGTCGCTCCTACAGGGAGCTACCGCCGACGCGCGCGGGCAGGGTAGGCTGCAGCGATGAACGACACCGCCCCGCATACCGACGCCCGCATCGAACCGGCCACGATCCTGATCACCGGCGGCAGCGGCTTCCTCGGCAGCCGCTGCATCGCCCAGGCGCTCGCCGCCGGCCATCGCGTGCGCGCCAGCGTCCGCGACCTCGCGCGCGAGCCGCAGCTGCGCGCCGTACTGGCGCGCGCGGGCGTCGACGCCGGCGACCGGCTCAGCCTGCACACCGCCGACCTGCGCGACGACGCCGGCTGGGCGCAGGCCGCGGCCGGCTGCGATTACGCGCTGCACGTGGCCTCGCCGTTTCCGGCCGACATTCCGCGCAATGCCGACGAGCTCATCGTGCCGGCGCGCGAGGGCACCCTGCGGGTGCTGCGCGCCGCGCGCGACGCCGGCCTGCGCCGGGTGGTGCTGACCTCGTCGTTCGCCGCGGTCGGTTACGGCCATCCGCCGCGTTCGCAGCCGTTCGACGAGGAAACCTGGAGCGACACCGCCACGCCGCTGGCGCCGTACGTCGCCTCCAAGACCCTGGCCGAACGCGCGGCCTGGGATTTCATCGCCACGTACGGCGGCAGCCTGGAACTGGCCACGGTCAATCCGGTCGGCATTTTCGGGCCGGTGCTCAGCGACGATTTCGCCACCTCGATCCTGCTGGTCAAGCGCCTGCTCGACGGCGCGCTGCCGGGCGCGCCGAAGCTCTACTTCGGCGTGGTCGACGTGCGCGACGTCGCCGACCTGCACCTGCGCGCGATGACCGACCCGGCCGCGCGCGGCCAGCGCTTCCTCGCCACCGCCGGCGATTTCCTCAGCGTCGCGCAGATGGCCGCGGTGTTGCGCGACGAGCTCGGCGCGGCCGCGCGGCGGGTGCCGTCGCGGCAGTTGCCGAACTGGCTCGTGCGGCTGGCCGCGCTGGCCGATCCGACGGTGCGGCAGATCCTGCCGGACCTGGGCAAGTTCAAGAACGCCAGCAACGCCAAGGCGCGGCGGCTGCTGGGCTGGAATCCGCGCAGCGCGCCGGAGGCGTTGCTGGCGACGGCGCGCAGTCTGATCGAGCTGGGGCTGGTGCGCGGCTGAGTTTCGAGGGCGGCCGCTTTTGTGGGGCGGGGTTCGGCCGCGAGGCTGTGTTTGGGATCGCCGCGCCCTGGCGCGAGAGGGGCGGTAGCGAAGACTTTTCCACGAAGCCGGGGAGCCGCAGACTTCGGAGTCGTGTCGCGATGAAGCCCTGGATGCCCGCTTTCGCGGGCATGACGATGGGTGCGCTTTCGCGGGTATGACGATGGGCCCGCGTTCGCGGGCATGGCGACGGGGAGGCTGGCCGCTTTGGCCAGGACTTCGGCGTCCGCGATTCAGAGGAACTCGGCGCGGATGCGGTCGACATCGAACGGATCGACGTCGCCATCGGCCGCGAACACGGTATCGGCCTGCGCGCGCTCGGCCACCGGACTTCCGCGCGCATGCGCGTGCAGCTCGAACAGACTGTACAGATCCGGCGACGCGTCGTACTCCATCGCGCGCAGGATCAGCGAAATCCCCGACAGCTGGTTGGCCGCGTTGTTCCAGCGCGGATGCCCGCCGATGCCGACGTCGCACCACACCGCCTGTGCGCGCTCCAGGTCGAGCAGGAACGGCAGGCAGCTGTTCTGTTTCGACGCCAGATCGATGCGGTCGTGCACGGTGCGCGCCTCGAACGGCTCGCCCGAAGCGATGTCCTCGCGCGCCATCCAACCGGCGAAGCATTCCGGCAGGTCGCAGTAGGGCTGCTCGGTGAAACTGTGGATGCTGACCGCGACGAAGCCGATGCCGGATTCGCGCAAGCGCGGCAGGTCCAGGTCGATGAACTCGGCCGCGCCGTTCGGCGCGTCGACCACGTCGCCGCTGTGGTGGCCGCCGTAGCCGCGCAGGTTGTAGTAGGAGATCGTATCGAGGAAGCGGAACTCGCGGTCGAAGAACGCCGCCGACAAGTCGATGTCGGTGCGGCTGCGGCCGTTCTTCCACCACAGGAACAGGCGCATGAAGCGCGCGTCGGGCAGCGCCAGACGGCTGCCGCGGGTCAGCGTGCGCAGCGAGCGCGAGGCCGCGCGCTGCGCCAGCGGCGCGCGCAGCTCGCGCAGGGCCGGGTCGATCCAGCAACGGCCCAGCTGCGCGCGCTCGGCGAAGCGCGCGCGCAGGGCGTCGGCGCAGATCGCCGCGCCGGCTTCGGCCGTGCCGGGCGGCAGCGGCGCGCGGCGGTCGCGCGCGCCCCAGGCGCGCGCGGTGTCGCCCTTGGGGAAGAACACCCGCAGCGGCGCGCGGCCGCGGTGGCGCAAATGGCTGTGCAGTTGCAGCAGCACCGGCGTCGACACGCGCGGCGCCGCGGCCTGGAACCGGCGCAGCACCTCGTCGCTGCCGGCGCCGCTGCGCAGCAAGTGGTCCAGGCGCCGCGCCAGTTCGCCGGGGCGCTGGCTCAGGCGTTGCGCGGCGGCATCGCCGCGGCCTTCGCGCAGGTCGCGTTCGATCGCGCTGTTGAAGCGCTCGAACGGCCGGTCCTCGCGCAGCGTCAGGAACGCGTTCCAGGTCGCCGGCAGGCGCTCGCGGTACTCGCCCGGGTGCAGGCGTTCGCCGAGGCGCTTCCAGCGTTCCTTCCAGCGCAGCATGTCTTCAGTGGGGTCGCCGCAGGCTTCCAGCGCTTGCAGCAGCAGGCGCCGCACGGCGCGCGGAAAGCGGCCGAAGCGGGTCGGTTCGGCCAGCGACACGTCGCCTTCGCTGAAGGCCACGGCCACGCGCAGTGCATCGGTCGCGGTGGCCAGGCGTTCGCGCACGAACGCCTCGCTGCGCGCGCCGGGCGCGCGGCGCAGCAGCGCGGCGGCGATGAAGGCGAAGTTTTCCTTGAACGGGATGGATTCGGGCAGCATCCGCAGCACGTGCTCGCGGTACTGGCCGACGAACCAGCCCAGGTCGTCCTTGTCCTGCTGCGACAGCGAGGTCGGCGAGGCGGCCAGACGGGTGCAGACGGCTTCGAATTCCTCGCTCGTGCCCAGGCCGATCAGGCGCAGCGCGCGCCCGCCGCGCAACGGCGGCGACGGCTCAGGTTCGATCGCGTGCAGTTGCAGCCGGGTGACGTAGTGGAACATCGCACGCTGGTACAGCTGGACTTCCTCGACCCGCAGCACCCCGACCGGGAAGTCGGGAAACAGCGGCCGCAGCTGGCGGTGCGCGCCGGTCATCTTGGCCAGCGCCGGGCGCAATTCGCGCAGGCAGCGCGCCAGTTGTTCGGGCGATTGGGTTTGCAGCCGCTCCAGCGCCTCGGGCGCGAGCGCGAAGCCGAGTTGCTCCAGCTCCTGCTGCACCATCGCGACCTGCGCGTCGCTGGCGCCGCCGTCGCCGGGCTTGAGCAGGAACTTGCCGCTCCTGCGCAGGAAGATTCCGTTCATCGCGCGCTCCTTCGGTCGCCGCAAACAAAAGGCCCGCCGAAGCGGGCCGGTGTGGGAAGCGGGCGCCCTAGGTTCTCAGAAGAAGGAAGGACGCCCATAGCCACGCCGCGAGCATAGCCAGCGCCGGCGCGCGCGCCAAGTCCGCCGGTCGGGGCTCAGGCGGCGGCCGCCGCGGCTTCGGCGCGCGCCGACTGGCGCTTGAGCGCGGCGATCGCCAGCACCAGCAAAGTCATCGGCAGCAGCGAGAGATAGAACGCGCCGCCGCCGCCGATGCGGGCGAACAACTGGCCGGTGATGAACGAGCCGGTGGTGCCGCCGAGCGCGGAGAACACCACGATCAGCCCGGTCATCGCCGCGTGCCGCGATTTCGGCAGCGAGCTCAGCACGACCGAGTTGATCGCCGGATAGATCGGCGCCATGAACAAGCCGATCAGCGGGAACACGAACGCGGCCGGCGGCGCGCTCATCCAGCTCATCTGCGCCTGCGGCTGGGCGCCGCGCGCCAGCGGCAGCGCCAGCAGCACCAGCACGCCCATCGCCAGCACGCAGCCGATCAGCAGCCAGTGCCAGGGCACGCGCCGCAGCGCCAGGCCCGCGGCGAGCCGGCCCAGCGCCAGCGACACCGCGAAGATGCTCGCCGCCTGCACGCTCATCTTCGCCGGCAGGTGCAGGATTTCGCGGTTGAAGGTCGGCAGCCAGGTGCCGACGCTTTGTTCGATCAACACGTACAGGAACGCCGAGGCCAGGAACGCGGCGACCAGGGGCAGGGCGATCAGGCGGAACATGTCGAGGAAGGATTCGCCCGCGGCATGGCCGTCGCGCGCGGCGCGCTCGTCGAGCCGGGCGCCGGCGAGCAGGGCGATGATGACCGCGGCGATGCCGGCCAGCAGCCAGTAGACGTTGAGCCAGACCGGGTCGCCCGGCGATTGCGGATCGATGAACCAGGCGAAGATCCAGTAGCCGGCGAGCACGCCGACCATGAACCAGCCTTCGATGATGCTGGTGAGGCTGGCGTGGGCTTGTTTGCCGTCGGTCAGCAGGCCGATCGACGAATACACCGAGACCTTGACCAGGGCGAAGGCGACGCCGGTGGCGATGAACAAGACCTTGGTCATCCAGAACGCGGCGACCAGCGGCATCGCCGCGCAGGCGACCAGGACCAGGGCGAGGCCGATCATCATCGAGCGGCGATAGCCCAGCCGCGGCAGCAGCGAGGCGGTCAGGAACGACACGACCGCGATCGGCAGGTCCTTGAACGCTTCCAGGATGCTGGCCTGGGCCTTGTCGATGGCGAAGCCCTGGATCGACTGCAGGATCACCGTGCCGACGCTGTTGAGCAGGACCCCGAACATCATGTAGGTCAGGATCATGGCCGCGATCATGCGGCGGCGGTGGGCGGTGGCGACGGTCATGCGGGCTCCGGGAGGCGGTGGCTGCGGGGAGATCGTGCGGCATGGGGGCGGCGCGGGGTAGGGACGGCCCTCACCCCAACCCCTCTCCCGCAAGCGGGAGAGGGGCTTCAAAGCGCAAGCGTCGCCAGCTGTCCCTTCTCCCGTTTACGGGAGAAGGTGCCCCCGAAGGGGCGGATGAGGGCAGCGTTACCCGATCACCACTTGTAAGCCGCCGAGAACAAATACGACCGCCCCGCGATCGGCCGCCCCATGAACACCCCGCCGGTCGCCGCGCCCGGCACCCGCACATTGCCCTCGGTCAACCCGAGTTCGTTGCTGACGTTGCTGCCGGTCGCCGCGAACTCCCAATGCTCGCCCACATGCAGGTTCGCGCCGACATCCAGCGTGTGGTACGACGGCAGCTTCTGCGTATTCGCCAGATCCGCATACCGGTCGCCGATGCGCGAATAGGTCGCGAACACCTTCAGATCGCCGAACGGCAACGTCCAGTAATAGCTCGGCGTGAAGCGGAACTGCTGCTTCGGCTGGCGCATCACCTGGTTGCCGGTGAACTCGCGGTAGTTCTCGTACTTCGCATCCAGCCACACGCCGGTCAAGGCCAGCTCCAGCCCGCCGACCGGGCGCCAGGCGCCTTCGACCTCCACGCCGTAAGCGCGCGAATCGCCGACCGTGGTGAAGTTGGTGCCGTCCTGCAGGAAGGCCTGGAACGGCGAGTTGGTGAACTTGTTGTAGAACGCGGTCAGGTACAGGTCGTAGCTCTGCGCGCCGGACTTGAAGCCCAGTTCGTACTGGTCGATCTCCTGCACCTTGGTGTTGCCGTCGCGCAGGTTGTCGAACGCCGGCAGCTTGTAGCCCGAGTTGGCGCGGGCGAACACGCTGGCGTTGTCGGTCAGCTTGTAGTTCGCGCCCAGGGTCCAGGAGAAATGCTTGTCGTCCTGGTCGATGCGGCGCGAGCTCGGCAGCGAGATCGAGGTGGCGTTGTCGTACAGCGTGTTCGGATTGCCGTCCAGGTCGACCGTGGCGGTGTCGTGCACGGTGCCGTCGACCTGCTGCCACTCGTAGCGGATGCCGCCGTCCAGGCGCAGGCGCTCGTTGACCTGCCATTCGTCGGCCAGGAACACCGCGGTGTTCTGGCCGTCGTAGTCGCCGCGCAGCGAGAAGAACGAGGTGCCGGTGAAGCCGTCGCGGGTGACCTGGCGGCCGTCGGCGAGGGTCAGGTTGATGCGCCGCGCGTTGTTCTGCGCGGTCAGCAGCATGTTGTTGCCGAGGTACCAGGTGTCCTTCGAAGAATACTTGGCGAAGTACACGCCGGCGGTCAGGGTGTTGCCCTCGAACAGGTCCTTGCTGAAACGCAGGTCGTTGGTGAACGACTCGATTTCCTTGTCGACGACCCAGAAGCCGGCGGTCAGCACCTGCTGGTTGGGATCGACCGCGCCGCCGCCGTTGACGTAGGTCGCGGTGCCGGCGCTGCCGTAGCCGGCGATGAACGACGACAGCGTCTGCGGGCTGGCGCCGGTGAACAGGCCGTTGGTCGGCGCCGAGCCGGTGACGAAGTTGACCCGGTCGCTGATGGTCCAGTCGCCGACGTAGAAGTCCATCGACGCGCCGAACACGTCGAGGTTGATGCCGCGGCCGTCGGCGAGGTCGCGGCTGATGCTGGTGCCGCGGCCGGTCGGGATGGTGACGTGGCGGAAATCGTTGCCGAGCAGGGTGCCGGTCTGCGCGTTGAGGCCCGGAAAGCTCGACAGGCTGGAGCCGTTGTCGCGCGACAGCAGCGGGATCGGGGTGAAGAACGCGTTCTTGTCGTCGGTGTGGCGCGCGTAGACGGTGATCTCGCCGGCGTCCCAGCTGTGGGTCAGGGTCGCGCTGAGCTGGCCGCCCTTGTCGGCCGGGAACTGGGTGTCGCGCACGCCGTCGGTGCTGCGGTAGAAACCGCCGACGCTGTAGTACCAGCCTTCGCCGAGCTTGCCGCTGTTGAACAGGTCGACGCGGCGGAAGCCGTCGCTGCCCAGGCCCAGGCGCAGGCTGCCGGCGGGTTCTTCGCCGCCCTTCTTCTGGATGAAGTTGACGGTGGCGCCGGGCTGGCCGTTGGAGAAGATCGGGCTGGGGCCGCCGCGCAGCACTTCCATGCGCTCGATGGTGTCGTCCATGCGGAACAGCGTGGAGTTCTCCAGGAACGACAGGGTCGGCGGCGGGAACAGCGGCGCGCCGTCCATCTGCACGGTCACGAACGGCGCGTCGCCTTCCGACGGCATGCCGCGCACGAAGATGTTGGCGCCGGTGCTGCCGCCGGCCGATTCGGCCCACACGCCGGGAACCACCTTCAACGCGTCGGCGGTGCTCAGCGGCACGGCTTCCTGCAACTGCTCGGCCGAGGCGGTGGTGATCGAGAAGCTGGCGTCGCGCTTGCGCACGCCCTTGAAGCGCGCGGTGCCGCTGACCACGACCGCGTCGAGGGTGGTGGCCGAATCAGCGGCGGCGGCCGCTGCCGGCTGCGCGTCCTGAGCCAGTACGGCGCCCGGCGCGAGCGCCGCGGCGATCGCCGCGGAAAGCGCGTAACGCATCAACCGGCCGTGCGCGAGCCGGACTTGCTTGTCTGCAACGTGTTGCATGCTGTTCTCTCCCCACCCATTCGATATGGATTGTTGGTTTAGGCGTCCCCGCCGCGACGGTACGTGCCGGCGCGGTCAGGGCGAAACGAAAGCGTCTACGTCGAACGCCGCGATGTCCGCCAGGCAAGCGTCGGCCTGCGCGAGCGTGCGCGCGTCGCCGATGCCGACCGCGGCCATGCCGGCGGACTTGATCGCGGCCACGCCGGCGGCGGCGTCCTCCAGGCCGATGCAGCGCGACGGCGCCACGCCGAGCGCGGCGGCGACGTCGAGGAAAATGTCCGGCGCCGGCTTGGCGCGGGCGATGCGCGCGGCGTCGGCGATGTAGTCGAAGCGCCCGGCGATGCCGAGCCGGTCGAGCAGGGCGGCGGCGTTGCGGCTGGCCGAGGCGACGCCGAGCTTGAGCCCGCGCGCGCGCGCCTGCTCCAGCACCCGCGCCACGCCCGGGAACAGGTCCTTCGGCCTGACCTCGGCGATGGCTTCGACGTAGTAGCCGTTCTTGCGTTCGGCCAGCGCTTGCTTCTGCTCAAGACTCAGGCTGCGGCCGGCATGGCGCAGGATGATCTCCAGCGAGGTCATCCGGTCCACGCCCTTGAGCTGTTCGTTGACGTGCTGGTCGAACGGCAGGCCTTCTTCGTCGGCCATGCGCTTCCAGGCGCGGTAATGGGTCTGCGCGGTGTCGGTCAGCACGCCGTCGAGATCGAAGATCAGCGCTTGCGCGGGGCGCGGAAAACGCTCGCGCGCATCGATCTGCGGCGCGGCGAGCGCGCGCTGCGCCGGTGCGTCCTGGCTCAGTTCGAAACGTTGGCCGGCATGCGCGAGCGTCAGCGGCGCGCCATCGAGCAGCGAATACTCGACGCCGTCGCGGCGCACCCGCACGCGCAGGCGCCGGCCCTGCCAGCGCAGGCCGAAGGCGTAGCCGTCCCAGCGCTGCGGCAGGGTCGGGGCGAAGTGCAGGACGCCGTCGATCGCGCGCAGGCCGGCGAAGCCCGAGGTCAGGCCGAGCCAGGTGCCGGCCAGCGCGGCCATGTGTACGCCGTGGTCGGTGTTGCCGTGCAGGTCGTCGAGGTCCACGCGCAGGTTGTCGTGGAAGAAGCGCTCGGCTTGGTCCGCGTGGCCGACTTCGCTGGCGAGGATGCCGAACACCGACGCCGACAAGGTCGAATCGTGGGTGGTCACCGCGGCGTAGTAGTCGTAGCTGCGGCGCTTGATGTCGGCGGCGATGCCGTCGCCGGCCAGGACCAGGCCCATGACCACGTCGGCCTGCTTGCACACCTGATAGCGGTACAGCGTCAGCGGGTGGTAATCCAGCAGCAGCGGCCGGTGTTCGCCGTCGCGCGCCGGGAACGGCCAGCGCGGCTTGTCGAGGAAGGTGTCGTCCTGGGCGTAGATGCCCAGGGCTTCGTCGTAATGCAGGAACATCGATTCGGCGGCGCGGCGCCAGGTCGCGACTTCGTGCGCGTCCAGTTGCAGGCGTTGGGCCAGTTCGCGCAGCCGCTGCGGGCGCTCGCGTTCGAGCTCCTCCCACGCCGCCACCGCGCGCAGCAGATGCCGCTGCGCCATGCGGTTGGTATAGAAATTGTTGTCGACCAGCGCGGTGTACTCGTCCGGGCCGGTGACGTCGTGGATGCAGAACGCGCCGCCGCGGCGCGGATTGAAGTGGCCGACCTGCGGCCAGATGCGCGCGGTCTCGAACAGCATCTCGGCGCCGAAATCGGCGAGGAAATCGCGGTCGCCGCTGGCGTCGAGGTACAGGCCGATGCCGTAGGCCACCGCCGCGTTGATGTGGTACGCGGCCGAACCGGACGGGTAGTGCGCCGAGCATTCGCCGCCGGTGATGGTGCGCCACGGGAACAGCGCGCCGCGCGCGTGGTTCATCTCGCGCGCGTGCTTGCGCGCCGGCTCCAGCGCGAGGTAGCGCGCATGCAGCATGGCGCGCGCCGCGTCCGGGTCGGTGTAGGCCATCACCGGCAGCATGAAGGCCTCGGTGTCCCAGAAATAATGGCCTTCGTAGCCTTCGCCGGTGAGGCCCTTGGCGGCGGTGCCGTCGATGCCGTTGCGGCCGGCCGATTGCAGCAGGTGGAACAGGTTGAAGCGCAGCGCCTGTTCGGACGCGGCGTCGCCTTCGATCGACAGGTCGGCACCGTCCCAGAACCGCGCCAGCGCTTCGGCCTGGCGCGTGGCGACTGCGTCGAAACCCTGCGCCTGCGCTTGCTGCAAGGCCTGCGCGGCGGCGACGGGGAGATCGGTGGCGTGCGGATTGCGGTCGCTGACGTAGGCGACGAACTTTTCCAGCGTCGCCGAGCGGCCGGGTTGCAACTGCGCGCGGTAGCGCTGGACCACGCGCTCGTCGCCGAGTTCGGCGCCGGCGAATTCGAGTCCTTCGCCGCGGTGGGCCTGTTCGCAGACCGCGCGCACGCCGCTGCGGCGGGTCGCCTGGACCACCTGCGCGCCGCGCTCGTCGGCCCGCCGCGCGAGCAGTTGCAGGCCTTCGGCCGAGGCCACGCCGATGCGCGGGTCGTCGCCTTGCTCGGCCGCGGCGTGGCCGCATTCGATCGCCGAAGCCAGGGTCAGTTCGCCGCTGTAGTCCAGCGAGGTGACGCGGTAGCGGATCGCCAGCAGGTCGACGCCGGCGACGCCGCTGTCGAACGGCACCACCCGTTCGGCGCGGACCTCGATGCGCGCGCCGGCGGCGGTGCGCAGCACGCTGCGGCGCGACAGGCGGCCGCGGCGCAGGTCGAGTTCGCGTTCGAAGTCTTCGGCCGGCGCCGGCAGCAGGCGTTCGGCGCCGGCGAACACCGCGATGCGCTGGCCGTCGGCGACCGGCAGGCGGGTGTCGGTGTGGCGCGGGAAACCGGCGAAGCGCTCGTGGTAGTGGATCGGGTGCTGCTCGTAGACCGCGGCCAGGAAACTGCCGTCGCTGCCGCCGTCGGCTTCCTCGAGCCCGCCGCGCACGCCGAGCGAACCGTTGGCCAGGGCGAACAGGGTTTCGTCGCGGCGGGCGCGGGCCGGGTCGCGGGCGGTCTGGCGCAGGGTCCAGGCGTCGGCCGGAGCGGAGGCCGGATCGGCGTCGAGGGGGGCGGCGGCGGTTTGAGGCTGAATCACGCAACAGGTCCTGGATCGTGGACGCCGCGAACGCGGCGGCTTGGAGGCGGACCCTAGGGATTGATTGTTATCGATGTCAAGTTATCGATAACAGAGTGTGGCCGCGGTCGCGCCGGGGCTGGGTTCCGCGCCCGCTGCGGCGGACCGCGCCGCGCCGGCTTGAGCCGCGCGAATCAGAGGCTTAGCCGATTGTTGCGGTGCGCAATCGCGGGCCGGGCGCAGGCGCGCCGCAGGCCGCCTCGCGCTGCGCCGCAACACGCCGCGAGCGTCCGCGTGCGCGAACCCGCGGCGCGCCGGCGCGGCTTACGGGTGGGTGTACACGTACGGCGCCAGATCCGGCCGCAGCTGGTCGAAATACGCCAGCCGGTTGGGCACCGTGGTCAGCACGTTGTAGGCCACGTCCGGCGGAATCCGGGCCATGCCGTGGCGCACTGCCAGCCACATCAGGAAGGTTTCGGCGAGGTCTTCGCGGGTCGGGTTGTCGCGCGCGTAGGTCGAGATGTATTCGCGGTCCCAGGCCTGCGCCATCAGCCAGCCGAACGCAGCGGCGTGGTTCGGGTCGATCGAGGTGTGGGTGGCTTCGTGGGCCAGGGTTTCTTCGAGGATGCCGCGGGCGATGTAGTCGGCCGCGTAGCTGCCGGTGTGGATCAGCAGGTTGTTGTTGCCGCCGCCGAACGGCTGGTCGCCGCGGTGGATCCACAGCGTCGCCAAGTGGGTGCGCAGCGCGCGCGGCAGCCGGCCGACCACGCGGGCGTAGTGATCGACCTCGGCGTAGGCCGCGGCCGGGCTGCCGAATTCGGGATTGACCTGGGCTTCGACGTGGTAGCCGTTGGCGAAGGCGACATCGAACAGGAACGCGTTGTAGACCACGAACGCGTTGACGCGGCGGTCGAACATCTGCCGCGGCGCCTGGCCGATATAGCTGGCGCCGACGTACTCGGTGGGGTCGGCGGCGGTGATCAGGTTCGGGGCCAGATAGATCGTGCCGCTGTACGGCGGCGCGGCCTGCGCCGCGCCGGCCAGCAGCAGGCCGGCGACGGCGGCGAGGCGAAGCAGCGCAGCGCGCAGGCGAGGGGAGGCGAGTGCGGACGGGAGCGCGGTCATGGCGTTCTTCCTTGAGTGCGGCGAGGCAGGCGCAAACTCGACGACGGGCGCGCCGCCCGTTGCGGCGGCGCTGCGCGCAGTGGCTCGCGCCCGCTCACGCTAGTCGCGTCCGCGCGGCGGCGTCCAGCGCGCGCGGTGGCGAGTTCAAACCCGGAACCGCGATTGCGTCGCTGTTGCGCGCGGCGGATTCGCCGATCTGCGATCGGCTTGGCGGAGCGGTCGGACGGCCCGGCCGCGCGTAGCGGCCCGGTGCCGGGTCGGCGCTCAGGTCACCCGCGCGACCAGATGGGTCGGCAGGATCTCCGACGCCGCCGCTTCGCCTTCGATCAGCGCCAGCACCTTGCGCGCCAGCAGCACGCCGGCGTCGACGAAGTTCTGGTGGATCGAAGTCAGCGGCGGCAGGTAGGTCGCGCCGAGCGGGGTGTCGTCGTAGCCGATCACCGACACGTCCTCGGGCACGCGCCGGCCGCGTTCGATCAACGCGCGGATCGCGCCGAT
Source organism: Lysobacter enzymogenes (assembly GCF_017355525.1). Taxonomy (NCBI): domain Bacteria; kingdom Pseudomonadati; phylum Pseudomonadota; class Gammaproteobacteria; order Lysobacterales; family Lysobacteraceae; genus Lysobacter; species Lysobacter enzymogenes. Next base: position 1,224,885 of record NZ_CP067395.1, on the reverse strand, counting down.
CGCGAGCAAGTCGCTGGCGGCGAACAAGGCGTCGAACTGCGGGTGCTGGTCGAGCAGCGCGTGCACCGCCTGGGCGCCGGCGCTGACGGTGAAATTGGCCACGGTCGGGGTCAGCGGTTCGATCCCGCGCTCGCCCAGCGCTTCGCGGAAGCCGAGCAGGCGCTCGGCGAATTCGCCGTGGGCCTCATCGCCGAGGAACACCGGCCGGCGCCGGCCCAGGGCCAGGAAACGTTCGGCGGCGAGCTTGCCGCCGCGCTGGTTGTCGCTGCCGACCACCACCTGCGATTCGTGCCGGCTGACCGCGCCCCACACCACCATCGGCCGGCCCCAGCGCCGGACCTCGTGCATCGCGTCCTCGTGCGCGCCCTGGCCGAGCAGGATCACCCCGTCGGCGGCCTGCACGCTCGGCAGGGCGCCGCCCTGCAGCGAGGTCAGCAGCACGCTGTAGCCGGCCGAGGTCAGCTCCTGGCTGATGCCGCCGAGCAGGTCCAGCGGGTACGGGCCGGACATCTGCCGCTCGACCGTGGGCTTCATCTCGACCACCACCGCCACCGTCATGCTGCGGCGCAGGCGCAGATTGCGCGCGGAGATGTTGAACTGGTAACCCTGGCGTTCGGCCAGTTCCTTGATCCGCTGGCGGGTCTCGGGATTGACCAGCGGGCTGTCGCGCAAGGCGCGCGAGACGGTGATCGCCGAGACCCCGGCCAGCTCGGCCAGATCGGCCATGGTCAGGTGCTCGCCGGCCTTGCGGGTCGGATTGGAAGCGCGCGGTCGGCTCATAGGCGGGTAGGCAACGGATCCTTCCGGGATCGCGACGAAAACGGGCCGCCCCTATTTACCATGCCGCGCGCGGGGTCGGCGCTACCGGTTCCGGCGCGAGGCCGCGCGCGGGGCCGCCAGCGGCGCCGGGCGCGGCGCTCATGCGCGCCGTGGCGATCGCGCGCCGCCGGCGCGCGAGGCGCCGCCGCCGTGGGCCCGCGGCGCCGTCCGGGCGACCGCCGCCGCCACGGCTGCGCCGGACCCGACGCCCGCGTCCCAGGCCGGCGGGCGCGCAGCGCGGACCACCGCCGCCAGCGGCCGCCGGCCGGTGTCGACGGCGGGCTCGGCCGCGGCCCGCTATACTCCCGGGTAAGCGCGGCCCAGAACCGCGTCTGGCCCAGCGGATTCAATCACTTGGCCGCAGTTTCTAATCCACCTGTTCACGGCCGCGTCCGCCGCCCAGAGGCCCCAACGCCGCATGCGTCTGTCCACGATCAAGCTGTCCGGTTTCAAGTCCTTCGTCGACCCGACCACGCTGCACCTGCCCACCAACATGACCGGCGTCGTCGGTCCCAACGGCTGCGGCAAGTCGAACATCATCGACGCGGTGCGCTGGGTCATGGGCGAGAGCTCGGCCAGCCGGCTGCGCGGCGATTCGCTGACCGACGTGATCTTCGCCGGTTCGTCCGCGCGCAAGCCGGTCTCGCAGGCGATGGTCGAGCTGGTGTTCGACAACTCCGACCACACCATCACCGGCGAATACGGCGCGTTCAACGAGATCTCGGTCAAGCGCACGGTCAGCCGCGACAGCGTCAACCAGTACTACCTCAACGGCGCCAAGTGCCGCCGCCGCGACATCACCGACCTGTTCCTCGGCACCGGCCTGGGCCCGCGCAGCTACTCGATCATCGAGCAGGGCATGATTTCGCAGATCATCGAGGCCAAGCCCGAGGAACTGCGCGTCTACCTGGAAGAAGCCGCCGGCATCTCCAAGTACAAGGAACGGCGCAAGGAAACCGAGACCCGGATCCGCCACACCCGCGAGAACCTCGACCGCCTCAGCGACCTGCGCGAAGAAGTCGGCAAGCAGCTCGAACACCTGCGCCGGCAGGCGCGCCAGGCCGAGCAGTACCAGACGATCCAGGCCGAGCGCAAAGTCAAGGACGTGGAGTGGAAGGCGCTGGAATACCGCGCCCTCGACCAGAAACTGCAGGCCCAGCGCGAGAAGCTGGCGTCGCAGGAAACCCGTTTGCAGCAGCTCATCGCCGAGCAGCGCGAAGCCGAGCGCGAACTGGAAACCGGACGCGTGCGCCGCGAGGAAGCCGCCGCGGCGCTGAACAAGGCCCAAGCCGCCAGCTACGAAGTCGGCGGCGCGCTGGCCCGCATCGAACAGCAGATCCAGCACCAGCGCGACCTGTCCGGCCGCCTGCGCAAGGCGCGCGAGGAAGCGCTGGCGCAGCTGGAGGAAATCGGCGAGCACATCGGCAGCGACCAGTCGCGCCTGGACGTGCTGACCGCCGCGGTCGCCGACGCCGAGCCGCGCCTGGAGGCCTTGCGCGAGGACGACGAAGCGCGCCAGGACGCGCTGCGCGAGGCCGAAACCAAGCTGCAGGACTGGCAGCAGCGCTGGGACGGCCACAGCCGCGAACAATCCGAAGCCGCGCGCGCGGCCGAAGTCGAGCGCACCCGCATCGAAGGCCTGGACCGCCAGACCCTCGACGCCGATCGCCGCCGCGAAGCCTTGACCAGCGAGCGCTCGGGACTCGACGTCGCCGCCTTGGCCGCGGCGTTCGAACAATTGCAGAGCCAGCACGACTTGCAGAAAGAGTCGCTGGACAGCCTCACCGAAGAACTCGAAAACCGTAAGACCTCGCTCAGCGACCTGCAGGAGCAGCAGCGCGGCACCCAGAACCAACTGGCCGAGGTGCGCAAGCAGGCGCAGACCTCGCGCGGCCGTTTGTCGTCGCTGGAAACCCTGCAGCACGCCGCGCTCGGCCAGGAGCAGGGCGCGGCGCTGACCTGGCTCAAGGCGCGCGGGCTGGATTCGGCCCAGCGCGTCGGCGAAGCGCTCAGCGTCGAGGCGGGCTGGGAGAACGCGGTCGAAAGCGCGCTCGGCCAGCTGATCGAAGGCGTGCTGGTGGAAGCGCCGGAAACCCTGGTCGACGCGATCGGCGAACTCGGCGAGGGCCGGCTGGCGCTGGTCTCGCCCGAGCGCGACGCAGCGACGTATCCCGCGACCTCGCTGGCTTCGAAAGTGCAGGGGCCGGCCGCGATCCGCCGCCTGCTCGCGCGCCTGCACGGCGCCGACGACCTCGCCGCGGCGCGCGCGCTGGTCGCGCAGATCGGCGCGGACGAGACCGTCATCACCCGCAACGGCGAGCGCCTCGGCGCCGGCTGGCTGCGGGTGCTGCGCTCCGGCGCGGCCAAGCAGGGCGCGCTGCTGCGCGAGCGCGAGATCCAGACCCTGCGCAGCGAAATCGAAGAACTGCAGGAACGCGAGCGCGAGCTCGAACAGACCCAGATCCAGCTGCGCGACCGCGCCCTGGCCGCCGAGCAGCACCGCGAAGACGCGCAGCGCTCGCTGTACATGGCCCACCGCAGCGTGTCCGAGCTGGCCGGCCAGTTGCAGAGCCACCAGGGCCGGCTCGATCAGGCCCGCAACCGCATCGACAAGATCGACGCCGACCTGGAGCAGTTGCTGATCGCGCTCGACGCCGGCAACGAGCAGGCGCGCGAGGCGCGGCTGCGCCAGGAAGCCGCGGTCGAACGCATGGGCGAACTCGAAGACCAGCGCCAGCGCCTGGAAGCCGAGCGCAGCCGCCTGTTCGAAGCGCGCGATTCGGCGCGCAACATGGCGCGCGAATCGCGCGACGCCGCCCACGCCCTGGTGCTGAGCCTGGAAACCCAGCGCGCGCAGATCGCCGGGCTGGCCCAGACCCTGCAGCGCATGGGCGGCCAGCGCGGCCAGCTCGATACGCGCCTGAGCGAGCTCACCTCGCAGCTCAGCGACGGCGACCGGCCGGTGCAGGACCTGGAGCAGCAGCGTCAGGTCGCGCTGGAACAGCGGGTCGTCGCCGAGCAGGACCTGACCGGCGCGCGCACCGCGCTGGACGGCATCGACAACGACCTGCGCAAGTTCGAGCAGACCCGCCAGCAGCGCGACGAACAGGCCTTGCAACAGCGCGAAGGCATCGGCCAGCGCCGGTTGGAGCAGCAGGCGCTGGTGCTCAAGGCCGAAACCCTGACCGAAGCCATCGCCGAAGCCGGCGCGGTGCTGCAGGACGTGGTCAACGCGCTCGACGAAGACGCCGACCCGCAGACCTGGGAACGCGCCGTCGCCGACCTCGACAACAAGCTGCGCCGGCTCGAACCGGTGAACCTGGCGGCGATCGCCGAGCACGCCGAGGCCGCGCAGCGCAAGGATTACCTGGACGCGCAGAACACCGACCTGACCACCGCGCTGGAAACCCTGGAAGAGGCGATCCGCAAGATCGACCGCGAAACCCGCGGCCGCTTCAAGGACACCTTCGACCGAGTCAATTCCGGCGTGCAGGAGTTGTATCCGCGCCTGTTCGGCGGCGGCCACGCCTATCTGGAACTCACCGGCGAGGACCTGCTCGACACCGGCGTGGCGATCATGGCGCGGCCGCCGGGCAAGCGCGTGTCGAACATCTCGCTGCTGTCCGGCGGCGAGAAGGCGATGACCGCGGTGGCCCTGGTGTTCGCGATCTTCCGCTTGAACCCGGCGCCGTTCTGCCTGCTCGACGAGGTCGACGCGCCGCTCGACGAAGCCAACGTCGGCCGCTTCACCGCGATGGTCAGCGAGATGAGCGAACAGGTACAGTTCCTGTTCGTCAGCCACAACAAGGCGACGATGGAAGCCGCGCACCAGCTCTCGGGCGTGACCATGCGCGAGCCCGGCGTGAGCCGGCTGGTGTCGGTGGACCTGGCCGAGGCGACGCGTCTGGCCGGCGCTGCGTAAGCCGCGCTGCGTCGGGAACCGGGGCCGGAATCGTCGCGGCGGTCGCTTCGCTTCCGGCGTTCGGATCGCGCCGGATCGCAGCGACGGGCCTTAACGATTTTCTATCTCGCGGTTTCCGTTTCCACTACAAGATCAACAAAAATCGGAACGATGGGTAAGCGGACGAACGGCTGCGTTGCGCCGCGACGATTCCCGACTTCCGATTCCCAGCAGCAAAAGGAGCAACCGAATGTCCGACGTGACCCTGATGAGGATCGGCATCCTGATCGCCGGCCTGATCCTGATCGGCGCGATCGTGTTCTTCGGCCGTCCGCGCAAGCCCGGCCAGGGCAAGCGCATCGCCCGCGAGGACGAAGCCCGCGCCGGCGAGCGCAAGCCGGCCGCGCCGCGCCAGGAACCGACCCTGGGCGAGCAGCTCGAACACGAACTCGGCGAGGGCGGCCAGCCGCCCGGCGAGGCCACCACCCAGGCCGAGCTGGAGCTGTTCGACCGCACCCTGGAAGGCGGCGGCAACGCCGCGACCAGCGAGCTCGGCCGGCGCGTCAGCGACGAGTTCGACAAGATCGTGACCCTGTACCTGGCCGCGCGCGCCGGGCAGAAGCTGCACGGCCCCGACATCGTCGTCGCCGCCGAAAAGGCCGGCCTGGTCTACGGCCACATGGGCGTGTTCCACCGCCTGGTCGAAGGCCATCCCGAGCGCGGCCCGGTGTTCAGCGTGGCCAACATCATGAAGCCCGGCAGCTTCGACATGAGCCAGATCCAGGCGCTGGAGACCCCGGCGATCGCCTTCTTCCTGACCCTGCCGGCGCCGGTGCCGGCGCTGGACGCCTGGGAAACCATGCTGCCGACCGCCCAGCGCATGGCCGAACTGCTCGACGCGGTGGTCCTGGACGAACAGCGCAACGCCCTGGGCCGCCAGCGCATCGCCCACCTGCGCGACGAACTGCGCGCCTACGACCGCCAGCGCGAAGCGCCGCCGCTGAGCAAGCCGACGCGCTGGTAAGCCCTCACGCCCCGCCTCGGCGGGGCGTCGTCGTTCGAGGCTTTCCTGTGTAGGAGCGGCGCGAGCCGCGACCGCGCCAACGAAACAACGACGAACCTCCGCAATCGTCGTCATGGCCGAACATCGGGCTTCCGGCGCGCGTCGCAAGCGATGTTCCGCAGTCGCGGCTCGCGCCGCTCCTACAGCGAGCAGTCGCACTTCGGGCGACATCCGCCATGCACAATTGCGCGATTCCCGTTCAAAATGCCGCCATCGCCGCGCCAGGACGCCGACCCGTGACCCCGAAAACCACCGCGACCCCCGCCGCGCAACGCGCCGCCGAACTGCGCGCCCGGCTCGAAGACGCCAACTACCGCTATTACGTCCTCGACGATCCGACCCTGGCCGACATCGAGTACGACCGCTTGCTGCGCGAGCTCGAAGCGCTGGAAGCCGAACACCCCGAACTGGCCACGGCCGATTCGCCGACCCAGCGCGTCGGCAGCTCGCCGTCGGGCCAGTTCGCCGAAGTGCGCCACGCGGTGCCGATGCTCTCGCTAGGCAACGCCTTCTCCGATGAGGAAGTCGCCGACTTCGTGCGCCGGATCGAGGAGCGCCTGGACCGCACGGCGCCGGAGTTCTCGGTCGAGCCCAAGCTCGACGGCCTGGCGATCAGCCTGCGCTACGAACACGGCGCCTTCGTCCAGGGCGCGACCCGCGGCGACGGCGCCACCGGCGAGGACGTCACCGCGAACCTGCGCACGGTCAAGGCGATCCCGATGAAGCTGCGCGGCCAAGGCTGGCCGGCGTTGCTGGAAGTGCGCGGCGAGGTCTACATGCCGCTGGCCGCGTTCAAGGCCTACAACGAAAAGGCCATCGCCGAGGGCGGCAAGGTCCTGGCCAATCCGCGCAACGGCGCGGCCGGCTCGCTGCGTCAGCTCGACCCGCGCGTCACCGCGCTGCGGCCGCTGGCGTTCTACGCCTACGCCGTCGGCGTGGTCGCGGACGATTACCAACTGCCGGCCAGCCATTCGGCGACCTTGAAGCAACTGCGCGACTGGGGCTTCCCGGTCAGCACCGAAAGCGGCGTGGTCGCCGGCACCGAAGGGCTGCTCGGCTATTACCGGCAGATGGGCGCCAAGCGCGATTCGCTGCCGTTCGACATCGACGGCGTGGTCTACAAGCTCGACGACTACGCCGGCCAGCGCGAAATGGGCTTCGTCTCGCGCGCGCCGCGCTGGGCGATCGCGCACAAGTTCCCGGCCCAGGAGCAGTCGACGCTGCTGGAAGGCATCGACATCCAGATCGGCCGCACCGGCGCCGCCACCCCGGTCGCACGGCTCAAGCCGGTGCAGGTCGCCGGCGTGGTCGTCACCAACGCCACCTTGCACAACGCCGACCAGATCGCGCGCCTGGACGTGCGCGTCGGCGACACGGTGATCGTGCGCCGCGCCGGCGACGTGATCCCGGAAGTCGCGCGAGTGGTGCCCGAATACCGCGCGCCCGACGCGCCGGAATGGCGCATGCCCGAACACTGCCCGGTGTGCGGTTCGGAAATCCTGCGCGAGGAGGACGGCGTGGTCTGGCGCTGCTCCGGCGGCCTGACCTGCGCGGCCCAGCGCAAGCAGGCCATCGGCCATTTCGCCTCGCGCCGGGCGATGGACATCGAAGGCCTCGGCGAGCGCTACATCGAGGACTTGTCGGACCTGGGCTATGTGCAGTCGGTCGCCGACCTGTACAAGCTCGAACTCGACGACCTGCTGGAAATGAAGCGCCGCGCCGACGAGCGCGACGGCACCACGCCGGAGACGGTGAAGGCCGGCAAGGTCGCGACCAAGTGGGCCGAAAACCTGATCGAGGCCATCGACCACAGCCGCGCCAGCACGCTCGAGCGCTTCCTGTTCGCGCTCGGCATCCAGCACGTCGGCGAGAGCACGGCCAAGGCGCTGTCGCTGTGGCTCGGCGATCTGGCCCTGATCCGCTCGCTGCCGTGGCCGGTGTTCAAGCGCCTGCCGGATGTCGGCGGCGAAGTCGCGCGCGCGCTCGGCCATTTCTTCGACCAGCCCGGCAACCAGCAGGTCATCGACGATCTGCTCGCGCGCGGGGTCGGCGTCGGCGAGGTGCGGGCGCCTTCGGCCAAACTGCGCGAAGGCCTGAACCTGGCGACGCTGCTGGTCGACATGGAGATTCCCAAGGTCACCAAGATCCGCGCCGACCAGCTCGGCGCCGCGTTCGGCGACGCGCAGAAGCTGCTCGACGCGCCGGAGCATGCGTACGTGACCGCGGGCTTGCCGGCGGAAAGCGCGCAGGCGTTGGCGTCGTGGCTCAGCGTGGACGAGAACGCGCGCTTGTTGATGCGGGTGGGCGACGCGCTCAAGCGGCTCGATGCGTTGACGCCTGTGGCTCAGTCCTCTTCGGTTGGACCGCTCGACGGCCAGACCGCGGCGCTGACCGGCGGCCTGGACGCGATGAGCCGCGACGAAGCCAAGGAGCGGCTGGAGAAGCTCGGCGCCAAGGTCTCCGGCAGCGTGTCGAAGAAGACCAGCTTCGTGGTCGCCGGCAGCGACGCCGGTTCCAAGCTGGCCAAGGCGCAGGAACTCGGTGTGGATGTGTGGGACGAGGCGAAGCTGCTGGCGTTCCTGGCCGAACACGAATGAGCGCGACGGCGGACTGGCGGCCTTCGGCGGACTTCGAAGCCCTGCGCCTGCGCGCGCGCCTTAACGCCGAAATCCGCGCGTTCTTCGCCGCGCGTGCGGTCACCGAGGTGGAAACCCCGGTGCTGTCGCGCGCCGGCAACACCGATCCGAACATCGCTTCGTTCTCGCTGGAATTCAGCGGCCGCCTCGACGGCGCGCCGCGCACGCGCTGGCTGCGCACCTCGCCGGAGTTCGCGCTCAAGCGCCTGCTCGCGGCGGGGTTCGGCGATTGCTACGAACTCGGCCGGGTGTTCCGCGACGGCGAGGCCGGCGGCCGCCACAACCCCGAATTCACCATGCTCGAGTGGTACCGGCTCGGCTGGGACCACCGCCGCCTGATCGGCGAGACCGCCGAACTGGTGCGCGCGGCGCTGGCTTTGGTCGGGCGCGAGGCGACGTTGCGCGAAATGACTTACCGCGAGCTCTACCGCGAGCGTCTCGGACTGGATCCGTTCGCGGCCAGCGACGAGGAACTGCGCGCCGCGCTCGGCGAGGTCGTCATCGATCCCGCGGGACTGCAGCGCGACGACTGGCTCGACCTGCTGATGACCCATCGCCTGCAACCGCAGTTCGGCCGCGACGAAATGCTGGCCGTGCGCGATTACCCGGCCTCGCAATGCGCGTTGGCGCGGGTGCGCGCGGACGCCGACGGCATCCAAGTGGCCGAGCGTTTCGAGTTGTACCTGGGGCCGCTGGAACTGGCCAACGGCTACCACGAGCTGCGCGACGCGGCCGAGCAGGGCGCGCGCTTCGATCGCGACCGCGGCGTGCGCGCGCAACGCGGCGTCGCCGCGCCGCCGCGCGACGAGGCCTTGCTGGCCGCGCTGGCCGCCGGTTTTCCCGATTGCGCCGGCGTCGCCCTCGGCGTCGACCGCTTGCTGATGGCGATGCTCGACAGCGCGCGCATCGCCGACACCGTGGCGTTCGATTTCGCGCGCGCTTGAACGCGCCGGCCGCGGCGGATTTCACCTGCGCTTGACGGCGCCGGCGCATTCGATTTCACCTGCGCTTGACCGCGGTGAACCGGGTGCCTGCCCGGATCGGCCGGCTAGGCGTTTTACGTTGCAAGTTCACGGTTCGCGGTTAGAGTGTTGGCACCACTCGCAGGGGGCCGTGCATGGGTAGTCTGAAAGCCGCGATCCAGCTGTGCGCCTTGACCGCCGTGACCGGCGCCGGCGCGGCCTTTTCGGACCCGGCCTTCGCCGAGCCCGCGGGCGAGCGGCTGTACGGCGGCAATCTGCTGCGCTGCACGTCCGAAGGCGAACAAACCGTGCGTTGTCCGGCCGATACCCGCGGCGGCGTGCGCCTGGTCCGGCGCACCTCCGGCAAGCCGTGCGTGGAAGGCACCAGCTGGGGCGCCGATCGCGGCGGCGTGTGGGTCGCGCAGGGCTGTTCGGCCGACTTCGTGCTCGGCCGCGGCGGCAGCGGCGCCGACAGCACCAGCGGCGCGCGGGTGATCAAGTGTGAGTCGGTCGGCGGCCGCTGGAACCATTGCGCGGCGCGCAGCGAAGACGGCGTGGCGCTGGCCCAGCAGTTGTCCAAGCAACCTTGCCTGCGCAATCAAACCTGGGGCACCGACAACAGCGGCATCTGGGTCGCCGGCGGCTGCCGCGGCGAGTTCCGACTGCTCGGCGCGCAACCCGAGGACGAGCATGCCGCCGCGGCGGCGGCCGCGAGCGATGCGCGCAAGCTGCTCAAGTGCGAATCGCTGGACCGCCGCGCGCGCCGTTGCGATGGCGAGACCGGATCGGGCGTGCGCATGGTCAAGCAACTGTCGCGGACCGAATGCGTGGAAGGCCGCAGTTGGGGCTACGACGCGCACGGCGTCTGGGTCGAAGGCGGTTGCCGCGCGGAGTTCGAATTGGACTACCGCGGCAGCGGCGGCTGAAGCTTGCGCGAAGCTTGCGTCGCGCGGCGCGTCTAGGTCGAAAGTCACGCGACCAACGGCAGCTTTCAGGCCTGTAAACGTTTAACAATAAGCACGCGATGAATGCGGTTTTTACATTCGCAATCGGCTTCGTCCGCGCACCGGAATCTTGAGCTGGCGTTAAGCGAACGACGCTAGAGTCCTCGACAAACCGATCACGACGACAAGGAGCACGAACAATGTCCGCACGCATGCTTTCCACCGCTGGTCTCACCTTGGCCCTCGGCCTCGGCGCCGCAGGCGCCGCCCAGGCCGCGCCGCAGTACAACGACGGTTACGGTGGCGGCGGCACCATCCGCTGCGAATCCGACAGCGGCCGCTATCGCCGCTGCGAAGCCGACACCCGCGGCGGCGTGCGCCTGTCGCGCCAGCTGTCGAGCTCGTCGTGCATCCAGGGCCGCAGCTGGGGCTCCGACCGCAACGGCGTGTGGGTGTCGGAAGGCTGCCGCGCCGAATTCGATCTGGGCCGCGGCGGCGGCAACTGGGGCGGCGGCGGCGGCTGGAACGGCGGCGGCAGCGGCGGCGACGTGGTGCGCTGCGAATCCGACGGCGGCCGCTGGCGCAGCTGCCCGATCAACGGCAACCGCGCGCGCCTGCAGCGCCAGCTGTCGAGCACCTCGTGCATCGAGGGCCAGAGCTGGGGTTCGCGTCCGGGCGAGGTGTGGGTCAACAACGGCTGCCGCGGCGAGTTCGTCGCCGGGCGCGGCGGTGGCGGCTGGAACGGCGGCGGCAACAACGGCGGCGGCTGGGGCGGCGGTGGCCGCGAGATCAGCTGCGAGTCCAACAACAACCGCCAGAACCGCTGCAACATGAGCATTCGCCGCGACGTGCGCCTGATCCGCCAGAACTCGGGCTCGCCGTGCATCGAAGGCCAGACCTGGGGCTGGGACCGCTCCGGCGTGTGGGTGTCCGGCGGTTGCCGCGGGCGCTTCCAGGTCGATTGATCGTCGCTGCTGCGCATGGAAACGACCAACGCCCCGGCCGCAAGCCGGGGCGTTTTCGTAAGCGTCGACCGCGCGAACCTCGACCTGAGCGCAAAGCGTCGGGCCCGAAGGCCTTCGCAAAAACGCAGCGCCGCCTGGGCTTGGCTGTTGCCGGAGGGCCTTCAGGTCGGGCGCTTTTGCCTCAGCCGCCGCACACCGCATTCGAGCCCGACACACGCATCCGCTAAACTGCGAGCCATGAACGACGCCATCGATTTCGACCGTTACGACCGCATCCGCCCGATCCGCTGGACCGGCCAGGCCCTGGAACTGCTCGACCAGCGCAAGCTGCCGTTCGCCGTGGAATACGCGACCTGCGCCGACAGCGACGCCGTCGCCGCGGCGATCCACGCGCTGACCGTGCGCGGCGCGCCCGCGATCGGCATCGCCGCGGCCTGGGGCGCGGTGCTGGCCGCGCGCGCGGTCGAGGCCGGCGATGGCGCGCAGGCGCTGGCTTTGATCGAACCGGCGCTGCAGCGGCTCAACGCCGCGCGCCCGACCGCGGTCAACCTGGCCTGGGCGCTGGCGCGCATGCGCCGCGCGCTGGCCGGCGCCGGCGCCGACTGGCGCGAGGTGCTGGAGCGCGAAGCCCAGGCCATCGCCGACGAAGACCTCGCCGCCAATCGCCGCATGGGCGCGCTCGGCGCGGCCCTGATCGAACCCGGCCTCGGCGTGCTGACCCATTGCAACACCGGCTCGCTGGCCACGGCGGGCTTCGGCACCGCGCTCGGCGTGATCCGCGCCGGCGTCGCCCAGGGCCGGATCGGCCGCGTGTTCGCCGGCGAGACCCGGCCGTGGCTGCAGGGCGCGCGCCTGACCGTGTGGGAACTCGAACAGGACGGCATCGCCCCGACCCTGATCGCCGACTCGGCCGCCGCGCACCTGATGAAAAGCGGCCAGGTCGGCTGGGTCATCGTCGGTGCCGACCGCATCTGCGCCAACGGCGACACCGCCAACAAGATCGGCACCTACCAGCTCGCCATCGCCGCGCGCCACCACGGCGTCAAGTTCATGGTGGTGGCGCCGTCCTCGACCGTGGACATGGACACCCCATCGGGCGAGCTGATCGAAATCGAGGAGCGCGACCCGGGCGAACTGTTCGCGGTCGGCGGCGCGCGCACCGCGGCCGAGCGGGTCGGCGCCTGGAACCCGGTGTTCGACGTGACCCCGCACGCGCTGATCGACGCCATCGTGACCGAGCGCGGCGTGATCGAGCGGCCGGATGCGGCGGCGATGCGGGCGGCGTTCGGCGGCTGAGGGCGGGCGAGGGCGACGGTGGGCTTCGCCGCGTTCTTGCCGGTCGTCATCCCCGCGAAAGCGGGGATCCAGAGACTTCAGCGTCATGCCTGGATAAAGCCCTGGATGTTCGGCTACGCCGAATTGAAGCGGAGCCCGCGTTTGCGGGAATGACGGCAGTTGGGTGGTGTTGCGCTCTCACGAGTCGTAGTCCCCGCGAAGGCGGGGATCCAGAGACTTCAGCGTCATGCCTGGATAAAGCCCTGGATTCCCGCGTTCGCGGGAATGACGGGCAAGTCGGTTTCGCGGCGCTCCCGCAAGCCGTCATCCCCGCGAACGCGGGGGTCCAGAGACTTCAGCGCCATCCGGCCGCCACGTCCGCGCTACTGCAGCCCCGCGCCGGCGACGTTCCCGCGCGCCCGCAAACCGCGATTTCCGACCCTTCGCACCGGCTTCGATACCGCCGCGTACCGCAGCCCGGTGCGCCACCCCCGCCGCGATGCTGCAATGCAGCTGAAAACGCCCGGCAAGTGCTTGTTTCTGCGAAAGAATCGCGCACCCATGAGGCGCGGTTTCGTGCTATGATTTCACGTCTGTTTTTTGCCGCCCCTAGCGCGCTGCAGGACATGCCCGCTGGGGCGTAGCCTGTGGCTCGGCGCCAGCCGCTCCGGCCGGGATTTCTCGCGGAATTTCCGGCCCGATGCGGGTCCGCGCACGGGGCGTGCGACGACCGCGACACCTCCGCACGACCACCGCACGCAACGGAACCCTGATGGCCGAACTCGCCAAGGAAATCATCCAGGTCAATCTCGAAGACGAGATGCGCCGCAGCTACCTCGACTACGCCATGAGCGTGATCGTGGGGCGCGCGCTACCCGACGTCCGCGACGGCCTCAAGCCTGTGCACCGCCGCGTCCTGTACGCGATGAACGAGCTCGGCACCCACGCCAACAAGCCGCACGTCAAGTCCGCGCGCATCGTCGGCGACGTGATCGGCAAGTACCACCCGCACGGCGACCAGTCGGTGTACGACACCCTGGTGCGCATGGCGCAGCCGTTCTCGCTGCGCTATCTGCTGGTCGACGGCCAGGGCAACTTCGGCTCGGTCGACGGCGACGACGCCGCGGCGATGCGTTACACCGAGGCGCGCATGACGCGCCTGACCCACGAACTGCTCGCCGACATCGACAAGGAAACCGTCGATTTCCAGCCCAACTACGACGAGAAGGAACTCGAGCCGATCGTGCTGCCGACGCGGGTGCCGAACCTGCTGGTGAACGGCTCGGCCGGCATCGCGGTCGGCATGGCGACCAACATCCCGCCGCACAACCTCACCGAAGTCATCAACGCGACCATCGCGCTGATCGACGAACCGGAGATCGACGTCGACGGCCTGATGGCGTACATCCAGGGCCCCGACTTCCCGACCGCGGGCATCATCAACGGCACCGCCGGCATCGTCGCCGCCTACCGCACCGGCCGCGGCCGCGTGCGCATGCGCGCGCGCGCCGAGATCGAAGTCAACCAGGACACCGGCCGCGAGGCGATCGTCGTCACCGAGATCCCGTACCAGGTCAACAAGGCGCGGCTGATCGAGAAGATCGCCGAGCTGGTCAAGGAAAAGCGCCTGGAAGGCATCAGCGAGCTGCGCGACGAGTCCGACAAGGACGGCATGCGCATCTTCATCGAGGTCAAGCGCGGCGAAGCGGCCGAAGTGGTGCTCAACAACCTCTATCAGCAGACGCAGATGGAGTCGGTGTTCGGCATCAACATGGTCGCCCTGGTCGACGGCCGGCCGCAGCTGCTGACGCTCAAGCAGGTGCTGGAAGCGTTCGTGCGCCACCGCCGCGAGGTGGTGACCCGGCGCACCATCTTCGAACTGCGCAAGGCGCGCCAGCGCGCGCACATCCTGGAAGGCCTGACGGTCGCGCTCGCCAACATCGACGAGATGATCGAGCTGATCAAGACCTCGGCGAACCCGAACGAAGCGCGCGAGCGCATGCTGGCCAAGACCTGGGAACCGGGCCTGGTCGGCGCGCTGCTGCAGGCCGCCGGCGCCGAAGCCTCGCGTCCGGAAGACCTGCCGCAGGGCGTGGGCCTGCACGACGGCCGCTACCAGCTGACCGAGGTCCAGGCCAACCAGATCCTGGAAATGCGCCTGCACCGCCTGACCGGCCTGGAGCAGGAAAAGCTCACCGAGGAATACCGCCAGCTGCTCGAGGCGATCCGCGGCCTGATCGAGATTCTCGAAAATCCCGACGTGCTGCTCGAAGTGATCCGCACCGAGCTGCGCAACCTCAAGGAAGAATTCGGCGACGAGCGCCGCAGCGAAATCCGCGCCAGCGAGGAGGATCTCGACATCCTCGACCTGATCGCGCCGGAAGACGTGGTGGTGACGTTGTCGCACGCCGGCTACGCCAAGCGCCAGCCGGTCAGCGCCTATCGCGCGCAGAAGCGCGGCGGCAAGGGTCGCAACGCGGCGGCGACCAAGGACGAGGACTTCATCGACAAGCTGTGGCTGGTCAACACCCACGACACGTTGCTGACCTTCACCAGCACCGGCCGGGTGTTCTGGCTGCCGGTGCACCAGCTGCCCGAGGCCGGCCCGAACGCGCGCGGCCGCCCGATCATCAACTGGCTGGCGCTGGAAGCCGGCGAGCAGGTGCAGGCGGTGCTGCCGGTGCGCGAGTACGACGAGGACCACTTCGTGTTCTTCGCCACCCGCAACGGCCGGGTCAAGAAGACCCCGCTGACCGAGTTCGCGTTCAAGCTGGCGCGCGGCAAGATCGCGATCAACCTCGACGACAGCGACGCGCTGGTCGACGTGGCGCTGACCAACGGCGAGCGCGACGTGATGCTGTTCGCCTCCAACGGCCGCGCCGCGCGCTTCGCCGAATCGACCGTGCGGCCGATGGGCCGCACCGCCGGCGGCGTGCGCGGCATGCGCCTGCTCGCGGCGTCGGCGGCCGACAGCGAGGGCGACGATGCGGCGGCGGTCGAAGGCGACGTCGACGCGGTCGATGCGCCGAACGACAGCGGCACCTACGTGGTGAGCCTGGTCGTCGTCGAAGGCGACGGCGACATCCTCACCGCCAGCGAGCGCGGCTACGGCAAGCGCACGCCGGTCGGCGACTATCCGCGCAAGGGCCGCGGCACCCAGGGCGTGATCGCGCTGAAGACCAACGAGCGCAACGGTACCCTGGTCGGCGCGATCCAGCTCAGCGACCACCACGAAGTGCTGATGATCTCCGACGGCGGCACCCTGGTGCGCACGCGCGCGGCGGAGATCTCGCAGGTCGGGCGCAACACCCAGGGCGTGACCCTGATGCGGCTGTCCGAAGGCGAGACCCTGCAGACCATCGAGCGCGTGGACGCGTCGCTGGACGAAGAGGACGGCGAAGGCGAACTGGCCGCGCCGCCGGTCGCGGACGCCGCGGGCGAGGGGCCGGAGACTCCGGCGCCGGAGGCTTGATGCGTTTCAGCCGCGGCCGCGAGGCCGCGGCTGGAGGCTGAGAGCAGTGCCTGGGTGAAGCCCTGGATGTTCGGCTACGCCGAAATGAAGCGGAGCCCACCTTCGCTGGAATGGCGGGCAGGCGGGTTTCGCCGCGTTCTCCCAGCCGTCATCCCCGCGAAGGCGGGGATCCAGAGACTTCAGAATCATGCCTCGATGACGCCCTGGATGTTCGGCTGCGCCGAAATGAAGCGGAGCCCGCGTTCGCGGGAATGACGATAGGAGGGGGCGCCGCGTTCAACGGGTCGTCATCCGCACGAACCAACGCCGCCTCCGGGCGGCGTTTTTTTTTGCCCGCCCATGTCGAAACCGCCGCGGCTGGATCGTCGTACTGACAGCAGCCCGGTTTCGGCGCGTCGCCCCACGACGGACCGCAACCATGCTGCACCGCACGAACCGCCGGATTGCCGGCATCGGCGCAACCCACCGGCGCATCGCTGCGATTGCGGCGCCGGCGAGGCCGGTGCTAGCGTCCCACGGCTTTCCCTCATCGCCCGCCCCGGAGATCCTCATGAACCTGACTGCGCTTTGCCTGCTGACCTCGCTCGCCCTGTTCGCCGGCTCCGCCGCGGCCGCGCCGACGACCTACAAGATCGATCCCAGCCACACCTATCCGAGCTTCGAAGCCGACCACATGGGCGGGCTGTCGAAGTGGCGCGGCAAGTTCGACAAGTCCGCGGGCAGCATCGTTCTCGACAAGCAGGCCGGCACCGGTACGGTCGAGGTCAGCATCGACATCGCCAGCATCGATTTCGGTCTGGATGCGATGAACGAGGAAGCCAAGAAGCCGATGCTGTTCGACGCCGCCAAGTTCCCGACCGCGACCTACAAGGGCAAGCTCGCCGGCTTCAAGGACGGCAAGCCGGGCAAGGTCGAGGGCGAGTTCACCCTGCACGGCGTGACCAAGCCGCTGGAGCTGCGCATCGGCCAGTTCAAATGCATGCCGCATCCGATGTACAAGCGCGAGGTCTGCGGCGCCGACGCCAGCGCCAGCTTCCAGCGCGATCAGTTCGGCATGGCGGCGGGCAAGGACTACGGTTTCGACATGACCGTAGCGCTGCATATCCAGATCGAAGCCATCGCCGAGGAAACGCCCGCGGCGAAGTGAGCCGCGGCGCTCGGGCCCGTGCGCGGACGCGCGATCGCGTTCGCGCGCGGCGTCGACAGCCGGCGACGCGCGGCGGCGGAAAAACGCGAGCGGCTCAGCCCGTCGGTGCGGGCCGGGCCAGGACCAGCATCATCTCGACCAGATCCATGCCCGGAGCGAAGCCGTCGACGGTCCGGCGGAGCTCCACGAAGCCATGGCGCGCGAAAAATCCGCAGCTGTGCTGGGAGGTTTCTATCGACACGGAACGGCAGGCCGGATCGGCCGCGATGCGGGCGAGCCGCTGCGCGAGCAGGACCGAACCCAGGCCGCTGCGATGCAGTTCGCCATGCACCATGCCCCAGCACAACACCGCTTTCGATGCGTCGTTGCGCGCGGCCGCATAGCCTGCGCATCCCAGCGCGCGTCCGTGCGCGTCTTCGAGGACGAAGTACGGACCCGGCAGGTCGTCGATGAAGTCGATGAAGTCCTGCCGTTCCGATGCGGCGAAAAAACGCGGCGTATTGCTGTCGAACAAGGCCAGGCCGGCGTCGCGGTCGTCGGCGCGCCAGTCGCGCAGGCGCAGGTTGCGGTGATCCATCGGTGTGCTTGCATCCGTCGAACGTGGCGACGAGCCGGTGTCGGCACGCTCGGTCGGGCGATCGGCGCGCATCGGATCGTCGGAATTTCGCGGCAGTATAAAGGCCGGCCGGCACGAGCGGCGCAGGCGCCGCAACGATGGCCGGACGCCGCGTGCGCGGCGATGGCGGCGCGGCCGCGCGCATTCGCGTCGCGATGCGACAGGCCGCCGACAGCTGCGGAAACAAGACTTCCGCTTGCGCAAGCGCACAACGCAGAAACATGTTCCGGAATCGTCGCGAAGCTGCGCATTCAGGCCGTACGTTCGTTCGAACGCGCGCATGACAAACCACACTGGGGCGCGCCGCGCGCAGCGCCGATAGTCGGGCCGTGCGGATGCGCACGAGGCATCGTGCGCCGAAACACGGACGCATTCGAATCGCCGCCGCGACGGCGGCGCGCAGCGGTTTCCCCACACAGGGCCAGACGCCCGCAGGAGGACGCATGAGTTACGTCGACGGTTTCGTATTGGCGGTGCCGAAGGACAACATCGCCGCGTACCGCAAGCTGGCGCGCAAGGCCGGCAAGATCTGGATGGAGTACGGCGCGGTGGCGTACTGGGAGAACATCGGCGACGACGTGCCGCCGGGCAAGGTCACCTCGTTCCCGCTGGCGGTCAAGCTCAAGCCCGGCGAAGTGGTGGCGTTCTCGTGGATCGTGTTCAAGTCGCGCAAGCATCGCGACAAGGTCAACGCGCAGGTGATGAAAGACCCGCGCCTGGACATGGACCCGAGCAAGATGCCGTTCGACGCCAAGCGCATGATCTTCGGCGGCTTCAAGCCGCTGGTGGTGCTTTAAGCGCGACAGCGCGAACCGCCGCGCCGGCCCGGCCGGCGCGGCGGCGATGCGCTCAATGCGCCGTCACTTCGCCTTGCCGAGCTTCACGCCCTTCGCGGCGGGATTGGCGATGAAGGCCGAGATCTCCTCGTTGGCCACGCGGGTGAAGATGCCCGGATAACCGGTCGCGCCGCAGCCGGCGCCGCGGCTGACCACGCCGACCTGGAGGAAGTTCTTGCTGCCGGGCAGGGCCACGAACAGCGGGCCGCCGGAATCGCCCTGGCAGGCGTCCTTGCCGGTGCGGCCGGCGCACAGGTCCAGCGCCTGCGAGGCGAGCATGCCGGTGCCGCGGTAGGCGTATTCGCATTCGGCGTACGACACCACCGGCAGCTGCACTTCCTGCAGGCGGTTGGGCTGGTTCACGCCGTTGCCGCCGGGCGGGAACGGATTTTGCTGGATGGTGTTGCCCCAGCCGATGTTGGTCAGCTGCGTGCCGGGACGTTCGAGCGCATCGGTGCCGGCGGTGACCAGCGCGACCGGCTTGATCTTGGTGATCGGCGCCTTCAGCTCCAGGATCGCCACATCGTAGCCGCCGTCGCCGGCGAGGTACTTGGGATGCACATAGGCCGCGGCGACTTCGGCCTTGATGCCTTGCGCCTCGTTCTTCAGCGCGGTGCGGCCGGCGATCACCGTGTACTGCGCGGCGTCGAAGCCGACGCAGTGCGCCGCGGTCAGCACCAGCCACGGCGAAATCAGCGAACCGCCGCACCAGTGGTTGTCGTAGGCGTTGTCGCCGCCGAGCAGCTTGAGCTGCACGGTGACCATGAACGGGTACTTGCCGTTGCCGACGTCGATGCCGCCGATGATCTGCGGGCGGACGATGTCGCCGGCGTCTTTTTGCGCCGCTTGCGCCGAAGCGCTCAATCCGGCCAGCGCCAGGACGGTGGCCAGGCCGATGCAGTGCGAAGCTTTCATGGGGTGATGCTCCTTGGTGGCGAATTGCAGGAACGAGCCGTCCCGCTCCGTCGCGCGTACGCGACAGATCGATTGCCGGCCGGGAAGCCGTGCGCGCGCGATGCGGGACGTGGGGGCGGACGCGCGGGCCGCACACCACAGATACCGCCGCGCGCAGCGCGAAGGCGCGCGGCGAACGCCGCGTTCGCGCCGCGTTGTGCTTATCCGATTCCAGAACACAATTCGATTACATCGCCTGCATGCGCCGTGCACGCCGCGCGCAAACGAAAAAACCCCGGCCGAAGCCGGGGTTTTTCAGAACCATGAACGGTCCTCGACGCATCCTTGCGCTGGTTCAAGCGATCAGAACGTGATGCTCCACTTGTCGATGCGGCCGGTGTCCGCATTGGCGTTGTCGTTCACCCGCAGCTTCCAGGTGCCGTTGAGCGGTTCGCTGGAGAGGTTGAAGGTGTACGTGCCGACGATGTTGTCGGCGCTGCCGCCCGAACGGTTGCTGATGTTGTACAGCGAGCCGTCCGGCGCGACCAGGTCGACCTTCAGGTCGCCGCGGTAGGTGTGGATGATGTTGACCGAGACCTGCGCGTTGGTCGGCGCGTTGCCGGTACGGCCGGAGACCGTGATCGGGCTGTCGACCGTGGCGTTGTCGTTGATCGCGTAGTCGGTTTCGTTGGTGTAGGTCTGGCCGCCCGGGCCAGGGCCGCCGCCGGGGCAGTCCACGCCGACCTGCAGGAACGCATCGGACACGTCGGCCAGAGTGAAGCCCAGGTCGGTGGCCGCCTGTTCGACGCCGCAGGCGCCCTGGTTGAAGTCGGTGCTCGGAGTCCAGTAGTCCTTGTTGGCCTTGGCGAACACCTTGAACGCCTTGACCGTGCCCCAGCCCGACTTCTGCGCGAGCAGGTAGAACGCCTTGTTGTACACGCCCGAGGAGTAGTGCACGTCCAGGCCGTTGTAGTAGTCGGCGGCGTTGCCGATCGACTGGCCGTCCTGCGGCGGGTTGGCCATGTAGCGCAGCGCGCCGGTGCCCTTGAAGATCTGCGCGCCGACCAGGAAGTCGTTGGTGCCGCGCATGTAGAACTCGGCGGCTTCGCCGGCGATGTCCGAGTAGGCTTCGTTGATGCCGCCGGACTGGCCGGAGTACACCAGGCCCGACTGCTGTTCGGTGAAGCCGTGCGAGACCTCGTGCGCGGCGACGTCGAGCGCGACCAGCGGATAGAACGTGGTGCGGCCGTCGCCGAAGGTCATGGCCGAGCCGTCCCAGAACGCGTTCTCGTAGTTGCTGCTGTAGTGCACGCGCATGCTCAGCTGGAAGGTCAGCGGCGGGGTGCCGACGTAGCTGTTGTACATGTCGAACACGACATGGCCGAAGTAGTGCGCGTCGTTCAGCGGCGAGAACGCGCCGTTGATGGTCTTGACCGTGTTGCGCGGGCAGGTGTACGAGAACGCCGTCGTGCCGCTGGTGCCTCCGTTGAGGTTCACCGTCTTCACGTTGGTGTTGTTCATCGTGCAGGTGCTGCCGCTCTGGGTCACGTCGTTGAACCCGAAGTCGGTGCCGTACTCGTACTGGCCGGTCTTCTGGTTGCCGCCGGGGCCGGTGCCGACCAGGGCGTGGTTCAGGCCGTCCCACTGCTTGAGCACCTTGCCGCTGTTGGCGTCGACGATCACGAACGGACGCATCGGCGAGCCGCCCTGCGGGGCGTCGGCGAAGTAGTTGACGACATAGGCGACGTGGGCCTTGCCGGCGTCGTCGACGTAGATCATCTGCTGGCTGCTTTCGTTGCGCACCTGCAGCGAGCCGGCGCTCTTGCCCATGCCCGCGGCCTTGGCCACGCTCAGCGCCTGGGCGCTGTCGAACTTGGCCTTCAGGCCGGCCGGCAGTTCCGCGGCGAGGCCGGCGACCGAGCGGCCGAACAGCGCGCGCACGTTGCCCTTGGCGTCTTCGCGCACGACCACGTGCTCGCCGAACACGGCCAGGCCGTTGTAGGTCTGCTGATAGCGGTAGTTGCGCGAGCCGTCGGCGTCGACGCTGCTCTTGAGCAGCTTCAGCGAGGACTGGGCGTCGAGCGCGATCAGTTCCGCGTGACGCACGTTGGCCTTGGCGGCGGCGCCGGACTTGGCCGCGACGGCCTGGTACTGCTGGTTGAGCTTGGCGACGTCCACGCTGTGCAGGTCGACGCGTTGGGCGGCGCCGGCGGCGCCGGCGACGAGGGCGAGCGACAGGGCGAAGGACAGGGCCGATACGTTGCGATTCACTGGTATTACCCCCAAACGAGTTATGGATGGTGGCCGCGTTCGCGGCCGGCTCTCAGTGCTCGTGCAATCCGCTCCCCCGTAGCCCGCGGCAGCGCTCTCGGACGATCCGTGCCGCGAGGGCGCGTGCGTTGCCGGACTTCGTGCGGATACCGCGATGGCGCCACGCGGCGGAGGGACGCTAGGGGCGGGGCAAAAAAACCGTCAACGCGGGTTGCGCAGTTCACAGTGCGAATGCGACGTGCGCGGGCGTGCCGGCGACACGGTTTCTGCTGAAAGCATTGCGCCGCCTCGGCTGCGGCGCGAGGTCGCGAAATCGGGCTTCGAAACATCGGCGTAATAATGTTTCACCGATATTGCTGCGATGCAGCAGGATATTGCGGGTCGGGGTAGGGTGTTTCGGCGCGTCGCGCGTTCAATTACTGTGACTGCGGTCGGATGGAAGCGCTTGCAGCCGCAAACCCGCGCCGCAGCTGGGTTTCGCCGCAGTCGTATGGATTTCTCAGTTTCCTTTTCCCGGATTATGTCCACTGGCTGGTGTGACCCGTGCACGCACGGTTCTGCTCGGCCCATTGCAATACCCGATCATTATGTTTCTTCATGAGTCCGGGCGCAGTGCGGAAACAGGAACGGCGCCTCATATCGTCGCCGGATAACGCGACGTCGCGTGCCGGCCTCGCTGCGGTTTTTTGCCGGAGGCGAAAATCCGAAAAAAAACCCCGGCCGGGGCCGGGGTCGCCAATAGCGTACGAGGCCGGCGCGGCCGTGGCCGCGCCGGCGCTGCGGTCGCAGCGCTTACTGCGCGTTCACGCCGACCTGACTGAAGGCGTTGATGACGTCGGCGGAGCTGTAGCCCAGGTCCGCGGCCGCCTGGCGCACGCCCTGGCCGCCCTGGTTGAAGTTGGTGCTCGGGGTCCAGTAGTCCTTGTTGGCCTTGGCGAAGGCCTTGAACGCCTTGACCGTGCCCCAGTTCGGCTTCTTGGCCAGGATGTAGAAGGCCTTGTTGAACACGCCCGAGGAGTAGTGCACGTCGAGGCCGTTGGTGTAGTTGCTGGCATGGCCGATCGAACGGCCGTCGCGGGTCGGGTCGTCGAAATAGCGCAGCGCGCGGCCGGAGGCCTTGAAGATGTCGGCGCCGACCAGGAAGTCGTTGCTGCCGCGCGAATAGAACTCGGCGGCTTCGCCGGCGATGTCGGAGTACGACTCGTTGATGCCGCCGGACTGGCCGGAATAGATCAGGCCCGACTGCTGCTCGGTGTAGCCGTGCGAAGCCTCGTGCGCGACCACGTCGAGCGAGACCAGCGGATAGAACGTGGTCGCGCCGTCGCCGAAGGTCAGCGCGCGGCCGTCCCAGAACGCGTTTTCGTAGTTGCGGCTGTAGTGCACGCGCAGGGTCAGCTGGAAGGTCAGCGGCGACAGGCCGACGTAGGCCTGGTAGGTGTCGAACACCACCTTGCCGAAGTAGTGCGCGTCGTTGAGCGGCGAGTAGGCGCCGTTGATCGTCTTCACCGTATTGCGCGGGCCGGTATAGGAATAGGCGGTCGAACCGCTGGTGCCGTGGTTGAGGTTCACCGTCTTCACGTTGGTGGTGTTGAAGGTGTAGGTGCTGCCGCTCTGGGCGACGTCGAGGAACGGGCGGCCGCCGCTGCCGTACTCGTACTGGCCGATCTTCTGGTTGCCGCCGGGGCCGGTGCCGACCTGGGCGTGGTTGAGGCCGTCCCACTGCTTGAGGATCTTGCCGCTGGACGCGTCGACGATCGCGAACGGACGGCTCGGCTCGCCGCCGGCGGCCGAATCGGAGACGAAGTCGACGGCATAGGCCAGACGCGCCTGGCCGGCGTCGTCGATGAAGATCACCTTGCGGCTGTTCTCGTTGCGGGTCTGCAGCGCGACCGCGCGCTTGCCGTGCGCGGCGGCCTTGGCCAGGCCGAGCGCCTGGCTCGCGCTGAGCTTGGCGTCGAGCTTGGGCAGGTCGGCCTTGATCCCGGCGACCGAGCGGCCGAACAGCGCGCGCACGTTGCCTTGCGCGTCTTCGCGCACGACCACGTGCTCGCCGAACACGGCGACGCCCTGGTAGGTCTGCTGATAGCGGTAGTTGCGCGAGCCGTCGGCGTCGACGCTGCTCTTGATCTGGCTCAGCGCCGAGTCGGTGTCGAGCGCGATCACTTCGGCGTGGCGCGCGTCGGCCTTGGCGACCGCGCCGGACTTGGCGGTGGCGGCCTGGTACTGGCGGTTGAGCTTGGCCACGTCGACGCTGTGCAGATCGATCACCTGGGCCGCGTCGGCGGCGCCGCCGGCGAGGGCCAGCGAGAGAGCGAGGGACAATACCGATACGTTGCGATTCATGGGAAAGGCTCCGGAGGTGAGGGAGAAAGCGAAGGCCGTGTCCGCGCGGTTTGCGCGGCTGCCGCGGCGTGTCGGTGCGGCGGGATCGACGCTAGGCAGGCGGGTCGGGACGGGCAACGCGCCGTGCCGCGGTCACATCGCGAACGCGATGCCTTTCGGGGCGGTTTTCGCGCTGGTTTCGGTCGAAACCGTTGCTGCGCGCGGAATGTGTAAATCCCGGATTCCAAAGGAGAAATATTGAAACAAGTAATAATGTTTCAATAATTATGTTGCGGTGCAGCATAAGATTGGAGCCTGGGCGAGGCTGCTTGCGCTGGATTGGGCGCCGATTATGTGATGTGGATTGCGTTTGGGTTTCGCGCGCCGATTTAATGGCGGATTTTCGAGCGATTTAATTGGGTCCGGATAACGGGGTTATCGTCGGGTCAATACCCGGTTGTGACGGTTTCTGCGCCGGTTTTGAGCCGGCGGCGGGCATTATCGGAACGCGGCGGCTTACATAACCTTTGCTCATGGCGGCGGGCATGAGGCGGAAACCGGCGCGGGCGCACAGATCGCCGTGGCGGCGGCGCCTGCAGGGACGGCGCGGGCCGCGACCACGAAGTCGCGGGGTTGCATTCTTGCGGCGCGACCGTGCGACTTCGTGGTCGCGGCTCGCGCCGCTCCTACAGGGGGCGCATCGCCGCAACGGCGCTCACATGCGGCCTTCCGTTGCGATTACCGCTTGCGTGCGCTCGTTCTATACTGCGTCGCAGTTTCCGGAGAGAACCGCATGATGCGAACGAAGCCCTTGGACGGAGCCGCGGAAGGAGTCCGCCTCTCGAAGCCCGCACCGCATTGGCGGCCCGGCCTGTTGCGCGCCGCGGCGGCGGTGCTGATCGCGGCCACCGCGCTGGTCGCCGGCTGCAAGCGCGACGGCGGCGGCCAGCTGCCGCAGGCCAGCGGCGAGGCCATCGTGGTCAAGCGCGAAGCGGTCAAGGGTTTCGCCCTGGTCGCCGCGTATCCGGATCAGAAGCGCGGCGACGAACTCGCCATCGCCCTGGAATTCAGCCAGCCGCTGGTCGGCACCCAGGACTTCGACCAGTGGCTGGCGGTGACCGACAAGAACGGCGCCCCGGTCGAAGGCAGCTGGGTGCTCGACGACGGCGGCAAGATCCTGCGCTTCCCGCACGTGGAAGCGAGCAAGGACTACACCGTCGCGATCAAGCCCGGCCTGACCGCCGCGGCCGGCGACCGCATCGCCGAGGCGATCGTCAAGCAGGTCTACACCGGCCCGCTGGAGCCCGTGGTCGGCTTCGCCTCGCAGGGCAGCGTGCTGCCGGCGCGCGACAGCCGCGGCCTGCCGGTGGTGTCGATCAACGTGTCCGAAGTCGATGTCGAATTCCTGCGGGTCAAGGACAAGGAACTGCCGAAGTTCTTCGCCGAGTACCAGCGCGGCGGGCGCAAGGGCAGTTGGGAGCTGGAACGCGACTGGGACGACAAGAAGCCGCTGTCGAAGCTGGCCGAGCCGGTCTACGTCAACCGCTTCGTGCTCGGCGGCAAGCCCAACGAGCGCGTGCTGACCTACTTGCCGCTGCAGGAGATCAAGGAGCTGCAGAAGCCCGGCCTGTATTTCGCGGTGATGAAGCGCGCCGGCCAGTTCAAGGACGAGTTCGAGACCGCGTTCTTCACCGTCAGCGACCTCGGCCTGCACGCGCGCGCCTACAAGGACAAGCTGTTCGTGCACGTGGCCTCGCTGGAGAAAGGCGAGGCGGTCGGCGGGGTCGAGCTCAAGGTCATCGGCGCCGACGGCGAGCTGACGCTCAAGGGCGAGACCGACGGCAACGGCAACGCGCTGCTGAACTACAAGCTCGACGCGGCCCAGGTGCTGATCGCGAGCAAGGGCAGCGACGTGTCGATGCTGCCGTTCAACCAGCCCGCGCTGGATCTTTCCGAGTTCGCCGTGGCCGGGCGCGAGCAGGCCTGGTTCGACGTGTTCGCGTGGTCCGGCCGCGACCTGTACCGCCCCGGCGAAACCGTGCGCCTGTCGGCGCTGCTGCGCGACCAGGACGGCAAGCCCGTCGACACCAAGGGCAAGGCGTTGCAGCCGGTGTTCCTGCGCTATGTGCAGCCCGACGGCAAGACTTTCCTGGAAACCCGCCTGCAGCCCGATGCGCAGGGCTATGTGCGCCATGCGCAGCTGATTCCCGCCGACGCCGCGACCGGCCGCTGGCGGGTCGAATTCCGCACCGATCCGGCCAGCAAGGAAGCGGTGCAGGGCATGACCCTGCGGATCGAGGAGTTCCTGCCCGAGCGGCTCAAGCTCGACCTCGACGCGCCGGCGGTGCTGCGTCCGGGCCAGCCGTTCAAGCTCGGCGTGCAGGCGGCGTATCTGTACGGCGCGCCGGCCGCGGGCAACCGCTTCACCGCCAAGATGACGGTGGCGGTGGAGCAGCATCCGCTGGAGCAGATGCCGGGTTACTTCTTCGGCGATCCGACCCTGAGCCTGCCGAAGGAAGCCAAGGACGTCGTCGACGCCACGCTCGACGACGCCGGCAAGCTGGCGCAGGACATCGCCCTGCCGGACGAGGCCAAGCCGGTCAGCACGATCGCCGCGATCGTCACCGGCAGCGTGTTCGAGTCCGGCGGCCGCAGCGTCAACCGCAGCGTCAAGCGGGTGCTGTGGCCGGCCGACGCGCTGGTCGGCGTGCGCCCGCTGTTCGACGACAAGGACGGCGCCGACAGCAACGCCACGGTCGGCTTCGAACTGATGCGCGTGGGCAGCGACGGCAAGCCGCGCCCGGCCAGCGGCGTGCGCGCCACCCTGGTGCGCGAACGCCGCGATTACCACTGGAACTACGGCGAGGAGGGCGGCTGGAAGTACGACTTCACCCGCCGCTTCGAGGACGTGGAAACGCGCAACGTCGACCTCGGCGCGAACGCGGCCAAGCTCAGCTTCCAGGTCGAGTGGGGCGAGTACCGCCTCGACGTGTTCGACCCGCAGACCAAGATCACCACGCGCTATCCGTTCCGCGCCGGCTGGAGCTGGGACGACCAGAACCGCGGCCTCGACGCGCGTCCCGACAAGGTCAAGCTCGCGCTCGACAAGACTTCGTACAAGTCCGGCGACACGCTCGAAGTGACGGTGACGCCGCCGCACGAGGGCCCGGGCCTGCTGATGGTCGAGACCGACCGCATGGTCTACGTGCAGGCGATCACCGCCAAGGCCGGCAGCAAGTTCAAGATTCCGGTCACCGACGCCTGGGAGCGCCACGACGTCTACGTCACCGCGCTGGTGTTCCGCGGCGGCAGCGCGCCGAGCAAGATCACGCCCGCGCGCGCGGTCGGCGTGGCGTTCGTGCCGATGGACCGGCGCGAGCGCAAGGTCGCGGTCGGCGTCAACGTGCCCAAGCTGATGAAGCCCGAGCAGGACCTGCCGGTGACCGTCAGCGCACCGCAACTGGCCGGCAAGGACGCTTACGTCACCGTCTCGGCGGTCGATGTCGGCATCCTCAACATCACCCGTTTCGCGGTGCCCGACGCGGCCGCGCATTTCTTCGCCCAGCGCCGCCTCGGCGTCGACGCGTACGACGTGTACGGCCGGGTCATCGAGAGCTTCGACGGCGAGACCGCCAAGATCCGCTTCGGCGGCGACATGGCCTTGCAGGCCTTGCCGCAGGCGCGCCGGCCGACCGCGCGGGTGCAGACGGTCGACCTGTTCGCAGGCCCGGTGAAGCTCGACGCGCAAGGCAACGCGCGGATCAAGCTGGCGGTGCCGGACTTCAACGGCACCTTGCGCGTTTCCGCGCTGGTCTACTCCGGCGGCAGCTACGGCAACCGCGACGCCGAGACCATCGTGCGCGCGCCGGTGCTGGCCGAGGCGAGCACGCCGCGGGTGCTGGCGCCGGGCGACAAGAGCAGCGTGACCCTCGACGTGCAGAACTTCACCGGCAAGGCCGGCGAGTTCGCGGTCAAGGTCGAAGGCATCGGCCCGCTGTCGCTCGACGGCGGCGAGCACACGTTGAACCTCGGCGTGGAAGCCAAGAAGACCCTGACCTTCCCGGTGACCGCGCGCGAGGGCTACACCGTCGCGCAGGTGCGGGTGCGGGTCGACGGCAACGGCTACAAGGTCGACCGCCGCTACGACCTGCCGGTGCGTCCGGCGTGGCCGGCGGTGCTGCGCTCGCGCACCCGCGTGCTCGACCAGCTCGGCGCGATCCAGCTCGGCAGCGATTTCGCCGAGGGGCTGATGCCGGATTCGGTCAGCGCGCGCATGGTGGTCAGCGCGTTGCCGCCGATTCCGTTCGCCAGCGCGCTGCAAGGCGCGCTGGAATATCCGTACGGCTGCGCCGAGCAGACCACGAGCAAGGGCTATGCCGCGCTCGAACTCGACGAGGCCACGGCCAAGATGCTCGGGGTCAAGGGCATCGACGCCAAGCAGCGGCGCGCGCGCATGGAAGGCGCGTTCGGCCGGCTCGCGGCGATGCAGATCGCCTCGGGGCATTTCTCGATGTGGGGCGACGGCGACTACGTCAATCCGGCGCTGACCCCGTACGTGGTCGAGTTCCTGCTCGACGCGCGCGACGGCGGCTTCGCCGTGCCCGAGGCGATGTTGCAGAAGGCGCTCAAGGCGCTCGGCGAGGACTTGCTGTCGGGCAACGCCTCGTTCTACGGCTACGACCGCCGCGAACACCTCAAGTTCGCCTATCAGGCGCATGCCGGCTACGTGCTGGCGCGGGTCAACCGCGCTCCGCTCGGCACCCTGCGCGCGCTGTACGACAACGACCGCAAGCAGAGCCTGACCGGCCTGCCGCTGGTGCACCTGGGCCTGGCCTTGAGCCTGCAGGGCGACAAGGCGCGCGGTTCCAAGGCGATCAAGGAAGGCTTCGCCCGCGATTCCTCGCAGCGTCCCGAGTACCTCGGCGACTACGGCAGCCGCCTGCGCGACGACGCGCTGATGATCGCGCTGGTGCACGAGCACAAGCTGTCGCAGCCCGAGTACGACGCGCGCGCGGTGGCGATGGGCCGCGACCTCGACGCGCGCCGCAACAGCGGCTGGCTGTACCTGAGCACGCAGGAGCAGGTCGCGCTGGCGCGGCTCGGCAAGGCGCTGATGGCCGACCAGGGCAAGCAGCTGTCGGGCCGCTGGACCGTCGCCGGCGGCGCCACCGACGCCGAGCCGGCCAAGCTGATCGGCGGCGCCTTCGACTTCGCCCAGCTCGCCGCGGGCGTCAGCTTCGCGCCGAACGGGCCGACCCCGTTGTACGCCAGCTTCGAAGTCGCCGGCGTGCCGCGGACGCCGCCGGCCGCGGACGGCTCCCGGATCGAGGTGACGCGCAAGTACTACACCACCGAAGGCAAGGACTGGTCCGGCGGCAGCCTGGTCGAGGGCGAGGCGCTGATCGTGCAGGTCGCGATCAAGGCGCGCAGCGCGATGCCCGATGCGCTGCTGACCGATCTGCTGCCGGCCGGCCTGGAGATCGAGAACTTCAATCTCGGCGACGCCAAGCAGTGGGCCGGCGTGGTGGTCGACGGGATCGAGATCTCCGAGCGCTCCAGCGCCGCCGACGTCAAGCACGAGGAGTTCCGCGACGACCGCTACGTCGCCGCGCTCAAGCTCGACGAAGGCCGCACCGC
Source organism: Lysobacter enzymogenes (assembly GCF_017355525.1). Classification (NCBI taxonomy): domain Bacteria; kingdom Pseudomonadati; phylum Pseudomonadota; class Gammaproteobacteria; order Lysobacterales; family Lysobacteraceae; genus Lysobacter; species Lysobacter enzymogenes. The sequence goes on along the minus strand of NZ_CP067395.1, from coordinate 1,195,125 downwards.
GCGGGTGTTCTATCTCGTGCGCGCGGTGACGCCGGGTACTTACACGGTGCCGCCGTCGCTGGTGGAAGACATGTACCGTCCGGAGCTGCGCGGCGTCGGCAAGGCCGCGCCGGCGAGCCTGACGGTGCGTCAGCCGTGACCGCGGCGAAGCGGGCGGGAGGCGTCGCGCTTCCCGCCGTGGCCGGCGTCGCGCTGTGCGCGGCGCTGTTGGCGGCGGCGCCCGGGTGCAAGCGCAAGGGCGCGTCGACCAGTTCGGAAGCGGCGGCAGCGTCGGTCGCGCCGGCGCCGTCGCCGGCCACCGATCCGGCGTTGAACTGGGGCGGCACCACGCCGCACGACAAGCCGCCGCTGCCCGATCCCTTGATCGCGCAGGCCGAGGCGGTCATGCGCAAGGCCGATCCGAAATTCGACAAGTTCGAGGTCAACTACTTCACCGGCGATCTCGACCGCGACGGCCGCGACGATGTCGTGATCGAATACGGCATCGGCGACGAAGGCGCGATGCGTCACGTCGCCAAAACGGTGCGGGTGCTGCTGGCGCGCGACGGCGGCCTGCAGCTGCAGGCCGACCAGACCGACAAGTTCGAAGACTGCCCGGCGGTGCGCGAGATCCGCGACGGCCGCTTGTGGGCCGACGGCCTGGAAGCGTGCATGCTGCCGTTCCCGCGCACCTTGAACTACTACCAGTTCGAATGGCGCGACGGCGCGCTGGTGCGGGTGTCGACCGAGGATGCGCGGCAGCGGGTGCTGTCGCGCCTGCGGGCGATGCGCGAGTCGATCGAGGCAGGCAAGCTGTCGGCCCTGGACGCCAACCTGCGACCGGGCCCGCCGATCCGCGGCGAAGCCGCGCCGGCGCCCGACCCGGTCTTCGCCGACGCCGATCGGCGTCGCGCTTTCGCCGATGCGGTCGGCCTCTTGAGCCACCTCGAATTGAAGCGGCTCGATCCTCACGAGAGCGTCGTCAGCTTCGTCAAACCGCGCGGCGCCGACGCCGGCGAGCGCAAGCTGCTCATCGACACCGCGCCCGACGACGCGACCGTCGAGATCGACGGCTACACCTACGTGGTCGACGCGCGCGCGACCGTGGAATGGCCGGAAGGCGACGGCGTCGGCTATCACCTGCGTTGGCGCCTGATCGACGGCGAGCTGTATCTGGAAGAAGCCGACGCGCACGACCTCGACGGCCTGGAAAGCTGAGCGCGCCGCGCCCGCGCCGGCCGCGACGGCGGCCGCGCCCCCATCCGACCGAAGCTTCGGTCACGACCTTCGACCGGCCCCCGCCGGTCGCGAACACCCGCAAGGAGCGATAGATGCGTTACACCCGACTGTCCGCCGCGTTGCTGATCGGCCTGAGCCTGGCCGCGTGCAAGGCCGGCGACCCGTCCGCCGGCGAGGCGCCGGCCGCCCAGGCCGCGGCACCTGCCGCTGCGGCGCCGGCCAAACCCGCCGCCGATCCCAAGCAGACCGCCGAAGCCGCGTTCGCCGCCTTGCGCAAGCGCGTGCCGGATTTCGAACGCCTGGGCTATGAACACTTGGTCGGCGACCTCGACGGCGACGGCGTCGACGATGTCGTGGTCGCGTACGGCGAAGGCACGCCCGACGCGCAGATGGCGACGCTGAAGAAATGGGCGGCGATCCTCAGCCGCGCCGATGGCCCGCTGCTGCTGCCGGCCGCCGACACGGCCGACGACTGCGTGTACCTCGACAAGATCGCGCAAGGCAAGTTGTATCTGCAGGTGCCCGACATCTGCACCGCCGCGCGGCCCAAGACCCGCGAATACCTGACCTACGCCTGGAACGGCAAGACCCTGGCCAAGGTCGCCAGCGAAAGCGCCGACGCGCGCGTGCGCCAGCGCCTGGGCGCGCTCGCCGACGCGTTCGCGCGCAAGGACCGCAAGGCGATCCTGGACTTGTTCAAGTTCCCGATCCCGCTCGGCCAGGTGCCGGCGGTCGGCACGCCGCTCGGCGACGAGGCCGAGCGCAACGGCGACCGCATCGACCGGGCGATGGCCGAACGTCGCTTCCAGGACCTGTTCCCGGACCAGCGCGTGGCCGACTACGCGCTGCTGCTCGGTCAGGTGCGCGCGCTCGAACCCAAGCCCGACGACGAGGGCGGCGAAACCGCCTACGGCGAGCGCAAGCAGGGCGAGGAGACCGAGTGGTACGAACTGCGGATCGACTGGGATCCCGATGAGGATCGCGACGAGGACAACCAGGAACTGATCCAGGCGCGGATCGAAATCAGCGGCGGCATCGGCAAGGACGTCAAGGCGCAGGCGCGTACCCTCGGCGAGGTGCTGGAGCGCGAAAAGGCCAGCCGCCGCGTCTACGAGGAAATGCGCTTGTTCCTGATCGACGGCGAACTGCGGATCCAGTTGCCGAACGGCGCGGGCTGACGCGGCGAAGCCTGAGGGCGAACCGTGATGGGAGGGACCGAAGTCCCTCCCACAGCAACCGGAGTTCCGGTGCCGGCTTGTGCGGGAAGGGCTTCAGCCCGACGCTTCCGGCTCAGGCCGCCGAATCGCCGCTGTTTCCAGGCAAGCTGAGCCAATAGCGCAGGGACTGAAGTCCTTCTCACATCCAACCGAAGTCCCGGTGCCGGCTCGTGTAGGAGGGACTTCAGGTCCGACGCTTTCGGCTCAGGTCGTCGCATCGCCGCAGCGTCCAGAACTTCCAGGCAAGCTGAGCCGAAAGCCCCGGGCCTGAAGTTCCTCCCACAACAAACCCTAAGCTTCGATGCCGTCCTCTTTCGCCGCCACCGCTGCAACGCCGCGCCGCCACCGCCTGCGCCGCGCCGGCCTGTGGGCGATCCTGGCGCTGGCTTCGCTGGCGACCGCGGCGATGCTGCTCGATCTGGCCTTCCCGCTGCCGTTGCCGCGCGCGCGCGACGCCGGCGCGGTGGTGGTCGCGCGCGACGGTACGCCGCTGCGCGCGTTCGCCGACCGCGACGGCGTGTGGCGCTATCCGGTCGATGCCGCGCAGGTGTCGCCGCTGTACCTGCAGGCGCTGTTGAACTACGAGGACCGCTGGTTCTGGCAGCACGCCGGCATCAATCCCTTGGCGATGGCGCGCGCCGCGGCGCAATGGCTGCGCAGCGGGCGCGTGGTCTCCGGCGGTTCGACCCTGACCATGCAGGTCGCGCGCATCCTCGACGCCGAGCCCGGCGAGCGCCGCCGCAGCCTGTGGGCCAAGAGCCGGCAGATGCTGCGCGCGCTGCAACTCGAAGCGCATCTGTCGAAGCCGCAGATCCTCGCCCTGTACCTCAACCGCGCGCCGTTCGGCGGCACCGTCGAGGGCGTGGAGGCGGCGAGTTGGGCTTACCTCGGCAAGCCGTCCTCGCGCCTGTCGCACGCCGAGGCGGCGCTGCTGACCGTGCTGCCGCAATCGCCGAGCCGCTTGCGTCCGGACCGCGAGCCCGAGCGCGCGCGCGTCGCCCGCGACAAGGTGCTCGCGCGCATGGCGCAGTTGGGCGTGTGGACGCGCGCGCAGGTCGCCGATGCGCGGGTCGAGCCGGTGGTCGCGCGCTCGCTGCAACCGCCGCGCTTCGCGCCGCTGCTGGCGCAGCGCCTGCGCTTCGCCAATCCGCGCGCCGGGCGGGTGGTCTCGACCATCGACCCGCAACTGCAGCGCACGCTCGAAGACCGCGTCGCCGCGTATTTCTCGACGTTGCCCGAACGCACTTCGGCGGCGCTGCTGGTGATCGACAACGCCAGCCTGGAAGCGCGCGCCTACGTCGGCTCGGTCAGCTTCGGCGATCCGGCGCGGCTCGGCCATGTCGACATGGTCCAGGCCTGGCGTTCGCCGGGCTCGACGCTCAAGCCGTTCCTGTACGGGCTGGCGATGGACGACGGGCTGATCCATTCGGAAAGCCTGTTCGTCGACGCGCCGCAATCCTTCGGCGGCTACCGGCCCGGCAACTTCGACACCGCGTTCAACGGGCCGGTCGGCGCGGCCAGCGCGCTGCGTCTGTCGCTGAACATTCCGGCGGTGGATCTGCTCGACCGGGTCGGGCCGGCGCGCTTCTCCGCGCGCCTGGCCCATGCCGGCATCGACCTGCAATGGCCGCGCGGCGCGCAGCCGAACCTGGCGATGATCCTCGGCGGCACCGGCGCGCGGCTGGAGGATCTGGTCGGCGCGTACGCGGCGTTCAACCGCGGCGGCATCGCCGGGCGGGTGCGCTATCAACTGGGCTCGCCGAAAACCGAACGTCGCTTGCTGTCGCCGGGCGCGGCATGGATCGTGCGCGAAATCCTCGAAGCCAACCCGCGCCCCGGCAGCGTGGAACAAACCTTCGACGCCGCCGGCCGCCCGCGCGTGGCCTGGAAGACCGGCACCAGCTACGGCTTCCGCGACGCCTGGGCGCTCGGCAGCACGCGCCGCTACACGGTCGGCGTGTGGGTCGGCCGCCCCGACGGCACCCCGTTGCCGGGCCAGTACGGCGCGGTGACCGCGTTGCCGCTGCTGTTCGAAACCATCGACAGCCTGCCGCGCCTGCGCGGCGACGCAGTGCCGCTGCCGCCGCCGGCGAGCGTGCGCCAGATCGAGGTGTGCTGGCCGCTGGGCCTGCCGCCGGACCCGGCCGAGCCGCAGCTGTGCCAGCGCCGTCGCGAGGCCTGGACGCTCGACGGTTCGGTGCCGCCGACCTTCGCCGAGCGCGATGCGCGGCTGTGGAGCGCCGGCGTCGAGCGCTTCGAGGTCGACGCGCGCAGCGGCCTGCGCCTGTCTGCCGAGTGCGCGCGCGAACACGTGCGCGTAGCGCGCGCGCTGGCGCGCTGGCCGGCGCTGGCCTCGCCGTGGCTGCCGGCCGACACGCGCCGGGCCTCGCGCCTGCCGCCGCTGTCGCCCGATTGCAGCGCCGACGGCCGCGACGCCGCCGAAGAACTGCGCATCGAAGGCATCGACGACCTGGCCACGCTGGCGCGCGCGCCCGGCAGCGCGACGCCGCTGCGCTTGTCGGTGCGCGCGCTCGGCAGCGACGCGCGGGTGCGCTGGCTGCTCGACGGACGCTGGATCGGCGAAAGCGACGGGCGCGGGCGGCTGGATTACGACTTCGGCGAACCGGGCGAGCACACGCTGACGGCGTTGGCCGATACCGGTGCGTGGTCGCGGGTGCGGTTCAAGGTATTGCGTTGAGCGGGTTTGGCGGGCGCCTTTGTCGCGCAACAGCCGATGCGGGAGAAACCTGGCGATAGCAGCGCTGGCCGTAGCGGCGCTTGAGAGAGGCAGCAGCTCCGGCGTTCTACCTGTAGGAGCGGCGCGAGCCGCGACCGCGACGACACAACTGCGCAGCAACCTTCGTCGTAGTCGCGTTGTCGCGGTCGCGGCTCGCGCCGCTCCTACAGTCGGCCGCCGCCGCGCTCGAATCATTCGGGCGAACTATTCCAGCGAATACGGCGGCGGTTCGATTTCCGCGCTCAGGCCGGCGCGCGCCAGCGCCTGCGCATACCGCTCGGCTTCGATCACCGTCAGCTCGACCAGCGCGCCGTCTTCGCGCAACGTGCGCAACACGTCGGCGGCGGCGCGTCCGCTTTCGGCGGCCAGGCACGCGGCCGCGCGCAGCGTATCGGCCGGATTGCGGTGCTGCGGCGCCAGCGACAAGCGATGGCGCATCGCGGCGATGCGCGCGAGATCCGGCCGGGTCGTGACCGCGGACAGGCCGCAATGCCCGCAGGTGACGATCAGGCTCAGGCCCTGCGTATGCGAACGCATCGCGTCGCGCGCGCGTTCGCAGAAGGTCTCGCAAGGTGTGCGGGCGTCAGTCACGCGCGGCGCGCAGCGCGGCGATCACGTCGCCGATGGAATCCGCGCCGGGCACGTACTGCGCGCCGACGAACCCGGCCGCGGTCGCCAGCACGGCGACGAGCAGGAACGGCACGGCGGTGCGGCGCAGCGCGGTCGCCAGCCAGTGCTGCGATTCGATCCGGCGCAGGCGCCGGTACAGGCCGCCGGCCAGGGTCACGTCGAGCAGCACCTCGGCCATCAGGCCGGGCGCCGACCACAGCGCGAACACGGTGGCCAGCACCGCGACGGCCAGCACCACGATCGCCGCCACGATCCAGCCGAACACGTCGGCATCGTCGAGCGAAGGCAAATCCAGTCCGCCGTCGCCGCCGGAACGCTGCGGCGACGAAGACCAGGACGAAGAAGACGAAGCGGACGAAGACGGCGCTTCGAAGCTGGCGTTGGCGCCGCCGCCGCCGCTGTGGCCGCCGCCGCCGTGCCAGCCCGATGAGGACGGGCCGTCGGAGGCGCCTTCGAAGTCGGGCGTGTCGAACTCGTCCTTGCGGCCGTGGCTGCGCGCCCAGGTCCACAGCAACAGCAGGAACGCCGCGTACGCGACGCAGGCGGCGAGGGGATAGCGCAGCGCCATGCCGCGCACGCCGGCCAGCAGCAGGCCGAACGAGGCGAGGAAACCCGCGGCGCCGGTCAGCAGCACGATCAGGCTCATCTGCAGGCGCGGCCAGTGGTCGCGTTCCAGGCGTTCGCGCAGCCGCGCGATTTCCATATCTCGGCTCATGGCGGGAGTCATAGCGCGCGCTGTGGCGGCGAGGCAAGCCGATGCGGCGTAGCGGCGGCGGAAAGATTCAGTTCCATGCCGGGGCCCTGCGCGGTCGTCGGGACGGCTTGACAGTCGCAACTACCGAAAGTAGCTTACTTTTAGTAAGTTACTTTCGGTAATTAAACTCAGGAGCCCGCCATGCACGCCTTGATAGTCTTCGCCCATCCCGACCCGGATTCGCTGACCCACGCCGCCGCGGCCCGCGTCGCCGAGGGGCTGCGCGCCGCCGGCCACAGCGCCGAGCTGGCCGACCTCGCCGGCGAAGGCTTCGACCCGCGTTACGGCCAGGCCGACCACGACGCCTACCGCGAACGCGCGCCGCATCCGCCGCAGGTGCGCGCCGAGCAGGCGCGGATCGACCGCGCCGATGCGCTGGTGCTGGTGTTTCCGGTGTACTGGTGGTCGATGCCGGGCCTGCTCAAGGGCTGGGTCGACCGGGTGTTTTCCAACAACTGGGCCTACGCGACCCGCGACGGCCGCGTGGTCGGGCAGTTGCAGCGTTTGCAGGTGCATCTGTTCGGTATCGGCGGCGCGGACCAGCGCAGCTACGTCAAGCACGCGTACGACGTGGCGATGAAGACCCAGATCGACCACGGCGTGTTCGATTACTGCGGCGCCTGCGTGGCCAGTTCGACGGTGCGTTTCGATACCGAGGGGCGCGATCGGCAGCCGCATCTGGATGCGGCGTTCGAGCTCGGGCGCGCAGTGTTCGAGGGCGAGGGGTGCCGGGCGGCGTGAGTTCGCGCAGGCGTTGAGGCGGTCGTCGCAGGCGCGGTGGCGCGGTCGCGGCTCGCGCCGCTCCTACAGGCAGCCCCTGTAGGAGCGGCGCGAGCCGCGACCGCGAAAATTCAACTACGGCGACACCCGACTGCGCGCGTCAGCGCCCCGTCCACCCATCCAGCATGTCCGCCAACTCGTCGGCATGCTCCTCCTCCTGCGCCAGGATGTGCTCCATCATCCGCTTGGTCGTGGTGTCCTTGTCGCCGACGAACTCGATGATCGCGCGGTAGCTGTCGATGGCGATGCGCTCGGCGATCAGGTCCTCCTTGACCATGTCGCGCAGATCGCGGCCTTCGACGTATTCGGCGTGCGCGCGGCCGGACAGCACGTCGGGGTTGAGGTCGGGTTCGCCGCCGAGCTGGACGATGCGTTCGGCGATCAGGTCGGCGTGCGCCTGTTCTTCGTTGGCGTGCTCGAGGAATTCGGACTTGATCGCGTCGGCCATCAGGCCGCTGGCCATGAAGTAGTGGCGCTTGTAGCGCAGCACGCAGACGATTTCGGTGGCCAGCGCTTCGTTGAGCAGCCGCACCACGGTTTCGCGGTCGGCGCTGTAGCTGGCGGTGATCGCGCCGTCCTCGATGTGCTGGCGCGCGCGCGCACGGATCGCGCTGAGGTCGGCGACGAAGGCCGAGGGTTTGGCCGCGGCGGGCTTGCCGGCGGAGGTTTTGCCGGCGGGTTTGCTCGCGGGCGCTTTGCCGGCGCTGCCGCGCTGGCTGACGGGCTTGGCAGACATGACGTCTCCTGGCTGGTCGGGGGGAAGGGGCGGAGTACCTCGACAGGTAAAGGCTGGAAAGCGGACGGGGAAGAACGACGGCGCCGGGTCGCAAGGGCCCGGCGCCGCGCGGATCAGACTTGCTCGAGCATGTATTCGGCCGAGGACACGCGGTACTCGCCCGGCTCCTCGACGTGGACCTGCTTGACCGTGCCGTCCTCGATGTACAAGGCGAAGCGCTTGGCGCGCGTGCCCATGCCGTAGGCGCTGGCGTCGAGCTCCAGGCCGAGCGCGCGGGTCAGCTCGCCGTTGCCGTCGGACAGCATCAGCAGGCCGTCGGGCACGTGCTGAGTCTTGGCCCAGGCCTGCATGACGAAGGGATCGTTGACGGCCAGGCAGGCCACGTCGATGCCCTTGTCGCGGAATTGCTGGAAGTGCTGGACGAAGCCGGGCAGGTGCTTCTCCGAACAGGTCGGAGTGAACGCGCCGGGCACCGCGAACAACACCGCTTTGCCGTCGTCGAACAGGGCGCGGGTATCGACCGTCTCGATGCCGTCGTTGATGCGCTTGAGCGCGACTTCGGGCAGGCGGTCGCCGACCTGGATGCTCATGGGATTCTCCTGGGGTGGGGGTGAAGTCTAGGAAGGCAGGGCTAAACTCGGCGTCAAGGCGGCTTGACGGGATTGTTGCGTTCGACGGCAGCGTTTCGCGGGTTCGGCGCGACTTGAAAATCCCGCGTCCGCCGCCATGCTTGTGACCTCAATGATGCGCCAAGGCGGCCTGTGCGGACAGCGCTGCGCTTGGCGCTTGCGCCGTGGAGCCCGCATCGATGCAGTTCAAGGATTACTACGAAACCCTCGGCGTGGAGCCGAGCGCGGGCGAGGCGGAGATCAAGACCGCCTATCGCCGGTTGGCGCGCAAGTACCACCCCGACGTCAGCAAGGAAGCCGGCGCGGAAGACCGGTTCAAGGCGGTCAACGAGGCTTATGAGGCGCTGCGCGATCCGCAAAAGCGCGCGGCCTACGATCAGCTGCGCGCGCGCGGCTATCGCCCCGGCGACGAAGTGCACGCGCCGCCGGGCGGTTTCGGCGGCGGCCAGGGCGGCCCGGATTTCGAGGAGATCTTCGCCGGCGGCGGCGCGGGCGGCGGTTTCAGCGACTTCTTCGAGACCCTGTTCGGCCGCGGCCGCGCCGCGCCGGGCGCGGGCGGCTTCGGCCAGCGCGGCGCGCCGCCGCGCGGCGACACCCGGGCCAAGCTGGCGGTGTCGCTGGAGACCGTCTACGAAGGCGGGCAGGTGCGCATTTCGGTCAACCACAAGACGCTGGACGTGCGCGTGCCCAAGGGCATCCGCCCGGGCCAGCTGATCCGCCTCGCCGGCCAAGGCACCCACGGCGATCTGCTGCTGGAGATCGAGTACGCCGCGCACCCGCAGTTCGAAGTCGACGGGCGCAACGTCATCCACGTGCTGGAACTGGCGCCGTGGGAAGCCGCGCTCGGCGCCAGCGTCAGCGTGCCGACCCTCGGCGGCGCGGTCGAGCTGAAGATTCCGGCCAATTCCGAGGCCGGCCGCAAACTGCGCCTGCGCGGACGCGGCCTGCCGGGCACGCCGGCCGGCGATCAGATCGTCGAACTCGAAGTGCTGGCGCCGCGCGCCGACAACGACGCGCAGCGCGAGGCGTACGAAGCCTTGCGCGTGGCGTTCGGCGAAGACTGGCGGCGCGATTGAGCCGACGGACGGGACGGGTTCGCGCCGCATGAACGGGTGCGGCCGGCGCTGAACTGCGAAGTTTTGCGCGAACTGCGCAAGCGCTCGCGAGAGCGCGGCGGCGCATGCGGAGCGTATACGCCACGAGTGCGCGCATAGGCGCATCCGCGGTCGTCGCGAAGTGCACCGCGGCGTAGCGGGGCGGGCCTGCGCGGGCCGCATCCGCCACGTGCGTGCGGCGCGCCGGACAGGCAGACAGCGGCGTTCGCCCGACCCCAAACGCAAGAATCCCGGCTCGCGCCGGGATTCCGTGTTCATCCTGCAAGCGCGGCGGGCCGCGCCCGGTTCAGCCGGCCGCGGGCAACAACTGGCCGATGATCTCGGACAGGTCGGTCTCGCTGAAAGGCTTGGTGATATAGGCTTTCGCGCCTTGGCGCATGCCCCACACCCGGTCGGTGTCCTGGTCCTTGGTGGTGACCAGCACGATCGGGATGTGCTTGGTGGTGCTTTCCCGGCAGATCGAACGGGTGGCCTGGAACCCGTTGAGGTTCGGCATGACCACGTCCATCAGGATCAGGTCGGGCAGCTCGCGCTTGGCGGCTTCGACGCCGGCGGCGCCGTCTTCTGCGGTGAGGGCCTCGTGGCCCAGTTTCTCGACGATGCGACGGATGCCCATCAGCTGGGACGGCGAATCGTCGACGATCAAAATACGCGCCATATCTTTCCCCTGGAACTTGCGGCCGATTGTAGCGACGCGCCGCGCGGCTGCAATGCCAACTAGATCACGACCAGGGTCCGGCCCAGGGAACCCCCGGCCAGCATGCCCGGAAACGCCTGCGGCAACTCCGACAGCGTCACTTCGCGGGTGCAGATGCGGTCCAGATGCGCCGGTTTCCAGTCGCTGGCCAGACGCTGCCAGATCTCGTCGCGGATCGCGCGCGCGGTGCCGGCCGAGGCCACGCCGAGCAGCGACACGCCGCGGATGATGAACGGCATCACCGTGGTGTCCAGATCGTGGGTCGCGGCGAGGCCGGCGCTGGCGACGTTGCCGTACGGCGCGGTCTGCGCGAGCAGGCTGGCGAGCATCGGCCCGCCGACGTTGTCGAGGCCGCCGCCGAAGCGCGCCGAATCCATCGGCCGGGTCGTCGCCAGCGCGTCGCGGCCGAGCACCTGGCTGGCGCCGATCGACTTGAGGTAATCGGCCTGTTCGCTCTTGCCGCTGACCGCATGCACTTCGAAGCCGGCGCGGCTGAAGATGTCGAGCGCGAGCGAACCCACGCCGCCGCTGGCGCCGGTCACCGCGAGCGGCCCCAGTTCCGGCGCCTGGCGGTTTTCCAGCATCCGGAACAGCGCCAGCGCGGCGGTGAAGCCGGCGGTGCCGAGCACCATGGCCTCGCGCAGGCTCAGCCCGGCCGGCAGCGGGATCGCCCACTGCGCCGGCAGGCGCGCGTACTCGCTGTAGCCGCCGTCGCGGGTCTCGCTGAGGCCGCAGCCGGTGACCACGACCGCGTCGCCTTCCTTGAACTTGGCGTCGCTCGACGCGACCACGTGGCCGGCCACGTCGATCCCGCCGACCAGCGGAAACGAGCGCAGGATCTTGCCCTCGCCGGTGCCGGCCAGCGCGTCCTTGAAGTTGATCGAGGAGTACGCGGTCTTGATCGTGACCTCGCCGGGGGCGAGATCGTCGATCGACACCTGTTCGACGCCGCTGCGGTAACCGGCGGCGTCGTTGTGGATGCGGAAGGCGTTGAACGCGGCGGGAACGGTCATGGCGCGGACTCCGGAAGCAGACCGCGATGATAGCCCAGCGCCGGCGCGCGCCGCGGTGCGCGGCGCGCTGTGCGGCGTTCAGCGCTTGTCTTTGGATGGCTGCGCGGCTTTTGCGCCGCGTTTGTTGCCGCGCTTTGCCGTGTCGGCCGCATCGCCCGCTTCGGTCGCGCCGGCCGGCAGCAAACGGATGCTCCCGTCTTCGACTTTCCACAGCCGGCGGTTGCGCACGGTGGTGACGTAGATCGGTTTGCGGTATTGCAGGCTCATGAACGCGTGGAAGCAGGTCGGCGTGTCCGAGGCCAGGTGGCTGATCGTCAACGCTTCGACTTTCTTCAGTTCGCGCGGATCCAGGTTGACGCAGCTGCGGGTCTGCTCGAAACGATCGAGCACGCGCGTGCCGTCGCGCGAAACGCGGAACAGCGCGTGGCCGCCCAGCGGCAGCGAATCGTCGGTCCACGGCGACATCAGGAACACCAGGATCTGCGCCGGCTGGCCGGGCTCGCTCCATTCGATCGCGACGGTGTTCGGCGGCGCCTTGGCGCAGTAGGTCATCGATTGCGCGCGCGCGAGCTTGATCGCGGCCAGCAGGCGCAGCTCGCGCTCGCTGGCCGGTCGCGGCGGGTCGAGCCGGCGCGAGTCGCGCGCCGTCAGCGGCGTGCGCAGCGGCAGCGAGGATTGCGCGAACGCGAGCGTGCGGCCGTCGGCGCGGACGAAGTAGCGCACGTCGACGCGGTCGGCGTGTTCCTCGCTGAGCCAGCCGGCGGGTTCGCCGGGCAGTGAACTCAGCGCGCCGGCGGCGTTGAGCGAATCGCTGGTCAGCCACGCGGCGACGTCGTGGCGGCGCAAGATCGCGCCCAGCGCTTCGGCGCGCGACACGTCTTCGCGGTAGCCGGCCGGAATCTCGCAGACGATCCGACGCGCGGCGGCGGCGACTTCGGCCGGCAGCTTGCGCGCGGCTGCGCAGTCGGTGTCGGGCACGTAAGGCGCCGGCGCGGTGGCGCGGGCGGGAAACACTGCGCAGGCCGCGGCGAGGCCGGCGGCGCACAGGCAAGAGGCGTACAGCCAAGAACGGAAATCCATTTCGTTCTCCTCTAGGGATGGCGCCCGCACCGGCGGTGCGGGCGCCGGTGCAGCTTAGCGCATCGCGCTGCGCCGCTTCTCGTCCATCCACTTCGACGAGCGCGCCGGCTGGTAGGCGCGCATCCACTCCAGCATCGTGTCGATGTCGTCGCCGTGCCACAGGTCCTGGCGCTGGTCCGGGTGCAGGAAGCGCTCGGCGACCATGCGGTCGAGCATGCCCATCAGCGGCGAATAGAACCCGTCGATGTCCAGGAACGCGCAGGGCTTGTCGCCGATGCCGAGCTGGCGCCAGGTCAGCATCTCGAACATCTCGTCGAGGGTGCCGAAGCCGCCGGGCAGGGCGACGAAGCCGTCGGCGAGCTCGAACATGCGCTGCTTGCGTTCGTGCATCGAACCGACGACTTCGAGCTTGCTCAGGCCCTTGTGGGCGACTTCCCAGTTGACCAACTGTTCGGGAATCACCCCGATCGCTTCGCCGCCGGCTTCGAGCACGGCGTCGGCGACCACGCCCATCAGGCCGACGTTGCCGCCGCCGTAGACCAGGGCGATGCCGTCGCGGGCCAGGCGGGTGCCCAGCACCATCGCGCGTTCGGTGTAGATCGGACGGGAGCCGGCGTTGGAGCCGCAGTACACGCAGAGGGTTTTCATGGCCACGGGATTCGGGATTGGAGATTAGGGATTCGCCGAAAGCGCTGGTTGGCGATGGGACGCTGGACGTAAAAGCAAAACGCCAGGCTTGGCCTGGCGCATGCTTCGCGGCTTGGGGTGGGGATCGGAAGCGCTGTGCGAATCCCGAATCCCGACATCCCCAATCCCGGCTTTAGTTCGCCTTATGGATAGCGCGCTTGTCGACCGCCATCGCCGCGTCGTGGATCGCTTCCGACAAGGTCGGGTGAGCGTGGCAGATGCGCGCGAGGTCGTCGGCCGAACCCTTGAACTCCATGGTCAGCACGCCTTCGTGGACCAGTTCGGAGACGCCGACGCCGACCAGGTGCAGGCCGAGCACGCGGTCGGTCTCGGCGTGGGCGATGACCTTGACGAAGCCGGCCGGCTCGCCCATGGCCACCGCGCGGCCGATCGCCGCGAACGGGAAGCTGCCGGTCTTGTACGGCACGCCGTCGGCCTTGAGCTGCTGCTCGGTCTGGCCGACCCAAGCGATTTCCGGCTCGGTGTAGATGACCCACGGAATGGTGTCGAAGTTGACGTGGCCCGGCAGGCCGGCGATCAGTTCGGCCACCGCGATGCCTTCCTCGAAGCCCTTGTGCGCCAGCATCGGGCCGCGCACGCAGTCGCCGACCGCCCAGACGCCGTCGACGCCGGTGTGGCAATGCTCGTCGACTTCGATCTGGCCGCGCTCGTTGAGCTTGACCCCGGTGCCTTCGGCCAGCAGGCCTTTGGACGCGGCGCGGCGGCCGACGGCCACCAGCAGCTTGTCCACGACCAGTTGCTGGTCGGCCTTGCCGTCGTTGTAGGTCAGGTGGACTTCATCGCCCTTGATCTCGGCCTTGGAGACCTTGGCGCCGAGCTTGATGTCCAGGCCCTGCTTCTTGAATTCCTTGGCCGCGGTCTTGGCGACTTCGGCGTCGGCGGCGGCGAGGAAGTCCGGCAGCGCTTCCAGGATGGTGACTTCCGAACCCAGGCGCTTCCACACGCTGCCCAGTTCCAGGCCGATCACGCCGGCGCCGATCACGCCCAGGCGCTTGGGCACTTCGGTGAAGTCCAGCGCGCCGACGTTGTCGACGATCTTGTCGCCGTCGAACTTGGCGAACGGCAGTTCGATCGAATCCGAACCGGCGGCGATGATGACGTTGGTGCCCTTGAGCTCGACTTCGCTGCCGTCGTGCTGCTTGACCTTGACGATGTTGCCCGGGTGCAGGGTGCCGAAGCCGTAGTACGGGGCGATCTTGTTCGCCTTGAACAGCATCGCGATGCCGCCGGTGAACTGTTTGACGATCTTGTCCTTGCGGCCGACCATCGTGCCGATGTCGATCTTGGCGTTGTCGGCGCTGATGCCGTGCTCGCCGAACAGGTGCTGCAGGTTCCAGTACTGGCGCGAGCTGTCGAGCAGGGCCTTGGACGGGATGCAGCCCACGCGCAGGCAGGTGCCGCCGAGAGCCGGCTTGCCGTCCTTGCCGAGCGCGGCGTCGATGCACGCGGTCTTCAGGCCCAGCTGCGCGGCGCGGATGGCGGCGTGGTAGCCGGCGGGGCCGGCGCCGATGACGACTACGTCGAATTGTTCGCTCATTTCATTCGCTCACGGGATTCGGGATTGGGGATTCGGGATTCGTTCAAAGCGCTCAAGCGCCGCGAATGCCAAATCCGCGAAATGCTGCAAAGCTGAGGTCGGGAGTGGGAACGAAACCGCGTCGGCTTTGCCGTTGCGAATCCCGAATCCCCAATCCCGAATCCCAGCTCGGCATCACATGCCGAGCAGCATGCGGTGCGGATTTTCCAGCTGGTTCTTGATGTCGACCAGGAACAGCACCGCGTCCTTGCCGTCGATGATGCGGTGATCGTAGGACAGCGCGATGTACATCATCGGCGCGGCCACGACGGCGCCGTTCTCGACGATCGCGCGCTCCTTGATCGCGTGCATGCCGAGGATCGCCGACTGCGGCGGGTTGACGATCGGGGTCGACATCAGCGAGCCGAAGGTGCCGCCGTTGGTGATGGTGAAGGTGCCGCCCTGCAGGTCTTCCAGCGCCAGCTTGCCGTCGCGGGCCTTCTTGGCGTAGTCGCCGATGGCCTTTTCGATGTCGGCGAAGCCCAGGCGCTCGACGTTGCGCAGCACCGGGGTCACCAGGCCCTTGTCGGTCGACACGGCGATCGAGATGTCCGAGTAGCCGTGGTAGATCACGTCGTTGCCGTCGACCGAGGCGTTGACGATCGGGTGGCGCTGCAGCGCGTTCGCCGCGGCCTTGGCGAAGAAGCTCATGAAGCCGAGCTTGACCCCGTTGGCCTTCTCGAAGCTCTCGCCGAGCTCCTTGCGCATGGCCATGACCTTGCCGAGGTTGACTTCGTTGAACGAGGTCAGCATGGCGATGGAGTTCTTCGACTGCATCAGGCGCTCGGCGATGCGCGCGCGCATGCGGGTCATCGGCACGCGTTCTTCCGGACGCGCGCCCGCGGCCGAACCCACGCCGCCGGACTTGGCGTAGTTGAGGATGTCTTCCTTGGTCACCGCGCCCTTGCGGCCGGTGCCTTCGACCTGGGCGGCGTCGACGCCCTGGGTGTTGGCGGCGAAGCGCGCGCCCGGCGGCAGCTGGTCGTTGGCCGACGGCGCGGCGGCGGGCTTGGCGGCCTCGGTCTTGGCCGGAGCGGCGGCGGCAGCGGCGGCCGGAGCCGCAGCGGCTTCGGTCTTGGCCGGAGCGGCCGGCGCAGCGGCGGCGGCGCCGGCTTCGACGATCGCGATCAGCTGCTGGCTGGTCACGGTCGCGCCTTCTTCGAACTTGATTTCCTTGAGCACGCCGTCGACCGGCGAGGGCACTTCGAGCACGACCTTGTCGGTTTCGAGGTCGACCAGGTTCTCGTCGCGCTTGACCGCGTCGCCCGGCTTCTTGTGCCACGTGGCGATCGTGGCGTCGGAGACCGACTCGGGCAGAACGGGGACTTTGATCTCGGTGCTCATGGGGCAGGCATCCTGGAGTACTTGAAGGTGGAGTTCGAATCTGGGGTTTTCGCGGAAGGTCCGGCGCCGGCAGCGGCGCCGGACCTTCCCGATGGAGCCCGCGCCTTACTCGGCGCTGGACTCCCCGTGCAGCGGATTGACCAGCGCGTCGGCGACCAGCTTGGTCTGCTCGGCGACGTGGTCGGCCAGGTGGCCGGCCGCCGGCGACGGCGAACGGGCGCGGCCGGCGTAGTGCAGGGCCTGCTTCGGCGCCAGGCAGGCGCTGAGGTGGTGACGGATCTGGTACCACGCGCCCTGGTTCTGCGGTTCTTCCTGGCACCACACCACGTCCTTGGCCGCGCCGAAGCGCTTGAGCTCGGCGGCCAGCGCCTCGCGCGGGAACGGGTAGAGCTGCTCGACGCGGACGATGGCGACGTCTTCGACGCCGTCCTTCTGCGCCTGTTCGAACAGGTCGTAATAGACCTTGCCCGAGCACAGCACCACGCGCTTGACCTTCTTGGCGTTGGCGGCGGCGTCCGGGATCAGGTGCTGGAACTCGCCGTTGGCCAGTTCTTCCAGGCTCGACACCGCCAGCTTGTGGCGCAGCAGCGACTTCGGCGTCATCACCACCAGCGGCTTGCGCGTGCTCATGCGCATCTGCCGGCGGATCATGTGGTAGGCCTGGGCCGGGGTGGTCGGCACGCAGACCAGCATGTTCTCCAGCGCGCACAGCTGCAGGAAGCGCTCCAGGCGCGCCGAGCTGTGCTCGGGGCCCTGGCCTTCGTAGCCGTGCGGCAGCAGCAGCGCCAGACCGCACAGGCGGCCCCACTTGGCTTCGCCCGAGGACAGGAACTGGTCGATGACCACCTGCGCGCCGTTGGCGAAGTCGCCGAACTGCGCTTCCCAGATGTCCAGGGTCATCGGATCGGCGGTCGAATAGCCGTATTCGAACGCCATCACCGCTTCTTCCGACAGCAGCGAGTCGATGATGGTGACGTCGGACGGGTTCTTGACCAGGCGGCGCAGCGGCATGACGTATTCGTCGGTGCTCTGCTCGTGCAGGATCGCGTGGCGGTGGAAGAAGGTGCCGCGGCCGCTGTCCTGGCCGACCAGGCGCAGCTTGTAGCCTTCGCTGATCAGGGTGGCGTAGGCCAGGTTCTCGGCGAAGCCCCAGTCGCCCGGCTGTTCGCCGGCCGACATCTTGCGGCGATCTTCGTAGATCTTGGCCACGCGCGGGTGCAGCTTGACGCTGTCCGGGATGGCGTTGATCTCGACCGCCAGCGCATCGAGCTTGGCGCGGTCGAAGGTGGTGTCGACCGGATCGCTGAGCTTGCCCTGCAGGTACTTGGACCAGTCGATGGTGAACTCGTCGGGCTTGACCTCGACCAGTTCGGTGGTGACTTCGCCGGCGTCGAGCTTGTTGCGGTAGCCGTCGACCAGCGCCTGCGCGTCCTCGGCCTTGATCGTGCCTTCGGCGACCAGTTGGTCGGCGTAGATCTCGCGCGGGGTCTTGTGCTTGCGGATCACCTGGTACATCAGCGGCTGGGTCGCCGCCGGCTCGTCGGCCTCGTTGTGGCCGTGGCGGCGGTAGCAGACCAGGTCGATGACCACGTCGCGGCCGAAGCGCTGGCGGAAGTCCAGCGCCAGCTCGGCGCAGAACACCACCGCTTCGGGGTGGTCGGAGTTCACGTGCAGGATCGGCGCGCCGACCATCTTGGCCACGTCGGTGCAGTACAGGGTCGAGCGCGCGTCCTGACGTTCCGAGGTGGTGAAGCCGACCTGGTTGTTGATGACGATGTGCACGGTGCCGCCGACGGCGAAGCCGCGCGCCTGCGACATCTGGAACAGCTCCATGCCGACGCCTTGGCCGGCGAACGCGGCGTCGCCGTGCAGCAGCACCGGCAGCACCTGGGCGCGGCCGTTGTCGCCGCGGCGGGTCTGGCGCGAACGCACGCTGCCGGCGACCACCGGGTTGACGATTTCCAGGTGCGAGGGATTGAACGCCAGCGCCAGGTGGACCGGGCCGCCCGGGGTGGCGACGTCGGCGCTGAAGCCCATGTGGTACTTCACGTCGCCGCTGTGGGCGTGCTCGTCGTGGTCGAACTTGCCTTCGAACTCGTCGAACAGCTTGCGCGGCGGCTTGCCGAGGGTGTTGACCAGGACGTTGAGGCGGCCGCGGTGGGCCATGCCGATGACCACGTCCTGCACGCCCTGTTCGCCGGAGCGGCGGATCGTGGTGTCCATCAGCGGGATCAGCGCGTCGCCGCCTTCCAGCGAGAAGCGCTTCTGGCCGACGTACTTGGTGCCCAGGTAGCGCTCCAGGCCGTCGGCCGCGGTCAGGCGCTCGAGGATGCGGACCTTGTCGGCGGCGCTGCGGCCGAACTTGCCGCCGGCCGCTTCCAGGCGCTCGTACATCCAGCGGCGCTGTTCGGCGTCGGCGATGTGCATGAACTCGGCGCCGATCGGGCCGGTGTAGGTCGCCTTGAGCAGGGCGACCAGCTCGCCGAGCTTCATCCGTTCCTTGCCGGCGACGCCGCCGGTGGAGAATTCGACCGACTGGTCGCTTTCGGACAGGCGGTGGAAGCCCAGCGCCAGGTCCGGCGCGTCGGGTTTCTGCAGCAGGCCGAGCGGGTCGATGTCGGCGGCGAGGTGGCCGCGCGAACGGTAGGCGGTGATGACCTTGCCGACCATGCGCTCGCGTTCGTCGCCGCCCGAGGCGGCGCCGGCCGCGGCGACCGCGCCGCGCGCGGCGGCCTTGCCGGCCGCGGTGATGCTGTCGATCGCGGCCGAGTGCGGCACATCGCCGGCCTCGCGGCCCTTGAAGCCGTCGAAATAGGCTTTCCACTTGGGCCCGACGCTGTCGGGATCGACCAGGTACTGCTCGTACAGGTCTTCGATGAAGGCGGCGTTGGCGCCGAGTTGCGAGGACTGCGAGAACTGCTTCAGGAGACTGTCCACGATGGCTATCGGGAAACTCTAGGGGACGGGAGAGGGGTCGGCGCGCGCGCGCAAGGCGCCGGGCGCAGACAAGGCTCGGAATTATAGCGGCAGTGTTAAGCGCAAAGGCATAACTACTTACGTCTATGTGGCGGTTTTGGTTCGATTTCCGGCGCCGGCCCGGGCCGGACCGTCGAGCCGACCGTTCCGGCAAGGCGGTATTTCCCGCGCCGCGCGCCGCTAATGTCTTGGGTTGCGGCGGCGGCTTTCAAGCGCGTTGCGGCAAGGGTCGCGGTTTAGGCCGCGCTCAGGCGGCAGACGCGCGGCGCGGCTGGAATCGCTTTCAGCGTCGCGGCGGCGCGGATTGTGCGCGACGGTGGCGGGTCGCTAGGCTGGCGCTCAGGACTCAGGACTCAGGACTCAGGACTCAGGACCTGGAACTCGGGGCCGGGCGCGAAGTGCGGCGCGCCGGCCCCGACCGGACGACTCAGGGAGGCGGCGATGGCGGAAGCGAACAAGGCGGGAGCGGCGTGGGTGTCGTGGGCGGTGGGCCTGACGCTCGCCGCGGCGGGCGCGGCCCGGGCCGCGGACAGCGCCGCGCCGGCGGTGGATCCGAACGTGGACGCGGTGGTCCAGGCCGGCCGCTGGAGCGAGACGGTGGGCGCCGAAGGCGCGCAGGGGACCTATCGCGTGGTCGCGGCCAGCCAGGGCTACGAGCACGTCTCGACCCGGGTGCTGGCGCAGTGGAAGGCCGACGGCGGCGAGGACGGGCAGGCCCGGATCGTGCACGAGGCCGAGCTGGTCGCGCCCGGGCTGTATTCGCTGGACCCGCCGAAGCTGGCCGCGAGCGCGGCCGGCGTGCGGGTCGAGTTGCGCGGGGTGGCGACGTACGACAGCCGGGTCAAGGTCGTGTGCCGCTTCGATCTGGCGCCGGGCGGGAAGACCAAGGTCGTGCGGGCCTGCGGGGAGTGATCCGCGCGGGGCTTTGCAGAGTGTTTGCTTGGCGACGGCCCGTTTGCATGCGGGCCTTGTGTGGGGGGCGGCTTCAGTCCCGACGCCTTTCTCGCCGATCGCAGCGACTTGATCGGAAAACGTCGGGACTCAAGTCCGTCCCACAAAATTGCGCCTCAGCGGACAAGCCCTCTGGCAGAAACAAGGTTCTTCCAGCGCAGGGTTTCTTTAAAAGCCGCCCCGCGCGCAGAAAACCCCGATTCGCGCTCAGATCCCCAGCGCGCGGAACTCCGTGCACGGCCGCGCCCGCTCCCACACCGGTTCGAACCGGGCGCGCAGCTGGCGCGCGCGCGGGCCGCCGTCGAGGCGGGTCTCGCCGTCGAAACGGTGGCCGAGCGGGCGGTAATACCAGCCGTCGCGGTCGTTGACGCAATAAGCCGCCGGATCGTTCTGGTCGACGGTTTCCTCGATCGCGCGGAACTCGAACGCGGTCGGCAGGCGCTGGGCCAGCCCGATCAGCGGCGCCAGCGCGCGCTGCGGCGCGGCCGGGTCGTGCAGCAGCACCCGCACCTGGCCGCCGCCGACGGCGAAACGGCGCAGCGCGGCGATCGTCGCGGCGCGGTCGAGCAGGCCCGGGTCGAGATCGCGGCTGCAGATCCACAGGCTGCGGCCGGCGTGGGCGAGCAGGCCGCTCAGCGCCGCCGCCGCGGCTTCGCGGCCGTCGACCGGATTGGCCGCGCCGAGCAGGCGGTACATCGCCAGATGCTCGATCCCGCCGGCTTCGAAAAAGCGCGGCCCGAACGGCAGAAAACCCTGGCGGGCATAAAACTCGATCGCGCTGGCCTGGCTGTGCAGCGAGAGCTCGCGCCAGCCCAGCGCTCGCGCGCGTTCGACCAGCGCCGCCAGCAAGGCCTCGCCGACCCCGCGGCCGCGCCACGAGGCCAGCACCGCCATGCGCCCGATGCGCCGGTCCGGGGTCAGCCGGCCGGTGCCGATCGGCGCGCCGTCGGCGTCGAACGCGAGCACGTGCTGGCATAGCGGGTCGCCTTCGGCGTCGCGCTCGAGCTCCAGCGGCACGTTCTGTTCGCGCACGAACACCGCCTCGCGCACCGCGCGCAGCGCGGGCAGGGCGGCGGCGTAATCCTCGACCGCGACGACGCGGTACGGGCCCGGGTCCGGCGCGGCGGCGCTCATTCTTCTTCGTCTCCGAAGGTTTCGGATTCGTCCTCGTCGTCGTGGCCGAGCCGGTAGTGGCCGCCGGCGACCAGTTCCAGCACGCAGGCGCGGCCGGCGTCGGACAGCGCCGAATACGCGGCCAGATCGAGCTCGGCCGCGGCCGCCAGCGCCTGCGCGTCCTTGGCCGCCAGCGCGTACTCCTGGCCGCTCACGTACAGGCGCGCGGCGCGGCCCTTGGCGTGCGCGCGGCGCCAGGCCATGCGCGACCACGGATGCCGCCACAGCGTCGCGCCGTGCTGCAGGGCGAATTCGAGTTCGATCCGCGACGGCGCCGGCGCGCCGCCCGCGGAGACTTCGCCGGCGGCGCGGTAGACGGTGATGAAGCGGCCGAACCAGTCGCCGAGCCGGTCGGGGTCGTTCATGCGCAACGCGTTCAAGCCCTGGACCACGCGTTCCATCGCCGCCGCGTCGATCTCGTTGGGATCGCGCGGCGCGGCCAGATCCGGATCGGCGTAGCGCAGCGCCTCGTCGGCGTCGGCGGCGAGGGTGTCGATGTAGTCGCCCATCAGCTCGGCCGCCGACGGCGCGCGCATGCCGACCGAGAAGGTCAGGCAGGCGTCCTCGGCGACGCCGTGGTGGGGCACGCCGGGCGGCAGATACAGCATGTCGCCGGGGCCGAGCACCCATTCGTGGCTGGGTTCGAATTCGCGCAGCAGCTTGAGCTCGGCGTCGGCGCGGAAGCCTTGCGGCGGGTTCGGACGCGCGTCGATCTGCCAGCGCCGGTGGCCCTGGGCCTGCAACAGGAACACGTCGTACTGATCGACGTGGGCGCCGACCGAACCGCCCGGCGCGGCGAACGACACCATGATGTCGTCGATGCGCCAGCGCGGCAGGAACGCGAACGCCGGCAGCAATGCGGCGACGTCGGCGTCCCACTTGTCCACGTCCTGCACCAACAGCGTCCAGTCCTGCCGCGGCAGCCCGGGAAAATCGGATTCGGCGAACGGCCCGTGCCGCACCGAGTAGTGATCGCGCGCGCGGTCGTGCTGGATCAGCCGCGCCAGCGCGCCTTCCTCGCAGGCCAGGCCGGCCAGGTCTTCGGGCTGCAGCGGAGACTGCAGGCCCGGGAAAGCGTTACGGATCAGCAGCGGGCGTTTTTGCCAGTACCGCTGCAGGAAGGTCTGCGGCGGCATGCCCAGCGGCGGACGCGCGGCGGCATCGATCTCGATGACCGCAGCGGCGTGCTGGTTGGACTTGCGGGCGGGCTTGCGGGCGGCGGGGTCGGGCTTGCGGGTGGCCATGGCGATGCGGCGTTGCAGCGGGCGCGGAGAGGACGGTCATTGTCGCTCATTGCGCGCACGGGCGGCGCGGGCGTGGCGCCCGCAGCGCGGGTTCGGCCGTCTTCGTTGTAGGGACAGCGTCCGCGTTGAGACCCAGTTCGCACGTCTCCCGCCGGTTGCGACGGCGCCGCCGGCGCGCCGGGTTCACCCGGCGATTTCGTCGTAGCCGCGGCCGAGGAATTGCAGCAGGCACCAGCCGTGGCCGAACGGATCCGACAACTGCACGATCCGGCCCCAGCTGGCCTTGCGCGCCTCGCCTTCCTGGCGCGCGCCGGCGGCCAGCGCGCTGGCCAGGGCGGCGTCGAGGTCGTCGACCACGACATCCAGGTGCAGCGGCGTCCAGTGCCGGGCATAGCCGCGCGCCTGCTGGCCGGCGCCGAGCGAGCCCTCGGGCTTGTGCAGCAGATAGAACGGCGCCGCCGCACCGAGCAGTTCGATCGCATCGCCGCCGATGCGGCGGCCGACGTGCAGGCCGAACGCGCGGGTGTAGAACGCCAGCGCGGCGTCGAGGTCGGGGACGTCGATGTTGATGAGCAGGTGCATCGCGGCGCTCTGCGGACGGAGGCGGGCAGTGTGCGGGGGCGAGTGCTAAGGCGGTGTGGGCGGCGATGTGAAAGCGGCAATGCCTGCTGTCTCTTGTCCCGCTCGCGGGAGAAGGTGCCCCGAAGGGGCGGAGGAGGGCTGCGCATGCCCTCACCCCAATCCCGCCCCGGCCCGAACGCATAGCGTTCGGGCGTTCGGTGCTGCGCGAGCCAATGGCTCGCAAGCGCAGCCCCTCACCCCACTAGCGGGAGAGGGGGTCAAGCGGCGGCGTTCGATGCAGGAGGGACTTCGGTACCGACGCTTTTGCCCGGGGCGCGGGGATCGGGCCGCAGAGTGCGGGGGGCTGAAGTCCTTCCCCCAACAACCAATGCCGGCGCGCCTCAGCGCGCCGGCGCCGGCTTGGCCCGCTCCTCTTGCAGCCGCGCATCGAGCTTGGCCGCGCCGGCGGCCGCATACGCGCGGCAACCGCCGGCATCGACCAGCGGCCGGCTCGCCTGCGGCCCCATGCGTTCGAACATGTCGCTGGCGCCCGGGTGCGGGCTCAGCACGATCTCGCACGGCAGCGCGGCGATGGTGTCGATGCTGCGGCGGAACGCCGCCAGCGCGCCCGGATGCGCGGCGTCGTCGCTGTAGCGGTAGACCTTGTCGCTGAACGGCGTGAGGCTGTCGGCGTAGACCACGTCGCGGCACGCGCCGGCCTCGTCGCAGGAGCGCCAGCTCCAACTGGTCGCGCCGGCGGTATGCCCGGGCGTCGCGTGCGCGGTCAGCCGCAGCGCGCCGAGTTCCAGCGTTTCGCCGTCGCCGATGCGCTGCACCGCGGACACCGGCGGAAAAGCCGGCACGGTCAGGAACTGCGGATCGCCGCGGTCGGCCTTGCCGCGCTCCAGCGCGGTCGCCGCGGGCTCGCGCGCGACGACGCGCGCGCCGGTGTCGCGCGCGAGACGGGCGATGCCGCCGGCGTGGTCGATATGCTCGTGCGAATTGAGGATGTAGCGGATCTGCCCGGGATCGAAGCCGAGCGCGCGGATGTTGGCCTCGATGGTCGGCGCGGCGGTGTCGGTGACGCCGTCGATGAGGATGTGGCCGGCGTCGGAGGTGATCAGGATCGCGCTGATCGCGCAGGTGCCGACGTACCAGGTGTTGCCGTAGATGCGGCGCGGCGGGGTCGGATCGTCCCAGTTCGGCTTGGCGGGGCAGGGCGCGGCGGCGTCGGCGCCGGCCGTCGCCGCGCCGTCGCGATGGGGCGCGTTCGCGCACGCGGCGAGCAGCGATGAAGCGATCGAGACGGCCAGCAAAGCGGAGGGCAAACGCATGCGCGGAATCCTTGCGGGAGAGTGGCCGTCACTATCCCGGATTCGCATGCGGCGCGGTTCAAAAAGAAATCGTGGCTGCGCAAAGCTGGATTTTTACGTCGCCGCATCGCAACTCCTGTAGGAGCGGCGCAAGCCGCGACCGCGACACTGCGATTGCGGCGAAAACCTCGTCGCAGCCGTTAATCCCGGTCGCGAAGCGGCGTTCGTCGCCGTCGCGGATTCGCGGTCGCGGCTCGCGCCGCTCCTACAGGAAGAAAACGCAACGACTGTAGGAGCGGCGCAAGCCGCGACCGCGACAATAAAACTACGGCGCAATCACCCGCAGCAACGCGCCGCGATCAAATCTCGCGCGCCAACCGCTCGGCCAGACCGACATAGCTGCCCGGCGTCATCGCCAGCAAGCGCTGCTTGTCCGCCTCCGGCAGTTCCAGCGAGCCGATGAACTCGCGCATCGAGGCCTCGTTGATGCCGTGGCCGCGGGTCAGCGCCTTGAGCTGTTCGTACGGATTCGGCAGGCCGTAGCGGCGCATCACCGTCTGCACGGCTTCGGCCAGCACTTCCCACGACGCGTCGAGGTCGGCGGCCAGCCGCTCGGGGTTGGCGCTGAGCTTGCCGAGCCCGCGCAGCAGCGCGTCGAAGCCGATCAGCGCGTGGCCGAATGCGGTGCCGAGCGCGCGCAGCACGGTCGAGTCGGTCAGATCGCGCTGCCAGCGGCTGATCGGCAGCTTGGCGGCGAAATGCTCGAACAGCGCGTTGGCGATGCCGAAATTGCCTTCGGCGTTCTCGAAGTCGATCGGGTTGACCTTGTGCGGCATGGTCGAGCTGCCGACTTCGCCGGCCTTGACCGCCTGCTTGAAGTAACCCAGCGAGATATAGCCCCACACGTCGCGGCACAGGTCGACGCAGATCGTGTCGATGCGGCGCTGCGCGTCGCAGAGCTCGGCGATGCCGTCGTGCGGCTCGATCTGGGTGGTGTAAGGCTGCCAATCCAGGCCCAGCGAAGCGACGAAGCGCTGCGAGAAGCGCGGCCAGTCGATCTCGGGGTAGGCGGCGACGTGGGCGTTGTAGTTGCCGACCGCGCCGTTGATCTTGCCCGGCATCTGCGCGCCGGCCAGGGTTTCGCCCTGGCGCTGCAGGCGCGCGACCACGTTGGCGATTTCCTTGCCGACCGTGGTCGGCGACGCGGTCTGGCCGTGGGTGCGCGAGAGCATCGGCAGGCCGGCGTGCTGGTGCGCCATCGCGCGCAGGGTCTGGATCAGCTCGTCGAGCTTGGGCAGCAGCACGTCCTGACGCGCCTGGTTCAGCATCAGCGCGTAGCTGAGGTTGTTGATGTCCTCGCTGGTGCAGGCGAAGTGCACGAACTCCAGTGCCGGCCCGAGCTCGGCGTCGTCCTTGAGCCGCTCCTTGATGAGGTATTCGACGGCTTTGACGTCGTGGTTGGTGGTGCGCTCGATGTCCTTGACCCGGGCGGCGTCCTCGACCGAGAGGTGCTCGGCCAGCGCGCGCAGGCGCGCGGCGGCGGCGTCGGAGAACGGCGCCAGTTCGGCGATGCCGGGCTCGGCGGCCAGCGCCAGCAGCCACTCCACCTCGACCTTGACCCGGGCCTTGATCAGGCCGAATTCGGAAAAGATCGGCCGCAGCGCGTCGACCTTGCCGGCGTAGCGGCCATCGAGCGGGGACAGGGCGAGCAGGGTGGTCTGGGTATCGGCGGGCATGGCGGGCGCGGGGAGGAGACAGTCGCGCATTCTAACCCCTGCGCCCGGGACGTGCCGGCGACCCCTGTAGGAGCGGCGCGAGCCGCGACCGCGGACTCGCATGTTTGCGGCGCGACCTTGTGCCCCCGCGGTCGCGGCTCGCGCCGCCCCTACAGGAAGCTGCGGCCGCACCCTGCATGATCGGGCGGAAACCGCGGCCGGCCTCGACGCCCGTCGCCGCCGCGGCGATCATGAGCGCCGCCAGCGTAGTCCAGCCAGCACGGTCGCCACGCCCGCACCGGCCTTCAGCCGCGGCGCGGCCGACCCGATCACAGCGCGCGCGGGCAGACACCGCGCGCTTCCCCTACGACTCAACGGAGTTGGCAATGGCGAGCAAACGCAAGACCCCGGCCCGCGGCGAACGCGCGGCGGCCGGCAAGACCGGCGGCGCGGCCGCGGGTTTCCGCCTCGAACACGACAGCATGGGCGAACTCAGCGTTCCCGCCGCGGCGCTGTGGGGCGCGCAGACCCAGCGCGCGGTGCAGAACTTCCCGATTTCCGGGCAGCCGATGCCGCGCGAGTTCATCCGCGCCCTGGCCCTGATCAAGGCCGCCGCGGCCCAGGCCAACGGCGGCTTCGGCCTGCTCGATCCGGGCGCGGCGCAGGCCATCGCCGCGGCCGCGCGCGCGGTCGCCGACGGCGGCCATGACGCGCAGTTCCCGATCGACGTCTATCAGACCGGTTCGGGCACCTCGAGCAACATGAACGCCAACGAGGTGATCGCGACCCTGGCCACGCGCGCGGGCAAGCACGCGATCCACCCCAACGATCACGTCAACCTCGGCCAGAGTTCCAACGACGTCGTTCCCACCGCGATCCGGGTGTCGGCCGCGCTGGCCGTGCACGAAAGCCTGCTGCCGGC
This sequence comes from Lysobacter enzymogenes, assembly GCF_017355525.1. Classification (NCBI taxonomy): domain Bacteria; kingdom Pseudomonadati; phylum Pseudomonadota; class Gammaproteobacteria; order Lysobacterales; family Lysobacteraceae; genus Lysobacter; species Lysobacter enzymogenes. The sequence continues at coordinate 1,168,036 of NZ_CP067395.1, read as the reverse complement.
GCTCAAGCACCTGCGCAAGACCATCGAGCGCCGGGCCAAGGAACTCGGCAAGACGGTCAAGACCGGCCGCACCCATCTGATGGATGCGATGCCGCTGACCTTCGGCCAGGAGTTCGGCGCCTGGGCCGCGCAGCTGGATTCGGCCCAGCAGCGCATCGAGGACGCGCTCAAGCGGCTGCGCCGGCTGCCGATCGGCGGCACCGCGATCGGCACCGGCATCAACGCCGATCCGCGCTTCGGCAAGGCCGTGGCCAAGGCGCTCAGCGTCGCCGGCGGGGTGCGCTTCGAATCGGCCGCCGACAAGTTCGAGGGCCTGGCCGCGCAGGACGACGCGGTCGAACTGTCCGGCCAGCTCAGCGCGCTGGCGGTGGCGTTGACCAAGATCGCCAACGACCTGCGCTGGATGAATTCCGGCCCGCTCGCCGGCCTGGGCGAAATCGAACTGCCGGCGCTGCAGCCGGGCAGCTCGATCATGCCGGGCAAGGTCAACCCGGTGATTCCCGAAGCGCTGGCGATGGTCTGCGCGCAAGTCATGGGCCACCACACCGCGATCACCATCGCCGGGCAAAGCGGCAATTTCCAGCTCAACGTGATGCTGCCGCTGATCGCCTACGACCTGCTCGATTCGATCCGCCTGCTCGCGCGCGCGATGCCGCTGCTGGCCGACAGCGCGATCGCCGGGCTCAAGGTGCGCGAGGCGCACGTGCGCGAAGCGCTGGACCGCAATCCGATCCTGGTCACCGCGCTGAATCCGATCATCGGCTACGAAAAAGCCGCGGCGATCGCCAAGCGCGCTTACAAGGAAGGCCGGCCGGTGCTGGAAATCGCGGCGCAGGACAGCGGCCTGAGCGAGAAACAACTGCGCAAACTGCTCGACCCGGCCGCGCTGACCCGCGGCGGCATTCACGGCGGCGGCGCGGGCGGCGGCGGCTGAGGCGGGCGGCGACACATTCGCACGGCGCGGGATTTGATGCACAATCGCCCGCGCCGTCGCGAACGGCCGCGGCTCCGGGGGCGCCGCGGAGAATGTTCGAGGATTTTGTTTCGCGACCGGCGTGGGGGTTTCCGGCGCATGCGCCTGGATATCCTCGCCGCACGGGAGGATTATCGGTGCGCGAGCGCGGATAATATTACGCCCGCCGCGGATGGGGAGGTTGCGACAGGGAGCTGCCGGTTATCCGGCCGCTCCGGGGCCGTGCGAGGGCGCGGTCCGGGCGTAGCGTCCTGCGTTCGCGGAGCCCGCACCGACGCCGCCAAACCGGCGCCGGCGCGGAAAATCGGCGGTTTCGGCCGCCGCGATGTCCGCCGCGGTCCGTCGCGGGCGCACGGTTATTGAGCGGTAACTGTGCGGTCATTACGGATCTACCGTGACGGGTATGAAGTAACTGTCGTTCGCGCGGAACAGGACGTGGCGCGCGCACGAGTTTCCCCGCAGCCCCTGGCCGCCCGGCCAGCCATAACTAATGGAGCCTCGCTCATGAAATCCAATCGTTTCCTTCGGTACGCCGCCATCGCTTCGCTGCTGGCCTGCGCCGCCTGCAAGCCGACGTTCTTCCCGGGTTTTCCCGGCGACAACATCCACGTCGACCTGAGCGGGCACGCCGCGCCGGCCGTGGCCGGTGCGGCCAAGGCCGCCGTCGCCGGCGTCCAGGCCGCGCGCTGACCGCCGCCCCGGGCCGGAGGTTCCGGCCCGGGACGCGCGCGCCGTCGCGGCGCGCGCGGCGCGGCCCGGCGGCGTGCCGCCGCGAGGGCGCGGCACCGGCCGCGCGAGGCCCGGCCACGCGCAGCCCGGCCGCTCAGAGCGCGGCCATTCGAGGGCTGGCGACTCAAGAGGCAGGCCCCTCAGCGCTTGTTCTCCCGCGCCGTCGCCGCGACACGGCGCGCACGACTCCCCCGCGAGTCGCATCTTTCGATACTTGAGCGATCGCCGATGACAGCGCCTGGCGCGCTCGGCACAGTGGCTGCGCGGGCTCGGAACGCCCGCATCCGCCGCCGTCGCGCACAGCGCGCAACGGCGGACTTTCCGGCCAGCGCCGGCCGCCGCTCACTCAAGGAAGCGCTATGAACCGTGCTGTATCCCGCAAGCCCTCGGCCGCTTTCGTCGGCGCCTCGTGGGGCGCGCTCCTGCTCGGCTCGCTGGCCTATCTGGTCGGCTTGTGGAACGCCGGGTTGCAGCTCAACGAAAAGGGCTATTACTTCACCCTGTTGCTGTACGGCCTGTTTTCGGCGGTGTCGGTGCAGAAGTCGGTGCGCGACCGCATGGAAGGCCTGCCGGTCACCAACCTCTACTACGGCCTGGCCTGGACCTCGGTGATCGCGGCGCTGACGTTGATGTTCGTCGGCCTGTGGAACGCGCAGATCGCCTTCAGCGAGAAGGGCTTCTACGCGATGGCCTACGGCATGAGCCTGTTCGCGGCGATCGCGGTGCAGAAGAACACGCGCGACAGCGCCGACGACGGGCGCGGGTTCGACTGATCCATCGGTGGTCATCCTCGCGAAGGCGGGGGCCCGGAGACTTCAGAGTCACGCTGCGATGAAGCCCTGGGTTCCCGCCTTCGCGGGAACGACGATAGGTGAGTTTGCTGCGTTTCCATCAGCCGTCATCCCCGCGAACGCGGGGATCCAGAGACTTCAGAGTCATGCTGCGATGAAGCCCTGGGTTCCCGCCTTCGCGGGAACGACGATAGGTGGGGTGGCCGCGGTTTCATCAGCCGTCATCCCCGCGAAGGCGGGGATCCAGAGACTTCAGAGTCATGCTGCGATGAATCCCTGGATTCCCGCGTTCGCGGGAACGACGACAGGTAGGTTCGCCGCGTCTGTCCCAGCCGTCATCCCCGCGAACGCGGGGATCCAGAGGCTTCAGCGCGATCCTTCCCGGCCGACCGCACGGACTCAGCCGCGATCCTTGCACTCGTCGCCGGTGCCCTGCTTGATCCGCGCGAACGGCTGGAACTGCGGCAATACCGCGGTCAGCCGCTGCTGGGCCTGGCGCAAGGTCTCGACCCGGCGGCAAACTTGCATGGCCTGCTCGCGCAGCTTGTCGGCCTGCGCTTCGACCTTGGCCTCGGTCTGGTCGGTGCGGCCGTCGCGCACGTCCTGCACCACGGTGCTCAGCACTTGCCCGGCCATCGCCGCGCCGGCCTTGCCGATGGCGGCGCCGTCGCGCTTCATGCCGGTCGCCTGGAGGTAGAACTCGCGTCCCGCGGCCTGCTGCTCCGCGCTCAGGGTCAAGGCCTTGCCGTCGATGGCGATGGCGCCGTCGGCGCCGATTTCGGCGCGCTGGCCGCCGCCGCGCACCGTCACCCGGTCGCCGCCGATGGCGATGTGGTCGATCACCGAGACGTGCACGCCGTCGGTGTCGGACTTGCGCGAGCAGGCGCCGGCGAAGACCGCGACCATCGCGGCGGCGAGCAGCAGGACGAAGGGGGACTTGCGGGCGTTCATGAGAGGAGTCCGATGGAAGCGCGCCGTTGCGGAGGCGGCGGCGCGGGCCGTGGCGCTCGGCCCGCGCCGCCGTGGATCAATCGTCCTTGGGCACGTCGACCTTGCCGGCCACGCCGCGATGGCGCACCGAACCGCTGCCGACCCGGGCCACGCGCAGGTCGCCGCGCACGCCGTCGACTTCCAGGTCGCCCGAGCCGATGCGGTCCATCGTCACCGAGCCGGCGACCTGGTCGAGTTCGACGTCGCCGGAGCCGACCGTGCCGATCTTGACGTCGCCGCCGACGTTGCGCGCCTTGAGGTCGCCCGAGCCGAGGCTGACGATCTGCAGCGGGCCGATGTCGCGCAGGCCGATGTCGCCGGAGCCGACCGAGGCGACGGTGAGGCCGCGCACGTTGGCTATCTGGATGTCGCCGGAATTGACGTCGGCGCTGAGCGCGGCCACGTCCTTGACCGCGGCGTCGCCGGAACCGACCTTGAGCTGCACGCGCAGCTCGCGCGGCACGCTGGCGTGCAATTGCAGGTGGTACTGGCCGTTGAAGTTCAGGCCCAGGCGCTTGGCGTGCTCGGCCACGACCACCAGCTTGTCGCCTTCGCGGCGCTGGCTGATCGTCAGGCCGGGCAGGTCGCCGGCGTTGCTGGCGCAGGCGCGTCCGGTCACCGCCGCGGCGCCGTTGCCGCCTTCCACGACCAGGTCGTCGGAGCCGATTTCGAACACCACGACCTTGGCGCCCTTGAGGTCGAGCGCGAGATTGCGCGGCTGGGCGTTGTCGCAGCGGTCGCCGGCGAAGGCGGAGGCCGGCAGCAGCGCGGCGCAGAGCAGGAAGGAGAGGGGACGCATGTGACGCTCCTGAGCGGATGGGTGAGGCTGGGATGCGGCCGGGGCCGGCAGGGTTGCAATCGGTCCGCGATGGACCCGCCACCGGCGCCGGCCGCGCGCCTCAGCCGTCGTCGCGCCAGCGGCGCAGGCGGATCGCGGCGAAGATCATCGCCGCGCCGAGCGCCGCGCCGATCCACAGGTCGGCGGTCGCCAGCATGTGCAGGCTCGATACCGAATCCAGTTGGTTCAGCGCATCGGTGCCGCGCAGGGCCGCCTGCTGGGCCTCGTCGCCGTAGCGGTAGTGCAGGAACCAGGTGCCCGGCACCACGCTGAGCAGGCCGCGCAGCGCCACCGTGTACCAGATCGCGGCGTGCGGGATCTCGATGCCCGGCATCACGTCGAGGAAGCTGACGAACACGCAGGCCAGCAGCGGCACCACCACCGCCCAGACGAACGGCACGCTGCGCGCCCAGGCCGAGCACAGCATCAGCCAGCCCACGGTCGGCAGCGCCCACAGCGCGTACACCGGCACCGACAGCAGCAGCTCGCCGAGCAGGCGGAACGGATGCGCCTGGGTGAAGATCGCGCCGGCGCCGGCGAAGCCGTTGAGCACCGCCGCCAGCCACGCCAGCACCCACATCAGCAGTCCCACGGCCAGGCCGATCGCCGCGGCCATCAGCGGCGCCAGCAACAGCGCCCACGCCAGCTTGGACAGCACCGCCTGGGTGTCGGACACCGGCAGCGATTTCCAGAACAGGATGCTGCGGTCCTTGCGCTCGTCGTACAGCGAGCCGAGCGCGTAGAAGAACACCACGAACACGAACACCAGGCAGACGATGCCGAGGCCGCCGGCGAGCGCGGCGTCGCCGATCTGTCCGGCGCGGCTGAGGTCGCCGGTCATTTCCAGGTTGATGCCGTCGTGGTCGCGCACCGAGTACTTGTTGAACAGCACCGAGCCGGCGATCACGCCGAGCACGGTGAACGCCACGGCGATCGCGCCGGCGATCAGCGGGCCCCACAGGAACCCGCCGCGGTGTTCCCAGAACTCGCGCTTGAGCAGCATCACGAACACCTGCGACGGCGAGATCGCGGCGGCGGCGCGGGGTACGGCGGCAGGGGAGGTGTAGTCGTCGGTGGCGGCGTTCATGCGTAAGTCCCCTTCATGGTGGCGACGAACAGGTCGGCCAGGCCCGGGGTGCGGGTTTCGCCGAGTCCGTCGAGCTGGGCGGCGGCGACGCCGTCGAACAGCATCACGGTCTTGCCGAACGGCAGGGCGCGTTCGTCGAGCGGGCCGAGGGTGCGCGCGTGCTCGGCCTTGTCGCGGTCGACCAGCACTTCGACGAAGCGCTCGCCGAGGTTCTCCATCGGGCAGTCGAGCACGATCTTGCCGTCGCGGATGAACATCACGTCGGTGAGGATGTGTTCGATCTCCTCGACCTGGTGGGTGGTGACCACGATGGTCTTGTTCTCGTCGAAGTAGTCTTCCAGCAGGCGCTGGTAGAACTGCTTGCGGTACAGGATGTCCAGGCCCAGGGTCGGCTCGTCGAGCACCAGCAGGCGCGCGTCGATGGCCATCACCAGCGCCAGGTGCAGCTGCACGATCATGCCCTTGGACATCTCGCGCACGCGCAGGTCGGGCTTGAGCTGGGTGCCGTGCAGGAAGCGCTCGCACTTGGCCCGGTCGAAGCGCGGATGCACGCCGGCGACGAACTCGATCGCCTCGCGCACCCGCAGCCAGCGCGGCAGCACCGCCACGTCGGCGATGAAGCAGACCTCGCGCATCAGCGCGTCGCGCTGGTGGCGCGGGTCCAGGCCGAGCACCGACAGCTCGCCTTCGAACTGGGTCAGGCCGAGCACGGCCTTGAGCGCGGTGGTCTTTCCGGCGCCGTTGGGGCCGATCAGGCCGACGATGCGGCCGGTCGGGATGTCGAAGTCGGCGCCGTCGAGCGCGTTCTTGTTGCGGTAGGTCTTGCGCAGGCCGCGGGCGCGCACGACCTGGCCGGGATCGATGGTGAGGGCGTTGGTCATGGTGCGTCCGCCTTGTGGGTGCCGTTGCCGCCGTTGCCGCCGAACAGTTCTTCCGCGCGCAGGCCGAGCCGGGCGATGCGTTCCAGCACCAGCGGCCATTCCTCGCGCAGGAACCGCTCGCGTTCGTTGAGGAGCAGTTTCTTCGCGGCTTCTTCGGTCACGTACATGCCCAGGCCTCGGCGTTTTTCGACCAGCGACTCGTCGGCCAGCTCTTGGTAGGCGCGCGAGACGGTGATGGGATTGAGTTGGTATTCGGCGGCGACCTGGCGCACGGAGGGCAGGGCGTCGCCGGGTTTGAGCACGCCGTCGAGCATCATCGCGACGACGCGTTCCTTGAGCTGGCGATAGATCGGAGCGCCGTCGCTCCATTGGATTGCGGTCATGGCTCAGCCCCGCGACAGGAAGGAGAAATAGGGCATGACGAGATTGCTGCGGTTGCGGCGCGCGGCGCTTCCGGCCTTGCGCTTGGGTTCGGCGGCGCCGGCCGGCTCCGCGGCGGCGTTGGAGGCGGGGGCCAGGCCCGGGGCGACCGCATTGGCCAGCGCGGCCAGGTCGGCGACATCGCCGGCCAGGGCGCCGGCCAGGGCGGTCAGTTCGCCGGCCTGGTCGGTGTTTTCCAGTTGCTGGGCGCGCTGTTCGATCTTGCGCACCGCGCCGGCGACGTCGCCGGAGCGGCTGCGGGCGCGTTCGAGGAAATCGCGGTCGAAGCTGATCCGCGCCTGCACCGCGCCGAGGTTGACCTCGATCGGGCGGGTCGCCGGGGCGTCGGCGGCGAACTGGGCCAGCAGCGGCGCCGGCGGGGCGTCGGGGGCGGGCAGCGGCAGCGCGACCACCAGGCCCAGGACCAGGGCGCCGCCGGCGGCCATCAGGGCCGAAATCGAGTTATGGAGCTTGCGGTTCATGCGAACGTCCTGCTCTTTAGTGGGCCGGTGTTGTATTCAACTATAACACCTAATCACGCCGCGTCAATCGCTGCGGACCCAACTGAAGTCATACTTGGCCCGAATCCGTCCGGCCGCCCCCATGTCGGGTCGTGCCCCCCTCGCGGCCCGCCGGACGGGCCTTTCCCCACTTTCCTGAGGCGTCCCATGCCCGCCATCGCCCCCTCGAACACCCGCCGCGCCGCCCGCGCCCTGCTGGCGCTTGCCTTGACCGCGGCCGTCGGCGCCGCCGCCGCGGCCGGCGGCCTGCTCGACCGCAGCTACCGCCCGCTCGCCGGCAAGCAGCCGGTCGAGCTGTCCAAGACCTATGCCGGCGATGTCGTGCTGGTCGTCAACACCGCCAGCAAATGCGGCTTCACCCCGCAGTTCGAAGCGCTGGAAGGCCTGCACGCCAAGTACAAGGCGCGCGGTTTCGCCGTGCTCGGCTTCCCGTCCGGCGATTTCAAGGCGCAGGAGTTCGAGGACGAGAAGCAGATCCAGGAGTTCTGCACGCTGACCTACGGGGTCAAGTTCCCGATGTTCGAGAAGGTGCACGTGGTCGGCGACCAGGCCACGCCGCTGTACAAGGACCTGGCCAAGGCCGCCGGCGAAGCGCCGAAGTGGAATTTCCACAAGTACCTGATCGGCCGCGACGGCAAGCTGATCGCCAGCTACGGCAGCAAGACCACGCCGGACGATCCGGCGGTGGTCGCGGCGATCGAGCGCGCGCTGGCCGCGCCGGCGCCCAAGCCGGTCGCGGCGCGCTGATCGATCGCTCGCCCGGGCGGCGCCGGCCGGCGCCGCCGCGGCGCGATTTGCGCGCCCGGTCCGGTTTCCGCGCCGGTCCGCCGGCGCCGCAGCGGAACTAAAACGCCGGGCCGCCGTCACACTGGAGCGTTGCCGCACAAGGCCGCGACCGCGACAATGGCGGGCTCGCGCCGCACGGCGGCGCGTCGGCGTCCGCGTCGTCGCTGTCGCAGCGATCGGCGACGCCGGACTCTTACACCACCAGGACCAGGTACCAGGAGCGGGACCCTAATGAAGCACTTCGTGCGCGGCGCGGCCGTGTTGATGACCACCGCGGCGCTGTTCGCTGGCGCCGCCTCTGCCCAGGACAAGACCGTGCTCGCCAACGAACGCGAAAAGATCAGCTACGCCATCGGCCTGGACGTGGCCTCCTCGCTCAAGCCGGTCGGCCCGGACCTCGACGCCGCGGCGTTCGAAAAAGCGGTCAAGAACGTGTTCGACGGCGGCAAGCCGCTGATCACCCAGGACGAGGCGCGCAGCGTCGACACCGCCCTGCGCGCGCGCATCGCCTCGCGCGAGGGCAAGCCGGCCCAGGGCACCCCGCCGGGCACGCCGCCGCCGGCGGTCGACAAGACCAAGGTCGGCCTGATGATCGGCACCTTCATGGTCGGCCCGGCCCTGCAGCAGATCAAATCCGAAATCGACCTGCCGGTGCTGGCCCAGGCCGTGCGCACCTCGCTCGGCGGCGGCAAGCCGCTGCTGGCCGAAGGCGACGCGCGCACCGTGCTGACCAACTTCAGCGAGCGCATGCAGGCCAAGACCAAGGCCGAAGCGGCCGCGGCCGGCGAGAAGAACCTCAAGGAAGGCAAGGCGTTCCTGGACGAGAACAAGAAGGTCAAGGGCGTGTTCGCGACCGGCTCGGGCCTGCAGTACATGATCCTGCGCCAGGGCTCCGGCGAGCGTCCCAAGCCGACCGACAAGGTCAGCGTGAACTACAAGGGCATGCTGCTCGACGGCAAGACCTTCGACAGCTCCTACGATCGCGGCCAGCCGGCCGAATTCCCGGTCAACGGCGTGATCCAGGGCTGGCAGGAAGGCCTGGCGATGATGCCGGTCGGCAGCAAGTTCAAGTTCTGGATCCCGTCCGAACTCGCCTACGGCCCGAACGGCGCGCCGCCGAGCATCGGCCCGAACGCGGTGCTGACCTTCGAAGTCGAACTGCTCGACATCCTGTAATCCCCCATGCGCGCCGCGCACGCGCGGCGCGTGAAGCAACGTTCAGCCGGTTCCGGGCAGTTTGTCCGGCCGGCCCACCACCTTCCGGTCCAGTCTTTTTCAGGAGTGCAGTTTGATGAAGCCTTTCATGCGTAACACCGCCTTGGCGATCGCCGTGGCCTCGATGGCGCTGTTCGCCGCGGGTTGCGACCAGACCGGCAAGCCGGCCGGCGACAAGGCCGCCGAGAGCAAGAGCGGCGACAAGGCGGCCGATGCCAAGAAGGACGTCAAGGTCCTGGGCGGCATGAAGACCGAGAAGGAACAGAACAGCTATCTGATCGGCATGGACATGGGCCGCTCGCTGGAGCTGCTCAAGGACGATATCGACCTGGCCGTGCTGCAGAAGGCGATGCAGGCCAGCATGAAGGGCGAGAAGTCGTCGCTGAGCGACGAGGAAGCGATGCAGATCCGCCAGCGCCTGCAGGAGACCGTGCGCAACAAGCAGGTCGAGAAGATGCTGGCGACGGCCAAGAAGAACCAGGAGGAGGGCGAGAAGTTCCTCGCCGCCAACGGCAAGAAGGCCGGCGTGGTGACCACCGCTTCGGGCCTGCAGTACCAGATCGTCAGCGAAGGCAAGGGCGCCAAGCCCAAGGCCTCCGACACGGTCCGCGTGCACTACAAGGGCACGCTGCTGGACGGCAAGGAATTCGACAGCTCCTACGCGCGCAACGAGCCGGCGGTGTTCCCGCTCGGCGCGGTGGTGCCGGGCTGGCAGGAAGGCATCGCGCTGATGCCGGTCGGCAGCAAGTTCAAGCTGTGGATCCCGGCCAAGCTCGGCTACGGCGAGCAGGGCACCCCGGGCGGCCCGATCGGCCCGAACGCGACCCTGGTGTTCGACGTCGAGCTGCTCGACATCGTCAAGGCCGACGGTCCGGAATCGGCCGCGATGGGCACCGCGCCGAAGCACTAAGCGGCAACCGGCGGCGCCGGCGCGCGATCCGCGCCGGCGCCGCGTCGTTTCCGCCCTCGCGGCGGGAGCGTGCGGCGGAGCGCGTTCGGCGCGCTCGCGGCCGCAGGCCAGGCCGATCGGGCCCGATCCGGTCGGTCCGGCGCAGGCGGCGGACCGCACGCGCTTTTGCAGCGCGGCCGCCGTCCCCATACCCTTGCGGCTACCGCTGCCGTCGTCCGGCCGGTTTCGCCGCTGCGGGCTTCGGCGCGCGCCACGGCGCGGCCGCGGCCGGCGGACTTCAGTCCCCAGGGCGTCGGACCTAGCGGTTCGCCCGACGGATCCCGCAACACCCAAGGAAGCACGAAATGCGCGTCACCATCTTCGGCACCGGCTATGTGGGCCTGGTCACCGGCACCTGCCTGGCCGACGTCGGACACGACGTGGTCTGCGTCGACATCGACCAGGCCAAGGTCGAGGGCCTCAACCGCGGCGTGATCCCGATCTACGAGCCGGGCCTGGAATCGATGGTCAAGGCCAACCACGCCTCCGGCCGTCTGCACTTCACCACCGACGCCGCCGGCGCGATCGCCCACGGCGACCTGATCTTCATCGCGGTCGGCACCCCGCCCGACGAGGACGGCAGCGCCGACCTCAAGTACGTGCTGGCGGTGGCGCAGACCATCGGCCGCCACATCGAGCGCCCGGTGATCGTGGTCAACAAGTCGACCGTGCCGGTCGGCACCGCCGACAAGGTCCAGGCGACGATCGCCGCCGAACTGGCCGCGCGCGGCGCGCAGGTCGCGTTCGACATCGCCTCCAATCCCGAATTCCTCAAGGAGGGCGACGCGGTCAACGACTGCATGCGCCCGGACCGCATCGTCATCGGCGCGGCCAATCCGCTCGCGGTGGAGAAGCTCAAGCGCCTGTACGCGCCGTTCAACCGCAACCACGAACGCATCGTGGTCATGGACGTGCGCTCGGCCGAGCTGACCAAGTACGCGGCCAACGCGATGCTGGCGACCAAGATCAGTTTCATGAACGAGATCGCCAACATCGCCGAGAAAGTCGGCGCCGACATCGAGATGGTCCGCCAGGGCATCGGCTCGGACCCGCGCATCGGCTGGCACTTCATCTATCCCGGCGCCGGCTACGGCGGCTCGTGCTTCCCCAAGGACGTGCAGGCGCTGGCGCGCACCGCCCAGCAGCACGGCTACGACGCGCGCCTGCTCGATGCGGTGGAAGCGGTCAACGACAGCCAGAAGGGCCATCTGTTCGAACTGATCCAGCGCCACTACGGCGGCGAGGTTCGCGGCAAGACCTTCGCGGTGTGGGGCCTGGCGTTCAAGCCCAACACCGACGACATGCGCGAAGCCTCCAGCCGGCGCCTGCTGGCGCAGCTGTGGGAGGCCGGCGCCAAGGTCCGCGCCTACGATCCGGAAGCCAGCGATGAAGCGCAGCGCATCTTCGGCGAGCGCGACGACCTGGTGCTGTGCGACTCGGCGCGCGCCGCGCTGGCCGACGCCGACGCGCTGGTGGTGGTGACCGAGTGGAAGCAGTTCCGCAGCCCCGATTTCGTCCGCGTGCGCCAGGCCCTGGCCGACGCGGTGATCTTCGACGGACGCAACCTGTACCATCCCGACGAGGTCGAGGCCGCCGATCTGGCCTATTACGGCATCGGCCGCGGCCGTTCGATCCTGATCGATGCGTGAGCCGCCGCCCGTGAGTTCCGATTCCGACCTGAGCCAGATGCAGCAGCGCCTGATCGACCTGGAAAGCCGCGTGGCGTTCCAGGAGCACGCGCTGACCGAACTCAGCGACGCGCTCGCCGCCGCGCGCAGCGAAGAAGCGCGCAACAGCCTGCTGCTGTTCCGCGCGCTGGAAGAAATCAAGCACCTGCGCGCGGCCCTGGCCGCGAGCCCCCTGACCGGCGATTCGGCCAACGAACCGCCGCCGCCGCACTACTGACGAAACTGCAATGAGCGATAGCTTGCGCGACCAATTGCTGGGCCTGGGCTTCAAGCCCGCGCCCAAGCCCGAACGCCCCGAACGCAAGGGCGACGACCGCCGCGGCGGCAAGCCCGGCGGCGGCAAGCCTGCGGGCGGACACCCTGCGGGCGGCAAGCCGCAGGCGCGCGCCGACGGCGATGCGCGGGCGGGCGGGCAACGTCCGGGCGCCGCGCCCGCCGCACGGCCCGGCCAGGGCCGCCCCGGCGGCGGCAAGCCGGGCGAGCAGCGCGGCCACGGCCGTCCCGGCGGCGGCAAACCCGGCGAGCAGCGCGGGCGTCCGGCCTCGCGCGAGGACATCGATCTGGCCAAGGCCTATGCGATCCGCGCCCAGCGCGAGAAGGACGAGCGCATCGCCGCGGAACAGGCCAAGCAGGAAGAAGCGCGCCTGCGCCGCGAAGCGCGGGCCAAACTGACCGAACTGCTCAAGGACCAGGCCCTGAACGTGGCCGACGCCGACATCGCCCGGCATTTCCCGTACGGCGGCAAGATCAAGCGCGTGTACGTGACCGCCGAGCAGCTCAAGCAACTCAACGCCGGCGAACTCGGCGTGCTGCAACAGGAAGGCCGCTACCTGCTGGTGACCGCGGCGATGCTGGCCCAGGCCGAGGAGATCTTCGCCCCGGCGGTGGCGCTGAAGGTCGATCCGAACGCGCCGGCGCACGAGGATCCGTATGCGGATCCGATGTACCAGGTGCCGGACGATCTGGTTTGGTGAGACGACCGCGGGCGCTGCGCGCCTGACGGATTTGCGCGAACGGCCGCGATGCGAATCGCGGCCGTTCGCGTTTTCGGATCGGTAGCTCCGTGTAGGAGCGGCGCAAGCCGCGACCGCGCCAATTCAACTACGACGATGGTTGCGGCGTAGCTGAGGATTCGCGGTCGCGGCTCGCGCCGCTCCTACAGGGGGCCCATCAAGTGCCGGTGGGGCGCAACGCTACCGCGTCGGCCGCCGCCGGCGCCATCCGCTCCAGCATCGCCTCGATCGCCTGCGCGGTCTCCAGCGGACGCTCCATCGGAAACAGATGGCTGCCCTCGACCCAGCTCCAGCGCTCGCCGACCAGGCGCCGGGTCGCCGCGCTGCCGGCATTGCGCAACTCGCGCGAGCGGGTGCCGGCGAGGAAGCCGACCGGCGTGCGCAACTGCGCGGTCAGGCCGCTCAGCGAGGTGGTCGGCAGGCTGCGGTAGATGCGGTATTCGATTTCGCGTTCGAACGACAGTTCGCGCGCGCCGTCGTCGGCCGCGCGGGTGCCGTATTCGACGTAATCGTCGAGCACGCGCGCGTCCCAGCGCGCGAACGCGGGCTTGGCCAGGAAATGCGCGCGCACTGCGGCGCGGTCGGGCCAGTGGCGGCGGCGCTGCAGGGTGGCGCGGGTCGGCATGACCAGATTGTCCAGGCCGGTGCGCCGGCCCAGCTGCACCAGGCGCGCGCGCCAGCCGGCGATCAGCGGCGAATCCAGCATCACTACGCCGCCCAGGCGCGAGGCCAGCGCGGTGCCGGCGAGGCGGTGCGAGGCGAGCAGGCTCAGATAGCCGCCGAGCGAGTGGCCGACCAGGAAGATCCGCCGCGCGTCGCCGGCTGCGGCCTGCACGCGCTGGACCAATTCGTCGATCAGGTGCGGCCAGTCCAGGGTCACCGGGTAGCGCGGATCGTGGCCGATGCGTTCGGGCCGGACGACCCGGTAGCGCGCCGACAAGGCCTCCAGCATCACCCGGTAGACCGGGGCGGGGAAGCCGTTGGCGTGGGAGAACAGCAAGAGGTCTTGCATGGCGGCGCGGGCACGCGGGGCGGCGGTGGGCGAAACATACCATTGCGTACTGTTTGGTGTCAGCAGCCGCCTCGCGGGTGCATGGACTCCCTGTAGGAGCGGCGCTTCGGCCGGCACAGGAGAGCGGTTCGAAGCCTCAACCGCCGTTGAGATAACGCGGCGCCGGCTGCGACTGGCTGTAATGCGGCAGCATCGCCTTGCGCGCCGCGTCGGCGGCCTGCCACAGGGTTTCGTCGTGCAGCGGCGGGATCGTCACCGGCTCGCGGCGGTCGTAGCCGGCCAGCGCGGCGTCGACCAAGGCGTCGACTTCCATGACTCCGGGGATCTGCTCGACGTCGCGCCCGGAGCGTTCCCAGATTTCGGTCCGCGTCGCCGCCGGCAGCACCGCCTGCACGTACACGCCCTGGCCGCCGATTTCGCCTTGCAGCGACTGGCTCAGGTACTGGACGAAGGCCTTGGTCGCGCCGTAGACGCTCATGCCGAACTCGGGCGCCAGCCCGACCACCGAGGCGAGGTTGACGATCGCGCCGGTGCCGGCCGCGGCCAGGCGCGGGGCGATCGCCGCGGCCAGGCGGGTCGGGGCGGTGACGTTCAGCGCGATCAGCTGCGCGGTCTGCTCCGGCGTCTGTTCGAGGAAGCCGCCAGCCAGGGTCGCGCCGGCGTTGTTGACCAGCACGCCGATGCGGGCGTCGTCGCGCAGCAGGCTTTCGATCCGGGCCAGCTGGGCCGGGTCGGCGAGGTCGGCCTGCAGCGGTTCGGCGCGCACGCCGTAGTCGGCGCGCAGGCGGGCGGCGAGGGCTTGCAGGCGGCCCAGGTCGCGCGCGACCAGGATCAGGTCGTGGCCGCGGCGGGCGTAGCGGTCGGCGTAGACGGCGCCGATGCCGGTGGAGGCGCCGGTGATGAGGACGGTGGGGAGAGTGGACATGGCGGGCTCGGTGGGGTCGGGGGAGGAATCGGGTTTATTCATGATGAATATCATGTTTGAGTTATCATGATGATCGTCATGTAAGCTGTCAAGCCACCCGAAGCGAGGTTCCCGCGATGAAAGTCAGCCGCGAGCAGGTCGGCGAAAACCGCCGCCGCATCCTCGACGAGGCCGGCCGGCTGTTCCGCGCGCGCGGCTTCGACGCGGTCAGCGTGGCCGAGGTGATGAAGGCCGCCGGGCTGACCCACGGCGCGTTCTACGGCCATTTCCAGTCCAAAGACGACCTGATCGCGCAGACCCTGGCGCACGTGCTGGCCACGGCCGAAGTCCGCGCCGAACCCGAGGCTTTCCTCGCCGACTACCTGTCGTCGCGGCACTGCGCCGACGCGGCCGGCGGTTGCCCGGTCGCGGGGCTCGGCGCGGAGACGCTGCGCCAGTCGCCGCAGGCGCGCGCGACCATGACCGCCGGCCTGCGCGAGCAATTGCGGCGCATGAGCGACAGCGCGCCCGGCGCCGACGCGCTCGCGCGCCGGCGCGAAGCGATCGGGCGCTGGTCGGCGATGGTCGGCGCCTTGACCTTGGCGCGGCTCAGCGACGATGCGGCCCTGAGCGAGGAAATCCTCGAACAGGCGCGGCAGTGGATCGGCGAACGCGGCGCCGGCTGAGCGCTATGCGCGTGTCGTCGCAGAGCTCGCGACGCACAGATTAAAACGGCGGTTTTGCCAGCGGCGATAGCGCCGCCATGATGGCTTGCGCATACTCGTTGTGCCGGCGACGCCCCATGCGGCGCCGCCGCGCATCATCCACGGACGCCATCATCAGAGAGGGACTTCATGCGCAACTTCATCCATGCGGGCCTGGCCTTGGCCTGCCTCGCCGGCGCCGGTTCGGCGCTGGCCTGCGACACCGTGCTGGACCCGGACCGGCGCTTCATCGACCAGCCCGGCAAGTACTGCCTCGCCGCCGACCGCACCGCGCCGGTCGCGATCCTCGCCGACAACGTCGAGCTCGACTGCGCCGGCCACCGCCTGACCTGGACGCCCGGCGACGGCAACGACGGCATCGGCGTGCACCTGCGCCGCGGCGACAAGGCCACCGTGCGCAACTGCCGTTTGTATGGCTGGAGCTACGGCATCCTGGTCAGCGAGCGCGGCAATGCCCAGGTCATCAACAACACCGTCGACGCCGGCGGCATCGGCATCGCCGTGCAGGGCAGCGACCGGCCGCAGGACGAAAACGCGCGCCTGATCGGCAACCGCATCTTCTATTACGGCCCGGGCAACGGCGCCAACGCGGCGATCGAGATCCAGCATGCGGCCAAGCCGGTGCTGATCAACAACGTGGTCGCCGGCTTCCGCGGCTGGAGCGCGATCTGGCTCGACCGCGCGCCGGACGCGCGGCTGACCGGCAATCAGTTGCTGGACCTCAACGAAGGCGGCTCGGCGGCGGTGCGGATGGAGTATTCGCCGCGTGCGCATCTGGTCCACAACACCGCGATGCTGCGCCGCGGCCTCTCCGGGCGCGGCCTGGTCGGCGCGCTGGACGCGACCTGCGTCGAGAACGTGTTCATCAACACCTCGCCGTCGGGGTTCGACGAGTGCTCGGTGAAGCGCGACAACGTCGAGCAGATCGTCAACGACTGATCGGCACAAGGGCGCGAAGACCGACCCGAACCGCCGCGGCTCCGGCCGCGGCGGTTTTTCTTTGTCGGTCTCGCAGGCTTTTCATGCCGCTGCGGCCGCAGCGGCGATGCGCGCAGGCCGCCATCGCGCCGCCGGGACGGCGCGAAACCGATCAGCGATGGCGCGGGCCGCCGCCTGAGTTCTGGCCGCCCTGGTTCTGGTTCTGATCCGCAGCGGACGCTTCGAACATCGCCGCCAGCGCGCGCACCCGATTGCCTTCCTGCTGAGCGGGCTGCTCTTGTTGCTGTTGTTGCGGCGCCTGCGCCACATTCGGCGCCTGCGGCTGTTGCCCGGGCGTCGCCGCAGCCGGCGCGCGCTGGCTCGCAGACGCGGTGTGGCTCGCGGCGAGACGGCCCGCCGCGTAATCGGAAACCACCTGCGCCTGCGCCTTGACCTGCGCCGGATCGGCATGCGCGTAACGGGCGGCCGAGTTGCCCAATTCGCCGTGGACCGCGAACAGCCGGCCGTTGGGGCCTTCGGCGACGTGATCGATGCGCGGCAGCGGCGGCGTCGCGTTGTGGGCGGCATCGGCCAGGGCCGCGGCGGCGAGCGAGCGCTCGCCGGCCGGACGCTGCGGCTGCAATCGCTGCAAGCCGTCGCGCGCCTGCTCGTACGCCTCGTGCCTGGAATGGCCGGCTTCCTGGTACGGATGGGTCAGCATCGACAGCGGCCGCGCCGGCACCGGCGGCGGGCGGCGGCCTTCGGCGTGGTCCTGGGTCGAGGAGGCCGAAGCCGTCCACGGCATGGCCGGCGAGGCGCTGCTCGAACCCGGGTTCGATGCGGACAGCGAAACGGCGGGCGAGGAGAGCGATGAGGTCGACGCGACCGGCGCAGTCGTTACCGGCGTGGTCGATGGCGTCGGCACGGCAGGCGAGGAAACCGAAGAACTCGACGCGACCGGCGCCGCCGGCGTCGCGACCGGCGTGGCGACGGTCGACGCGCCCAGGCCCTGCGCCGGCGCCGGCATCGGCTGCCAGCCGCCGCCTTCGGCCAGCGCGCGGCTGCGCTGGGTCCATTCGCGCGGAATGCCGGTCAGGAAGGCGACCTCGCCTTCGCCGCTGGGGCTGGAGATGGCGAACATCGTGGAGTCGCGCAGGGTCGGCGCGTCGGTCAGCAACACCGGCCGGGTCGGAGGCAGGCCCAGGCTGTTGTTGATGGGATGCGCCTCGGCCAGGCTCGACACTTCGGTCGGCGTCGCGCTGATGCGCCCGAGCCGGCCTTCCTGCCACGCATACAGACGCTGCGCCGGCACCTCGATTTCGTACAGATGGCGACTGCGGATGCCGCCGGTGCCGTCGCTGGGCGAGGTCGACACGTGCAGGGTCGACTGGCTGGTTTCGCGGCGGATCTCCTGATACAGCGAACCCAGGCCGACCAGGCTCTGATTTCTGGCGAAATAGTCCGCCATGACCCCGCGCTGCGCCGCGACCGGCAGGTTCAGCGGCGTATTGGCATCGACCACGCTGCGCTCGACGAACTGGCGGGCGGCGTCCGCGCTCATCGGCGCGCGCGCCTGGAACCCGTCGCGGGCGATGGTGTCGGGATCGCGGTTGTCGGTGCGGAACAGTTGGAAAGGCATGCGGACTCCTGTCGCAAGGGGGGAGCAGGGGACGCACCAGCGGCGGGCAGCTGTGCGCGCGCCGGCCGGCGGTATCGCTGCGCGGCTGCGTTCGCGGCCGGCGGTTGCGTCGAACCGCTACTTTAGGCTGCAGCCGTATCCCGCGCAGCAGCATCGTCGCGGATGCGTGACGCGTCGCGGTTTATCCGCAACGCCGCGCGACGGCCGCGCCGTTCGCGCCGGCGCGGGTCCGGGCTCGATCCGGCGATGGCCGAATCCGACGATAGCCGAATCCAGCGACGGCTCAATCCAACGATGGTTGAATCCGACGAAAGTTCAATCCAGCGACGAAGCCAGCCGCTCGCGCAGCGAATGCCCCAACTCGCGCACCGTCGACACGCCCAGGTCGCGCAGGATGCGATGCGTCGCATGCGGCAGCGGCGATTCGTCGATGTCGTGCGGCGCGATGTTCTTGCCGGGCACGCCGGGCAGGAACTCGATGCCGGCGGCGAGGTAGCAGTGCTGCACCAGCGCCGAGCAGAACAGCGCGCCGTCTTTGGCCAGCAGGTTGCCGCGCTTGCGCAGGCGGCGGCTGTGCATGGCCATCATCGTGCCGAGCAGTTCGCTGAGCGAATAGCTCGACAACCCGGCCAGCAGGTCCAGCCCGGCCTTCTGCACTTGCAGCACCTGCTCCGGGCTCAAGCCGAAGTCGAGGATGGCGATGTTCGGAAACGCTTCGGCGTCGTAGTAGCGCGCCACCCGGTTTTCCTGCACGCCCAGGCGGATCTGCCGGTAGCGCAGGTCCAGGTCGGACTCGATGACCCACCACTGGCCGTCGACGCGCCGTTCGCTGAAGACGAAGGCGTGCGACCACAGGCTGCGGTGGCCGTCCTCGGTCAGCGGCGACTGCGCCTTGCGGATCAGCTTGTTGATGAAGTCGCGCCCGCCGCACAGGCCGATGCGGCCGGGCGCGGCGTGCTTTTCGATGAAGGCGCGATTGCCGAGCGGGTCGTTGGACTCGCTCTCGTCGAGGTCTTCGGGCAGGAGGATGTCGCTCATCCGTGATGGTCCCTGGTGCGGCGCCGGCGCCGGCCGGCGCGGTTCACTCGGGATCGTAATCCAGATTCGAGGCCAGCCAGCGCTCGGCCTGGGCCACGCTGGCGCCCTTGCGCCGGGCGTAGTCCTCGACCTGTTCCTTGGACACCCGGCCGACCACGAAGTACTGGCTGTCGGGATGGCTGAAGTAATAGCCCGACACCGCCGCGGCGGGGTACATGGCGAAGCTTTCGGTCAGCTCCAGGCCGGTGTGGGCGCTGGCGTCGAGTAGGTCGAACAAGCTGCGCTTCTCGCTGTGCTCGGGGCAGGCCGGGTAGCCCGGGGCCGGGCGGATGCCGCGGTAGCCTTCGTCGATCAGGGTGTCGTTGTCGAGCGCTTCGTCGCGCGCGTAGCCCCAGAACTCCTTGCGCACGCGCTCATGCAGGCGCTCGGCCAGGGCTTCGGCGAAGCGGTCGGCCAGGGCCTTGAGCATGATCGCGTTGTAGTCGTCGTGATCGGCCTCGAAGCGCGCCACGTGCGGCTCGATGCCCAGACCCGCGGTGACCGCGAAGCCGCCGATCCAGTCCTGGCGGCCGCTGTCCTTCGGCGCGATGAAATCGGCCAGGCAGAAGTCGGGGCGGTCGACCGGTTTGTCGACCTGCTGGCGCAGGAAGTGCAAGCGCATCGTGCCGTCCACGCCGTTGCCGACGCGGCGCGGCTGCACGCCGCCGGCGCCGTCCGCCGGCAGCGGCGCCGCATCGAGGGCGACGCTCAGGTCGACGTCGACATCGTCGCCGACCGCATTCGCCGGCCACAGCCCGAACACCGCCTTGGCCTGGATCCACTTCTCCGCGACGAGCTGCTTGAGCATCGCGCGCGCGTCGCGGTACAGCTCGCTGGCCTGGGTGCCGACGATCTCGTCGGTCAGGATCGCCGGGTAGCGCCCGGCCAGTTCCCAGGTGTTGAAGAACGGCGTCCAGTCGATGTAGTCGACCAACTCGTCGAGCGGGTAATCGTCGAACACGTACACGCCGGGCGCGTTCGGCGCCGGCGGCGCGTACTCGCTCCAGCCGCCGTCGAAGCGCTGGCCGCGGGCTTTGTCCAGCGACACCAGGCGCTTGCCGTCGCCGCGCTGGCGATGGCGCTGGCGGATCTCGGCGTAGTCGGAGGCGTTGGCGGCGACGAACGGCTCGCGCAGTTCGATCGAGATCAGCGACTGGGCCACGCCGACCGCGCGCGAGGCGTCCTTGACCCAGATCGTCGGCGCCTTGTAGTGCGGGTCGATCTTCAGCGCGGTGTGCGCGCGCGAGGTCGTCGCGCCGCCGATCAGCAGCGGCATGGTGAAGCCCTGGCGCTGCATTTCGCGGGCGACGTGGCTCATCTCCTCCAGCGACGGCGTGATCAGGCCGGACAGGCCGATCAGGTCGGCGTTCTCGGCGCGGGCGCGATCGAGGATGGTCTGCGCCGGCACCATCACCCCGAGGTCGACGACCTCGAAGTTGTTGCAGGCCAGGACCACGCCGACGATGTTCTTGCCGATGTCGTGCACGTCGCCCTTGACCGTGGCCATGACGATCTTGCCGTTGGACTTGCCGACATCGCCGGTGCGCAGCTTCTCGGCTTCGATGTACGGCAGCAGATAAGCGACCGCCTTCTTCATCACCCGCGCCGACTTGACCACCTGCGGCAGGAACATCTTGCCGGCGCCGAACAGGTCGCCGACCACGTTCATGCCGGACATCAGCGGGCCTTCGATCACGTCGAGCGGGCGGGTCGATTCGGCGCGCGCGGTCTCGGTGTCTTCCTCGATCCACTGGTCGATGCCGTGGACCAGGGCGTGGCTGAGGCGGTCGCGCACCGGCTTGTCGCGCCAGCGCAGGTCCTCGACCTTCTTCTCGCCCTTCTTGCCCTTGAAGCGGTCGGCGATCTCGAGCAGGCGCTCGGTGGCGTCGCTGCGGCGGTTCAGCACCACGTCCTCGACCCGCTCGCGCAAATCCGCGTCGAGGTCGTCGTACAGCGGCAGCGCGCCGGCGTTGACGATGCCCATGTCCATGCCGGCCTTGATCGCGTGATACAGGAACACCACGTGGATGGCTTGGCGCACCGGCTCGTTGCCGCGGAACGAGAACGACACGTTCGACACGCCGCCGGAGATGTGGCAGTACGGGAAACGCCGCTTGATCTCGCGCGTGGCCTCGATGAAGGCCACCGCGTAATCGTTGTGCTCCTCGATGCCGGTGGCGACCGCGAACACGTTGGGGTCGAAGATGATGTCCTCGGGCGGGAAGCCGACCTGCTCGGTCAGCAGCTGGTAGGCGCGCGAGCAGATCTCGACCTTGCGCTCGATGGTGTCGGCCTGGCCGACCTCGTCGAACGCCATCACCACCACCGCCGCGCCGTAGCGGCGCACCAGCCGCGCCTGGCGCAGGAACTCGGCTTCGCCTTCCTTCATCGAGATCGAGTTGACGATGCCCTTGCCCTGCAGGCACTTCAGCCCGGCCTCGATCACGTTCCACTTGGAGCTGTCGACCATCACCGGCACCCGCGCGATGTCCGGCTCGGCCGCGATCAGATTGATGAACTCGACCATCGCCTGCTGCGAGTCGAGCAGGCCTTCGTCCATGTTGATGTCGATGACCTGGGCGCCGTTCTCGACCTGCTGGCGCGCGACCACCACCGCTTCGTCGAGGCGGCCTTCCAGGATCAGTTTCTTGAACTGCGCGCTGCCGGTGACGTTGGTGCGTTCGCCGACGTTGACGAAGTTGCTTTCCGGGGTGATCTGCAGCGGTTCGAGGCCGCTGAGGCGGGTCTGGCGGGGAAGGGCGGTGGTCATCGGCGGTATCGGTTTTTTTGGCTCGTCATCCCCGCGGAGGCGGGGATCCAGGGCTTTATCGCGACAGGACTCTGAAGTCTCTGGATTCCCGCCTTCGCGGGAATGACGGTAGGTAGGGAGCGCGGCGACGGGCGAGAGCGAGCCTCACGCCGCCGCGTCGACCAACTGCAACGGCTGCCGCGGCGGCACCCCTGCGACCACCGCGGCGATCGCGGCGATATGCGCCGGCGTGGTGCCGCAGCAGCCGCCGACCAGATTCAACAGCCCGGCCTGGGCGAATTCGCCGAGCACCGCGGCCATGTCCTCGGGGGTTTCGTCGTAGCCGCCGAAGGCGTTCGGCAGGCCGGCGTTGGGGTGGGTGCTGACGTGGGCGTCGGCGATCTGCGAAAGCACGTCGACGTGCACGCGCAGGTCCTTGGCGCCGAGCGCGCAGTTCAGCCCGACCGCGGTCGGCTGCACGTGCCGCACCGAGTACCAGAACGCCTCGGCGGTCTGGCCCGAGAGGGTGCGGCCGGAGGCGTCGGTGATCGTGCCGGAGATCATTACCGGCAGCCGCGCGCCGCGCGCGTCGAAGGCTTCCTCGATCGCGAACAGCGCGGCTTTGGCGTTGAGGGTGTCGAAGATGGTTTCCACCATCAGCACGTCGGCGCCGCCGTCGATCAGGCCGTCGGCGGCCTCGCGGTAGGCCTCGCGCAGTTGGTCGAAGCTGATCGCGCGGTAGCCGGGGCGGTTCACGTCCGGGCTCAGCGAGGCGGTGCGGCTGGTCGGGCCGAGCACGCCGATGACGAAGCGCGGGCGCGCCGGGTCGAGCGCCTCGATCTCGTCGCAGACGCCGCGCGCGAGCCTGGCGCCTTCGAAGTTGAGTTCGCGCGCCAGATGCTCCAGCCCGTAGTCCTCCAGCGAGATCGTGGTCGAGTTGAAGGTGTTGGTCTCGACCAGGTCGGCGCCGGCCTGCAGGTACTCGCGGTGGATGCCGGCGATGATGTCGGGGCGGGTCAAAGTAAGCAGGTCGTTGTTGCCGCGCTGGTCGCGCGCGCAGCCGCAGCCTTCGCCGTGCACGTGTTCGCCGTCGTGCTCGCGCACCGGCGGCGAATACAGCCGGTCGTAGCCTTCGGCGAAGCGTTCGCCGCGGTAGTCCTCCTCGCTCAGCGAGTGCTGCTGGATCATCGTGCCCATCGCCCCGTCGATGATGAGGATGCGTTCGGACAGGCCGCGCAGCAGCGCGTGGGCGCGTTCGGGGTGGAGCCAGGGCAGGGCGTTCATCGGCGTTGCTCTTGTCGACGGTGCGGGTGCGGGCGGACGGTCACTTCTTGCCGGGCTTGCGCGCCGGCTCGGGCTGCGGCTTGCGCGCCATCAGCGCGATCACCTCGAAGTGCGGCGGACGGCGCTCGCGGGTGACGGTCTCGCAGCTGACGATCTCGAAGCCGGCCTTGGACGCGAACTTATGCAGGTCCTTCTCGGTGAAGCCGAGGTTGACGTGGCCGAAGGCCTCGACCGCGCCGCGGTGCTCGTGCCGGGCCAGACTGGTCAGCAGCAGGCGGCCGCCGGGGCGCAGCACGCGCGCGGCCTCGACCACGGCCTGGGCCGGCTGCTCGGCGTAGGTCAGCGCGTGCATCAGCACCACCAGGTCGAAGGTCTCGGCTTCGAACGGCAGCGCGTGCATGTCGCCTTCGCGCACTTCCACGTTGCGCAGCTTGCGCAGGCGCTCGGACGCGGCGGCGACCACCTTGGTGCTGGCGTCCAGGCAGATGTAGCGGTGCGAGTGCGGCGCCAGCAGTTCGGCCAGCACGCCGTCGCCGGAGGCGATGTCGAGCACGTCGCCGGGCTGCAGCAACGGCAGCGCCGAACGCGCCAGCGCTTCCCAGGTGCGGCCAGGCGAGTAGTGGCGTTCCATGTCGCCGGCGACCGAGTCGGCCCAGTTCTGGTCGGAGGCGCGCATCGCCAGCACCGCGGTCACGCGCTCGGCGTCCTGGCGCAGCAAAGGATCGTCGCTGCCGGTGCTCAGGGTCTGCCACAGCGCGCGCTGGGCCTGGTCGAGCGCGCCTTCGTCGAAACGGTAGTACGCCGAGACGCCGGCGCGGCGGTCGCGCACCAGCCCGGCTTCCTTGAGCTTGGACAGGTGGGTGGACACGCGCGGCTGGGCCAGCCGGGTGATCGCCGACAGCTCGGCCACGGTCAGCTCCTCGCGCTCGAGCAGGGCGAGCAGGCGCACGCGGGTCGCGTCGGCGAATACTTTGAGTCGGGCTGACCAGCCTTCGAGGTCCATAGGTCGGGATTCGGGATTTGAGATGAGGGATCGGTGAAAGCGGTTACGCGGTATGGGCGGGACGATCCGCTCTGCGAATCCCCAATCCCGAATCCCTATTCCCGGCTTTCATCAACGTATCGCGATATAGAGATAAGTGTGTGCCGGCCGTGCGCCCAGGTCAAGTCGTGCGGCGCCGCAGCACGCCGCAACGGCGACTGAAGCGCGGCGGCGAAGACCGGCATGACGCCAGATCGGGGCAGCCGCATGGGTGGGGTTCTGCGGCGCGCGCGGCTACAATTCGCATTCGCGGCCCGATGCACGGTCGCGGACCAGGACGCAGAACCAACGCGCCGGTCGTTCCGGGATGCGACCGCGCCGCAGAGCGCGCCGCGAAAAGGGGGAACGGCCGCAGCGCTCAACCCAGCAGAGGTGCGACGTGGATTTTGGCTTTACCGAAGAGCAGTTGATGATCCAGGACGTGGCGCGCCGTATCGCCCAGGAGAAGATTGCTCCCAGCGCCGAGCACCATGACCAGACCGGCGAATTCCCGCTCGAGAACATCCGCACCCTCGGCGAAAACGGCCTGATGGGCATCGAGGTGCCGGCCGAGTACGGCGGCGCCGGCATGGACCCGGTGGCCTACGTGCTGGCCATGGTCGAGATCGCCGCCGGCGACGCCGCGCACTCGACCATCGTCTCGGTCAACAATTCGCTGTTCTGCAACGGCATCCTCAAGTTCGGCAGCGAAGCGCAGAAGCAGCTGTACGTGCGCGCGATCGCCGAAGGCCGCGAAATCGGCGCGTTCGCCCTGACCGAGCCGCAGTCGGGCTCCGACGCCACCGCGATGCGCTGCAAGGCGGTCAAGCAGGCCGACGGCAGCTTCGTCATCAACGGCAAGAAAAGCTGGATCACCTCCGGCCCGGTCGCCAAGTACATCGTGCTGTTCGCGATGACCGACCCGGACAAGGGCGCGCGCGGCATCACCGCGTTCATGATCGACACCGCCAAGCCCGGCTTCCACCGCGGCAAGACCGAGCCCAAGCTCGGCATCCGCGCCTCGGCCACCTGCGAGATCGAATTCGAGGACTACGTCGCCAGCGCCGACGACGTGCTCGGCGAGGAAGGCCACGGCTTCAAGATCGCGATGGGCGTGCTCGACGCCGGCCGCATCGGCATCGCCAGCCAGGCCATCGGCATCGCCCGCGCCGCCTACGAGCGCACCCTGGACTACGTCAAGGAACGCAAGGCCTTCGGCGCGCCGATCGGCACCTTCCAGATGACCCAGGCCAAGATCGCCGACATGAAGTGCAAGCTCGACGCGGCCCTGCTGCTGACCTTGCGCGCGGCCTGGCAGAAGGGCCGGACCGAAAAGAACGGCGGCCGCTTCAGCAACGAGGCGGCGATCGCCAAGCTGACAGCCTCGGAAGCGGCGATGTGGATCACCCACCAGGCCGTGCAGATCCACGGCGGCATGGGCTATTCCAAGGAGATGCCGCTGGAGCGCTATTTCCGCGACGCCAAGATCACCGAGATCTACGAAGGCACCAGCGAGATCCAGCGTCTGGTCATCGCCCGCAACGAAACCGGCCTGCGCTGACGTTCCCCGCCGATGAAACGTTTCGGCTCGTCCCGGCCCACCGCCTGTCCTGAGGACGGCGGCACTGGCCTGCGCGCCGTCGTCGCCGCCGCGCTTCACGCCGGCCCGCGCTCCGGCCTTCGCGCCGGCGCGCGCGGCTGCGCCGCGGCGTCGCCCGATTACGGCGCCGGCGCTTTTGCCGCCGTACGAATTCCGCTGTATCCGCTGCAACAACCTCTCTCTTGGCCCGCGCGCAAGCGTGGGCCTCATTCCATCCGGACCTAAAACGTTCCCATGAGCAGCAAACCCAAAGCTTCCAAGTCCGAACCCGCCAAACCGGCCGCCAAGGCCGCCAAGGCGGCCCCGGCCAAGCAAGCCAAGGCGACCGCACCGGCCGCCAAGTCCGCCGCCAAGCCCGCGGCCGCCGCCAAGCCGGCCGCCAAGTCCGCCAGCCGCGCGCCGCAGTCGGCGCCGCCGCTGGACGCGCAGTCGGTCGACCTGCGCCCGGTCGTCGAAGCCATGCGCAAGCGCCTGCCGAAGGCGCGCCATGCCGAGGCCGAGGCCTTCGCCCAGGCGTTCTACAAGCGCATGAGCAGCGACGAGATGCCGCAGCACGCGGCCGACGGCTGGGCCGCGCTGGCCGCCGACTTCCTCGACTTCGCCCGCGACCGCAAGCCCGGCAACGCGCTGGTGCGCCTGTTCAACCCGCAGCTCAAGAGCCACGGCTGGGAATCGCAGCACACCGTGCTGCAGGTCGCCAACGACGACATGCCGTTCCTGGTCGACTCGGTGACGATGGCCCTGGCCGACCTCGGCGTCGGCGTGCACGTGCTCGGCCATCCGGTGGTCAAGTTCCAGCGCGACAAGGCCGGCAAGCTGCTCGCGGTCGGCGAAGGCCAGGCCGAATCGCTGATGCACCTGGAGCTGGACCGGCAGACGCCGGAAGCGATGGCGCAGATCAAGCAGGCGCTCGACACCGTGCTCGCCGACGTACGCGCGATCGTGCGCGACTGGTCGCAGATGCGCGACCGGATGAAGCAGGTCGCCGACGAACTGCCGGCGCAGACCATGCCGATCGACGAGCAGGGCAAGCTCGAGGCGCAGGCGTTCCTGCAATGGGCCGCCGACAACCACTTCACCTTCCTCGGCTACCGCGAATACGAAGTCGTGCAGCAGGGCGGCGAAGGCGTGCTGCGCGCGGTCAAGGACAGCGGCCTGGGCCTGCTGCGCGGCAAGCAGGGCGGCAAGCCGCGCGCGCTGACCTCGCTGGCGGCCCACTACATGCCGCAGTCGGGTTCGGTCGATGCGCTGATCCTGACCAAGACCAATGCGCGCTCGACCGTGCACCGTCCGGGCTACATGGACTACATCGGCGTGCTCAGCTTCGACGCCCAGGGCCGTCCGACCGGCGAGAAGCGCTTCCTCGGCCTGTACACCTCCAGCGCCTACAACCGCCGCCCGTGGGACATCCCGCTGGTGCGCCAGCGCCACAACTACGTGATGCAGCAGTCCGGCCTGGCCGCCGACAGCCACAGCGGCAAGGCCCTGCGCCACGTGCTGGAAACCCTGCCGCGCGACGAGCTGTTCCAGTCCGGCGAGGAAGAACTGCTCAAGACCACCTCGGGCATCCTCGGCCTGCAGGAGCGCGTGCGCAGCAAGCTGTTCCTGCGCCGCGACCGCTACGGCCGCTATTTCTCGGTGCTGGTCTACATCCCGCGCGAACGCTTCAACACCGACGTGCGCCTGCGCGTGGAAGCGATGCTCAAGGACAAGCTGCACGGCGAGCACGTCGACACCACCGTGCACATCGGCGAGTCGCCGCTGGCCCAGCTGCACCTGATCGTGCGGCCGAAGTCGGGCGAGGCGGTGCAGGTCGACAACGGCGCGATCGAAGCGCAGCTGACCGAGATCGTGCGCAACCGCCAGGACGACCTGCGCGAAGCGCTGGTGCGCAACAACGGCGAGCAGCAGGGCCTGGCGCTGATCCAGCGCTACGGCCGCGCGCTGCCGCCGGGCTACATCGACGAAGTCTCCGCCGGCGTCGCCGCGCAGGACATCGCCCACCTGGCCGCGCTGAGCGGTCCGGAAGACCTGCGCTTGAGCCTGTGCCGGACCCGTCCGGGCGAGGGCGGCCTGCGCTTCAAGTTCTACCGCCAGCTCGACGACATCCCGCTGTCGGACGCGCTGCCGATGATGGAGAACATGGGCCTGCGGGTGATCTCCGAGCACCCGTACCGGCTGACCGTCGACGGCCAGCCGGTCTACATCCAGGACTTCGAAGTCGAGACCGCCAACACCGACATCGACGTCGACCGCCTCGACGAGAACTTCGAGGACGCCTTCGCCCAGATCTGGCGCGGCAACGCCGAGAACGACGGCTTCAACCGCCTGATCCTGGCCGCCAGCCTGTCCTGGCGCCAGATCGCGATGCTGCGCGCGTACTGCAAGTACCTGCTGCAGGTCGGCGTGCCGTTCTCGCAGAGCTACGTCGAAGAAACCTTCGCCCGCTATCCGTTGCTGGCGCGCCTGCTGGTCGAGCTGTTCGAAGCGCGCTTCGACCCGACCACCGGCAGCGAGAGCAAGGCCGAGATCAAGGCCGGCCAGGACCGCCTCAAGGTCCAGTTCGAAGCCCTGCACGACGGCGACGACGCCGTGCGCGCCGCGCTCGAGCCGGTCATCGCCGCCCGCGCCGGCAAGCGCGAGGCCCAGGCCGAGGCCGCGGTGACCGCGCTGAAGTCGCTGCTCGACCGCGTCTCCAGCCTCGACGAAGACCGCATCCTGCGCAGCTTCATCGGCGCGATCCAGGCGACGTTGCGCACCAGCTACTACCAGCGCGCGAACGATGGTTCCGACCGCGGCTACGTCAGCTACAAGTTCGATTCGGCGCAGGTGCCGGACCTGCCCAAGCCCAAGCCCTACCGCGAAATCTTCGTCTACGGCCCGCGCGTAGAAGGCGTGCACCTGCGCTTCGGCCCGGTCGCCCGCGGCGGCCTGCGCTGGTCGGACCGGCGCGAGGACTTCCGCACCGAGGTGCTGGGTCTGGTCAAGGCGCAGATGGTCAAGAACACGGTGATCGTGCCGGTCGGTTCCAAGGGCGGCTTCTTCGCCAAGCGTCCGCCGCTGGGCGGCGACCGCGACGCGGTGCTGGCCGAGGGCATCGCCTGCTACAAGATGTTCATCAACGGCCTGCTCGACATCACCGACAACATCGTCGACGGCAAGATCGTGCCGCCGGCTAATGTCGTGCGTCACGACAACGACGACCCCTACCTGGTCGTCGCCGCCGACAAGGGCACCGCGACCTTCTCCGACATCGCCAACGGCATCGCCGCCGAGCACAAGTTCTGGCTCGACGACGCGTTCGCCTCGGGCGGCTCGGTCGGTTACGACCACAAGGGCATGGGCATCACCGCCAAGGGCGCGTGGGAATCGGTCAAGCGCCACTTCCGCGCGCTCGGCCGCGACAGCCAGACCCAGGACTTCACCGCGGTCGGCATCGGCGACATGTCCGGCGACGTGTTCGGCAACGGCATGCTGCTGAGCGAACACATCCTGCTGGTCGCCGCGTTCGACCACCGCCACATCTTCCTCGACCCGACTCCGGACGCGGCGCGCTCGTTCGCCGAACGCGACCGCATGTTCAAGCTGCCGCGTTCGAGCTGGGAGGATTACGACAAGAAGCTCATCAGCAAGGGCGGCGGCGTGTACCCGCGCTCGGCCAAGTCGATCCCGCTGTCGGCCGAGGCCCGCGCCGCGCTCGGCATCGAAGGCAACGTCAGCGCGCTGAGCCCGGCCGAACTGATGAGCGCGATCCTCAAGGCGCCGGTCGACCTGCTGTGGAACGGCGGCATCGGCACCTACGTCAAGGCCCGCAGCGAGTCCAACGGCGACGTCGGCGACCGCGCCAACAACGCCCTGCGCGTCAACGGCGCGGACCTGCGCTGCAAGATGGTCGGCGAGGGCGGCAACCTCGGCCTGACCCAGCTCGGCCGCATCGAAGCGGCCCAGCACGGCGTGCTGCTGAACACCGACTTCATCGACAACTCCGCCGGCGTGGACACCTCCGACCACGAGGTCAACATCAAGATCCTGCTCAACGGGCAGGTGCAGGCGAAGAAGCTCACGCTGCCGGAGCGCAACAAGCTGCTGGCGTCGATGACCGACGAGGTCGCCGAGCTGGTGCTCAACGACAACTACCGCCAGAACCAGGCGATCAGCCTGATGGAGCGGATGAGCCTGACCCGCCTGGGCAGCAAGCTGCACTTCATCCGCACCCTGGAATCGCAGGGCCTGCTCGACCGCCAGATCGAGTTCCTGCCGACCGACGCCGAGATCGCCGAGCGCAAGGCGCGCGGCCAGGGCCTGACCCGTCCGGAACTGTCGGTGCTGCTGTCGTACTCCAAGCTGGTCGCGTTCCAGCAGATGCTCGATTCGGACGTGCCGGAAGACCCGTACCTGTCGAAGGAACTGGTCCGCTACTTCCCGCAGCCGTTGCAGGCCAAGTACGCCAAGGCGATGGAGAACCACCGCCTGAAGCGCGAGATCATCGCCACCGCGGTGACCAACTCGACCATCAACCGGATGGGCGCGACCTTCCTGCTGCGCATGCAGGAAGACAGCGGCCGCACCCCGGGCGAGGTCGCCAAGGCCTTCACCATCACCCGCGAGACGCTCGACGCGCGCGAGCTGTGGGCGCAGATCGACGCGCTCGACGGCAAGGTCGCCGAGTCGACCCAGATCGACGCCCTGCAGGTGATCTGGAACCTGCAGCGCTCGTTCACGCGCTGGCTGCTGTCGCGCCCCGGCGCGATCCCCGACATCACCACCGCGGTGGAGCGCTACCACGACGGCTTCAAGAACATCCGCGCCGGCCACGGCATCCTCGGCGACGGCGAGCGTCCGGCGCACGATGCCGCGTTCGCCGACTGGAAGGCCAAGGGCGTGCCGGAAGCGCTGGCCGCGCAGCTGGCGGCGCTGCCGTACCTGGAGCCGAGCTGCGACATCATCGAACTGGCGCGCGAGCGCAAGCTCAAGCCGGTCGACGTGGCCAAGGTCCACTTCCGCCTCGGCGAAGCGCTGCGCCTGCCGTGGCTGCAGGAGCAGATCGACGCGCTGGCCGTCGACGGCCGCTGGCACGCGGTCGCGCGCGGCGTGCTGCGCGAGGAACTGTCGACCCAGCAGCGCGTGCTGGTCGGCCAGGTGCTGAAGATGCCGGGCGCCAACGCCGAAGCCAAGGTCAAGCAGTGGCTGAGCCGCGACGACCAGTCGCTGCGCTTCACCCTGGCGATGCTGACCGAACTGGCGGCGCAGAAGACCCTGGACTACCCGACCGCGTCGGTCGCGGTGCAGCGTCTGTCGCAGTTGGCCGCGCGCGGCTGACGGCGATGCGCGGGGCCGGCGTTCGCGCCGGCTTCGCGGCAGCGAAACCAAGCCCTTCGCCCTCGCGGGCGAGGGGCTTTTTCGTGGGCGGTCCCCTGTAGGAGCGGCGCGAGCCGCGACCGCGAAAACGCAACTACGACGGACCTTGCGCAATCGCTGCGTTGTCGCGGTCGCGGCTCGCGCCGCTCCTACAGGAAGAAACCGCGACGGCGCGGTACCAATGCGCGCGCAAACCGCGACCGCGTCGCGAAAAACACATTCCGCCAACACCTCGCGTTGCGCCGCCCCGACACCAATCCCCCGCACCGGCCGGGTTATGCTGACGCGGTCCTCCCGGAGCCGCCGATGACCGCGACGCCCCGCATCGCCTTTCTCGCCAGCCACACCGACGAAGCGCAGCGCGCGCTCGCCGGACTCAGCGCCCGCCACGGCCAGTGCGAACCGGCCGACGCCGACATCCTGTGCGCGCTCGGCGGCGACGGCTTCATGCTGCAGACCCTGCACCGCCACGGCGCGCTCGGCAAACCCGTGTACGGGATGAAGCTCGGCACGGTCGGCTTCCTGATGAACCAGCACGCCGGCGGCGGCGACGACTTGCTCGAACGCCTGACCCTGGCCGAGCCGGCGGTGCTGCGGCCGCTGGAAATGGTCGCGCAGACCGAGTCGGGCGCGAGCTTCGGCTCGCTGGCCTACAACGAAGTCTCGCTGCTGCGCCAGACCCGCCAGGCCGCGCACCTGCGCATCGACCTCAACGGCCAGACCCGCCTCGACGAGCTGATCTGCGACGGCGTCCTGGTCGCGACCCCGGCCGGCAGCACCGCCTACAACTTCTCCGCCCACGGTCCGATCCTGCCGCTGGGCTCGGCGGTGATCGCGCTGACCCCGATCGCCGCATTCCGCCCGCGCCGCTGGCGCGGCGCGCTGCTCAAGGCCGACACCGAAGTGCGCTTCCGCGTGCTCGACCCGTACAAGCGCCCGGTCAGCGCCACCGCCGACTCGCACGAAGTGCGCGACGTGGTCGAAGTCACCATCCGCGAATCGCGCGACCGCACGGTCACCTTGCTGTTCGATCCGGAGCACAACCTGGAAGAACGGATGCTGATCGAGCAGTTCACCAGCGGCTGAGCGCCGCAGCCGGCCCGCCTACCGCCATCCGATCGGACATGTACCAGGCGCAATTCCTGCAAGGCCTGCCCGAGCCGTGGGCAAGCGTCCCGGCGATCGCCTTCGCCTGGGACTCGCGGCCGACGGTCGTGGCCGACGACCGCGTCGGCATCGCCGACGGCGGCGGCCGCCCGTTGCTGCGGATCGATCTGTGGCACGAGTGCGGCTACACCTTCGCGCGCGAGGTGCGTTGCTCGGCGCGCGCGGTGGTGATCGTCGCGGGCAGGCACGGCCATGTGGTCGGGCCCGAGACCGGCGAGATGCGATCGTTCTGCGATGGGCGTGGATCGCCGATGGAGCAGGTGATCGTGCCGGAGGATCTGGCCGAGCCGGCCGGCACGTTCGGCTTCCTGGTCGGCGGTTATCTGGACCTGTGGCATTTGAACGAGGACGGCAGCGAGCGCTGGCGCCAGGAGATGCTCGCGGTCGATGGAGTGGTCCTGCACGGGGTGCGCGCCGGCTGCGTGCGCGGATCGGCGCAATGCGACCCGCCCGACGGCTGGACGCCGTTCCAGGTCGATCTGAAGACCGGGCAGTTGGTGCAGGCGCCCGAACCGTGGTGGTCGCTGTGGCGTAACGGTTTCAACAGATAGACGGCACAAGGGCGGCTTGGCGCGGCCCGGTCCGGACGACGCGCGTCCGGCGCGGCTGGCTCGGGGCGGAGGCGGTCAAGGCCCCGCCGTGCGCCCTGACAGCCGTCGCGCCAGCCCGGCGCGCTCGCAGGCCGCGCCGAGGAAATCCACGAACGCGCGGGTCTTCGCCGGCAGCAGGCTGCGGCCGGCGAAATACAGATTGATCGGCCCCAGGTCCGCATGCCAGTCCGGCAACAGCCGTTGCAGGCGGCCGTCTTCGAGATACGGCAACGCGTACTGCACCGCGACCAGGGTCACGCCGAGGCCGAGCGCGGCGGCGCGCGCCATCGCCTCGGGGTCGTCGAAGGCCATGCGTTCGCGCGGCAGCGCCGCGGCTTCGCGGCCGGCGCCGTCGCGCAGGGTCCAGTGGTTGATGCGGCCGTGGCGGTGCGAACGCATGACGATGCCGTCGTGCCCGGCCAGATCGTCGGGATGCGCGGGCAGGGCGCCGCCGTCGGCCGCCCAGCGATGCAGGTACGCCGGCGCCGCTACCGCGATCAGGTGCAGCGGCGCCAGCGGCCGCGCCACCAGCCCGGCGGCGAGTTCGATGCCGCCGCCGATCGCGGCGTCGAAGCCTTCGGCGATCAGCTCGACCGGGCGGTTCTCGAAGCGCCAGTCCAGGCGCAGACGCGGATAGCGGCGCAGGAATTCGGGCATCAGCGGCAGCACGTAATCCAGGCCGAAACCGGGCGACAGGCTGAGCTTGAGCGTGCCGGCCGGCTCGCTGCGGTCCAGCGCCGCCGCGCCGAGCGCGGCGCGCAGCGCCTCGACATGTTCGCGCACCGAGTCGAGGACGCGTTCGCCGGCTTCGGTCAGGGTCAGCTTGCGGGTGCTGCGCTGGAACAGGCGCAGGCCGAGGTTGCGCTCCAGCACCGCGACGTTGCGGCTGACCGCGGCCGGGCTCAGCCCGAGCTGGCGCGCGGCCGCGGAAAAGCCGCCGAGTTCGGCGCTGCGGACGAAGGATTCGAGATTGGCGAGGGTTTCCACGGGGTTGCTACCTTCAAGCATCGCTTGAAATTCATTCTAAGCATTGCCGGCTTATCCGAACGCAATGCCACATCCATAGTGACGTCCAAGGCGCCGCCACAACCTCGAAACGGTCTGAGGTTTCCGTCGCCGGGTCATTCACTATCAAAGGCTTGAAGGAGAAACCTCATGAACATCGGCATCATCGGCGCGGGCCAGATCGGCACCGCCATCGCCCGCACCCTGGCCCGCAGCGGGATCCAGGCGACCTTGTCCAACCGCAGCGGTCCGGCCTCGCTGGCCGCCACCCTCGCCGAGCTCGGGCCGTCGATCCGCGCCGGCACGGTCGCGCAGGCGGCGCAGGCCGACCTGGTCTTCGTTGCGGTGAACTGGTCCAAGCTGCCGGCGGCGCTGGCCGGGCTGGACCTGCGCGGCCGCATCGTGGTCGACGCCAACAACGCGATCGAGGCGCCGGAGTTCAAGCCGTTCGACCTGGGCGGCAAGACCTCGAGCGAGGCGTTCGCCGAACTCGTGCCGGGCGCGCGCGTGGTCAAGGCGCTCAATCACTTGCTGGCGCCGGTGCTCGGCAGCGATCCGCACGCCGACGGCGGGCAGCGCACGCTGTTCCTGTCGGGCGACGACGCGGCGGCCAAGGCCGAGGTCGCGGGCTTGTTGCAGCGGACCGGCTACTTCACGGTGGACCTGGGCGGTTTGGCCGAAGGCGGGCGTCTGCACCAGTTCCCGGGTGGGGCGCTGGCGCTGCATCAGTTGGTCAAGGTCGGTTGAGGCCGGCGGGCAGGGGCGGCAGGCGCCGTGGTTGTGGATTCGCGGTCGCGGCTCGCGCCGCTCCTACATGAGCCCAGGCCGCGACTGCGCCGTCCCAGCTACGGCGAAACCGCCCTCAACCCCGCGCGCGGATCCGCCGCGCGATCTCGCTGATCGCCGCGATGCCCAAGGTCAGCCCCACCGTCGACAGCAACTGCACCCGCGGCCCCGGCGTCATCAGCGCCAGCACAAACACCAGGGCGAGGATGCCCAGGCCGATGTAGGTCACGTACGGGAACGCCCACATCTTGAACGGCAGCACGGTGCCGGCGCGGTCCGCGCGGCGGCGCAGGATCAGCTGCGAGACCAGCGACAGCGTCCACACCAACAGACAGGTCGAACCGACCACGTTCAACAGCGCCGGCAGCACCTTGTCCGGATACAGCAGCTCCAGCGCGGTGGCGACGAAGCCGAACGCCACGCTCGCCAGCACCGCCGCCACCGGCACCTGGCTGCGGCTGAGGTGGGCGAGCAAGCGCGGCGCTTCGCTGCGCTGGGCCAGCGAATAGATCATGCGCGAGGCGCCGTAGAGGTTGGCGTTGAGCGCCGACAGCAGCGCCACCACCGCGACCAAGGTAATGGCCGTGGCCGCACCGGGAATCCGCGCGACTTCCAGCACCGCCGCGAACGGCGACTTCAAGTGTTCGCTGGTCCACGGCACCACCGCGATGATGACCGCCAGCGAGCCGATGTAGAACACCAGGATGCGCCAGGCCACGGTGCGGATCGCCTGGGTGATGCTGCGCTGCGGGTCCTGGGTCTCGGCCGCGGCGACCGCGACGATCTCGGTGCCGCCGAACGCGAACACCACCACCAGCAAGGCCGCGCCGACGCCGGCCCAGCCCTTGGGCGCGAAGCCGCCGTGCTCGCTGAAGTTCGACAGGCCGGGCGAGGGCACGTCCGGCAGCAGGCCGAGCAGCAGCGCCGCGCCGATCGCGATGAAGGCCAGGATCGCGGCGACCTTGAGGATCGCGAACCAGAACTCGAACTCGCCGAAATTGCGCACGCCGAGCAGGTTGACCAGGGTGAAGGCGGTCATGAACACCAAGGAGGTGGCGGCGACCGGCAGCCCCGGCCAGACCGTGGACAGCAAGCCCGCGGCGCCGACCGATTCGGCCGCCACCACGATCACGATCTGAACCCACCACAGCCAGCCCAGGGTCGCGCCCGCGGTCGGGCCCATCGCATCGGCGGCATACACCGAAAACGCGCCGCTGGTCGGCCGCGCCGCGGCCATTTCGCCGAGCGCGCGCATCACGATGATGATCAGCGTGCCGGCGATCAGGTACGACAGCAGCACCGCCGGGCCCGCGGTCTGCACGCCGACGCCGGAGCCGAGGAACAGGCCGGCGCCGATCGCGCTGCCCAGGCCCATCATCACCAACTGACGCGATTTGAGGGCGTGGCCGAGTTGCGGATCGGCGGCGGTGGCGGCGGGACTGGCGGGCATCGAGCGGGTCCGGGCGTGCGGCGGGAAGTGCGGCACGATACCGCATCGGCGGCGGGGGCGAGCGGCGCCGGCCGAGCCGCCCGTCGCGACACGCCGGAGCGTCCGGATCGGCACGGCCACCGCCCGCGGTTCGCGCCATGGCGCGCGACCTACCTGTAGGAGCGGCGCGAGCCGCGACCGCGCCAATCGACCAACGACGCAACCCTCGACTCAACGACCGACTCCCAACTACCAACTCCCGAATCCCGAATCCCGAATCCCCGCACCTCAGGCACAATGCCCCCATGCCCGACCGTGATGCCGACCCCCTGATCGTCGCGATTTCCTCGCGCACCCTGTTCGACATGGAAGAGAGCCATTCGCTGTTCGAACGCGAAGGCATCGACGCCTATGCCGCGTTCCAGCGCGCGCGCGAGGACGACATCCTGCGCCCCGGCATCGCCTTCCCGCTGGTGCGCAAGCTGCTCGCGCTGAACCGCGACGCGCCGCCGGAGGCGCCGCGGGTCGAGGTGATCCTGATCTCGCGCAACTCCGCCGACAGCGGGCTGCGCATCTTCAATTCCATCGCCCATCACGGCCTGTCGATCAAGCGCGCGGCGTTCAGCAACGGCGCGCCGCCGTTTCCCTACATCCGGCCGTTCGGCGCCGACCTGTTCCTGTCGGCCAACGCCCACGACGTGACCGCCGCGCTCGAAGCCGGCATCGCTGCGGCGACCTTGCTGCCGGCGGTGCCGAACTCCAAGCTGGCCCCGCACCTGCCGCCGGATCAACTGCGCATCGCCTTCGACGGCGACGCGGTGATCTTCGACGACGAAGGCGAGCGGGTCTCGCGCGAAGGCGGCCTGGCCGCGTTCGCCGAGCACGAACGCAGCCACGCCGGCGAGCCGTTGTCCGGCGGCCCGTTCCGCGGTTTCCTCGATGCGCTGCATCGCCTGCAGGCCGCGTTCCCGGTCGGCCAGGACGCGCCGATCCGCACCGCGCTGGTCACCGCGCGCTCGGTGCCCGCGCACGAGCGGGTGATCCGCACCCTGCGCGAATGGGGCATCCGCCTCGACGAAGCGCTGTTCCTCGGCGGCCGCGCCAAGGGGCCGTTCCTGGAAGCGTTCGGCGCGGACATCTTCTTCGACGACTCCGAAAGCAACATCGCCTCGGCGCGCGGGCACGTCGCGGCGGGGCACGTGCCGCACGGCGTCGCCAATCGCTGAGCGCGGTTGGGTTGCTCCCTGTAGGAGCGGCGCGAGCCGCGACCGCGACAACCCGACCATTGCGCAGGTTACGGCGTAGTTGCGTTATCGCGGTCGCGGCTCGCGCCGCTCCTACAAAAAGCGACCCCGAAACGAAACAAACCACGCCTTGCGGCGTGGCTTGCGCCGGCGTTCGCGCTGGCGCGTCCGCTCAGTCCCAGGACTTCTTGACGATCATCTCGTCGCGGCAGGTCCCGGCCTTGCACTCGCGGGCGCGATCGCGCAGGTACTCGGTGCGCTCGCGGTTGACCCGGTAGTTGCAGTCGACGTTGATGCTGCCGGAGCTTTCGCAGCTGGCGTCGCGGTGCTTGATCCACTGCAGCTGGGTCTGCTTGAGCTGGGTCTTGGCCGGCTCCTTGGCCACGCCGCGCAGCTCGGTGTAGGCGGCGTTGAGCTCCTTGTCCGATTCCAGGAACAGCTTGGCGAAGCAGTAGGTCTTGTCGTAGCTGGTCCGGTACTTGTCGCACTCGCCCTGGGCGTAGGCGGCGTTGGCGCTGAGCGCGAGCACGGCGAAGGCGAGGGCGGAGAAGATCGTTTTCATGGCGTTCCAGTCCAATGCGTGTGGCGTTGACGATCGGGGCCGGGCATGCCTGTCCGGCGACCGCTGCGCGCGGCGGCCGGCGGTCGCGTGAAAAATATTGCCGGCGCTCACAGAAAGCAAGCACTCTGCTTTCATGTAGGAGCGGCGCGAGCCGCGACCGCGCCAACCCAACCACGACGAACCTCGCTGAACCCGCGCACCCCTCAAGGCAACATCTTCTCCAACGGCAGCCGCACATCCGTGACCTTCCAGCTCAACCCATCGCGGGTCAGCACGAACACCACCGGATCCCCGTCGGCGTTGGCGACCGTCGCGGTGAACCGCGACGGCGACTCGAAGCGATAGCTCGCGCGCTTGAGCGGTTCGGCCGGATCCACCGGCGCGTAGGCATCGCGGCGCGGCGCGGTCGGATCGAAGCGCTTGACCAGATTGCGCCCCTCCAGTACCGCGCCGATGCCCATCGGCGTCGCGATCGCGTCGACCGCGGTGCCGGCCACGCCGCTGGCCATGCTCAGGCCGATCGCGCCGAGCAGGCTGGACTGCACCTTCGGACCGGCGCGGCGCACCAGATAATCGTCGACCTGGGCCTTCAGGCTCAGCCGCAGCGCGGCGAAATCCACGTGCTTGGACAACTCGCCGGTGTTGCCTTCCTTGACCGCGGTGCGGATGGCGTGGACGGTCAGGAACGGCCCGGCGGCGATGTAGCCGATCAGCAGGGCAGCGATCAGGACGAGGGCGACGATCCATTTCTTCATATGCGGCGGTCCGTGACGGGAGCCGTCAGGGTAGCCGCGTCGGGCGGGGGCGGCATGAAGCGGGGCTGGCTGGGTTTGCGTCGCGGTGGGCGGCCCTCACCCCACCCCCTCTCCCGCAAGCGGGAGAGGGGCTAAGAGCAGCAGCGCTGCCAGCTGTCCCTTCTCCCGCTTGCGGGAGAAGGTGCCCCGAAGGGGCGGATGAGGGCGCGCGCAGTCTTCAAGCCATCAACGAACCCGCGCCACCCGCTCGCGCCGCTCGATCGGCGCCAACCGGCTCTGATCGTTGAGCTCCACATTGCGCAGCTCGAACGGCGCGCCATACCCCTTCGGCAACTGCGAACGCTCGAACGCCAGCTCGATCCGCGCCGCGCCGCCGTCGAGCCACTGCGCGCTGTGCGCGATCGCCACCGGCCGCAATTCGCGCTTGGCATTGCTCGCGTACAGCGTGCCGCGCACTTCGTAGCGGCCCGGCGAAGCGGCGCGCAGCGGCAGGGCGAAGCTCAGCGTGCGCGCATCGAAGGCGTAGGCGCCGTCGAGCCGGGCGGTCGGCTGCGCCACCGCGATCGCGGTGCGCGCATCGCGCTGGATGCTGCCGTCGCCGGCGAACACCTGCACTTCCCACAGGCCCGCCGGCTCGTCGCCGGCGTCGGCCGGCAGCGGCACCGCGCCGCGCAGCTTGCCGTCGCCGCCGGCCTTCAGCGCCAGCGGCCAGCTGCGTCCGGACGGCGCCACCAGCAACGCGCCGCCTTCGGCCTTCAGCGACGACTTGCCGCGCTGCAGGTCGACTTCGATTTCGCGAGAACCGCCGGCCAACGCATGGTCGCGGTTCAAGCGCGCGAGCAGGCGTACGTCGCTGTTGGGTTCGAACACGTGCACCACGTAGCGGCCGCGCGCCTGCGCGACCTGCACCGCGTACGCGCCCGGCGCCGCGTCGGCGCCGAGCTGGACCGCGGCGGTGCCGGCGCCGACCGCGAGGCCGGCGGCTTGCAACTGTTCGGCGCCGGTGCGCTTGAGCGCGCCGACCGGCTGGCCGGCGCGGGTGATGCGCACCGAATCGGCGCCGACCCGGGCCGCGCCGGCGACCGGGCTGACCCGGATCAACGCGCCCGGCGCGCTGGTGGCCACCGGCACGCCGCGCTGCAAGGCCGCGCCGTCGGTTTCCTGCCAGTACTCGCGGCTTTCCACCGCTTCGGGCAGCGCATCGGCGGCGAGTTCGGCGTCGGGATCCAGCGCCCAGGAAAACCGCAGCGGCGCGCGTTCGGCCGCGGCCTTGGGCGCGGCGACCACGGCCAGGCGCTGCGGGATCTGGTCGTTCTTGGCCGCCGGCAACATCGGCGCGTCGGCGGCGCTGGCGTGCCCGGCGGCGACGAGCAGGGCAAGGGACAGAATCGTTCGCATGGTCGGCGTCCTCACGGGGTCATGTCGTTGCGCAGGATGGTGTTGAGGTTGAAGCAGGCGCGCCGGCTCTGGTTGTGGCTCAGCGGCTCGGCATCGGCGGTGCGCTGCTTGTCCTGGAACCAGACCGTGCCCGCGGCCGACTGGCTGGAGCAGTTGAGGAACCCGTCGGAACAGCTGTTCAACCAGTTCTGGGTGGTCTCCAGCCCGACGTTCTCGGCATAGCCGCCGCAATAGCTGTCGCTGTCGAACGGCGAGGAATCCACGTCGGTGCCGACCACGCTGCGGAACGGCTTGGGCAACGCCGGACGGCCGGCGGTGCCGTACAGATTGTTGGCGTTGTAGGTCGCCATCCAGCTGACCTGCTGCATCTTCACCGCGTCGGACTTGTAGCCCAGCAGCCAGCCCACCGCCTGTTCGAAGGCGTTGCCGTTCATCGCCGCATCGGCCAGCGGCGTGCCGGCCGAGGACGGCGCGATCGCGTTGACCCGCACGGTCTTGGCGATGATGTTCGGATAGCGGCTGTCGTAGGTCGGGTTCGACAGGATCCAACGCATCACGTTGCCGCCGTTGGAATGGGTGATGACGATCAGCTGGGTGATGCCCTTGCTGGCGATGAAGTCGGTGAGCTGCTGGGCCAGGCAACCGGCCGCGCGGCTGTCCCACATGTACTGCTCGAAGTCGCAGTTGACCACGACGTAGTTGCCCGGATTGGCCAGGCCCTGGCGCACGCTGTCGACCATCGTCGGCTGCCAGTAATCCTGATACGCGTTGGTCTGCTTGCCGGTGCCGTGGACGAAGGCGACGCCGGTGACCGCGCCGGCGGCGAACGGCGCGGCCGCCAGCGAGGCGGCGAGGAACAGCGCGGCGGCGCGCGGCCGCGGCGTGGTGCGGTGCTGATGCATGAGTTCTCCCCGATGGACCGCCGATGCATTCCCCGGCGCGTTCCCTCGCGCCCATCCGCGGTCGATGCGGCCGCGCGCTCCTGCGCGGCGATGGCAACGAGCATACGTTCGCGAATGTTGCTGTCATGCGGCGCTGCCGCATGCGCGTGGGCTGAAGCGTGACCGCATCCGCCGCGCGGCGCGATGCCGCGCACATTTAGCGCAAGAGCGTTCGAGAATTGGCGTCGATGGCCATCGCGCAGCGGCCGCTCGCACGGCACGCGCCGCGCA
Organism: Lysobacter enzymogenes; assembly: GCF_017355525.1. NCBI lineage: Bacteria > Pseudomonadati > Pseudomonadota > Gammaproteobacteria > Lysobacterales > Lysobacteraceae > Lysobacter > Lysobacter enzymogenes. Next base: position 1,126,760 of record NZ_CP067395.1, on the reverse strand, counting down.
GGCCCGCGCTTACGGCGTTGCCGCCGTCTCATGCAGGCGCAGCCAGCGGATGCGGCCGGCGTCGTCGCGTTCGAACACCGCAGTCGCGCGCCGCACATTGCGGCCGCCTGAGCCGACGGTCTGGATCTCGCGATAGGCCAGCACGGCGCCGCCGTTCCACGCGCACAGCAGGCGCACCTCGTCGATCGCGATGCGCAATCCGGGGCGCGCGCCGAAACCCGTGCGGAAGAACGTCGCGATCTGCGCGCGGTCGAGCGCATCGCCGCTCAGCGAAATCATCGAGAACGCCTCGGCGAAGCGCGCCAGCAGCGGCGCCAGCGCGTCGTCGTCGGCGCGGCCGGACAGCCAGTGTTCGATCTCGGCGAGGGTGTCGACGATTTCGCAGAAGAACGGATCGGTCGGGTTCATGGAATCACTCGTGCGGTTGAGAAGAAACAGAGGAGGTCGTGGCGCCAACGCGAACCGCAGGCAGGCGCGCCACCCACGGCAGCGGCAGCAAGGTCAACGCCGCAGCGAGGACGAAACAGTGCTGATACGCGGTGCGCGCGGCCGCGCCGTACAGCGGCAGCAATGCGCCCAACGCGCTGCCGAGCAAGGCCACGCCGAGACAGAAGCTGAGTTGGCGATTGAGGTTCCACAGCGCGCTGGCATCGCCCATGCGCGCGGCCGGAACGTCGACGAAGGCGGCGCTTTGCGCGGCGCTGGTGCACAGGCTGGCGCCGAAGCCCATCGCCGCGAACGCGATCACGCGCCCGGCGTCCGATTCGGCCAGCGGCGTGGCGAGCGCGGCCAGCGCGAACGCTTCGACCACGATGCCGCAGGCGAACAGCGGCCTGGCGCCGTATCGCGCAAAGCAGCGGCGGGTGGTCGCGATGGCGGCGAATGCGGCCGCGGCCCAGGGCATCATCAAGGCGCCGCTGCGGGTGGCGCTGAGCCCGAGCGCATTCTGGAAATACAGGAATGCGACCAGATTGGCGCCGGCGAACACGCCGGGCACGCACAGGTACACGATCAGGCCGACGCGCAGCTGCGGCTGCGCCAGCAGGCTCAGGTCCAGCAGCGGCGCGCGGGCGCGCCGGGCTTGAACGAGGTAGGCGAGGCCGGCTGCGAACGCGAGCGCGAGCGCTGCGGCGGCGACGCGGCCTTGACCCGCCTGTCCAGCGAAACTCAGGCCCAGCAACAAGGCGACCAGCGCGGTCGTGCTCAAGCCCAGGCCCGGCAGATCCAGCGGCGCCGGCCGCGGGTTCGCGCCGTCGCGCGGCAACCACACCGCGGCGAGCGCGCAGGCGAGCACCGCCGGCGCCGCCATCGCGAAGAAGATCGCGCGCCACGAGCAGCGATCGGCCACGATGCCGCCGAACGCAGGCGACAGCGCCGGCACCAGCAGCGCGACCGCCATCACCACCGAGGTCAGGTGCGCGCGCGCGTGGCTGGGGTAGGCGCGGTAGGCCATCGTCTGCCCGACCGGAATCAACAGGCCGCCGCCGAGGCCTTGCAGCAAGCGCCAGCCGAGCAGCGCGCCGATCGATCCCGACGCGCCGCTGCCGAGCGTGCCGAGCGCGAACAGCGACAGCGAGGCGATCAGCAAGCGCCGCTCGCCGAAGCGGCGCGCGAGCCAGGCGCCGAGCGGAATCACCGCGGTCAGGCCGAGCACATAGATCGTGCTGGTCCAGGCCAGTTGCGCGAGCGACGCGCGCAGCTCGCGTTGCAGAGCGGGGTAGGCGGCGTTCAGCGCAAACATATTGGCCAGATCCAGTGCGAAACCCAGCAAGTAGACGGCGGCGATCCTGGAGCGGGCGGTCATGACGGCGATGTGGATGGAATGGCGCGCAGTCTAGGCAGCGCGGCCGCCGCGGATAAGGCCGATCCGACGGAAACACTGGTCGAAAAAATTTGCCAATCGGCGCAGTATTCGCGCCAGCATCTCGCTTTCCCGCAGGATCCGCGCCGCCTCATGGTGAGTCTCGACCGTTTCGCCGTCTTCCGCGCCGTGGTGGAAGCCGGCTCGTTCACCGCCGCGGCCGAACGCCTCAACCAGGCGCGCGCGGCGGTGAGCTTCAACATCAAGCAACTGGAAACCGAACTCGGCGTGGTCCTGCTGGTGCGCACCACCCGCCGGGTCGAACTGACCGAAGCGGGCGCGCGCTTCTACGCGCGTTGCCTGCGCACGCTCGAGGAAGCCGATGCGGCGATCGACGAAGCGCGCGGCGAGCACGGCGGCATGCGCGGCGTGTTGCGGCTGGCTTCGACGGTCGAATACGCGTCGATGGTGCTGGCCCCGGCGCTGCACGAGTTCATGCAACGCCATCCCGGCTTGCGCGTGCGCCTGGAGACGAACACCGCGCGCGCCGACCTGATCCGCGACCGGCTCGATGTCGCCATCCGGCTCGGACGGCCCGAACAGTTCCAGGACCTGCCGTACCGTGCGGCCGCGCTGGCCAGTTACCGGGTGCTGGCCGTGGCGGCGCCGTCGCTGCTGGCCGCGCACGGCCTGGCGCGGATCGGATCGCCCGCCGAACTGGCGCGTCTGCCGCAGCTCGGCCACTCGCGCTTGCAGCGGGTGGCGCAATGGCCGCTCAGCGGCGCCGATGGCGGCGAACACGCGTTCCGTCCCGATCCGAAGCCGCGCGCCGTCGTCGACAACGCTTCGGTGCTGCGCGCATTGGCGCGGCAGGGCAGCGGCGTGGCGCTGCTGCCCGACTGGCTGGTGCGCGACGATCTGGCCAGCGGCGCGCTGGTCGACGCGCTGCCCGACTACCGTTTTCCGGCGCAGTCCGTCTACGCCTTGTATCCGCCGACTCGACACGTGCCGCACAAGGTGCGCGCGTGGGTGGACTTCCTGAAGGACTACCTGGCCTGAGCGTCGCTGCGGCGCCGGGCGCGCCGATTGCGGCGCGTCCGCGTTCGCGCGTGGTCGGAGCCAGGGCGGGGAAGGCCCGTTCGCGACAGTGTCGACTCGATCATTGCTCGACCGTACGCCAGCGTCTCGTGTCGACACATTCGCGTCGACCGTCTCAGTTTCGCGCTCGCGGCAACGTCGAGCCGCCCGTGCGTCGGCAACGGTCTTCAGACAAATGAATCGTTCTTCGATGTGCAGGCATCACAAAATTTCTTGAGCTGCGCTCGCGAAGCGATGCGCGCGCAACGCATCGAAGTTGCGTTTCAGATACATGAATGTTGTAGATGTCCAAATTCGCTCTGCTCGCATCCGCAACCTTGATGAGCACAGCGAACCGTCGCGACGCGTGCGACTTCGACGGGTTCGAATCGATCGATGAATTCGAACGAAAAAACGGAAAAACACTCGGAAAAACAGGACGCAGCGAAGAACCGCCGCGTGCGCCGGCGCGCGTATCAACGTGTGCGAAAGCGCGTGCTTACACTGCGTCGCGAAGCAAAATTGAAGAACGAACGGAGCGCACATTTTCGGTGCGATTCTGTCTCGCAACCGTGTTGACAAGGCAAATAGGCGGGCGTAAGAATTCTTGTGCCGCCGTCATAAACGAATTGCGCCATCGGGGGATTTTTCAGGCGTACGGCGATCAAGAAATTCACTTGCCATGCGTGCTTCGCATTGTGTGAAGCAAGTGATCGATCTGGTCTGTCGTTCACACTTTTTGTGATGCGCGGTGCCCTTCGAGGGCTTGGGGATTCTCAATATTTGGGTTACGTACGGGCCACGTTGTGGCGGGCGTACTGGGGAAGTGTGACCGATTTGTCCGTTCGACCGTGACGGATGCTTCGGAACAATTGCGTCGGCATCGCGGCTCGTCCGCAGGTCGGCGTCCGGACAGGGGGAGCGTTCGCACGCATGCGGCTTGCCGCATGGCGGCGTGCGTTCGGACAAAGGATGTTCTTGCACATGCTCAAAAGTTCGTGGGCGTTGTTTCACGATTCCGCACCGTCCGATACCGCGAGTGGAACCGGCATTGCCGTCTCCGCGCAGCAAGCAGGCATCTGGCTGCACAGCCAGCTCGGCAACGAGCGCGACCTCTACAACCTGGTCTACACCCGCCGCTTCGAGCGCCCGCTCGACGATGCCGCGGCGCGCCGGGCCGTCGCCGAAATCGTCCGTCGCCACGCCGCGTTGCGCGTGCGCTTTCGCGTCGTCGACGGTGTGTTGAAGCAGGAACTCGTCGCCGACGCCACGGTTCCGTGGACGCATGCGAGGCTGGACGGCCTGGACGAGGCGCAGCAGCGCGCCTGCATTGACCAAGCGCATGCGCAGGAGCAGCCGTTCGATCTGGCCGAAGGTCCGTTGCTGCGGTTCGAACACCTGGAACTGAGCGGCCGGTACAGCGTGCTGGTGCTCGCGGTGCATCACATCTGCTTCGACGCGCTGTCGATGACGGTGTTCGAACGCGAGTTCGACGCGCTGTACGCGGCGTACGCGGCGGGCCTGCCGTGCGATCTGCCGACGCCGGCGATGAGCTATTTCGACTATTGCCGCGCGCAGCAGTCGCAGGTCGCCGGACAGGCGTTCCAGCGCCAGTTGGAGTACTGGCGCGACCGCCTCGACGGCCTGCCGGCGGTGCACAGCCTGCCGGTCGATGCGTCGCGGCGCGAGACCTACGGCCATCGCGGCAAGGTGCATTCGGCGACGCTGGATGCGGACGTGTCGCGGCGGATCAAGGCGCTGTCGGCGTCGTTCAACGCGTCCTTGTTCAGCGTGATCCACGCGCTGTTCGCGCTGCTGATCGCGCGCCACGGCAACACTGCGGACGTGGTCGTCGGCGTGCCGTTCGCCAAGCGCTCCGGCGCCGACGGCAGCGGCGCCGCGCTGGAAGACCTGATCGGACAGTTCGCCGACCCGGTGGTGCTGCGGTTGGACTGCCGGCCGTCGCTGAGCTTCGCCGAACTGGTGGCCGCCGCGCGCGAAACCAGCCTGGAGTCCTTGCTCAACGCCGACGTGCCGTTCGCATCGCTGGTCAACGAACTGCACAGGGACCGCAGCGGCCGCGCGCCGCCGTTGTTCCAGATCATGTTGAACATGGTCGACGGCGCGATGCACGGCGACGGCGAGGCCGGCGGCGGATTCGAGGTGGTGGCCGGCGATCAGGCCAAGTACGACCTGACCCTGTACGTGGCCGAGCGCGGCGACGAGCGCATCGAATTCCATTTCAACTACAACGCCGATCTGTTCGAGGCGGAGTGGATCGGCGGCCTGCAGCGGCATCTGTTCAACCTCGCCGAATCCGCCGCGGCGGCGCCGGATCGGAACATCTATGCGCTGGCGATGCTCGGCGCCGAAGAACAGGCGCAGTTGCTGGCGCTGGGGCAGGGCGAGGCCGCCGAACCGGCGCCGTTCCAGCCGTTGATCGCGCGTTTCGAAGCCCAGGCGCAGCGCACTCCCGATCGGGTCGCCGCGGTCGACGAGCACGAATCGGCGACCTTCGCCGAGCTCGCCGCACGCGTCGAACGCATCGCCGCGGCCGTGCGCGCGGCGTGCCCGCAGGCGCAGCGCGGCGAATTCCTGGTGGCGCTGCACGGTCCGCGCGGCGTGGCGACGGTCGCGTCGATGCTGGGCGTGCTGAAGGCCGGCGGCGCCTTCGTCTGCCTGGATGCGGAAGCCTCGCTGGCGCGCAATCGCGCGATCCTGGAGGACGCCCGGCCCGCGTTGCTGCTGTGCGCCGATCCCGCGGCTTGGCGCGAAGCCTTGCCGGAACCCACGGCGCTGCTCGATCTGGCCGAGGCGTTGGCGTTCGAACCGACGGCCGCGGACGCGGGCCGCGAAGTCCGCGCCGACGAACTGATGTACGTGGTCTACACCTCCGGTTCCACCGGCCGCCCCAAGGGCGTCATGGTCGAGCACCGCCAGTTCGCCGGCTTCGTGCCGGGCTTCGCCCAGCAATGCAGGGCGCTTGGTGTGGAATCGCCCGACAGTTGGCTGATCAACCACGCGTTCACCTTCGACCCCGCGCTGATCGGTCTGGCGCTGCTGTGCGCCGGCACACGCGTGGTGATCCTCTCTGCCGGGCAGATGCAGGAGCCGGCCGAGATCCTGCGGCTGATCGAACGCTACGAGGTGCCCATCTTCAAGACCTCGCCGTCGCTGGCGGTGGCCTTGATCGACGGCATCGCGCGGGCCGGGCACGCGCCGCACCTGATCGTCGGCGGCGACGACACCTCCGCGCACGCGCTCGAACGGCTGAGCCATTACTGCGCGCGTTTCGGCCGCAAGGCGCTGAATGCTTACGGGCCTACCGAAACCACGGTCAACTGCGCCTTCGACGTGATCGACGGCAAGGTGACGCTCGGCCGGCCGATGCCCGGCTGCGCCGCGTACGTGCTCGGCGAGGGTCGCTCGCTGCTGCCGCGCGGCAGCGTCGGCGAGCTCTACATCGGCGGCGATTGCGTCGCCCGCGGTTATCTCGGCATGGAGTCGCTGACCCGCGAGGCGTTCGTAGACAGTCCGTTCCCGGCATCCGAGCGCGGCCGGTTGTATCGCACCGGCGATTTCGTGCGCTGGCTGGACGACGGGCGCCTGCAGTTCGTCGGACGCCGCGACACCCAGGTCAAGGTGCGCGGCTATCGGGTCGAGGCCGGCGAAGTCGAGCACGCGATCCTGGCGACGGGCCTGGTCCGCGACGTGCGGGTGATGTTCGAGCCGCAGGCGCAGCAGTTGCTCGCGTTCGCGATCGTCGATGCGCAGGCCGGCGCCGGCGAAGGCGCGCAGGCCGATCCGGCGCTGATCGAGCGCGTGCGGCTCGCGCTTCACGAACGTCTGCCTGCGTACATGCATCCGGCGCGCTACGCCTGCCTGCACGCGTGGCCGAGCACCCGCCACGGCAAGCTCGACCGCCACGCATTGATGAATCTGCCCGCGGTCGCCGCCATCGCCGATGCCGGCCGCGCGCCTGTCGGCGAACTGGAGCTCAAGCTGGCGGAGGCGTGGTCTTCGCTGCTCAACGTGCCGCTTTCGTCGATCGGCGCGGACAGCTGTTTCTTCAAGCTCGGCGGCCATTCGCTGATCGCGATCCAGCTGACCAGCCGGCTGTACCAATCGCTCGGCTGCATGTTGCAGGTGCGCGATGTGCTCGAACATTCGCGCTTCGCGGATCTGGCCGAGCGGATCCGCTCGCCGCTGGCGCGCGCCGGTGCGGTGCCGATCGCCACCGTGTCCGCGCCATCGGCGGATGGTGCGGCGCGGTTCCCGGCGTCCTACAGCCAGAACAAGTTCTGGCTCGTGGACAACCTCAGCGAAAGCGGCAAGCGGTTCAACGTGGTGATGCGCATCGAGCTGCCGCGCGATTGCGATCCTGGCCTGGTCCGGCAGGCGCTGGACGCGGTGGTGGCACGCCATGAGGCGCTGCGGACCACGTTCGAGCATGCCGAGAGCTTGTGGCAGGTCGTGCACGAACGCGGCCAGTGCGGCTTGGGCGTGGTCGACCTGCGCGGCTGCGACGCGGACGAGCGCGCGCGCCGCCTGGACGACGTGCTGGCGGCCGAGGACGCGCTGGTTCGCGACCTGCGCACCGGTCCCTTGATCGGCGCGACGCTGGTCCAGCTGCCGGAGTGCGGCGCGCTGCTGGTCAATCTGCATCACATCGTCTGCGACGCCTGGTCGAACGAGCAACTGGCGCAGGAACTGCGTGCGGCCTATGCCGCGCTGGCGCAGGGACGGCCGGTCGATCTGCCCGCGTTGCCGATCCAGTACCGCGATTATTCGGCCTGGCAGCACGCGGCCCTGCAGCAGCGCTTGCCTGTCCTGGAAGCGTACTGGACCCAGCGCCTGGACGGCCTGCCGCTGGTGCATGGCCTGCCGCTGGATTTCGCCCGTCCGGCCAGCCCGAGTTCGGTCGGCGCGTTCCATTCGCACCGCATCGATCCGGCCTTGCACAAGGCGCTGTCGACGCTGTTCCTGAACCACAAGGCGACGCTGTTCGTCGGCTTGCAGGCGCTGTTTTCTGCGTTCCTGGCGCGCTGGTCCGGCCAGGACGATATCGTCCTGGGCACCGCCACGGCCAACCGCGACCACCCCGACACGCGCCACCTGATCGGCGCGCTGGTGGACACCGGCGTGGTGCGCAACGAGGTGCGCGAAGATCGGTCGTTCGTCGATCACCTGCAAGCGGTGCGCGAGCAGACCCTGGACGACCAGGCGCACTTCGACATGCCGTTCGAAGCGCTGGTGCGCACCCTCAATCCGGAGCGCAACGGCGGCTACAGTCCGCTGTTCCAGTTGGTGCTGAACCTGATTTATTCGGACAACGACATCGTCGGGTTCGAAGGCGGCGAGTCGGGCGTGGGCGGCGGTCAGACGATCAACGTCAACTACGATCTGACTCTGTACGCGAAGCCTTCCGAGCAGGGGCTGGAGTTGACGTGGTGCTATGCCGCGGATCTGTTCAAGCCGTCGACCATCGCGCGGATGGCGTCCAGCCTGGAGACGCTGCTGGCTGCGGTGGTCGCCGATCCGGCGCAGCGGCTGGGGGCGTTGCCGTTGGTGAACGGGTCGGATCGCGAAGGGTTGGCTGCGTTGGCGCAGGGGCCGGCGCTGCAGCGCGAGACGGTTCTGGTGCCCGCGTTGATCGAGCGGCATGCGCTGGAGCGCGGCGACAAGGTCGCGCTGTCGCTGGAAGACGAAACGCTGAGCTTCGCGGAGCTGGATGCGCGCGCGAACCAGATCGCGCGATTGCTTGCGACGTCGGGTGTGCAGGCGGGCGATCGCGTCGGCGTCTGCCAGGAGCGGACGCTGGACATGCTGGCGAGCGTCATCGGCACGATGAAGGCGGGGGCGGTGTACGTGCCGCTGGATCCGGGCTATCCGGACGAGCGCCTGGCGTATTTGCTGAGCGATGCCGGGATCGGTCATGTGCTGACCGAAGCGTATCTGGCGCCGCAGCTGCCGTTGAGCGCGCAGCGTGTGGTGCTGGTTTCCGACGCCGATGAGCAGGACGCGACCGCGTTCGCCAGTCCGGTAAAAGCCGAATCGCCCGCGTACATGATCTATACGTCCGGTTCGACCGGTCAGCCCAAGGGCGTAGTGGTGAGCCATGGCGCGTTGGCCGACAAGCTGGCGGCGTTGGCCCAGAATTACGGGCTCGATGAGACGGATCGCTGCCTGCTGTTCGCCTCGACCAGCTTCGATGCCTCGATCAGCCAGTTGCTGACGACGCTGAGCGTTGGCGGCAGCGTGGCGCTGCGTCCGGATGGCGTTACCGAGCCGGAGGCGCTGCTGGCTTACGTCGCGGCGCAAGACGTGACCTGGATGCATGTGGTACCGGCGTATCTGCGCCAGTTGCTGGAAGTGCCGGGCTGGTCCGACACAAAGCTGCGCCGCGTGAGCAGCGGCGGCGACGTCCTTGACCGCGGCCTGCAACAAGCGTGGTTCGTTCCGGAGCGCTCGGGCATCGCGCTGTACAACTCCTACGGCCCGACCGAAGTCACCATCACCAGCAGCGTCCATCGCGTGCGTGGCGACGAAGCCGTGGTGCCGATTGGTCGGCCGCTGGCCAACACCCGCTACTGGGTGCTGGACGAGCAGGGCCATGCGACGCCACGGGGCGCCGTCGGCGAACTGTGCATCGGCGGCAGCAGTCTGGCCGACGGTTATTGGGGGCGCGACCAGCAGACCCGCGAACGCTTCGTCGAGCTGGAGCCGGTTCCGGGCCAGCGCGAGCGGCTGTATCGCAGCGGCGACCGCGCCCGCTGGAACGAACTCGGCGAGCTGGAGTTCGTCGGTCGCAACGATCATCAGGTCAAGGTCCGCGGCTACCGTATCGAACTCGGCGAAATCGAGGCCGCGCTGCAAGCCTGCGATGGCGTCACAGGCGCCGTCGTCAAGGTCGAGCAGGACAGCCTGTGGGCCTACGTTTCGCTGAGTTCCGGCGATCTGGCTAACGTCGAAGCGCAACTGTCCTCGCGCTTGCCGAGCTACCTGCTCCCGGGCGGCTACGAACGTATGGACGAATGGCCGCTGACCCGCAGCGGCAAAGTCGACCGCAACGCCCTGGTCCGCGGCCATGCCTCGGCACCGAAGCGTCGCGCGCCCGGCAACGAGGTCGAGACCTCGTTGCTGGAGATCTGGTCGACGCTGCTGAAGACCGACGATATCGGCGTGACCGACAACTTCTTCCAACGCGGCGGCCACTCGCTGCTGGCGACCCGCCTGGCGAGCCAGATCCGCCGCCGTTTCGAAGTCGACTTCACCCTCAAGAGCCTGTTCGAGCTGCCCAGCATCGAAGAGCAGGCCGTGTTCATCGACGTGCTCAAGGACAAGGCCGCTGCCAGCGAACGCAGCGAGCAAGGAACGGAAGCCGTGGAGGAGTTCTCGCTGTGAAGCTCGCCGACATACTCGCGCTGTGCAAGCAAGAAGGGATCGAGTTGGCGGTCAAGGACGGCGCATTGCGCGTCACCGCCACCCGCAATCGGGTCTCCGACGAGATCAAGGCGCTGCTCAAGGCCAACAAGCTGTTGCTGATCGCCATGCTGGGGCAGGGCGGAGCGGCGGACTATCGCGACGAGGACATCGTCGCCGATCCGGCGCTGCTGCTTTCGCCGCAGGCGACTTCGTTCGCCCAGCGCCGCATCTGGCTGGAATCGACGCTGTCGGACGACAAGGCCATCTACAACACGCGCGTGGCCGGCCGCATCCGCGGCGAACTGTCGCTGGACGCGCTGGAAGCGGCGTTCACCGCCATCGTCGCGCGTCACGCCATTCTGCGCACGGTGTATCTGGCCGATGAAGGCGAGCCGTTGCAGAAGGTTCTGCCGGCGGCGCAGGTGCGCGTATCGCTGAGCGACCACCGCGGCCTCGACGCCGATGCGCAGGCCGCGGCGCTGCGCGCCCTCGTCGACCGCGAGATGCTGCATCCGTTCGACCTGGGGCGCGATCCGCCGCTGCGCGTGCATTTGCTCGAGTTCGCCGACGATCATCACGAGTTGGTGATCACGATCCACCATATCGCTACCGACGGCTGGTCCACCGGTGTGCTGCTGCGCGAGCTGGATGCGCTGTACGGCGCGCGCCTGCGCGGCGAGCCCGATCCGCTGCCCGACCTGCCGATCCAGTACGTCGACTACGCCGTCTGGCAGCGCGCGCGCCTGTCCGGGCGTTCGCTGGAAACGCTGCTCGATTACTGGCGCGAACGCCTGGACGGCGTCGCCGCGGTTCACGGCCTGCCTCTGGATTTCGAGCGTCCGCAGCGCCAAGGCCACGCCGGCGGCGTGCACCTCCAGCGCCTGGATGCTGCGTCCGCGGCGGGTCTGGCCGCGCTGTCGTCTTCGTTGAACACCAGCGCCTTCGTGGTGTTGCAGTCGCTGTTCGCCTTGCTGATTTCGCGCTACAGCGGCAACCACGATGTACTGATGGGGTCGGCCAACGCCAGCCGCGTCGAAGCCGCGGTGCAGCCGTTGCTGGGCTGCTTCTTGAACAACCTGGTGTTGCGCGCGGACCTGAGCGTCGATCAGCCGGTTTCGCGGTTCCTGTGCGATCAACAGCGCCGTTTCATCGCGGACTTCGAACATCAGCACGTGCCGTTCGAGTTGCTGGTGGAGCAAGTCAATCCCGAGCGGTCGCTGGCGCACCATCCGCTCGTGCAGATCATGTTCACCTACGAGAACGGTTCGACGTCCGACGGCGAAACCGGGGCGCTGGGGTTGCAGCGCCACGAGCTGGAGTACGACGTCAGCAAATTCGATCTTTCGCTTCACGCCGGACCGGTCGGCGACGGCATCGAGATCGCATGGGGGTATTCGGTCGAACTGTTCAAGCCGGAAACGATCGCGCGCATGGCGGCGGGGTTGCGCAGCCTGTTGGCCGGGGTGCTGGCGGATCCGGAACGCAAGCTCAGTTCTTTGGCGTTGACCGATGACGGTGCGTTGGCCGAACTGGCCGTTCTGGCGCAGGGGCCCGCGCTGGAGCGCGAGGCGGTGCTGGTGCCTGCGCTGATCGAGCGGCACGCGGCCGGGCGCGGCGACAAGGTCGCGCTGTCGCTGGAAGACGAAACGCTGAGCTTCGCGGAGCTGGATGCGCGCGCGAACCAGATCGCGCGGTTGCTTGCTGTGTCGGGTGTTCAAGCGGGCGACCGCGTCGGCGTCTGCCAGGAGCGGTCGCTGGACATGTTGGCCAGCGTGATCGGCACGATGAAGGCGGGGGCGGTGTACGTGCCGCTGGATCCGGGCTATCCGGACGAGCGTTTGGCGTATTTGCTGAGCGATGCCGGGATCGGTCATGTGCTGACCGAGGCGTATCTGGCGCCGCAACTGCCGTTGAACGGGCAGCGCGTGGTGTTGGTGTCGGATGCCGACGAGCAGGACGCGACGGCGTTCGCTAGTCCGGTAACCGGCGAATCGCCCGCCTACATGATCTACACCTCCGGTTCGACCGGGCAGCCGAAGGGCGTGGTGGTGAGCCATGGTGCGTTGGCCGATAAATTGGCGGCGTTGGCCCAAAACTATGATTTGGACGAGACGGATCGCAGCCTGCTGTTCGCCTCGACCAGCTTCGATGCCTCGATCAGCCAGTTGCTGACGACGCTGAGCGTCGGCGGCAGCGTGGCGCTGCGTCCGGATGGCGTTACCGAGCCGGAGGCGCTGCTGGCTTACGTCGCGGCGCAAGGCGTGACCTGGATGCATGTGGTGCCGGCGTATCTGCGCCAGTTGCTGGAAGTGCCGGGCTGGTCCGACACAAAGCTGCGCCGCGTGAGCAGCGGCGGCGACGTCCTTGACCGAGGCCTGCAACAAGCGTGGTTCGTACCGGAGCGCTCGGGCATCGCGCTGTACAACTCGTACGGCCCGACCGAAATCACCATCACCAGCAGCGTCCACCGCGTACGCGGCGACGAGGCCGTGGTGCCGATCGGCCGGCCGCTGGCCAACACCCGTTACTGGGTGCTGGACGAGCAGGGCCGCGCGTTGCCGCGCGGCGCCGTCGGCGAACTGTGCATCGGCGGCAGCAGTCTGGCCGACGGTTATTGGGGGCGCGACCAGCAGACCCACGAACGTTTCGTCGAGCTGGAGCCGATTCCGGGCCAGCGCGAGCGGCTGTATCGCAGCGGCGACCGCGCCCGCTGGAACGAACTCGGCGAGCTGGAGTTCGTCGGCCGCAACGATCATCAAGTGAAGGTCCGCGGTTACCGCATCGAGCTCGGCGAGATCGAAACTGCGCTGCAAGCTTGCGATGGAGTCACCGGCGCGGTCGTCAAGGTCGAGCAAGACAGCCTGTGGGCCTATGTTTCGCTGAGTTCCAGCGATCTGGCTCGCGTCGAAGCGGACCTGTCCTCGCGCTTGCCGGGCTATCTGCTGCCGGGCGGTTACGAACAAGTGGACGAATGGCCGCTGACGCGCAGCGGCAAGATCGACCGCCGCGCTCTGGTCCGCGGCCAGGCCGCGGCGCCTAAGCGTCGCGAACCCGGCAACGAAACCGAATCCGCGTTGCTGGAGATCTGGTCGGCGCTGCTGAAGACCGACGACATCGGCGTGACCGAAAACTTCTTCCAACGCGGCGGCCACTCGTTGCTGGCGACCCGTCTGGCCAGCCAGATCCGCCGCCGTTTTGAAGTGGACTTCACTCTCAAGAGCCTGTTCGAACTGCCCAGCATCGAGGAACAGGCCGGCCTGATCCTCGCGCAGAAGGCGAACTCCGCCACGCAGGAAGCCACGGTGCAGGCTCCGCATCTGCCTGCGATCGTGCCGCTGTCTACCGACGAGCCGGTCGAACTGTCCTACGCCCAGAGCCGGCTGTGGATTCTGTCGGAACTGGAGAACGCCAGTTCCGCCTACAACTCGCCGCAGACCATCGCCATCGATGGCGAACTGGATGCGGCGGCGCTGGAGCGCGCGATCGGCGCGCTGGTAGAGCGCCATACGATTCTGCGCACGGTGATCCGCCAGGGCGAGTCCGGACCGGTGCAGTCGATCCTGCCGGCGCCGGTGTTCCGTTTGACGCGCGAAGATGTAAGCGGTCTGGCCGAACGCGAACAGGACGAAGCAATCGCGGCGATCGCGCGAGACAGCGCGGCCGCGCCGTTCGACCTGAGCCAAGACCTGATGCTGCGCGGCTGCCTGGTGCGCTGCGCGGCGGAACGTCACGTGCTGGTGCTGACCCTGCATCACATCGTCTGCGACGGCTGGTCGATGGCCGTGCTGACGCGCGAATTGAACGCGCTGTATGCGGTGGCGGCCGAAAACGGCGTCGACGTCCGTGCGCCGCTGTCGATTCAGTATCGCGACTACGCCCATTGGCAGCGTCAGTGGCTGCAAGGCCCGGCGCTGGATGAGACCCGCGATTACTGGCTGCGGCGTCTGAGCGGGCTGCCGCAAGTGCATCAACTGCCGCTGGACCGGCCGCGACCGGTCCAACCCAGCTATCGCGGCGCGGTCCACCGCCAGGAATTGCCGGCCGACTTGAAGCAAGCCCTGGAATCGCTGTCGCAGCGCCAGCGCACCACGCTGTTCATGACGGTGCAAAGCGCGTTCGCGGTGCTGCTGAGCCGCTTCAGCGGCGAGGGCGACATCGTCGTCGGCACCGCGATCGCCAACCGCGAGCAGCCGGAACTGGCCGAGCTGATCGGCTTGTTCGCCAACACCTTGGTGCTGCGTACGCAGGTCGCCGCCGAGCAGCCGTTCGTCGAGTTGCTGGAGCGCTCGCGGCAGCAGTTGCTGGCCGACTTCGCCCACCAGCACATGCCGTTCGAGCTGCTGGTGGAGGCGCTGAACCCGGCGCGTCAGCTCAGCCACAATCCGCTGTTCCAGATCATGCTGCTGTGGCAGAACAACGAGCGCGCCGCGCTGGATCTGGGCGAAGGGTTGCAGTTCTCGGATTACCCGCTGGAACGCGCGGTCAGCAAGTTCGATCTGACGCTGACGGTGCAGGAAGCCGACGACGGCGGTTTGTGGCTGTCGTGGCGCTATGCCAGCGACCTGTTCGATGAAATCAGCGTTCGAGCCTGGGCGGACAGCTTCGCGTGCCTGCTGGAAGGCGTCGCGGCCGATCCGGGCCAGCGTGTCGGCAAGCTGCCGGCGATGAACGAAGACGCTCGTAAGACCGTGCTGGGTTGGCATCGTCGCGACGCCGGCGCCGCGCCGGCTCCGGCATGCTTGCACCAGAATTTCGAACGCCAGGCCGCGGCCACGCCCGATGCCATCGCGCTGGCGAGCGGCGATCGATCGTGGACCTACGCGTCCCTGAACGCCCGCGCCAACGCGGTGGCGCGTCGCTTGCGCGAGCAAGGCGCGGGCATCGGCAGCGTGGTCGGCGTCTGCGCCGAACGCCATGGCGATCTGGTCGCCGCGCTGCTGGGCACGCTCAAGGCCGGTGCCGCGTATCTGCCGCTGGATCCGGCCTATCCGGCCGAACGCCTGCAGTACATGGTGAACGACAGCGGTGCGCGCTGGTTGGTCGGCGATCGCGCTTGCCTGGATGCGTGGAGCGATTCCGACATTGCGCTGCTGACATTGGAGACTGTCGAAACGGCGGCGGCCGACGCGCAGAACTTCGATGCGGGCGCAACCCCGGCCGATCTGGCTTATGTGATCTACACATCCGGCTCGACCGGCCGTCCGAAGGGCGTGACCATCGGCCATGCCGCGGCCACCCAGTTCCTCGCCAGCGCGCACGAAGCTTTGGCGACGGGCGATGATGTCCCGTATCGCTGGCTGGCGGTAACGCCGGTCTCGTTCGACATCTCGGTGCTGGAACTGTTCCTGCCGCTATCGCAAGGCGGCACGGTCATCCTGGCCGACCGCGCCGCGACCCAGGACGGCAACGCCCTGGCCGCGCTGATCGACACCCAAGCCATCACCGCGCTGCAAGCCACGCCGGTGACGTGGAAGCTGCTGCGCGAAGTCGGCTGGCAAGGCCATGCAGGCTTGAAGGCCCTGGTCGGCGGCGAACTCGTTGCCGAATCGCTGGGCCACTGGCTGGCCAGCCTCAGCGCGGGCGCGTGGAACTGCTACGGCCCGACCGAAGCGACGGTGTGGACGCACATGAAGCCGTTCGCCCGCGACGGCCGTTTGACCGGCACGGTCTCGGACCTCGGCGGCCGCTTGCGCCACGTCGACCAGCAAGTGGTCGGCCTGGATGGGGAACCGGCGCCGATCGGCGGCGTAGGCGAACTGTGGCTCGGCGGCCAAGCTTTGGCCGCCGGCTACTGGAATCGCGACGAACTGACCGCGGAACGCTTTGTCGACCGCGATCTGCTCGACGGCCCGCGCCGCTGGTACCGCACCGGCGACTGGGTGCAGCTGCGCCACGACGGCGAGCTGCGCTACCTGGGCCGTATCGACCAGCAGATCAAGCTGCGCGGCCACCGCATCGAGCTCGGGGAAATCGAGCAGTGCCTGCACGGACTGAGCGATATCGCCGACGCCGTGGTCGATGTGTACCGCCCCGGCGACGGCCGCGAGCCGCAACTGGCCGCCTACGTCGTGCTGCAAGCGGGCGCGAACGCGCCGGCCGAAGACGCCTGGCGCAGCCACCTGGCAGCGCATTTGCCGGACTACATGCACCCGGCCAGCCTGACCGTGCTCGACGCGCTGCCGCTGAGCGCCAACGGCAAGATCGACCGCAAGGCGCTGCCGGCGCCGCAGCTCGGAGCGGCCGACGAGCATGCCGAAGCGACCAGCGACAACGAGCGCTTGCTTGCGGACTTGTGGTCGCAACTGCTGGGCCTGGAAAACGTCAGCGTCGCCGCGAACTTCTTCCAGCTCGGCGGCCATTCGCTGCTGGCCGCGCGCCTCATCAACCGCCTGGCCGAGCAAGGCATCTCGCTCGAGCTCAAGCAGATCTTTCTGCACCCGACCATCCGCGCCCTGGCCGCGCAGCTGGGGCAGGCCAGCGCTCAGCCGGTCGCGCCGCCGCTGCCGGTGCGTTCGCCGGAAACCGCCCGCCGCGGCGCGGTGCGCACGCTGGCCTCGTTTGCGCAGACGCGCCTGTGGTTCCTCGAACGGTTGCGCCCGGTGCCCGGCGCGTACCACATCAACACCTTGTTGAAGCTCGACGAAGCGCTGGACTTGGCCGCGTTCAATGCGGCGATCTCGCAGTTGGTCCAGCGCCATGCCGCACTGCGCACGCGTTTCGAGTACAGCGACGACACGCTGTATCAGGTCGTGCGTCCCGCGCTCGCGCCGATGGTCGCGCTGTTCGATCTCAGCAGCGTGGCCGGGCCGGAACTCGCGCCGCGCCTGCGCGCGCTGTGCGACGAACAGAAGTACCGGGCGATCGATCTGACCCGCGACAGCCCCTTGCAGTTGTCGGTAATCAAGGCCGGCGCGGAACAGTGGTACGTATTCCTGACGTTCCATCACATCGTCAGCGACGGTTGGTCGGTCGACCTGTTCGTGCGCGAGCTGCAGCATTTGTACGTCTGCCATCGCGACGGCGTGGAAGACTCGCTGGCCGAGCCGGAAAGCGGCTATCAGGACTACAGCGACTGGCAGCGCGACTGGCTGCAGGGCGAACCCCTGAAACAGCTGATGACGTACTGGACGCAGCGCCTCGACGGCGCGCCGTCCGAGCACCGGCTGCCGCTCGACCGCCCGCGCCCGGCGCTGCCGAGTTTCGACGGCGCCATCCATCGCGAGATTCTGGATGCGGCGACCACCGCGCGGTTCAAATCGTTCCTGAGCGGCCAGGATGCGTCGCTGTTCGTCGGCCTGAAGGCGCTGTTCTGCGCGTTGCTGGCGCGCTACAGCGGCGAGAAGGACATCGTGATCGGAACCGCGGTCGCCAACCGTCCGCACCGTGCGCTGGAGCAGGTGGTCGGTTTCTTCGCCAATACCTTGGTGATGCGCCAGCGCATGCGCGAGCGCCAGGACTTCCGCAGCCTGCTGCGCGAGGCGCGCGACGCCTTCCTGGCCGATCACGAACACCAGCAGCTGCCGTTCGAACTGCTGGTGGATGCGCTCAAGCCCGAGCGCAAGCTCGCGGCGAATCCGCTGTTCCAGATCATGCTGGTGCTGCAGAACCTCGAATCGCCGACGTCCGGCGCCGACGCCGAGGCGGACGGCTTCGTCGCCCAGGACCAGGATCGCGGCTCGAGCCAGTTCGACCTGACCCTGGCGGTGCGCGAGCACGAAGGCACGCTGGTGTTCGCCTGGCGTTACGCCACCGAACTGTTCGACGGCGAGCGCATCGCCGAGCTGGCCGGCGCGCTGCTGCGCCTGATCGGGCAGGCGCTGACCGATCCCGATGGCGATGTGCATGCCTTGCCGATTCTCAGCGAAACGGAAATCGCGCGGCAGACTTCGGACTGCAACCGCACCGGGCGCACGTTCGCGGACGGCGAGCGGCGCGTGCACGAACTGGTGGAGCGCTGGGCGGCGTCGACGCCCGAGGCCACGGCGGTGGTCGCCGGCGCCGCGCGATTGAGCTACGGCGAACTCGACCGCCGCGCCGACAGTGTCGCGGCGCAGTTGCGCGCGGCCGGCGTCGGCGCGGGCGAGCGGGTCGGCCTGCTGATTGCGCCGTCGCTGGAGTCGGCGGTGGCGATGCTGGCGGTCCTCAAGGCCGGCGGTGCGTACGTGCCGCTGGATCCGTCGTATCCGCCGGACCGGCTGCGCCACATGGCGGCTGAGGCGGGCATCGCCCATTTGCTGATCCGTCGCGGCAACGCCGGCGTTGCGTCCGCATGGTCGGATACCGACGAGTGGATCGCGATCGAGGTCGACGCCACCGCGCCGTTCGAGCCGGCGCCGCCGGTTCCGGTCGTCGCGGACGCGGTGTCCAGCGAGCAAGCGCCGGCCTACGCCATCTACACCTCCGGTTCGACCGGACGGCCCAAGGGCGTGCTCCTGCATCACCGCGGGCTGGTCAATCACGTGCTGTCGCAGCGCGAGCTGTTCGCGGTCGGCGCCGAAAGCCGCATCCTGCAATACGCGGCGATGAGCTTCGACGTGGCCGCCTGCGAGACCTTCCTGGCGCTGTGCAGCGGCGCCGAGCTGCATATCGTCGACGAGCCGCTGAAGACCCAGCCGCTGGCGCTGGCGCGCTATGTCGAAACCGCCGGCATCACCCATCTGATGCTGATTCCCTCGGTGCTGGCGCTGCTGCCGCCCGAGCGCTTGCGCGGCGTGCGATCCATCATCGTCGGCGGCGAGACGATCCGCGCCGAGCAGGCCGAGGCGTGGTCGCGGCATAATCGCCTGTTCAACGCCTACGGCCCCACCGAAGCGACGATCTGCGCGGTCGCTGAGGAATATCTGGGGCAGGGCGTGGCCATCGGCCATCCGATCGACAACATGGCCGCCTACCTGCTCGACGGCAACGGCAGAGTGGTGCCGCAGGGCGTGCCGGGCGAGCTCTACCTCGGCGGCGTGGGCCTGGCCCTGCGCTATCTGAATCAACCGGCGTTGACCGCCGAGCGTTTCGTAGAACACCGTTTCGAAACCGGCGCGGTGCAGCGGCTGTACCGCACCGGCGATCTGGCGCGGCGGCGCGGGGATGGGCGCATCGAGTTCCTCGGTCGCCTCGACGATCAGGTGAAGGTGCGCGGCCATCGCGTCGAGACCGATGAAATCTCCGCCTGCATCGGCGAGCTCGCAGGGGTTCGCGAAGCCGTGGCGCACGCTCTGGCGTTGGCCGGCGACGAGAAATCGCTGGTCGCCTATGTCGTGCCCGCGCAGCCGCTGGACGAGGACGGATGGGCGCGCCTGAGCGCGGGTCTGCACGATGCGCTGGCGGCGCGACTGCCGGCCTATATGCTGCCGTCCGCATACGTGCGGATGGCGCGACTGCCTACGCTGGAAAACGGCAAGGTCGACCGCGGCGCGTTGCCGAAGCCGCAGACGCTGGCAACGGTCGCGGCACAAGCGCAGCCGCCGAACACCGCTACCGAAGTCGCGCTGTGCGAGGCCTTGTCCCAGGTGCTGGGCCGCGAGCAAGCGGACGTGGCCGGAAATTTCTTCCAGCTCGGCGGCAATTCGATTCTGGCGATGAAGCTGGTGGCGCGGATCGAGACCGTGTTCGGCGTCGCGCTGCCGCTGTCGGTGCTGTTCGAGGCGCGCACGATCCGGCAGCTCGCCGCGGATATCGACGAGCGCCGCGGTTCGGTCGCGGAGCGTTCGCGCCCGGCTATCGAGGCCGCGCCCGGATCGGAGTCCGGCGCGCCTTTGTCGTACCAGCAACTGCGGATCTGGTTCTTGTCCGAGATGGAAGACCGGTCGGGTGCGTACAACGCCAGCTGGAGCCTGGCCGTCGACGGCGAACTGGACGTCGCCGCGTTGGAGCGGGCGTTCGCGATGCTGATCGAACGGCATGCGGCGCTGCGCAGCGTGGTTCGCGCAGGCGAATCCGGCCCGGTTCAATCGGCCTTGCCGGCGCCGCAGTTCCGTTTGTTGCGCAGCGACGTGAGCGGCCTGAGCGGAAACGCGCAGGACCAAGCCATCGCGGCGATCGCGCACGACAGCGCCGGCACGCCGTTCGATCTGAGCCAGGACCTGATGCTGCGCGGTTGCCTGGTGCGGCGCGCGGCGGACCGCCACGTGCTGGTATTGACCTTGCACCACATCGCTTGCGATGGCTGGTCCAAGGCGGTGTTGACGCGGGAACTGAACGCGTTGTACGCGGCGGCTGCGATCGGTGGTGGCGACACTCGGGCGCCATTGCCGATCCAGTATCGCGATTACGCTCAGTGGCAGCGACAGTGGCTGCAGGGGCCTGCGCTCGAAGAAGCCAGGGATTACTGGTTGCAGCGACTGGGCGGCTTGCCGCAGGTGCATCAATTGCCGCTGGACCGTCCGCGGCCGGTGCAGCCGAGTTACCGCGGCGCCCTGTATCGCCAGGAACTGCCGGCGAAGCTCAAGCAGGCGCTGGAATCGCTGTCGCAGCGCCAGCGCACCACGCTGTTCATGACGGTGCAAAGCGCGTTCGCGGTGCTGCTGAGCCGCTTCAGCGGCGAGGGCGACATCGTCGTCGGCACCGCGATCGCCAACCGCGAGCAGCCGGAACTGGCCGAGCTGATCGGCTTGTTCGCCAACACCTTGGTGCTGCGCACCCAGGTCGCCGCCGAGCAACCGTTCGTCGAGTTGCTGGAGCGCTCGCGGCAGCAGTTGCTGGCCGACTTCGCCCACCAGCACATGCCGTTCGAACTGCTGGTGGAGGCGCTGAACCCGGCGCGTCAGCTCAGCCACAATCCGCTGTTCCAGATCATGCTGCTGTGGCAGAACAACGAGCGCGCCGCGCTGGATCTGGGCGAGGGGTTGCGGTTCTCCGACTACCCGCTGGAACGCGCGGTCAGCAAGTTCGATCTGACGCTGACGGTGCAGGAGGCCGACGACGGCGGTTTGTGGCTGTCGTGGCGCTATGCCAGCGACCTGTTCGATGAAGTCAGCGTTCGAGCCTGGGCCAACAGCTTCGCGTGCCTGCTCGAAGGCATCGCGGCCGATCCCGCGCGGCGCGTCGGCCAACTGCCGGTAATGGGCGAGGACGAGAAAAACACCGTCTTGGGCTGGCATCGCCACGATGCCCAGCACGAGGCGATCGCGACATGCGTGCATCGGAACTTCGAGCGACAGGCGGCACAAACGCCCGATGCGGTCGCGCTTGTCGGCGGCGATGCGGCGTGGACGTATGCGACCCTCAACGCCCGTGCCAACGCGGTGGCGCGTCGCCTGCGCGAGCAAGGCGCGGGCGTCGGCAGCGTGGTCGGCGTCTGCGCCGAACGCCACGCCGACCTGGTCGCGGCGCTGTTGGGCACGCTCAAGGCCGGTGCCGCGTATCTGCCGTTGGATCCGGCTTATCCGGCGGAGCGTTTGCATTACATGGTCGGCGACAGCGGCGCGCGTTGGCTGCTCGGCGATCGCGTCTGCCTGGACGCGTGGGCCGAAGCCGATATCGTGCGCTTGCCGCTCGACGCCATCGAAACCGTCGATGGCGACGCAGCCAACACCGACGTCGGCGTCGCGCCCGCCGATCTGGCTTATGTGATCTATACCTCCGGTTCGACCGGCCGCCCGAAGGGTGTGATGATCGGGCACAGCGCGGCGACCCGGTTCCTGGCCAGCGCGCACGAAGCGCTGGCGACGGGCGACGATGTCCCGTATCGCTGGCTGGCGGTAACGCCGGTGTCGTTCGACATCTCGGTGCTGGAACTGTTCTTGCCGCTGTCGCAAGGCGGTGCCGTGGTCCTGGCCGACCGCGCCGCGACCCAGGACGGCAACGCCCTGGCCGCGCTGATCGACACCCAATCCATCACCGCGCTGCAAGCCACGCCGGTGACGTGGAAGCTGCTGCGCGAAGTCGGCTGGCAAGGCCATGCAGGCTTGAAGGCCTTGGTCGGCGGCGAACTCGTTGCCGAATCGCTGGGCCACTGGCTGGCCAGCGTCAGCGCGGGCGCGTGGAACTGCTACGGTCCGACCGAAGCGACGGTGTGGACGCACATGAAGCCGTTCGCCCGCGACGGCCGTTTGACCGGCACGGTCTCGGACCTCGGCGGCCGCTTGCGCCACGTCGACCAGCAAGTGGTCGGCCTGGACGGCGAACCGGCGCCGATCGGTGGCGTAGGCGAACTGTGGCTCGGCGGCAAGGCTTTGGCCGCCGGCTACTGGAATCGCGACGAACTGACCGCGGAACGCTTCGTCGAACGCGACCTGCTCGACGGCCCGCGTCGCTGGTACCGCACCGGCGACTGGGTGCAGCTGCGCCACGACGGCGAACTGCGCTACCTGGGCCGTATCGATCAGCAGATCAAGCTGCGCGGCCACCGCATCGAGCTCGGGGAAATCGAGCAGTGCCTGCACGGGTTGAGCGCGATCGCCGATGCCGTGGTCGATGTGTATCGGCCCGGGGAAGGCCGCGAACCGCAACTGGTCGCCTACGCCGTGCTGCAAGCGGGTGCGGACGCGCCGGCCGACGACGCCTGGCGCAGCCACCTGGCCGCGCAGTTGCCGGACTACATGCACCCGGCCAGCCTGACCGTACTCGACGCGCTGCCGCTGACCGCCAACGGCAAGATCGACCGCAAGGCGCTGCCGGCGCCGCAGCAGACCGCAGCGGCGGCGTACGTGGCGCCCGCCAACGACATCGAACGCCAGCTGGCCCAGCTGTGGTCGCAGCTGCTGGGCGTGGAGACGGTCAGCGTCACCGCGAACTTCTTCCAGCTCGGCGGCCACTCGCTGCTCGCCACGCGCCTGGTCGCGCAACTCGCCGAATCGCTGCATGCGCGCGTGCCGATCCGCGCGGTGTTCGAGCAGCCGACGGTGCGCGGGCTGGCCGAATGGATCGAAGTGGGGCGGATGGTGGCCGAACTCGACCACAGCGCGGCTCGCAGCGTCAGCGACGAGTTGGTGATCTAGTCGAACGCAGTACCAGGGGACGGCTTCGCCACAACGAAGCCGGCCGGGCCGCGCGCCCGGTACGGGGTAGTCATTACAGGGAAAGGTGGGGACTGAGATGAAGCTGGGGTTTTCCGAGGAGTTCGTCGGCAAGGTCATTGCCGAAATCACGCCGTTCCAGCATCTGTCGGGAACGGAGCACGTCGCGCCCTTGTTGTATCAGCTGATCCGGATGCTCAAACCGCAGACCGTGGTCGAGTTCGGCAGCGGCTACACCACGCCGTACATCCTGCAGGCGCTGAAGGACAACGAGGACGACTTCAAGCTCAACCAGAAGCTGCTGAAGAATCGGGTGATCAAGCACTTCGCCAAGCTCTCGCAGGCCGAGCGCGCCGGCATGACGCCCGACGACTGGCTGCTGGACCCGACCACGCAGGAGGTTTACGGGCAAGAACCGGTGGTGCCGATTCCCTCGTTCTACGCCCGCAGCTACCGGCCGCGTCTGTTCACCTTCGAAGTGCTGCCGAGCGACGACGCCTATGTCAGCAAGCTCTCGCGCCTGGTCGCCGACCTGAAGCTCGACGGTTACTTCACGCTCTCGGCCGGCTGCCGCGTCGCCGACTACGTCAAGCTGGTGCCGCAGGAACGCCTGCCGATCGATTTCGCCTGGAACGACTTCGGCAACAAGAAGCGTTTCTACGACGAAACCTACGCCCATGTGCGCGGCGACGGCGGAATCATGGCGTTCCACAACACCACCAGCAGCGAGAAGGACCACAAGGAAGACCTGGACCGGGTGTTCGATGCGCTGCGTCCGCAGCTGCAGTCGCGCCAAGCCGAGCTGCTGACCTTCCTGGAGCCGCACAAGTTCACCCAGCGCAGCCTGACGGTGGTGCGCAAGCTCACCGAGTTCAAGGAGGAGTTCTTCCACGACATGACGGAGGAATACGACCGCAGCCTGCTCAAGCTCTCGCGCAGCCGCAGCGACATCCTGGCCTGATCGCAATAAGGAAGTGGATCCGATGAACGCTGTCGAGCTTTACAAGCTGTGCAAGGAATTCGGCGTGAACCTAGCCGTGGAAGGCGCCGACCTGCGCCTGTCGGCGAGCCAAGGCGCCATCCCGGAGCGGATCGTGGCGCTGGTGCGCGCGCACAAGCCGGCGCTGGTCGCGCTGCTGTCCGAGCACCGCACGCCGGCGGCGCCGTCCTTGCCCGCCACCCAGGACGCGCCGGCGCTGTCGTATGCGCAGCAGCGGCTGTGGTTCCAGCAGCTGTACGACGAGCACAGCGCGGTCTACAACGTGCCGCTGGCGCTCGAAAGCCGCGACCGGCTCGACCCGGACGCGCTGCGCGCGGGCTTGCGCTGGCTGGTGCAGCGGCACGAGCCGTTGCGCACGGCGATCCGCACCGACGACGGCGTGGCCGTGCCTTACCTGCTCGACGCGGAAACGTTCGCGCTGGTCGAGCACGACGAAACGGCCGACGGCGATGCGTTGGCCAAGCGCCTGACCGCCGAGCAGACCTCGCGCGCGTTCGATCTTTCCAGCGAATTCATGCTGCGCGCCGAACTGATGCATCGGCGCGGGCAGGGTTCCCTGCTGTTCCTGACCCTGCACCATATCGCCGTCGACGGCTGGTCGCTCGACATCATCGTCGACGAGCTCAACGCCGCTTACGACGCGTTCGCGCGCGGCGAGCGGCCGAACGCCGCGCCGCTGCCGCACCGCTTCAGCGACTACGCATCGTGGCAGCAGACCCGGCTCGACGCCGCCGCGACCGATAGCCAGATCGGTTACTGGAAGCGGCGCCTGGCCGGCATGCCGGAGCTGCACCGCTTCCCGCTCGACAAGGCGCGCCCGCCGGTGCCGAGCCAGCGCGGCGACCGGCTTCGCTTCGGCCTGGATGCGGCCGCCAGCGAAACCTTGCGCCAACTGGCGACGCGCCAGGGCTGCACTTTGTTCGCCGCGGTCCAGGCCGCCTTCGCCGTGTTCGTGTCGCGCTACAGCGACAGCGCCGACGTCGTGTTCGGCACGCCGGTGGCCAATCGCGAGATCCCCGCCACCGCCGGAATGGTCGGTTATCTGGCCAACGTGGTGCCGGTGCGGACGCGGGTCGCGCCCGAGGCTTCGTTCCTGGACGTGCTCGCCCAAGCCGGCGCCGATTTCGTCGCCGACCTGCCGCACCACGGCGTACCGACCGAAATGCTGATCGACGCGCTGCAACTGCCGCGCCGCGCCAGCCACCATCCGCTGTTGCAGATGATGCTGGTGTTCGAGGAAGGCGGGCAGGGCGCCGCCGCGTCGGCCGCCGAGCGCACGCTCGAGCGTTCCAGCCAGCGCCGCAGCGCGACCGGCAGCAAGTTCGACCTGAGCCTGATCGCGCGTTCCTCCGCCGACGGTCTGGTGTTCGCCTGGGAGTACGCCTCGGATCTGTTCGAGCCGGCGACCATCGCGCGTTTGGCCGAGAACTTCGTCCAGCTGCTGCGCAGCATCGTCGCCGCGCCCGGGCGTCCGGTGGCCGAGCTCGATCTGCTCAGCGATGAAGAAAAAAATCTGCTGTCGACGCTCGGCGAAGGTGCGGCCCTGGCGGTCGAAGATACCGCGGTGCACCGGCTGTTCGAACGCTGGGCGCGATCGAATCCCGACGCACCGGCGCTGGTGTGCGGCGAGCGCACGCTGAGCTATCGCGAACTGGACGAGCAGGCCAACGCGCTGGCGCATGCGCTGACCGAGCGCGGCGTCGGCCGCGGCGATGTGGTCGGCATCTGCCTGCACCACCCGCGCCGGTTCCCGCTGGCGGCGTTGGCCGCGTTGAAGGCCGGCGCGGCGTATCTGCCGATGGATCCGCGCTATCCGGCGCTGCGCATCGAACACATCGTGCGCGACAGCGGCGCGCGCCTGTGGCTGGGCGACGGCGACGTCGCCGGCCTCAGCGGCGGCAGCGCCGAGCTGATCGAGATCGACGCGCTGCTGGCCGCGGCCGGCGGCCGCCGCGCCGACGCGCCCGACATCCGGGTCGAAGCCGGCGATCTGGCCTACATGATCTACACCTCCGGCTCGACCGGTTTGCCGAAGGGCACGTTGCTGGAGCATCGCGGCGCGGTCAATCTGGCGCTGGCGCACGTGGAGCTGTTCGACCTCAACGGCGAGGGCGAAACCCACCATCGCGTATTGCAGTTCTCCTCGATCAGCTTCGACGCGGCGACCTGGGAGCTGCTGATGTCGCTGTGCAACGGCGGCTGCCTGATCGTGCCCGAGCCCGAGGAAAAGCAGGATCCGGCCGCGATGGCGGCGTTCCTGCGCCGTCACGGCGTCACCCACGCGACCTTGCCGCCGGTCTATCTGGCTGCGTTCGAGCGCGACAGCCTGCCGACCTTGCGCCATCTGATCGTCGGCGGCGAAGCGATCGGCTCGGCCGAGGCGCAGAAGTGGAACCACGGCCGGCGCTTCCACAACGCCTACGGCCCGACCGAGGCCACGGTATGCGCCACCGTCGGCGAATACCTCGGCGGCGACCGCGTGCACATGGGCGGGCCGATCGCCAACCACCGTTGCGCGGTGCTCGACGGCAACGGCCGGCGGGTGCCGCTGGGCGCGGTCGGCGAACTGTATCTGGGCGGCATCGGCCTGGCGCGCGGCTATCACAACAATCCGCAGCTGACCGCCGAACGCTTCGTATGGCACAGCGTCGACGGCGGCGCGGCCGAGCGCTGGTACCGCAGCGGCGACCTGGTGCGCTGGCTGCCGGGCGGCCAGCTCGAGTATCTCGGCCGCGTCGACAAGCAGGTCAAGATCCGCGGCTTCCGCATCGAACTCGGCGAAGTCGAGTCGGTGCTGGCCAGCCATCCCGAGGTGACCGCGGCGCACGCCAAGGTCTGGCACGACGAGGTCAGCGGCGAACCGCGCTTGACCGCTTATTTCGTTCTTGACGGCGCCGCCAGCCGCGGCGACGTGCGCGAGTTCATGGAACAGCGCCTGCCCGATTACATGGTGCCGGCGGCCTATGTGCCGATGGACGCGTTGCCGCTGACCGCGCACGGCAAGATCGATTCGGCCGCGCTGCCGCGTCCCGGCGAAAGCGATTCGGTGCAGCGCGAATACCTCGCGCCGCGCAGCGAAGCCGAGCGCCTGGTCTGCGCGGTGCTCGCCGAACTGCTGCCGCAGCAGAAGATCGGCGTCAAGGACAGCTTCTACGCCCTGGGCGGCGATTCGATCCTGTCGATCCGCGCCATCGCCCGGATCAACGCCCACGGGCACCGCCTGACCTCGCGCCAGTTCTTCGACGCGCGCACCGTCGAGGGCATCGCCGCGCTGCTGGAGAACGGCGCCCGCGACGGCGCCGGCTTCGATCAGGCGCCCAGCGAGGGCGCCGTGGAACTGCTGCCGATCCAGCGCCGCTTCTTCGCCTTGCGCGACGGCCACGACGACCGCTTCCTGCAGTCGGCCTTGCTGCATTTGCCCGAAGGCGCGGACCCGACGTTCTTCGCCGAGTTCCTGCCGGCGCTGTACGCGCGTCATGACCTGCTGCGCTTGCGTCTGGGCGAACTCGACCGGCCGCAGCCGAAGGCCTGGTTGCATCCGCTCGAACAGACCGACCCGATGGCCGCGTTCGCGGTCGAGCGCCTGCACGGCCTCGACGCGCAGCAGCGCCGGCAACGGATCGAGGCCGCCGGCGATGCCTGCAAGGCGGCGATCGGCATCGGCGCGGGCAAGCTGTTCTCGCTGCTGTTGTTCGATGCGGAGCAGGCGCAGGACCGCCGCCTGCTGATCGCGTTCCATCACCTGATCGTCGATGGCGTGAGCTGGCGCATCGTGCTCGACGATCTGGCCCTGGCGTTCGAGCAGTACGAGCGCGGCGAAGCCGTGCGGCTGCCGGCCAAGGCGACCGGTTTCCAGGAATGGAGCCGGCGCCTGTCGGTGTGGCGCGCGGCCGAAGGCGGTCTGGAAGCGCAGGCTTACTGGCCGGCCGAGGACGAGGCGCGCGACGACGATCCGCGGGCGGCAGGAACGCTGGCCGACACCGAGTCGGTGACCGCCTCGCTCGACATCGCCGAAACCGCCGCGCTGTTGCAGGACAGCCACTTCGCGTACCACACCCAGATCAACGATCTGCTGCTGGCGGCGCTGGCCGTGGCCTTGAACGGCTGGAACGGCGCCGGACACCACGACATCCACCTGGAATCGCACGGCCGCGACGACGGCCTGTTCGACGGCATCGACCTGGGCCAGTGCCTGGGCTGGTTCACCTCGCTGTATCCGGTTCGCCTGGCCGCGCACGGCAACGACGAGGACGGCTTGCGCGCGACCATCCGCCACGCCAAGCAGGCGTTGCGGCAGGTGCCGCATCTGGGCCTGGGCTATCTGCACGGCGAGCGCGTGGCGGTGCGCCCGGGCGTGGCGTTCAACTACCTCGGCCAGTTCGACCAGCAAATGGGCCGCAGCAGCCGTTTCGCCCGCGCGGCCGAACCGACCGGATTCGATGTCGACCGCCGTCGCAGCCGCGAGTACGCGCTGGGCTTCAACGGCCGCGTCGCCGACGGGCGCCTGAGCTTCCATATCGATTTCGATGCGCGGCGCTTCGAGCGCGACGATGTCGCCAAGCTCGCCGCGGGGTTCGAACAAGCGCTGCGCCGCGTGCTGGCGCATTGCCGCCAGCAGACCCGGCGCTGGGCGTCGCCAGCGGATTTCCCGCTGTGCGCGGTGTCGCAGGCCGACATCGACCAATGGCAGCGCGATTTCGGCGACATCGAGGACTTGTATCCGGCCTCGGGCAATCAGTTGGGCATGCTCTATCACGCCCAGCTCGAGGACGGCGCCAGCTATTCCACCCAGAACCTGGTGCGGTTCCCGGCCGGTTTCGACGCCGCCGCGTTCAAGCGCGCCTGGGACTGGGTGACCCAGCGCCATGCGGTGCTGCGCACGGTGTTCGTCGGCCTGGACCGCGAGCAGAGCCTGCAGTTGGTGCTGCGCAATGTGGACTTGCGCTGGCACGAACAGGACCTGCGCTCGCTGCCGGAGTCGGAACAACAAGCCGCCATCGACGCGTATCTGCGCGACGACAACCGCACGCCGCTGGATCAGCAGCGTGCGCCGCTGGCGCGTTTCGCGCTGTTCCAGGTCGAAGCCGGGCGGAGCGTGTTCGTGTGGTCGTGCTCGCACGCGCTGCTGGACGGCTGGAGCCTGGGCGTCGTCTACCGCGACATGCTGGCCGCCTACGAAGCCATGCGCGCGGGGCGCGAGCCGGCGGCGGCGCCGGTCGCGGAATACCGCCGCTATATCGAATGGGTGCAACAACGCAGCGGCGAAGAAGCGCGCGCGTTCTGGGCCCAGGAAGTCGGCGGCGCGGAACCGGCCGAACGGGTCGGCATCGAAGCCGCGTCGGCGCAGGCCGGAGCCGGCAAGCGCACGCTGCGGCATGCGCTGGCCGACGCCGATTACGCGGCGCTCAAGCGTTTCGCCGCGCAGCACGGCATTACCGTCAGCACGATGGTGCAGGCCGCGTGGGCCTACCTGCTGGCGCGCTATCGCGACACCGACTGCGTGACCACGGGCATGACCTTGTCCGGCCGCCCGGCGGAACTGCCTGGCGTGGAAGACATCGTCGGCCTGATGGTCAACACCGTGCCGGCCGTAGTGCGGCTGGTGCGCGACCAGAGCCTGGCCGGCTGGCTGCAGGGGCTGCACGAGCGCCAGCTGCAACGCGAGACGTTTGGGCACATGCCGTTGTCCGAGATCGTCAAGCTCGCCGCCGTCGACGACGGCCAGGCGGTGTTCGACACCGTGCTGGGCTTCCACAGCCAACCGGTCGAGCAGGCTGCGTCGGCGATGCAGAAGGCCGGCATCAAGGGCGGAGTGGGGCACGAGCATACGCATTACCCGCTGGTGCTCGGCGTTTCGCCGCATGCGGGCTTGCAGTTCACTTTGACGTACGACGCGTCCAGGTTCGCCGAGGCGGCGATGCAGCGCTTATGCGGGCATCTGGAGAACGTGCTGAAGGGTTTGGTGTCGGCGCGGCATCGCACGGTCGGCGACCTCGACATGCTGTCGCTCGGCGAACGCGAAGCGTTGGCGGTGCTGGCGCAGGGGCCTGCGCTGGAGCGCGAAGCGGTGCTGGTGCCTGCGTTGATCGAGCGGCACGCGGCTGCGCTTGGCGACAAGGTCGCTTTGTCGCTGGAAGACGAGACGCTGAGCTTCGCCGGGCTGGAAGCTCGTGCGAACCAGATCGCGCGGTTGCTTGCTGTGTCGGGTGTTCAAGCGGGCGACCGTGTCGGCGTCTGCCAGGAGCGGACGCTGGACATGTTGGCCAGCGTGATCGGCACGATGAAGGCGGGGGCGGTGTACGTGCCGCTGGATCCGGGCTATCCGGACGAGCGCCTGGCGTATTTGCTGAGCGATGCTGGGATCGGTCATGTGCTGACCGAGGCCTATCTGGCGCCGCAGCTGCCGTTGAACGGGCAGCGTGTGGTGTTGGTGTCGGATGCCGACGAGCAGGACGCGGCCGTGTTCGCCAGCCCGGCGACCGCCGAATCGCCGGCCTACATGATCTACACCTCCGGTTCGACCGGGCAGCCGAAGGGCGTGGTGGTGAGCCATGGCGCGTTGGCCGACAAATTGGCGGCGTTGGCCCAAAACTATGATTTGGACGAGACGGATCGCAGCCTGCTGTTCGCCTCGACCAGCTTCGATGCCTCGATCAGCCAGTTGCTGGCCACGCTGAGCGTCGGCGGCAGCGTGGCGCTGCGTCCGGATGGCGTTACCGAGCCGGAGGCGCTGCTGGCTTACGTCGCTGCGCAAGACGTGACCTGGATGCATGTGGTGCCGGCGTATCTGCGCCAACTGCTGGAAGTTCCGGGTTGGTCGGAGACCAAGCTCCGTCGCGTCAGCAGCGGCGGCGACGTGCTCGACCGCAGCCTGCAACAAGCGTGGTTCGTTCCGGAGCGCTCGAGAATCGCGCTGTACAACTCCTACGGCCCGACCGAAATCACCATCACCAGCAGCGTCCATCGCGTGCGTGGCGACGAGGCCGTGGTGCCGATCGGCCGGCCGCTGGCCAATACCCGTTACTGGGTACTGGACGAGCAGGGCCACGCGTTGCCGCGCGGCGCCGTCGGCGAACTGTGCATCGGCGGCAGCAGCTTGGCCGATGGCTATTGGGGCCGCGATCAGCAAACCGGCGAACGCTTCGTCGAACTGGAGCCGATCCCGGGTCAACGCGAGCGCCTGTACCGCAGTGGCGACCGCGCCCGCTGGAACGAACTCGGCGAGCTGGAGTTCGTCGGCCGCAACGATCATCAGGTCAAGGTCCGCGGTTACCGCATCGAGCTCGGCGAGATCGAAGCTGCGCTGCAAGCTTGCGATGGCGTCACAGGCGCTGTCGTCAAGGTCGAGCAAGACAGCCTATGGGCCTATGTCTCGCTGGGATCCGGCGATTTAGCCCACGTCGAAGCGGAGCTGTCCTCGCGCTTGCCGGGCTACCTGCTGCCGGGCGGCTACGAACAAGTGGACGAATGGCCGCTGACCCGCAGCGGCAAGATCGACCGCCGCGCCCTGGTCCGCGGCCAGGCCGCAGCGCCCAAGCGCCGCGAACCCGGCAACGAAACCGAATCCGCGTTGCTCGAGATCTGGTCGGCGCTGCTGAAGACCGACGACATCGGCGTGACCGAAAACTTCTTCCAACGCGGCGGCCACTCGCTGCTGGCGACCCGCCTGGCCAGCCAGATCCGCCGCCGTTTCGAAGTGGACTTCACTCTCAAGAGCCTGTTCGAACTGCCGAGCATCGAGGAGCAGGCCGGCCTGATCCTGGCGCAGAAGGCGGCCATCGCCGAAGCCGCCGACATCGCCGCGCCGCGCAATCCCGCGATCCGTCCGCTCGACCACGACGGCCCGGTGGCGCTGTCCTACGCGCAGAACAGCCTGTGGCTGCTCGACCAGATCGAGGGCTCCAGCGCCAGCTACATCGCCGGCACCTCGCTGGCGATCGACGGCGCGATCGACGTCACCGCGGTCGAGAAAACCTTCGCCGCCATCGTCGAGCGCCATCGCGTCCTGCGCACGGTGATCCGCGAGCACGAGTCCGGCCCGATGCAGTCGGTGATCGACGCCGCGGCGTTCCGCGTGCAGTGGGTCGACCTCAGCAGCCTGTCCGCGACCGAGGCCGAGCGCGAACTGCTGGCGCTGACGCGCGTGGCCAAGACCCGGCGCTTCGATCTGTCGCGCGACGTGATGCTGCGCGTGCATCTGGTCAAGCAGGCCGAGGAGCGCCACACGCTGCTGGTGCACATGCACCACATCGTCTGCGACGGCTGGTCGGTCGGCCTGCTGATGAACGAGTTCAACGCGCTGTACCGCGCCTACACCCAGGACCGCGACACCGCGCAAACCCAGGCCGCGCTGCCCGCGCTGCCGATCCAGTACCGCGACTACGCGCACTGGCAGCGCGAGCGCCTGTCGGGCGCGTACCTGGAGGAACTGGTCGACTACTGGCGCGAGCGTCTCGACGGCATACCGACCCTGCACGCGCTGCCGACCGACCGTCCGCGTCCGGAACAGCCTTCTTACCGCGGCGCCGTGCATCGCCAGCAGCTCGGCGCCGACGTCGCCGACGGCCTCAAGCGCCTGTGCCGGGCGCAGGGCGCGACCTTCTTCATGGGCATGCACGCGGCGTTCTCGACCTGGCTGTCGCGCTACTCCGGCAGCGACGACATCGTGCTGGGCACGGCCATCGCCAACCGCGAGCAGAGCGAAGTCGCGCCGCTGATCGGCTTCTTCTCCAACTCGATCGTGCTGCGCAACCGGATCGAAGCGCAGGACAGCTTCGCGACCTGCCTGGCCCGGATCAAGCGCCAGAACATCGCCGATTTCGACCGCCAGCAGCTGCCGTTCGAACTGCTGGCCGAGAAGCTCAACCCGGAACGCAGCCTCGGCCACAACCCGATCTTCCAGATCGTGCTGAACCTGGACAACAACGACAGCGAGCGCTTCCACCTGCGCGGTTCCGACGTGCAGAGCAAGGGCCAGCCGAGCTACGAAAGCAACTTCGACCTGACCCTGTATGCGGTGGAGCAGGCTTCGGGCATCAAGCTGATGTGGCGCTACGCGACCGATCTGTTCGTCGCCGAGTCGATCGAGCGCATGGCCGCGAGCCTGGAATCGCTGTTGACCGCGCTGGTCGCCGCGCCGGACGCGCCGCTGCACTCCTTGCCGTTGGCCGACAGCGATGAGCTTGCGGCGTTGCAGGCCTTGGCCGCGGGACCGGAAGCGGCAAGCCCGTCCGTGCTGGTTCCCGAGCTGATCGCGGCCCAGGCCGGCGAGCGCGGCCAAGCTCCGGCGCTGTCGCTGGGCGAGGCCACGCTGGATTACGCGGGGCTCGAACGTCGCGCCAACCAGATCGCGCGCGCCCTGGTCGCGGCCGGCGTGCAGGCCGGCAACCGCGTCGGCGTCTGCCAGGAACGGACGCTGGACATGCTGGCCAGCGTGATCGGCACGATGAAGGCGGGGGCGGTGTACGTGCCGCTGGATCCGGGTTATCCCGACGAGCGTCTGGCGTATCTGTTGAGCGACGCGGGGATCGGCCACGTCCTGACCGAGGCGTATCTGGCGCCGCAACTGCCGTTGCGCGGCCAGGCGGTGGTGTTGGTGTCCGAGGCCGACGCGCAGGACGGCGCGGCCTTCGTCAGCCCGATCACCGCCGAATCGCCGGCCTACATGATCTACACCTCCGGTTCGACCGGGCAGCCCAAGGGCGTAGTGGTGAGCCACGGCGCGTTGGCCGACAAGCTGGCCGCGTTGGCCCAGAACTACGGATTGGACGAGACGGATCGCAGCCTGCTGTTCGCCTCGACCAGCTTCGATGCCTCGATCAGCCAGTTGCTGACGACGCTGAGCGTCGGCGGCAGCGTGGCGCTGCGTCCGGACGGGGTGACCGAACCGGACGCGTTGTTGGCGTACGTCGCAACGCAGGGTGTGACCTGGATGCATGTGGTGCCGGCGTATCTGCGTCAGTTGCTGGAAGTGCCTGGCTGGGCCAACACAAAGCTGCGCCGCGTCAGCAGCGGCGGCGACGTGCTCGACCGCGGCCTGCAACAGGCGTGGTTCGTTGCGGAACGCGCAGGCATCGCGCTCTACAACTCCTACGGCCCGACCGAAATCACCATCACCAGCAGCGTCCACCGCGTACGCGGCGACGAGACGGCGGTGCCGATCGGCCGGCCGCTGGCCAACACCCGCTACTGGGTGCTGGACGAGCAGGGCCATGCGTTGCCGCGCGGCGCCGTCGGCGAACTGTGCATCGGCGGCAGCAGTCTGGCCGACGGTTATTGGGGCCGCGACCAGCAGACCCGCGAACGCTTCGTCGAACTGGAGCCGGTTCCGGGCCAGCGCGAGCGGCTGTATCGCAGCGGCGACCGCGCCCGCTGGAACGGACTCGGCGAGCTGGAGTTCGTCGGCCGCAACGACCATCAGGTCAAGGTCCGCGGCTACCGCATCGAGCTCGGCGAAATCGAAGCCGCGCTGCAAGCCTGCGACGGCGTCGCCGGCGCGGTGGTCAAGGCCGAGCAAGACAGCCTGTGCGCCTACGTCGCGCTGAATTCCGGCGACCTGGCCCAGGTGGAAGCGCAACTGTCCTCGCGCTTGCCGGCTTATCTGCTCCCGAGCGGTTACGAGCGCGTCGACGAATGGCCGCTGACCCGCAGCGGCAAGATCGACCGCAACGCTCTGGTCCGCGGCCACGCCGCGGCGCCGAAGCGGCGCGAGCCCGCCAACGACATCGAATCGGCATTGCTGGAAATCTGGACGGCGCTGCTGAAGACCGACGACATCGGCGTCACCGACAACTTCTTCCAGCGCGGCGGCCACTCGCTGCTGGCGACCCGCTTGGCGAGCCAGATCCGCCGCCGCTTCGAAGTGGATTTCACCCTCAAGAGTTTGTTCGAACTGCCGAGCATCGAGGAGCAGGCGCGCCTGATTTCCTTGCTGAAGATCCCGGCGCAGCTGTCCGTCGAAGCGCCGGAGCAGGCGCAGCGGGAAGACATGGAGGAATTCGACGTATGACCACCACCGAGCTGTTGGCGCTGCTGCGCGAGCACCATATCCAATTGCGCGAGAACGCCGGCAACCTGAAGGTGTTGGCGCCCGCCGGGACCTTGAACGACGAGCTCAAGACCCTGATCCGCGAGCACAAGGCCGCGCTGCTCCAAGCTTTGGCCGAGCAGCCCGCGGCCGAGGAAGCGCCCGCGCAAGTAGTGTCGGACGCGCGCGGGCCGCTGTCGTTCGCGCAGAAGCGGCTGTGGTTCCTGCAACAGCTCGAAGGCGGCGGCCTCTACAACATCGGCGGCAATTTCTCGATCCGCGGCGGCCTCGACGCGGCCGCGCTGGAACGCGCGCTCAACGCCATCGTCGCCCGCCACGGCGTGCTGCGCACGGTCTACGGCCAGGAGAGCGGCGAGCCCTATCAGCGCCTGCGCGAAGACGGCCGGCTGACGCTGGACCGCTTCGAACTCAGCGGCGACGAGGCGGCGCGCGACGCGCAATGGCGCGCGATCGCCGCCGAGTATGCGGCGCGGCCGTTCGACCTGAGCCAGGACCTGATGCTGCGCGTCGGCGTCGCCGATTACGCCGCCGACGAAACCCGGCTGATGATCCACATGCACCACATCGCCGCCGACGGCTGGTCGTTGTCGGTGTTCATCCGCGAACTCAACCGCCTCTACAAGCATTTTCGCGAAGGCGGCCGGGCCGAAGACGCCGGGCTGCCGGCGCTGCCGATCCAGTACGCGGATTACGCCAGGCAGCAGGACAGCCGCTACCGCAAGGGCGACAGCATCGAAGGCGGCGGGTTCTGGCGCGACTACCTGCGCGACCTGCCCGAAGTGCATGCCTTGCCGCTCGACGCGCCGCGCCCGCCGCAGCAGTCGTATCGCGGCGGCGTAGTGCGCAGCCGGGTGCCCAAGGCGGTGTCCGAGCGCATCGTGGCGCTGGGCCGCGCGCAGGACGTGACCTTGTTCATGACGCTGTATTCGGCGCTGAACCTGCTGCTGGCGCGCTACACCGGCGAAAACGACATCGTCCTCGGTACGCCCATCGCCGGCCGCGACGATCCCGACCAGGAAGGCCTGATCGGCTGCTTCGTCAACACCCTGGTGCTGCGCGCGCGGGTCGATGTCGAGCAATCCTTCGCCCAGTTCCTGCGCCAGTGCCGGCAGCAACTGCTCGACGCCTACGACCATCAGCACGTGCCGTTCGAGTATCTGGTCGAGGAACTCAAGCCCAGCCGCAGCCTGCAGTACAACCCGCTGTTCCAGATCATGTTCGCCCTGCACAACCAGGAGCGCACCTCGTTCGCGCTCGGCGAGGCGCGGTTCGCGCCGCTGGCGCAGGAGTCCAACAGCAGCAAGTTCGACCTGTCGCTGGACGCGGTCCAGGGCGCGGACGGGATCGAGCTGAGCTGGCGCTACGCCAGCGACATCTTCCGCGAAGCCAGCGTGCAGCGCCTGGACCGGTACTTCCAGGAACTGCTGCGCGCGATCGCCGAAGACGCGCGGGCGCCGATGCGCCAGCTTTCGATCCTGCCGCAGCCGCTGCGCGAGCAACTGCTGGACTTCGGCGGCGATGACGCGGGCGCGGAAGAACTGCCGGCCAACCTCGCCGCCGCGTTCGAACGCGCCGTGTCGGCCCACCCGCAACAGCCGGCGCTGCTGCACGGCGCGACCCGCCGCAGCTACGCCGAACTGGCCGCGGACGTGCAGCGTTTCGCCGCCGACCTCAGCACCGCCGGCATCGGCCATGGCGACCGCGTCGGCGTGCATCTGGAATCCTCGCCGGAACTGATCGTCGCCGCGCTGGCGCTGTTCAAGCTCGGCGCGGTGTACGTGCCGCTGGATCCCGATTATCCGCGCCAGCGCCTGGCCTACATGCTCGCCGACAGCGGCGCGCGCCTGGTCGTGGCCCGCCGCGAGCATCGCGAGCGTCTGGCCGACGTGTCCGCGCGCGTGCTGTTCTGGGGCGAGGAGGTGCAGTGGAACGCCGACGAACCCGACGGCGACCCGACCGCGCCCGACCACGCCTCGCTGGCCTACATCGTCTACACCTCCGGCTCCACCGGCGAGCCCAAGGGCGTGATGGTCAGCCACGGCAACGTGCTGCATTACCACGCCGCGGTGCGCGGGGTGTACGCGGCGACCGACGCCGACCGGGTCTTGCAGTTCTCGTCGCCGTCGTTCGACATCTTCATCGAGGAACTCACCGTCGCGCTGTTCGCCGGCGCCGCGCTGGTCCTGCGCGAACGCGATCCGGCCGCGCAGCGCGGGTTCTGGGACGAGATCGCCGCGCACGGCGTCACCGTCGCTTCGCTGCCGACCGCGTACTGGCATCTGCTGTGCAGCGAGCTGGCCCAGCCGGCCGGCCGGCCGCGCGCGGATCTGCGCCTGCGCCTGCTGATCGCCGGCGGCGAGAAGATGGCCGCCGAGTCCCTGCGCCAATGGCAGCAAACCCCGGCCCTGGCCGGCGTGCGCGTGCTCAACACCTACGGGCCGACCGAAGCGACGGTGATCGCCACGGTCCATGACGTCACCGCGCATCCGCAGGCGCAGGACGAAATTCCGATCGGGACGCCGCTGCGCAACAGCCACTGCCTGATCCGCGACGCGCACGGCGAGCCGACGCCGCCGGGCGCGGTCGGCGAGCTGATCCTCGCCGGCCACAGCGTCGCGCTGGGCTACTTCGGTAAGCCCGAGCAGACCGCGGCGGCGTTCGGCCAGACGGTCGATGGCCGCGGCGGCGTGCACCGCAGCTACCGCACCGGCGATCTGGTGCGGCTGAACTGCGACGGCGCGCTGGAGTACGTGGGCCGGCGCGACGACCAGATCAAGATTTCCGGATTCCGCGTCGCCACCGGCGAAATCGAGCGGCAGATCCTGTCCGTGCCGGGCCTGTCGATGGCGGTGGTCTTGCTCGACGGGCAGGGCGGCGAAGCGCGGCTGGTCGCGGCGCTGGTGCCCGATGCCGGCGATGCGCGCGGCGACGCGGACGGGTTGATCGAACGGGTGCACCGTCAGGTCAAGGCCGCGCTGCCGCACTACATGGTGCCTTCGGCCTACGCGGTGATGGACGCGCTGCCGCTGACCGGCAACGGCAAGCTGGCGCGCTCGCTGCTGCTGGCGCAACCGTTCCGCGCGGTGTCGGCGGCCACCGCGGTGCCGCCGGCGACGGCGACCGAAAAGGCCCTGGCCGCGCTGTGGTCCAAGCGCCTGCGGGTGGAGCTCGCGGCGATCGGCCGCAACACCAGCTTCTTCGAAGTCGGCGGCCATTCGCTGCTGGCGGTGCGCCTGCTCAACGACATCCAGGAAGCGTTCGGCAAGCGCTTCAACGTGCGCCAGATCTTCGAAACGCCGGTGCTGGGCGAGTTCGCGCGCAAGATCGAGGAGCAATCCCTGCACCAGGCCGTGGCGATCGCGCCGAACTCGACCCCGGACGGCGTCGCGCCGGCGTCGTTCGCGCAGAAGCAGCTGTGGTACCTGGAGCAGGTCGCGCAGACCGCCGGCAGCTACAACATCCACGGGCTGCGCCGGTTCGACCGCGAACTGGACCTGGCCCTGGCCGAAACCGCGGTCGCGCGCATCGTGCGTCGCCACAGCGCGCTGCGCACGCGCTTCGAGGCGCGCGATTTCGAGCTGT
The DNA here is from genome assembly GCF_017355525.1 of Lysobacter enzymogenes. Taxonomy (NCBI): domain Bacteria; kingdom Pseudomonadati; phylum Pseudomonadota; class Gammaproteobacteria; order Lysobacterales; family Lysobacteraceae; genus Lysobacter; species Lysobacter enzymogenes. Next base: position 1,087,878 of record NZ_CP067395.1, on the reverse strand, counting down.
TCCAGATCGTGGCCGAGCCCGCGCCGTTCCGCTTGGGCATGGTCGACGCGCTGTCGGTGCCGCAACCGCTGCGCGAAGCCTTCGTCCGCCAGGTGTTCCAGGCCAAGTCGCGGCAACCGTTCGACCTGAGCGGCGGCCTGCTGATCCGCATGGACGCGATCGTCGAGGAGTTCGGCACGGCGCTGTTGCTCGGCGTGCACCACATCGCCGCCGACGGCTGGAGCATCGAGGTGTTCTGGCGCGAGTTCGACCAGGAATACGCGGCGCTGGAAAGCGGATCGGCGGCCGAGCAAGCCGTCGCGCCGTTGCAGTACCTGGATTATTCGGCGTGGCAGCACCGGCAATTGCGCGACGGCGCGCTGGCCGGCTCGGTCGAGTACTGGAAGCGGCAACTGGCCGCGCTGCCGACGCTGCACCGCCTGCCTGCCGACTTCCCGCGCCCGGAGCTGCAGAGTTTCGAAGGCGCGAGCTATTCCTGGCCGGTCGACGCGGCCTGCCACGAGCGCCTGAACCAGCTCGCGGTCAGCAGCGGAACCTCGCTGTTCATGCTGTTCCACGCCGCGCTGTCGGTATTGCTGGCGCGCCGCACCGGCGAGGCCGACGTGGTGGTGTCGACGCCGGCGGCCAACCGCGACCGGCCGGAAGTCGCCAACCTGATCGGTCTGCTGGCGAACCTGGTGATCCTGCGCACGCGGGTCGCCGGCGAGCTGCCGTTCTCCGCCTATCTGCAGGCGGTGCGGCAGACCAACATGGAGGCGCAGGAACACCAGGACGTGCCGTTCGAGTATCTGGTCGAAGCGTTGAACCCCGAGCGCAGCGCCGCGCACAACCCGCTGGCGCAGATCATGCTCAACGTGGAGCAGGGCGGCGCCGCGGCGCCGCTGAGCGCGCCGCGCCTGTCCGAGGACGAAACCGCGAAGTTCGACCTGAGCCTCGGCGTCGCCGCGGGCGAGCACGGGCTGACGCTGGAACTGAATTACTGCAAGGCCTTGTTCAGCGCACGCACCATCGTGAGCTTGGCCGAACAGTTGACCGCGCTGCTCGACGATCTGTCGCAGCGGCCGGATGCGCCGGTGGCGGAACTGAGCCTGCTCGGCGAGGACGAGCGCCGGCGCCTGATCCAGCACGCAGGGCGCGCGTCCTTCGCCGGTTCGGCGACGGGCGACCGCTTGTACGTGCTGGACGACGCGCGGCGGCCGCTGCCGTACGGCTTCGAGGGCGAACTGCACGTCGGCGGCGCGCGCGTCGCCGCGCTGGCGCAGGCGGGCGCGCACGACGCTACGATCCCGGCGCCGCCGGCGTTGACCGGCGAGCAGCGCCTGCTGCCGACCGGGCGCCGGGTCCGCTTCGATCACGAAGGCAAGCTGGTGGCCTCGCCGCACGGCAGCGAGCGCTACTGGGCGCGGGCGCTGCGCGAGCTGCCGCCGCGCCACGGCCTGCCGATGCTGGACGCCGGCCTGCACGACGAGAGCCGCGAGGCCGCGCGGCACGAGTGGTCGTTGCCGGCCGCTACGCTCGCGGCGCTGCAGGCGCGGGCGCAGGCCTGCGGCGTCGAACTCGGCGTGGTGCTGCATGCGGGTTTGAATCTGTTGGCGTCGCGCTATGCGGGCGACGCCGATGTCGTGGTCGGTCTGACCGATTCGGTGCGGCCGCCGGCCGGGCTGGAAGCCTTGTGCGTAGCGCCGGGGCAGGTTTCGGCGGTGCGCAGCCATTGCTCGGCGACGCAGCGCGTGGACGATTACTTGGCTCGACTGAGCCAGGCGCGTCTGGAAGCTTGGGCACATCGCGATCTGAGCCTGGACCGGATCGCCGCGCATCTCGGCGTCGAGGCGAACGGCGCGTTCAACCCGCTGTGCCAGATCCTGCTGGCGGTCGACGACTCGAGCTGGATCGGCGACGAGACCGCGCAGGGAGCGGATCTGGTCCTGCATGCGGCATCGCAGCCTGATGGGATGCGCTGGGTCGCGAATTACCGCAAGGCGCTGTTCTCGCCGTGGATGATCGTGCAGATGGCGGGCGACCTGAGCCGCATCTTCGATCAGCTGGCCGACGGTTCGGCGCAGCAGTTGAAGGACTTCGTGCTGTCCGGCTCGACGCCGGCCACTGTCTCGCCCGAAACGTCCGTGGCCGAAGCGCCGCAGTGCATGCACACCCTGGTCGAACGCCAGGTGCGGCGCACGCCCGACGCGGTCGCACTGCGTTTCGGCGATGAAGCGCTGAGCTACGCCGAGCTCAATGCGCGCGCCAATCGCCTGTCGCACGAGCTGATCGCGCGCGGCGTGCGTCCCGGCGCGCTGGTCGGCGTGTGCCTGTCGCGCAGCCCGGCGCTGGTGGTGTCGCTGCTGGCGATCCTCAAGGCCGGCGCGGCCTATGTGCCGATGGATCCGGATTACCCGGCCGAACGCCTGCGCTACATCGCCGCCGACGCACAACTGGCCTGGGTGCTGGGTTCGCCCGAGACCCGCGGCTGCCTCGACGGCATCGACGCGCAGATGCTCGATGTGTCCGAGCCGTCCGCGTTCGCCGGGCACAGCCCGGTCGATCCCGCGCTGGAACTCGATCCGGCCGGGTTGGCTTATCTGATCTACACCTCGGGCACGACCGGCAACCCGAAGGGGGTGATGATCGAACACCGCAACGCGGCCGAGATGATCGCCTGGGCGCACGAGACCTATTCGCGCGAGCAGCTGGCGATCGTGCTTGCGGCGACGTCGATGTGCTTCGACCTGTCGGTGTTCGAGATGTTCGTGCCGCTGAGCTGCGGCGGCAGTTGCCTGCTGGTCAAGCACATCCTCGATGTGCACGAGGTTCCGGCGGTTCGCCACAGCGGCGTGACCCTGATCAACACCGTGCCGTCGGCGATCATGCAGTTGCTCGAATCGGGCTCGGTGCCCGATTCGGTGCAGGTGGTGAACCTCGCCGGCGAAGCGTTGCTGGGCCGGGTGGTCGAACGCGTTTACTCGCAGACCCAGGTGCAGGCGGTCTACAACCTGTACGGGCCGTCGGAAGACACGACGTACTCGACCTATTCGTTGTGCGCCCGCGACGCGGAACGTGCCCCGGACATCGGCGTCCCGATCCGCGGCTGCCAGGCCTTCGTGATCGACCGCCAGGGCCTGGTCGCGCCGCGCGGCGTCGCCGGCGAGCTGTTCATCGGCGGCACCGGCCTGTCGCGCGGCTACTGGCAGCGCGCCGAGCTGACCGCGGAGAAGTTCGTGGCCGGCGACACCGTCGGCGTGGCCTTGCCGCGGCTGTACCGCACCGGCGACCTGGTGCGCTGGAACGAGCATGGCGTGCTCGAATTCATCGGCCGCCTCGACCAGCAGGTCAAGCTCAACGGCTTCCGCATCGAGCTCGGCGAGATCGAATCGGCGCTGTCGGCCAGCGGCGTGGTCAAGAGCAGCGCGGTGCTCAAGCTCGAAGACGAGCGCGGCCAGCGCCTGGGCGCGTTCGTCGAATACCTGCCGGACGCCGGCAACGACCGCGCCGCGCTGGAAGCGCGTGCGCGCGAGCATCTGCGCGCGAACCTGCCGGGTTTCATGCTGCCGCAGGAGTGGGTCGCGGTCGAAACCATGCCGCTGAGCGCCAACGGCAAGATCGACCGCAAGGCGGTGCGTGCGCGTTACGCCAGCGGCCGGCCGTCGCCGGCCGCCGCCGGCAAGCCGGTCGAAGCCGCGCGCAGCGCGCCGGAGCAATGGGTGGCGCAGCTGTGGCAGCGCCTGTTGCGGGTCGAACAGGTCGGGATCGACGACAACTTCTTCACCCTCGGCGGCAAGTCGCTGCTGGCCTTGCAGGTGGTCAACGCGATCAACAAGCAGTTCGGCTGCCAGCTGTCGATGGTCGATCTGTTCAAGTTCCCGACCATCCGCGAACTGATCGCCAAGGCCGGCCCGTTGCTGGCCGGCGCGGCCGAACCGCCGCCGGCCGAGCGTTCGCCGACCGGCCTGGACGAGCATCGCGCTTCGCCGGCGCAGACCGCGCTGTGGCTGGTCGACCGCATCGCCGGCGGCGCCAGCCAGTACAACGTGCCGTTCACGCGTTCCACCGACGCCAGCTTCGACGCCGACGTCGCCGAACGCACGCTGCGCTGGCTGATCGAACGCCACGAGCCGCTGCGCACCACCTTCAGCGACGACGCCGGGCCGCTGCATCAGCAGGTGCGGCCGATGGAGCAAGTGGACTTCAGGCTCGAGCGCCGCATTTCGACCGCCACAGACGACCGCCAATGGCGCGCCGACGTGATGGCGGTGGTCGACGAGCAGAGCGTGCAGACCTTCGATCTGGCCCGCGACACCATGCTGCGCGCGGTCCACATCGCCAACCAGGGGCGCGGCTGGCTGCTGTTCAACGTGCACCACATCGCCATCGACGGTTGGTCGATCGAGGTGTTCTGGCAGGAATACCTGCGCGCCTATCCGGCGTTCGCCGCCGGCCGCCAGCCCGACCTGCCGCCGCTGCCGATGCGCTACATCGACTACACCGACTGGCAGGAACGCTTCCTGGCCAGCGACGAAGCCGAGGACAGCCGCGCCTACTGGCGCGGCCAGCTGGCCGAGCTGCCGCCGCGGCACGGATTGCCGATCCTGGAAGAAGGCCTGCAGCACACCGGCCTGGAAGGCGAGGGCTATCAGTGGCGCCTGCCGGCGGAGATCGGCCGGCAGCTGCACGGCGTCGCCGCGCGCAACGGCGTCAGCGTGTTCATGCTGATCCACGCCTGCCTGAGCCTGCTGGTGTCGCGCTATGCCGGCAGCGGCGACGTGGTGATCGGCACGCCGACCGCGAACCGCATGCTCGCCGAGTTCGAGCCGCTGGTCGGGCTGTTCACCAACACTCTGGTCATGCGCGTGGACTGCGACGCCCGCCAGAGCGTCGCGCAATACCTGGAACAGGTGCGCCAGGTGAATCTGGAGGCGTTCGAACACCAGCGCATTCCGTTCGAACAGGTGGTGGAACTGCTCAATCCGCAGCGCAGCGAGTCGTTCTCGCCGCTGTTCCAGATCATGCTGACCACCGACGCCGGCACCGGTTCGGGCAGCGCGGGTCCGGAGCCGAGCTTCATCGAGGACTCGCAGGAAAAGGTCGATCTGGCCTGCCACGTCTCGCCCAAGGACAGCGGCTTCGCGATCTGCCTGAACTACCGCAAGGCCTTGTTCCCGCGCTGGCTGATCGTGCAGATGGCCGACGATTTCACCCGCATCTTCGAGCAGCTGGCGCACGGCTCGGCGCAGCGGCTCAAGGACTTCGTGCTGTCCGGCTCGGAGCCGCAGGCCGCGGCCGCGCTGCCGGGCGACGGCGTCGCCGCCGGCGATGCGCCGCAGTGCATGCATGCCCTGGTCGAGCGCCAGGCGCAGCGCACGCCCGACGCGGTCGCGCTGCGCTTCGGCGACAGCGCGTTGAGCTATGCCGAGCTCAATGCGCGCGCCAATCGCCTGTCGCACGCGTTGATCGAACGCGGCGTGCGTCCCGGCGCGCTGGTCGGCGTGTGCCTGCCGCGCAGCCCGGCGCTGGTGGTGTCGCTGCTGGCGATCCTCAAGGCCGGCGCGGCCTACGTGCCGATGGATCCGGATTACCCGGCCGAACGCCTGCGCTACATCGCCGCCGACGCGCAACTGGCCTGGGTGCTGGGTTCGCCCGAGACCCGCGGCTGCCTCGACGGCATCGACGCGCAGATGCTCGATGTGTCCGAGCCGGCTGCGTTCGTCGCGCACAGCGCGGCCGATCCGGGATTGGACCTGGATCCCGCCGGGCTGGCCTACCTGATCTACACCTCGGGCACGACCGGCAACCCGAAGGGGGTGATGATCGAACACCGCAACGCGGCCGAGATGATCGCCTGGGCGCAAGAGACCTATTCGCGCGAACAGTTGTCGATCGTGCTCGCGGCGACGTCGATGTGCTTCGACCTGTCGGTGTTCGAGATGTTCGTGCCGCTGAGCTGCGGCGGCAGCTGCCTGCTGGTCAAGCACATCCTCGACGTGCATGAGGTTCCGGCGGTTCGCCACAGCGGCGTGACCCTGATCAACACCGTGCCGTCGGCGATCATGCAATTGCTCGAATCGGGCTCGGTGCCCGATTCGGTGCAGGTCGTGAACCTCGCAGGCGAGGCGCTGCTGGGCCGGGTGGTCGAGCGGGTGTATTCGCAGACCCATGTGCAGGCGGTCTACAACCTGTACGGCCCCTCGGAAGACACGACGTATTCGACGTACTCGCTGTGCGCGCGCGACGCGACCCGTGCGCCGGACATCGGCATTCCGATCCGCGGCTGCCAGGCGTTCGTGATCGACCGTCAAGGCCTGGTCGCGCCGCGCGGCGTCGCCGGCGAGCTGTTCATCGGCGGCACCGGCCTGTCGCGCGGCTACTGGCAGCGCGCCGAGCTGACCGCGGAGAAGTTCGTGGCCGGCGACACCGTCGGCGTGGCCTTGCCGCGGCTGTACCGCACCGGCGATCTGGTGCGTTGGAACGAGCATGGCGTGCTCGAATTCATCGGCCGCCTCGACCAGCAGGTCAAGCTCAACGGCTTCCGCATCGAGCTCGGCGAGATCGAATCGGCGCTGTCGGCCAGCGGCGTGGTCAAGAGCAGCGCGGTGCTCAAGCTCGAAGACGAGCGCGGCCAGCGCCTGGGCGCGTTCGTCGAATACCTGCCGGCGCCGCCGAGCCGGCGCGCCGCGCAGGAGGCGCAGGCGCGCGAGTACCTGCGCGCGAACCTGCCGGGCTTCATGCTGCCGCAGGAGTGGGTCGCGGTCGAAACCATGCCGCTCAGCGCCAACGGCAAGATCGACCGCAAGGCCGTGCGCGCGCGCTACGCCGATCAAGCCGTCGCGCCGGTCGCGGCCGGCGACGCCGAAGCGGCGCGCGGCGCCGACGAGCAGTGGGTGGTGGAACTGTGGCAGCGCCTGCTCAAGCTCGAGCGGGTCGGCATCAACGACAACTTCTTCGCCCTCGGCGGCAAGTCGCTGCTGGCCTTGCAGGTGGTCAACGCGATCAACAAGCAGTACGGCTGCCGCCTGTCGATGGTCGACGTGTTCAAGTACCCGACCATCAAGGAGCTGATGCCGCGGGTGACGGCCGGCAACGCCGGCGCCGCTGCGGCCGCCGCCAGCGCCCCGAGCGCCGGCGGCGGTCTGGTCCAGCTGCGGCCCGGCGCGCGCGGCGGCGAGCGGGTGTTCCTGATCCATCCGATCGGCGGCGACGTGCTGTGCTACGCCGACCTGGCCGCGCGCCTCGACCCGCGCTGGGACGTGTACGGCGTGCAGATGACCCAGCCGCACCGTTGCACCGTCGAGGAGCTGGCGCAGCGCCATATCGCCTTGCTGCGCAGCGTCCAGCCCGGCGGCGCCTACCATCTGGCCGGCTATTCGTTCGGCGGCACGGTCGCTTACGAAATGGCGCGCCAGCTGGCGGCGTCGGGCGCGACGGTCGGCTCGGTGAGCCTGATCGACTCGACCCTGACCCACGCCATGTTCGGCAACGACGACGTCGACTTCCTGGCCCTGGCGGTGATGCTGCAGGAACTCGGGCCCGATCCGGGCCTGTGGACCGACGTCGGCTCGGTGTACCGGATCTACGGGATCGAGCGGGTGCTGCAGCAGGTGCTGGAGCAGGGCACCCGCGCCGGCGCGCTGCCGCCGACCCTGAGCCTGGACACGCTGCGCGAGCGTTTCCAGATCTACCGCAGCCACTGGGACGCCAGCCGCCGCTACGCCGGCAACGCCTACGCGGGCCCGGTGCGCTTCATCGGCTCCACCCGCGACACCATGCCGTGGCCCGAACGCGGCTGGGAGCGCCTGGCCCGCTGCGAGCAGGCCGCGGCGCTGGACTGCGGCCACGCCCAGGTGCTGCAGGCGCCGCACGTGGCCGCGGTCGCGGCCTGGCTCGGCGCGGCCGCGAGCCCCGCGCCGCGGGCGCTGGCCGAGCTGGACCGGGTCTGAGGCCGCGATGAAAAATATTTCGCATCCGCTGCATCCGAACCGCCCCCGGGGCGTCTCCAATCAGTACCAGGCCAATCCGGCCAGCGAACGAGAGACCCGCACCTATGGACGGCATCTACATCCCCATCATCGCCGTGCTGAGCATCGCCGCGATGTTCATCACCTTCTCCATCCTCAACTCCCGCAACCAGACCGAAGTGCAGCGCACGCTGCGCACCGCGCTGGAGAAGGGCACGCCGCTGACCGCCGAGCTGGTGGCGCAGATGAACACCAATCGCCCCTCGCGCCGCACCGATCTGCGCCGCGGAATCATCATCATCTCGATCGGCGTGGCCGCGGCGCTGGCCGGCGTGATCACCGGTTCGATGACCGAGTTCGCGACCGTGGCGGCGTTCCCGATCTGCATGGGCCTGGGCTTCCTGCTGGTGTGGAAGCTGGACCAGAACGACAGCGCCGCCTGAGCCGGCGGACGCGGCGACTGCCGCGTCCGGCCGCCCGCCACCTCGTCGCGGACGCGACGCACCACGACGAGCGATGACCAGGATGTTGATGCCCAAGAGCGATAACGAACTGATAGCGCGCTACCTGGCCGGCGAACGAGCCGCGGCCGGGGAGCTGGTGAAGCGCTATCAGTCGGCCATCCGTCAGTTCCTGCGCCGTCTGACCGCGGGCGATCACGCCCTCGCCGACGACATCGCCCAGGAAACCTTCATCCGCATGCTGACCGGGCTGACCACGTTCCGCGGCGATTCCAGCCTCGGCACCTGGCTGCATACCGTGGCCTACCGCAATTTCCTGCGCCACGTGGCCAACAACTCGCGCCTGCAATTCGTCGACGACGACCAGATCCCCGAATCGGCGGCGGTCGCGCCGACGGCGATGAACGACATCCTGGTGGAACAGATGATGAAACACCTGAGCCTCAACGAACGACTCACCGTCACCCTGACGTTCTCGGCCGGCATGAGCCACTCGGAAATCGCCGAGGTCACCGGCATGCCGCTGGGAACGATCAAGTCGCACATCAACCGGGGCAAGAAAAAGCTCGCCGCGCTGCTCAACGTCGAGGAGAACGACCGATGAACCGACCCGGCCTGGACCAGCTGCTCGGCTACGAGCGGCACCTGGAGGGCGAAGCCTTCACCCGCAACGTGCTGGCCGCCGCGGCCCAACGGCGCCGCTCGCGCCGCTGGATCCTGCTCGGATCGGCGGCGGTCGCGGCGGCGGCGACGCTGGCCCTCAAGCCCGAAAAATTCACGTTTCTGAGCAACATCGAACTGCCGCAGGGCGTAAGCGAATCCGTGGCCGCGCTGCCCGTCTCAGGGCTGCTGGCGATGTTGCTGGTATCGCTGCTCGTGGTGGGCATCAGCAAGACCGTCGACAGCATCTGACCTCAAGGACCCAGCCGCACATGGAACTCATGCAAACCTTCCCGATCCGCCTGAGCAAGGTGTCCAAGGTGTACGACACCAAGTTCGTCGAGACCCACGCGCTCAGCGAGATCAGCCTGGAGATCGCCAAGGGCGATTTCGTCTCGATCTCCGGCCCGTCGGGCTGCGGCAAGTCGACCCTGCTGTCGATCCTGGGCCTGCTCGACCGGCCGAGCTCGGGCCAGTACTTCATCGACGGCGTCGACGTGTCCTCGCTGGACTACAACGGCAGCGCGGCGATCCGCAACGAGAAGATCGGCTTCGTGTTCCAGTCGTTCAACCTGATCGACGAGCTCAGCGTGTTCGACAACGTGGCCCTGCCGCTGCGCTACAGCAGCAAGTCCTACACCGCCAAGCAGATCGAGGACCTGGTCGGCGCCAGCCTGGAAACGGTCGACATGGCGCACCGCAAGCAGCATTTCCCGAACCAGCTGTCCGGCGGCCAGCAGCAGCGCGTGGCGATTGCCCGCGCCATCGTCCACCAGCCCAGCATCCTGCTGGTCGACGAGCCGACCGGCAACCTGGATTCCAAGAGCGGCGACGCGGTCATGGAGCTGCTGAAGGCGCTCAACGCCAAGGGCGCGACCATCTGCATGGTCACCCACGACCCGCACTACGCCAACGCCGCCAAGGTCAAGCTGAAGCTGCAGGACGGCGCCATCGCCCAGCCGCGCGCCCTGGACATCGCCGTATGAACCGGCTCGCCTTCTTCCTGCGTTACGCGGTCCACAACGTATTGCGCAAACCGCTGCTGTCGGGCTCGATCGTCGCCAGCATGGGCATCAGCATCGGCGCGTTGCTGTGCATCCTGACCCTGTGCTACCTGCTGATCGTCCAGCCGCTGCCGTACCAGCGCTCCGACGAGCTGTACGTGGTCAGCAACCAGTTCATCGACAAGGACGGCGAGGTCAAGGGCGAGGCCTACACCTACCCGGGCGTGCTGTACCAGGACGACAAGCAGAACGTGTTCAGCGACACCGCGACGATGTACTACTCGCAGGACGTGATCACCTCGCTGCCGAGCCAGCCGGCGGTCAACAGCACCTTCGCCAGCCCCGGCCTGTTCAAGCTGCTCGGCGTGCCGATGCACCTGGGCCGCCAGCTCGACGAGCGCGAGAAGCTCAACAGCTTCGCGCCGAGCGCGGTCATCAGCTACGAGGCCTGGCGCGACCAGTTCGGCAGCGATCCGGACATCCTCAAGCGCAAGCTCGACATCGCCGGCAAGGCCTACAGCATCGTCGGCGTCACCGCGCCGTCGTTCTACGAGCCGCAGCTGTCGGAAGTCGGCCGCAACACCGACGTGTGGCTGCCGTGGGACTTCAATCCCAGCGACGAGGACCGCCGCACCAGCTGGAGCAGCATCAGCGGCGCGATCTACTGGATGGGCCGGCTCAAGAGCGGCACCACCCCGCAGCAGGCCGAACAGCTGCTCAGCGGCCTGATCGACCCGCGCTGGCGCCAGGAAGTGGCCGGCAAGCCGTTCTTCGCCGGCTGGACGGTCAAGGCCAAGATGGCTTCGATGCGCGACGCCATCACCGGCGACAGCACCCGCATGGCGGTGCTGCTGCTGATCGGCGTGATCGGCCTGACCCTGATCAGCTGCGTCAACATCTCCTGCCTGATGATGTCGCGCGCCGCCGAGCAGCAGAAGTCGATGGCGATCCAGGCCTCGGTCGGCGCGCGCATGCGCCAGCTGTTCGCCGGCAAGCTGGCCGAGATCGGACTGCTGATCGTCGCCTCGACCCTGATCGCCTTCGCCATCGCCGCGTTCGGCTTCCACGTGTTGCAGACCAACATGGCCACGGTGCTGCCGCGCGTCGACGAACTGCACCTCAACGGCGTGACCGTGCTGGCCGCGGTGGCGATCTGCGTGACCCTGTCGCTGGTGTTCACCTGGCTCAGCATCAGCACCATCAACTACAAGGGCCTGGCCGGCATGGTCCAGAGCGGCAGCAAGGGCGGCGGCCTGCAGCTGTCCAAGCGCAAGCAGCAGATCCTGATCGGCACCCAGGTCGCGATCGCCTCGTTCCTGATCTTCTGCAACATCGCGCTGTTCCTCAATTCCAAGCGCATCATCGACACCGACATGGGCTTCAAGGTCGACGGCGTGTCGCGCCTGCTGCTCGACGACGCCAGCCAGACCGAAGCCACGCCGGAGCAGGAAGTGGCGACGCTGGAAGCGGTGCGCGCCTCGCTGCTGTCGCTGCCGGGCGTGGAAGGGGTCAGCCAGTCGGGTTCGCCGCTGGCCAGCTTCTCCAAGATGGCCCTGACCGACGCCACCAGCGGCAAGCCGTTCGCGCCGCTGCGCAAGGCGATCGACCAGGACTACTTCAAGATGATCCAGCAGCGCCTGGTGTCGGGCCGCAACTTCACCGCCCAGGACGTCCGCGCCAAGAGCCGGGTGATGATCGTCGACGAGGCCTTCGCCAAGGAGATGGGCGGCGATCCGCTCAAGACCCGGCTCTCGACCGGCGACGGCGAGCCTTACGAGGTGATCGGCGTGGTCGCGGGCATCGCCCTGCCGAACGAGGAGCCCGGCGTGGCCCGCACCTACACGCCGATCGGCCTGGACGCGAGCTACTTCCTGGTCAAGACCAGCGCCGAGATCAGCCGCGAGACCATCGTCGCCCGGCTCAAGGAAACCACCGGCGCGCTGATCGTCAACGAGTACGAACCGCTGCGCACGACCTACCGCCTGGCCCTGTTCAAGCAGTTCGCCACGCTGTCGATCTCGGCCGCGCTGACCGTGCTGATCGTGCTGCTGTCGGGCCTGGGCATCTACGGCATCGTCAACAACTCGGTGCGCCAGCGCCGCTTCGAGCTCGGCACCCGCATCGCCATCGGCGCGAAGAAGAACCAGTTGGTGCGGCTGATCGCGCGCCAGAACCTGCTGCCGATCGCGGTCGGCGTGGCGGTGCAGCTGGCGCTGCTGGCGGCGGTGTACGTCTACAAGAAGGAACTGGTGGCGCCGTACGTCAGCAGCGAGCTGCTGGCGGTGTTCGCGGCGAACCTGGCGATCGTGCTGGCCATCGCGCTGAACGCCTGCTACCTGCCGCTGCGGGCGCTGTTCGCCCAGCCGCCGGCCTTCATCCTGCGCAACGAATAGGTCAACGGGTAAGGACCGCTCAATGAACCAGATCGCCAGTATCGCGTTACCGCAGGAAACCGAGGCCTTCCTGGAGTCCATGCCCGCGGGCGTGGACTACGGCGAGGAGACGCTGCCCTTGCGCGTGCATGCGCGCGCGCCGGGGCAGTCGCTGGAGGCGTGGGTCGGCGCCCATCGCGACGACGTCGACCGCGCGCTGCACCGCTACGGCGCGGTGCTGTTCAAAGGCTTCGACATCGACTCGGCGGACAAGCTCAACCGCGTGGCCGTGGCCCACGCCGGCGAGCTGCTGGGCTACATCGAACGCGGCGCGCCGCGGGTCCAGCTCGGCGACAAGGTGTACTCATCGACCGAGTACGCCGCCGAAGAATCGATCCCGATGCACCACGAGATGTCGTACTCCCACCATTGGCCGAGCAAGCTGTACTTCTGCAGCCAATTGGTCGCGCAGGAGGGCGGCTATACGCCGCTGGCCGACGACCGCAAGGTCATCCGCGCGATCCCGGAAGACATCAAGCGCCGCTTCATCGAAAAGAAAGTCATGTACGTGCGCAACTACGGGCTCGGCGTGGACATGGACTGGCGCGAGGCCCTGCAGGTCGAGACCCGCGCCCAGGCCGAGGAATACCTGGCCCAGAGCGGGACCGGCTTCGAATGGCTGCCCGGCGACGTGCTGCGCACGCGCGCGCGGCGCCAGGCGATCGCCACCCATCCGGTCACCGGCGATACGGTGTGGTTCAACCACGCCCACCTGTTCCACAGCTCCAACATGCCGGCCGACGTGCGCGAGTTCCTGGTCGAGGAGTTCGGCGAGGAAGGCATGCCGCGCAACGCCTACTACGGCGACGGCACGCCGATCGAGGACTCGGTGGTGCAGACCATCCGCGGCATCTACGACGAGCATTCCGTTCGCTTCCCGTGGGAACAGGGCGACGTATTGTTCGTCGACAACTTCCTGCTGACCCACGGCCGCTCGCCGTTCAAGGGGCCGCGCAAGGTCTGCGTGGCGATGGCCCAGCTCTACACCAACCACGATCTTTGACAGGCAGGGAAGACGAGCATGTTCGCCTTGGACCATATCGACGGAATCCGACTGAAAGGCTGCGAGCTGGGCACCTTCGACGAAGCGCGGCCGCTGCCGCTGGTGGTGCGGCCGGCGGCCGGGCAGGGCGGCGACCTGCTGGCGCTGGCCGCCGAGCAGAAGGACGCGATCGAGCAGTTGCTGACCCGGCACGGCGCGATCCTGTTCCGCGACTTCGAGGTCGCCGCGCCGGCGACCTTCGACGAGTTCATCACCCGGGTCTCGTCGGACGCGCTGTTCTACAGCGAGCGCTCCTCGCCGCGGCATGCGGTGTACAAGAACATCTACACCTCCACCGACCATCCGCAGGACAAGGAAATCGTCCAGCACTCGGAGCAGTCGTACAACAAGTCGTTCCCGCGCAAGATCTTCTTCTACTGCGAGAAGGCCTCGCCGGTCGGCGGCGCCACTCCGTTGGCCGACGCGCGCAAGATCTACCGGCGCCTGCCCGAGCAGATCGTCGCCACCTTCGAGTCCAAGCATTACCGCTACTCGCGCTGCTTCTGGCAGGTGATGGGCACGACCTGGCAGACCGCGTTCCAGACCGAGCACAAGGAGCAGGTGGAAGCGTACTGCCAGCGCAACGACATCCACTTCGAATGGCATCCCGGCGAGGTGCTCAAGACCTACCAGGTCCGCCCGACCACGGCCTACCACCCGCTCAGCGGCGAGGCCTGCTGGTTCAACCACTGCACCTTCTTCAACCTGCTGTCGCTGGACGCGGAAACCCAGGAGATCCTCAGCGAGTCGTTCGAGCCGGACGAGCTGCCGAACCAGACCTTCTACGGCGACGGCCAGGGCATCGCCGCGGACGTCATCCAGGAGCTGCAACGCGCGTACGCCGAGGAGCGCACCGAGTTCCAGTGGCAGCCCGGCGACGTGCTGATGATCGACAACATCCTGGTCACCCACGGCCGGCGCAGCTATCAGGGCGAGCGCTCGATCCTGTGCGGCATGAGCGACATCACCCACTGGGCGGACGTGGCCGCCAAGCCGGCCGCCTGAGGGAGCGAAGGGAATCGCAATGGATCATCACGTCGCGCGTCACGATACCGATTACTCGCTGTGGGGCATCTTCGCCCGGTTCAAATGGTCGATCCTGGGCACCTTCGGCCTGGTGGTGATGGAGAACCTGATCTTCATCGCCCAGCCGTACCTGATCGGCCGCACCGTCGACGGCCTCATCGCCGGCGACTACGCCAACCTCAAGGTCTACATCGCGGTGGCGCTGGGTTACGTGTGCGTGACCACCGCGCGCATGAGCTACGACGACCGCACCTATTCGAAGATCCGCGCGCAGCTGTCGATCGAGACGGTGGTGCACCAGCAGCGCGCCAAGAGCTCGCTGTCGGAAACCTCCGAGCGCACCGCCTTGTGCGACGAAATCCTCGGCTTCTTCGAAAGCGGCCTGTTCGTGATCGTCAAGTCGATCGTCGAGATCGTCGGCGCGATGGCGATGCTGGCCTACTTCGACTGGCGCATCTGCCTGGTGGCGTTCTGCTCGATGGGCATCAGCCAGATGATCTGGATCAGCACCCGCTCGCGGGTCAAGGCGCTGTTCACCCAGCGCAACAACCAGCGCGAGAAGAAGGTGCAGGAGATCGAATCGGGCGACTACCAGCGCATCGTCACCCACTTCGGCAACATCGCCAAGATCAAGGTCAAGCTGTCGGACTACGAGGCGTTCAGCTCCGGCGCGTTCGAGCTGATGGGCGTGGCGGTGTTCTGCTTCGCCGCGTTCGTGTCCACCACCATCGACCACGTCACCGCCGGCATGCTGATCGCCTGCTTCGGCTACGTGAAGTCGTTGAACAACGCCACCACGCGCCTGCCGAACATCTTCCACGCCATCGTCGGCGTCAACGAGATCGGCGCGCGCCTGCAGAAGATGGCCCACAAGGGCGCGGCGATGGCCGCGCACCCGAGCGCCGCGCAAGCGATCGCGCCGAACGCCGTGCCGAGCAACAACGAAGCCTGACCGCAGCCAGCCACACCCGCCGTACACAGCAACAGGATCCGGGAACTACACGATGGACGTGCAAAAGTCGAAAGTGGAAACGCCGTTCTGGCGTTCGCGCAACAAGCTGATCGGCGTCGGCGGCGCCGCCGTGCTGGCGACCGCGGTGGCGGTGGCGCTGATGTCGGGCAACGCGGTCGCGGTCAGCGAAGGCGACCTGTTGATCGACACCGTGCAGCAGGGCAGCCTCGACGTCACCGTCGAAGGCTACGGCGAGCTGGTGTCGGCCAAGCAGCAGTTGCTGACCTCGCCCTCGCAGGCGACGGTGCGCGAAATCGTGCTCAAGCCCGGCGCCGAAGTCACTGCCGACAGCGTGATCGTGCGGCTGGAGGATCCGGAACTGCTGAAGACCTACCAGACCGCCAAGCAGTCCTTGAACGAGGCCGAGTCGACCCTACGCCAGCTGCGCCTGACCAACCAGCGCGAGAAGCTCAAGGAGCAGAGCGACCAGGCCGAACTCGGCGCGGATCTGGCCACCGCCACGGTGCAGCGCCAGGCCGAGGAGAAGCTGGTGTCCAGCGGCATCGTCTCGCGCATGACCTTCGAGAAGACCGTGCAGAACGAACGCCAGCTCAAGGAGCGCATCGCCCTGGGCAAGGCCGGCATGGCCCAGCTCGACCAGTTGCAGCGCGAATCGCTGGAAGTGCAGCAGGACCAGGTCCAGCAGATGCAGGCCAATCTGGCGTTGGCGCAGGACCAGCTCGACCGCCTGACGGTCAAGGCCGGCATGAACGGGGTGCTGCAGAAGCTGCCGGTCGAGATGGGCCAGAGCCTGCCGCCGGGCGAGCAGGTCGCCCTGGTCGGCAGCGCCACCGAACTGATCGCGCTGATCCGGGTGCCGCAGGGTCAGGCCCAGTCGGTGCACATCGGCAACGAGGTCGTCGTCGATACGCGGCGCGAGAAGCTCAAGGGCAAGGTCGCGCGGATCGTGCCGATCGTCGCCAACAACACGGTCGAGATCGAAGTCAGCCTGCCGAGCATCGCCGGCACCAGCGCGCGGCCGAACCTCAGCGTCGACGGCAGCATCATCGGCGACCATCTCGACAAGGTGCGCTACGTGCGCCGGCCGGCCGGGGTGAATCCCAACAGCACCGCCCAGGTGTATGCGATGGCGGCGGGTTCGAGCAAGGCCAAGCCGAAGGAAGTGAAGTTCGGCCGTCAGGCCGGCCAGTACATCGAGGTGCTGTCGGGGCTGGACACGGGCGAGCGCCTGATCGTGTCCGACCTGTCCAAGCTCAAGCTCAACGGCGAATCGCTGAGCGTGCAGTCGCGCTGAGCGGCGGCGGGGAAGCGGCTTGGACTTTCTCGAAGACGAAAGCGCGGCGCCGTGGTGGCCGGCGCCGGGGCTGGTGCAGCATAGCGCCGGCTACGCGCTCGGGCGCTACCGCGACGAACTGTTCGACCGCCACCGCATCGAGCATCCGCCGGCGCTGCGCGAGGCCGTGCCCAAGCGCCGCGCGGAGTTCCTGGCCGGGCGCTACTGCGCCGCGCGCGTGCTCGAACGTTTGCAGGCGAACACCGCGGTCGGCATCGGCCGGCACCGCGCGCCGGCGTGGCCGGCGCCGGTCGTGGGTTCGATCAGCCACACCGCCGACCGCGCCATCGCCGTGGCCACGCGCGCGCCGGGCGTGCTCGGGCTCGGCGTCGACATCGAGGCCGAACTCGATCCGGTCACCGCCAGCGAGTTGCGGCCGCAGGTGCTCGGCGGCGACGACGAACGCTGGCTCGAACATCCGCGGCTGTCGCCGCAGGCGGCGCTGACGCTGATGTTTTCGGCCAAGGAAAGCCTGTTCAAGGCGCTGTATCCCAGCGTCGGCGAATACTTCGGCTTCGAAGCGGTCGGCGTGACCGCGCTCGACCACGAGCGGCAGCGCGTCGGTCTGGTGTTGAACGCGCCGTTGCCGGGGTCGCGCTGGCCGCGAGGGGCGCGCTTTTCGGCCGACTATTGCCATCCCGCGGCCGGGCTGGTGGCGACCTTGGTGGTGGCCGGCGAGGCCGCCGCGTCGTTCTGAGTCCGTAGCGGCAACGCGCAGGCGCGACGTCCGGGCGCAGGCGGCAAGCGCCGCCGCGCTGCCGAATCGCCGCTACCGCACGTTCGTGCGATCCGCGCGGAGCTTGAACCGCGCGACAAGGACGTGGCAGCCTGTAGCCGCCGACAAGGAGTCGGCGCCGAAAGGAGACGCAAGATGCGTAGCAACAAGAAGCTGGTCGCCGCCCTGGCCCTGAGCCTGTGCGCCGCCGCCACCGCCGCCTGGGCGGTCCCGCCGGTCTACGTGGGCGAGCTGCACGAGTACTACCAGAACGGCCAGGTGGTCGGCTGGGCCCAGCGCGATTGCCGGGGCAAGCTGACCCAGGGCGGCAGCGTGACCGAGGAGGTCTACATCACCTATCTGGTCTGCGCCGGCTGAAAGGCCGCGGCGGGCGCTGCGCGCGCCCGCCGTTTTCGGCGCCGCGGGCGCTCAGAATTCCAGGTCCAGCGCCGCGCACAGGTAATCGGCGAACGGCGCCAGCCCGTTCAAGTCCTTTTGCAGCGTCGACAGCAGGCGCGGGCCGGTCATGGTCGCGTGCTCGATGTCGCGGAAGGCGACGAAATTCTTGCGCTTGAGGTCGTCGGCGAATTCGAACTCCGGCGGGAAACCGCGCGGGGCGCGGGTCAGCATTTCGCTGTCGTCGAGGTCGAAGCGCTTGCGGAACTTGGGATCGTGCGCGGCGGCCTTCCAGCTGCCGGGGTTGTCGAAGACGAAGTGGCGGATCTTGCGCAGGGTCTCGGGCGCCGGATGCCAGACGCCGGCGGCGACGAAGCATTCGTCGATGCCGAGGTGGATGTAGAACGACGGCGCCTCGACCTGGCGCCCGCGCGCGTGGAACAGGCGCGCGCCCTGCCAGCTCTTGTACGGCGCCTTGTCGTTGGCGAAACGGGTGTCGCGCTGGATCCGGAACAGCGAGCCGCCGACGTTCTTGGGTTCGCTGCGGTAATGCTCGCTGACTTCGGCCAGCGCCGGCTGCAGGTCGCCGAGCAGGCGCAGGAACGGCCCGCGCACGTGCTCGTCGTAGGCGTCCTTGTGGGCGTGGAACCACTCGCGATTGTTGTTGCGCGCCAGCGAGCGCAGGAACTTGAAGCTGGCTTCGGAGAAGTAGGTGGCCATGGCCGAAGATTAGCGCAAGCGCTGCGGCGCGGTCGGTGCCGCAGCGCCGGGGCGGTGCGAAAGCGCAGGGCGGGCAAAACAGGGGCGTTCGCTGACTCGTTCAGAAAACCCCTTGCAGGAGCGACGCGAGTCGCGACCGCGGGGTTTCGGCTTGCGTCGCAGGCGCGGTGTCGCGGTCGCGGCTTGCGCCGCTCCTACAGGTAGCCCGGCGGGTTGCCGCCAGCCGCTGTAGGAGCGACGCGAGTCGCGACTGCGGGGTTTCGGCCTGCGTCGCAGGCGCGGTGTCGCGGTCGCGGCTTGCGCCGCTCCTACAGGTAGCCTGGCGGGTTGCCGCCAGCCGCTGTAGGAGCGACGCGAGTCGCGACTGCGGGGTTTCGGTTCGCGACGCAAGCTCGAAGCCGCATTCGCGCGCCCCGATCAGAAGCGCGTGGTCAACTCCGTCAGCCAGGCCGGCGTAAGTCCCAGCAGCCACGCTTCCAGCACCTTGTCGAGGCTGCTGAGCACCAGCGCGCCGATCAGCAGCAGGCTCGCGCCCATGATCCGCCGGCCCCAGCGGCCGGCCTGCAGCAATCGCTGCTGATGACGCTGCAACAGCGCGCGCGAAGCCGCGCCGACCGCGATCAACGGCAACACCGCGGCGGCGCTGAACACCGCCATGACCACGGCCGCCGGGCCGGCGCCGCCGCCTTGCGCGGCCAGGGCGATGGCCGCGCCGAGGGTCGGGCCGACGCAGGGGCTCCAGGCCGCGCCCATCAATGCGCCGACGCCGAGCTGCGCCAGCGGGCCGTCGCCGCGGATGCGCTGCATCGCCTGGCCGCCGGCCTGGCCGATACCCGCGGTAAGGCGCTCCATGCCGCGCTGCAACGCCGGTATCAGCAGGACCAGGCCGATGACGAGCATCAGGCCGCCGGCGAGTTGGCGCAGGCGGTATTCGTCCAGCCCCAGCCACTGGCCGCTGCTGCTGAGGGCGACGCCGATGACGGTGAACGAGGCGGCCATGCCCAGCGCCAGGGCGAACAGGCCCCAGCGGCTGCGGCCGCTGGCCGAGGCGGCGACCATCGGCAGCACCGGCAGCACGCACGGCGACAAGGTGGTCAGCAGCCCGGCCAGCGCGGCCAGACCCAACGTGGTGAGGTTCGGGTCCATCAGTCGGCGGCCCGTCCGAGCTGGCCGCGCAGGAACGCGCGCAGCCGCGATTCGTTGGTTTCCGCGACCGACAGGCCGACGCGCTTGCCGCCGCGGTACAACAGCAGCGTGCTCTGGCGCGGCGCGCCGAGCGCGCGCGCCTGTTCGCGCTGCCCGTCCCAGTCCACGCGCAGCGTGGCGATGCCGGCGAACTCGGGTTCCTTGAGCAGTTTCTCCAGCACCGGTTCCTGCGCGCGGCAGGTCGGGCACCACGGCGCGTACACATCGACCAGCACGGTCTTGCCTTGCGTCTGCAGCGCCTGCGACTGCTGCGGCGAATACGCGGGCCAGGCCTGCGCGGCCAGCGCCGGCGCAGCCGCGCCCAGGGCCAGCGCGAGCGCCAGCGCGGCGCCGGCGAGTCGGTTGAAACGGCGGTGGTTGTCAGCGGTCTTGCCCAAACGGATCTTCATCGGGTCGCCTCCTTCGGCGTTGTGGCGGACGCCGCGCGCGGTTCGACGGCCGGCGCGTGCGTGCACACAACCAGAGGGGGGAGGGTGGGCGATGGAGTCGCGGCGCGATGGCGCGAGTCAGTTTTCAGTCAGCGTCGTGGGCACGCAGGGCCGCGCTGCGGACGCTGCGCTATTGCTTCGATGGAATATCCGGCGCGCGAGTTCGTCTTGTCGTCCCGCGCTGCGTCCGCGCCGCTTCAAGCGGCCCGATCCTTAGCCGTGCAACTCGCGCCACAAACCGCGGCCCCAATCTTCGAGCCGGTCCAGCAGCGCCTGCTTGGCGCCGTCCTCGCCGGCCGCCGCGCGCACCTGCCGCAGTTCCTCGGCGAAGCGCGGGAAGCTGTATTCGGACAGGCCCGATTCGCCGTCCAGGCGGTGGCGGCGGTACTGATCCCAACGCTCGCGCTCGTCCGCGCTCAGCGTCTGCGGCCAGTTGCGCGCGCGGTAGCGGAACAGCAGTTCGGGCAGGCGCGCGTCGCGGAAATCGAACGCGGCCCGCGCCAGTTCCTCGGGCGCGGTGGCGCGCACGTTGCGGAACAGGCGCTTGTCGCCGTCGCCGATGAAGGCGTCGTAGAGCGAGGCGTCGGCGTCCGACGGCGCGCGCGCGGCGTCGTTGGCGTAGACCCGGCGCACCTTCTCGACCAGTTCGGGGCCGGCTTCGCGCAACTGCGCGGCGCGATTCTCCGCGCGCACCGGATCGATGCTGAGGCGCTCGAAATCGTCGGGACGCAGATGGTTCCAGGCGATCAGCGCCGGACAGCGGTTGAGGTGCACTTCCTTCAGCGCGACGCGCTCCTCGCCCTCGGGCAAGTCGGCGGTCGGCGTGTACAGGCGGTCGGCGATCTCGTCCGGCGCCATCGTCAGCAGCGCCTGCGGGTCCTGTTCCAGGTCGAACACGACGATGCGGCTGTCGATGCGCGGATGCCGCGCCAGCGGAATCACCGGCGCCGCGCACAGCCGCGCGGCCGGGTAGCGCGAGGACACGTGCAGCGCCGGCTGCATCGCGATCGGATCGATCAGGCCGGCGGCGAAGCGCTTGTCGCGCAGGCGCAGTGCGTACTCCCACAGGCGCGGCTGGGCGCGCTTGAACTTGCGCGCGATGCCGATCAGCGCGCGCACGTCCGACAGCGCCTCGTGCGCGTCGCCGACGCGCACGTCGTTGGCGGTGGCCAGGTGTTCGAGCTTGAACGAGGTGAAGCCGTCCTCGCGCTGCGGCCAGACCACGCCGTCCGGGCGCAGCGCGCGCGCCAGCCGCAGCACGTCGAGCAGGTCCCAGCGCGAATTGCCGTTGCGCCATTCGCGCTCGTAGGCGTCGTAGAAATTGCGGAACAGTCCGTAGCGCACGAACTCGTCGTCGAAGCGCAGCGAGTTGTAGCCGGCGGTGCAGGTCTCCGGCCGGGCCATTTCCTCGAAGATCAGGGCGAAGATCTCGGCCTCGTTGACCCCGTCGCGCAGCGCGTCCTGCGGGGCGATGCCGGTGATCAGGGTCGCCATCGGCGAGGGCAGCAGATCGGCGGCGGGCTTGACGAACACGCTGATCGGCGCCTCGACCTCGTTGAGTTCGGCGTCGGTGCGCATCGCCGCGAACTGGGCGATGCGGGTGGTGCGCGGGTCGGCGCCGAAGGTCTCCAGATCGTAGAACAGGAAGCTCGCCGGCATGGTCAGGCGTCCGCCGGCAACGGGCTCAGGCGCGCGCGCACCGCCGCGTCGACCGCGTCCCAGTCCAGGCTGTCGAGCGACTCGTGGCCGCGGGTCAGCTCGACCAGCAGCTCGCGCTGGCGCTGGCCGCGTTCGAACGCGACTTGGTACGGCATGCGGTGGAAGGTCACCATCGCGTAGCGCGGCATGAAGCGCTCGGGGTGGCGCTGGGCCAGCTCGCGTTCCAGCGCGCGTTGCAGCAGGTAATCGTCGTCGTCGACGCGGTCGCGCATTTCCAGGTAGTTCTCCAGCGCCATCGCCTGGATCGCGCGCGCGCTCGGCAGGCGCTCGCGCTGGAACGCGGCGAACGCCGCGTCGCGGTCGCCGCCGGCGAGCAGGCGCTCGGCCAGCGCCACGCAGTCCTCGAACGCGCAGTTCATGCCCTGGCCGTGGAACGGCACCATCGCGTGCGCGGCGTCGCCGAGCAGCACGGCGCGGTCGTCGAGCTGCCAGCGCTCCAGGTACAGCGTCGCCAGCAGGCCGGCCGGGTTGCGTTCGAAGTCGCGCTCCAGTTCCGGAATCAGCGGCAGCGCGTCGGCGAAATCGCGTTCGAACAGCGCGCGCGCGTCGCTGCCGTCGCGCACGGTTTCGAAGCTCGGGTCGCCCTGGTTCGGCAGGAACAAGGTGACGGTGAAGGTGCGTTCGTCGTTCGGCAGGGCGATGCACATGTAGCGCCCGCGCGGCCAGATGTGCAGGGCGTTGGGCTCGATGCTGAAGCCGCCGTCGGGCGCGGGCGGGATTTCCAGTTCTTTGTAGGAATGGCCGAGGAACTCGGTGCGCTCGCCCAGGTCGGCGACCCGGCCCATCGCCGCGCGCAGCGCCGAACCGGCGCCGTCGGCGCCGACCAGGCTGTCGAACCCGGTTTCGTGGCGGCTGCCGTCGCGCTCGTCGTCGAAGCGGGCGATGCGCGCGTCGAAGTCGACCTCGGCCAGGCCGCGGTGGAAATGCAGGCGGGCGCCGGCCTGTTCGGCGATCTGCAGCAGGATCAGGTTCAACTCGCCGCGGTGCACCGACCAGATCACCTCGCTGTCGTCGCGGCCGTAGCGTTGCAGGTCGGTGCGGCCGTCGAGGAAGTGGACCATGCGTCCGCGCATCATCACCGCCTGCGCCATCACCGCCTCGTCGGCGCCGGCCAGGCGCAGCGCGTGGCGGCCGCGCTCGGCCAGGGCGAGGTTGATCGAACGCCCGCCCTGATAGCCCTTCAGGCGCGGATCGCCGCGTTTCTCGTACACGTCGACCTGCCAGCCCTGGCGGGCGAGCAGGGTCGCGAGCAGGGCGCCGGCGAGGCCGGCGCCGATGATGGTGATGTGTTGCGGGGCGGTGGCGTTCAATGCGTGTGTCCTGCGGTCTGACGCGAAAAAGCCGGAGAGCCGGAAGCTCCCAGGCCGTCATTCCCGCGAAGGCGGGAATCCAGAGACTTCAGCCGGTAGCGGCGATGTCTTGCCATAAATCCCGCCAGTCGGGATTGTTTTCTTCAATCAGGCGGATTTTCCATTCGCGCTGCCATTTCTTCAGTCGTTTCTCGCGCAGGATGGCGCTTTCCATGGTCTCGTGCTGTTCGTACCAGACCAGCCTGGTCACGCTGTAGCGATCGCTGAATCCTTCGGTCAAGTGTTCCCGATGTTGCCATATGCGCTGGATCAAGTTCGAGGTGACGCCGAGGTACAAAGTGCCGTTTTTGGCGCTGGCGAGGAGGTAGACAGCGGGAGACTTCATGCGGCGGCCTCGCTTTGGATTCCCGCCTTCGCGGGAATGACGGTAGCTAAGGTCGCGGCAACTCGGTCCAGGAAGCAAGCCTCAACCGTCCCGCCACGCTTCCACCGCCTCGACGAACCGCACGATATCGCCATGCGTGTTGTACAGCGGCGCCGGCGAAATCCGGATCACGTCGGGTTCGCGCCAGTCGCCGAGCACGCCGCGGGCGGCGAGGTCTTCGAACAAGGCGCGGCCGGCCGCGCGGCCGGTCAGGCCGCGGCCGCCGATCACCCGCAGCGACAGCTGGCAGCCGCGTTGGGCCGGGTCGGCCGGGGTCAGGATGTCCAGGGTTTCGTGCAGGCGCGTGCGGATCGCCGACTCCAGGTAGCCGGTCAGGCGCCGCGATTTGGCGCACAGGGCCGGCAGGCCGACGCGGTCGAACAGCGCCAGCGAGGCGCGCAGCGGCGCCAGGCCGAGGATCGGCGGGTTGCTGAGCTGCCAGCCGTCGGCGCCGGGCGTGGGCACGAACTCGGGGCCCATGCGGAAGCGGGTGGCGCTTTCGTGGCCCCACCAACCGGCGAAGCGCGGCCGGTCGGTGCGCGCGTGGCGTTCGTGCACGAAGCAGCCCGCGACCGCGCCGGGACCGGCGTTGAGGTACTTGTAGTGGCACCACACCGCGAAGTCGACGCCGCTGCCGTGCAGGTTCAGTTCCAGATTGCCGACGCCGTGGGCGAGGTCGAAGCCGCACAGCGCGCCCTGCGCGTGCGCCAGCGCGGCGATGCGGTCGAGATCGAAGGCCTGCCCGGTCCGGTACTGCACGCCCGGCCACAGCACCAGCGCCAGACGCGGGCCGTGTTCGGCGATGGCGCGTTCGATCTGCTCCATCGAGAACAGGCCGCCGGGGCCTTCGGGTTGCAGTTCGATCAGATCCACGTCCGGGTCGAAGCCGTGGAAGCGGACCTGCGAGGCCAGCGCGTAGCGGTCGGACGGGAACGCGCCGGCTTCCATCAGGATCGCCGGCCGCTCGCGCGTGGGCCGGTAGAAGCTGACCAGCATGAAGTGCAGGTTGGCGGTCAGCGAATTCATCGCCACCACCTCGTGCGGCAACGCGCCGACCAGCCGCGCCAGCGGCTCGCGCACCAACTCGTGGTACGACAGCCACTGCGCATGCCCGGTGAAGTGGCCTTCGACCGCCTCGGTCGCCCACTTGTCCATGACCTCGTCGACGTATGCGCGCGCGCCGCGCGGCTGCAGGCCGAGCGAGTTGCCGACGAAATAGGCCTGCTCGGCGTCGCCGTGGCGCGGGATCAGGAACTCGTGGCGCAGGGTCGGCAGCGGATCGGCGGCGTCGAGCGCGGCGGCGTGGGCGAGGTTGTACGGATCGGTCATGAGGTCGGGACGTTGAGCGGTGCGTAAGAGGGCGCTGCGGCGGCGTTGAGCGGTTCGACGCTCAGGGCGGCGGCTGCGGCGAGGGAAGGGCGGACCGGTAGCTGCGGTGCAGCGCTTCGATCCAGTCCGAATGCAGTTGCAGGATCCGGCTTTCGTAGATCAGCGCGGCGTCGTCGGACAGGTAGGCGGCCAGTTCGGCGTGGCCGCCGGCCTGCATCGCCGCGACGAACACCGCCTGGCGCAGTTGCGCGGATTCGGCTTGGACGCGCTGCACGAATCCGGGCTCCAGGCCGCGCTTGTGGTTTTGCAGCGCGGCGTCGGCGCGGGTCCATTGGCCGTCGAACGGCGCGCGGTCGCGTTGGTCCAAATAGGCGTCGATAGCCTTGTCGCCGCGCTCGGCGACGCGCTCGGCCCAATCGCCCAGTTCCTCGCGCAGGGTCGCGAGCGACAGTTGCGGCTGCGGCGGCGGAGCGTCCTGCGCAGCCGGATTCATGCGAACCGCGACAACGGCAGGCCCAGCCATTCCAGCGCGGTGCCGTGGTACAGCCGCGCCTGCTCGGCTTCGGGCAGTTCCAGCGAGGCGATGCCGGCGCCGGGCGTCTGCTCGCCGAGCGGGAACGGATAGTCGGTGCCCAGCATCACCCGCGACACGCCGCAGGTGTCGAGCAGGTAACGCAGCGCGCGCGGATCGGCCACCCACGAGTCGAAGTACAACTGCGACAGGTAATCGCGCGGATTGCGCGGGTTGTCGGTGGCGACCAGATCCGGCCGCATGTTGAAGCCGTGTTCGATCCGGCCGATGGTGTAGGGGAAGCTGCCGCCGCCGTGGGCCATGCAGATCTTCAGCTTCGGCAGCCGCTCCAGCACGCCGCCGAACACCAGGCAGCAGGCCGCGCGCGATTGCTCGGCCGGCATGCCGACCAGCCACGGCAGCCAGTACTTGGGCATGCTCGGCGTCCCCATCATGTCCCAGGGATGCACCAGGATCGCCGCGCCGAGTTCGCTGGCGGCCTGGAAGAACTCGAACAGCTCCGGCGCGTCGAGGTTCCAGTCGCCGATGTGGCTGCCGATCTGCACGCCCTGCAGGCCGAGCTGGTCCATGCAGCGTTCCAGCTCCTGCACCGCCAGCCGCGGCGACTGCAGCGGCACGGTGCCGATGCCGGCGTAATGGCGCGGGTAATCGCGGCAGGCCTGGGCCATGTGGTCGTTGAGAGCCTGGTGCAGCTCCAGCGCCTGATTGGCCTTGGCCCAGTAGCTGAACATCACCGGCACGGTGCTGATGACCTGCACCTGCACGCCGAAGCGCGCGTAGTCGTCGATGCGCTCCTGCGGGTCCCAGGTCTTCGACCAGATCTCGCGGAAGAACTTGCCGTCCTTGTAGATGCGGTGGCGCCCGTCGTCGGTGTGGTGGATCACCGGAAAGCGGTCGTCGCCGTACTTGCGCGCAAGGTCGGGCCAATTGCGCGGCAGGTAATGGGCGTGGGTGTCGATCTTGAGCATCGCCGCCTCAGGTGTCGGGCATCGCGTAGCGCGCCGGCGCCGGGTTCAAATGGCCGCACTGCCCGCAGCTGCGGTGCTCGCGCGAGGAATAGAAGCGTTCGAACACCGGCGGGAAGTCGGTCTCGATGTTGCGCAGCTTGAAGAATTCCTCGTACAGCTTGTGGTTGCAGCGTTCGCAGAACCACATCAGGCCGTCGTCTTCGTGCTCCAGGCGCTTGCGCTCGATCACCAGCCCGACCGAGTCGGGCATGCGCTGCGGCGAATGCGGCACGCGCGCCGGCAGCAGGAAGATCTCGCCGGCGCGGATCGGGATGTCGCGCACGGCGCCGTCCTCCTGGATGCGCAGCACCATCTCGCCTTCGAGCTGGTAGAACCACTCCGGGCCTTCGTCCCAGTGGTAGTCGGTGCGCTGGTTCGGGCCGCCGACCACCATGACGATGAAATCGCCGACGTAGATGGTCTTGTTGCCGACCGGCGGCTTCAGCAGGTGGCGGTGTTCCTCGATCCAGGCTTGCAGGTTCAGCGGTCCGGGCAGCATGGCCTTACTCCGTGGTCGCGCCGCGCAGCCGCGCGACGCACTTGAGTTCGATCGCGATCGGCGTCGGCAGCGCGGTGATGCCGAGCGTGGTCCGGCACGGCGCGCGCTCGATGTCGGGGAAGTACTCGGCCCACAGCGCGTTGTAGGCGGCGAAATCGCGGGCCATGTCGGTCAGGTAGACGGTCACGTCGACCAGGTCGTCCCAGCCCGCGCCGCTGGCCTCCAGCACCGCGCGCACGTTGGCGAACACCGAGCGCGTCTGCAGCTCGATGTCGTAGGCGATCAGCCGGCCCTGCGCGTCGTGGACGTTGCCGGGCACCGCGTTGCTGGCCGCATCGCGCGGGCCGACCCCGGACAGGAACAGCAGCTCGCCGACCCGGCGCGCATGCGGATACAGGCCCACGGGCTTGGGCGCGTTGCCGGTGCGCACCGCGTCGCTCATCGCGGCGAACCGCCGTGGGTGGCGTGCACGCGCGCCAGGGCGCGCTCGTAGGCCGGTTGCAGCGACTGGAACGAGTGCACGTTCATGCCGGTGTCGTGGACGCGGCCGTTGCGCAGGCTGTAGACCCAGCCGTGCACGCTGAGCGGCTGGCCGCGGGTCCAGGCGTCGCGCACGATCGTGGTCATGCACACGTTCTGCACCTGCTCGATCGCGTTGAGCTCGCACAGGCGGTCGTGGCGTTCGCTTTCGTGGGCGTGGTGCATGCATTCGGAATGTTTGTCGGCCACGTCGCTGACGTGGCGCAGCCAGTTGTCGGCGAGGCCGACGCGGGTGCCGTGCAGCGCCGCGTGCACGCCGCCGCAGCCGTAGTGGCCGACCACCAGGATGTGCTTGACCTTGAGCACGTCGACCGCGTACTGGATCACCGACAGGCAGTTGAGGTCGGTGTGCACGACCACGTTGGCGATGTTGCGGTGGACGAACACCTCGCCCGGGGCCATGTCGATGATCTGGTTGGCCGGCACGCGCGAGTCGGAACAGCCGATCCACAGGTATTCGGGCGCCTGCTGCTTGGACAGGCGGGCGAAGAACTCCGGGTCCTCGGCGTTGATGCGTTCGGACCACTCGCGATTGCGTTCGAGCAGATCGTCCAGCGGGCTCATGCGCGGACCTGCGCGTGCGGAAGCGGGAGGGCGGGCGAGGGGGAAAGCGAAATCATGCAGGTCATCCGAGATGGAGGCCGACGTTCTTGGCCTCGGTGAAGAAACGCAGGGCCTCGACGCCGCCTTCGCGGCCGAGGCCGGACGCGCCGGCGCCGCCGAACGGCGTGCGCAGGTCGCGTTGCAGCCAGGTGTTGATCCAGACCATGCCGACGTCCAGGCGCGCGGCCAGGCGATGGGCGCGGGCGAGGTCGCGCGTCCACAGGCTGGCGCTGAGGCCGTAGTCGCTGGCGTTGGCCAGGGCCAGCGCGTGGGTGTCGTCGTCGAAGGGTTGCAGGGTCGCGACCGGGCCGAAGATTTCCTCGCGGTTGCTCGCGCAATCCGGGCCCAGGCCTTCGATCAGGGTCGGCGCCACGTACCAGCCCGGCCGCTGCAGCGCGGCGCCGCCGCACAGCACCCGGCCGCCTTCGGCGCGGGCGCGTTCCAGCGCGGCGGTGACTTTGTCGAAGTGCGCCTGCGACACCAGCGGGCCTAGCGCGGTGGTTTCCTCGCCGGGATCGCCGACGCGCAAGGCATTGGCGCGTTCGACCAGCGCGTCGCGCACCTCGGCGTAGATCGAGCGCTCGATCAGGATGCGCGAGCCGCACAGGCAGATCTGGCCGGAGTTCTGGAACGCCGAGCGCACCAGCATGTCGAGGTTCGCGCGCCAGTCGCTGTCGGCGAAGATCAGGGTCGGGTTCTTGCCGCCGAGTTCCAGCGAGACCTTGCGCAGCAGCGGCGCGCAGGTCGCGGCGATCTGCCGGCCGACCGCGGTGCTGCCGGTGAACGACACCGCGCGGATCGACGGGTGCGCGACCAGCGGCGCGCCGACGTCCGGTCCCAGCCCATGGACGATATTGAGCACGCCGGGCGGGAACCCGATCTGCGCGCAGAGCTCGCCCAGCAGGCTCGCCGTAGCCGGAGTCACCTCCGACGGCTTCGCCACCACGGTATTGCCCGCCGCCAGCGCCGGCGCGATCTTCCAGGTGAACAGATACAGCGGCAGGTTCCACGGCGAGATCGCCGCGACCGGCCCCAGCGGCTGGCGCAGGGTGTAGTTGAGCCCGGCCTGGCCGTGGTGGGATTCGCTGGCGAACTGGGTCGCGGCCTGGGCGTAGAAGCGCAGGTTCGACACCGCGCGCGGAATCTCGGCCTCGCGCGCCAGCTTGATCGGCTTGCCGCCGTCGCGCGATTCGGCGCGGGCGAAATCTTCGTTGCGCGCCTCCAGCGCCGCGGCCAGGCGCTCTAACCACTGCGCGCGTTCGCTGTGGGCCAGCGCCGACCAGGCCGGGAACGCGGCCTGCGCCGCGGCCACCGCGGCTTCGACTTCGGCCGCGCCGCCGGCGGCGACCTGCGCATACGCTTGCGCATTGGCGGGGTCGAACACGTCCAGCCAACGGCCGTCGGCCGCATCGCGCGGCGCCCCGTCGATCCAGTGCCGGTACTTGTGCATGGCGCAAGCTTAACGCGTGGGCCCGGTGGCGCCCATAGCGCGGCCGGGCGGGCTGCGGCGGGTTTCGCAGAACCGCTGGGAGGACCGTCGCGTCGGGTCATCGAGGGACGCGACTGAAGTCCCTCCCGCAAGCGCGCGCTGCCGGGATCGCGTCGCGGCAGCGGCGTCGGTTCCGACGCGCTCCGGCCGGCGACGGCATAGCGCCGATCCCCCGCGACGCGGCGAAGTTTGCCGAATCTGCCCGCGCGATCCGCGTCTAGGTCATTAGTCATGCGCGCAAGCCAGAACGCGCGAAATCGCCTGCACGTTCGGCGAAATCCCGGGAAAACGCGGCGCAGTCGGCGGCGGGCACGTGCTTTGCGCACTTGACGCATTAGTTCGACGCTGCGCACATTCCGGCGGGGTTCATTCACTCATTGCCCGGCGTGCCTGCGCGGGGCCATTCAGGGCGGAACGATCACGTGGACAGACGCAACTTCCTCAGCATGTCGGGGCTCGGCATCGCCGGCCTGATGATTCCCTTCGGCAACGTCATCGCCGCCGAAGACCTGTTGGCGCCGCTGGATGTGGCCAAGAAAAAGGCCTGGGCCGACGCGGCCCTGACCGCCGCGCGCGCCGCCGGCGCGAGCTACTGCGACGTGCGCATCGGCCGCTACCTGCGCCAGTTCGTCATCACCCGCGAGGACAAGGTCCAGAACGTGGTGAATTCCGAGTCCACCGGCATCGGCATCCGCGTGCTGGTCGACGGCGCCTGGGGCTTCGCCGCGACCAACCAGCTCGGCACCGACGGCGCCGCCCAGGCCGCGCAGCAGGCTGCGGCGATCGCCCGCGCCAACGCCAAGGTCATCACCGCCAAGGTCCAGCTGGCCAAGGCGCCCGGCGTCGGCGAGGTCAGCTGGAAGACGCCGATCCGCAAGAACTCGATGGAAGTGCCGCTCAAGGACAAGGCCGAACTGCTGCTCGGCGTCAACGCCGCCGCGCTCGGCGCCGGCGCCAGCTTCGTCAACTCGATGCTGTTCCTGGTCAACGAGCAGAAGTACTTCGCCTCCACCGACGGCAGCTACATCGATCAGGACGTGCACCGGATCTGGGCGCCGATGACGATCACCGCGATCGACAAGGCCAGCGGCAAGTTCCGCACCCGCCAGGGCCTGTCCTCGCCGCGCGGCATGGGCTACGAGTACCTCGACGGCGCCGCCTCGGGCAAAACCGTGCTGCCGTGCGGCGTCACCGTCTACGGCGATTCCTACGACATGCGCGAGGACGCCGTCGCCGCGGCCAAGCACGCGCAGCAGAAGCTCACCGCGACCTCGGTCAAGCCGGGCAAGTACGACCTGGTGCTCGACCCCTCGCACACTTGGCTGACCATCCACGAATCCATCGGCCACCCGCTCGAGCTCGACCGCGTGCTCGGCTACGAGGCCAACTACGCCGGCACCAGCTTCGCCACCTTGGACAAGCGCGAGAACGCGTTCAAGTACGGCAGCGACCAGGTCAACGTGTTCGCCGACAAGACCCAGGTCGGCAGCCTCGGCGCGGTCGGCTACGACGACGAGGGCGTCAAGACCAAGCGCTGGGACCTGATCAAGAACGGCGTGCTGGTCGACTACCAGACCATCCGCGACCAGGCCCACATCCTCGGCAAGACCGAATCCGACGGCTGCTGCTACGCCGACTCGTGGTCGAGCGTGCAGTTCCAGCGCATGGCCAACGTGTCGCTGGCGCCCGGCAAGGCCAAGCTCAGCGTCGCCGACCTGGTCAAGGACGTGGAGAACGGCATCTACATCGTCGGCGACGGTTCGTTCTCGATCGACCAGCAGCGCTACAACGCCCAGTTCGGCGGCCAGGTGTTCTACGAGATCAAGAACGGCAAGGTCACCGGCATGCTCGAGGACGTGGCCTACCAGATCCGCACGCCGGAGTTCTGGAACTCGTGCGCGGCGATCTGCGACGACAAGGACTACCGCCTCGGCGGCTCGTTCTTCGACGGCAAGGGCCAGCCGGGGCAGGTCTCGGCGGTCTCGCACGGTTCCAGCACGGCGCGGTTCAACGGCGTCAACGTCATCAACACCGCCCGCAAGCTCGGCTGACCGGGGCAGGAGAACACTATGAGCATCTTCACCGAAGCCCAGTCCAAGGCGATCCTGGACAAGGTCATTGCGTTGTCGAAGGCCGAGGAGACCAGCGCGCGGCTGACCGGTTCGATCGACGGCAACATCCGTTTCGCCCTCAACAACATCTCCACCAGCGGCGTGGTCAGCGACGTCAGCCTGTCGGTGCAGGTGTCGTTCGGCAAGCGCGTGGGCGTGGCCACCATCAACGAGTTCGACGACGCCGCGCTCGAACGCGTGGTGCGCCGCGCCGAGGACCTGGCCAAGCTGGCGCCGGAAAACCCGGAGTTCATGCCGATCATCGACAAGCAGGCCTACAAGGCCAGCCCGACCTTCGCCGCCGCCACCGCGGCGATCGACCCGGCCTACCGGGCCAAGGTCGCCGCCGATTCGATCGCGCCGTGCCGCGAGTCCAAGCTCACCGCCGCCGGCTTCCTCGAAGACGGCCAGAGCTTCGTCGCCTTCGCCAACAGCAAGGGCAACTTCGGCTACCAGACCGCGACCAACTTCAACTACACCTGCACCGTGCGCACCGACGACGGCCGCGGTTCGGGCTGGGTCGGCCGCGACCTGACCGACGCCGGCTCGTTCAAGACCGATGCCGACGTGCGCATCGCCATGCGCAAGGCCACCGAATCGGCCGAGGCCAAGGCGCTGGAGCCGGGCAAGTACACGGTGATCCTGGAGCCGCACGCGGCCGCCGGGCTGATCTCGTTCATGATGAACTTCTTCGACGCGCGCCAGGCCGACGAAGGCCGCAGCTTCCTGTCCAGGAAGGGCGGCGGCAACAAGCTCGGCGAGCAGGTCTACGACCCGCGCGTGAACTTCAGCGCCGACCCCTGGGACCCGCGCGCGCCGGTGATGCCGTGGGACCTGGAAGGCCTGCCGCGCGAGAAGATGCCGATCGTCGAGAACGGCAAGGTGGTGGCGCTGAACTATTCGCGCTACTGGGCGCAGAAGCAGGGCAAGCGCGCGGTCGGCGCGCCGGGCAACCTGATCATGGCCGGCGGCGACAAGACCACCGCCGAGCTCATCAAGGGCACCCAGAAGGGCATCCTGGTGACCCGCACCTGGTACATCCGCATGGTCGATCCGCAGACCGTGCTGCTGACCGGGCTGACCCGCGACGGCACGTTCTACATCGAGAACGGGCAGATCAAGCATCCGGTCAAGAACTTCCGCTTCAACGAATCGCCGGTGATCATGCTCAACAACATCGAGGAACTCGGCCGGCCGGTGCGCGTGGCCGGCGACGAATCGACCCTGGCGATGATGATCCCGCCGATGAAGCTGCGCGATTTCACCTTCACCTCGCTGTCCGACGCGGTCTGAGCCGCGCGCGTCCGGCGCGCCGCGCGCGCGCCGGACGCCTGGCCGTACGCAAGACCCGACCGCATTACCCGCAAGAGGCCGCACCGCCGTGCAACGACGCGATTTCCTCGGTTCCGCCGGCCTCGGCCTGGCCGCGCTGATGCTTCCCTTCGGCCGCAGCGTCGCCGCCGAAGCCCTGCTGGAACCGGCCGACCCGGCGCTGCGCAAGCGCCTGGCCGACACCGCGCTGGGCGCCGCGCGCGACGGCGGCGCGCAGTACTGCGACGTGCGCGTGGGCCGCTACCTGCGCCAGTCGGTGCTGACCCGCGAGGCGCAGGTGCGCAACATCGTCAACGCCGAATCGGTCGGGGTCGGCGTGCGCGTGCTGCGCGACGGCGCCTGGGGTTTCGCCGCGACTTCGCAGATGACGCCCGATGCGGTGGCCAAGGCGACGAAACAGGCCCTGGCCATCGCCCAGGCCAACGCGCGCGTGCAGACGCGCAAGGTCGAACTTGCGCCGGTGCAAGGCGTCGGCGAAGTGCGCTGGGCCACGCCGGTGCGCAAGAACGCGCTGGCGGTGCCGGTCAAGGACAAGGTCGAGCTGTTGATGTCGGTCAACGCCGCCGCCCTGAAGAACGGCGCCGATTTCGTCCAGTCCAACCTGTTCGCGATCAACGAACAAAAATATTTCGCCTCCACCGACGGCAGCTACATCGATCAGGACGTGCACCGGATCTGGCTGCCGCTGACCGCGACCGCGGTCGACAAGGCCAGCGGCAAGTTCCGCAGCCGCGACGGCCTGTCGGCGCCGATGGGCATGGGCTACGAATACCTGGACGCCGACCCGGCCGGCAAGTTCGCCTTGCCGGGCGGGCTGACCGGCTACAGCGGCAGCTACGACGTGCTCGAAGACGCCGCCGCCGCCGCGCGCCACGCCCGCGCCAAGCTCAAGGCGCCGTCGGTGAAGCCGGGCAAGTACGATCTGGTGATCGATCCGTCCAATCTGTTCCTGACCATCCACGAGAACGTCGGCCACCCGCTCGAACTCGACCGCGTGCTCGGCTACGAGGCCAACTACGCCGGCACCAGCTTCGCCACCCTCGACAAGCGCGACGCCGGCTTCAAGTACGGCAGCGAACGGGTCAACTTCGTCGCCGACAAGACCCGCCCGGGCAGCCTCGGCGCGGTCGGCTTCGACGACGAAGGGGTCAAGACGCGCGAGTGGGACCTGATCCGCGACGGCGTGCTGGTCGACTATCAGGCCACCCGCGACGAGGCGCATATCCTCGGGCACAAGCAATCGCACGGTTGCAGCTACGCCGATTCGTGGTCGAGCGTGCAGTTCCAGCGCATGCCGAACGTGTCGCTGCGGCCCGGCAAGGACAAGCTCAGCGTCGCCGAGATGGTCAAGGGCGTCGAGCGCGGGCTGTACATCCACGGACGCGG
The DNA here is from genome assembly GCF_017355525.1 of Lysobacter enzymogenes. Lineage (NCBI taxonomy): Bacteria > Pseudomonadati > Pseudomonadota > Gammaproteobacteria > Lysobacterales > Lysobacteraceae > Lysobacter > Lysobacter enzymogenes. The sequence continues at coordinate 1,053,255 of NZ_CP067395.1, read as the reverse complement.
TTCGTATTCGATCGACCAGCAGCGCTACAACGCGCAGTTCGGCGGGCAGCTGTTCTTCGAGATCAAGAACGGGCAGGTCGCCGGGCTGGTCGAGGACGCGGCCTACCAGATCCGCACGCCGGAGTTCTGGGCCTCGTGCTCGGCGATCTGCGACGAACGCGATTTCCGCCTCGGCGGCTCGTTTTTCGACGGCAAGGGCCAGCCGAGCCAGGTCTCGGCGGTGTCGCACGGCGCCGCGACCGCGCGCTTCGACGGCGTCAACGTCATCAACACCGCGCGGGCGCTGTAGCCGATGCGCGGCGCGGCCGGCCCGGCGGATTCGCGGTGAACCGCGCGCAGTTCCTGCGGCTGATGCTCGGCGCCGCGGCCGGCGCGCTGGTTGCGCGGGCGCCGCTGGCGCGCGCGGCGGCCGACTACGATTTCTGGTTCACCCGGCTCAAGTACGACTCCGGCGACTGGGACGTGGACCAGCGCATGCCGGCCAACCTGATCACGTCCCTGATCGACTACACCAACCTGCGCGTGGACCCGAAGGAACACGTGCTGGCGCTGGCCGACCCGAAGATGCTGGCGGCGCCGTTCTGCTATCTGGCCGGGCACAAGCTGGTCGAGTTCAACCCCGACGAGCGGCGCAACTTCGAGCGCTACGTGCGCAACGGCGGCTTCGTCTTCGTCGACGACTGCAACCACGACATCGACGGCTTGTTCGCCAAGTCGTTCGAGGCGCAGATGGGCAAGATCTTCGGCGCCAAGGCGCTGAAGAAACTGCCGAAGAACCACCCGGTCTACCGCAGCTTCTTCGTCTTCGACGGCCCGCCGGCGACCGGCTTCGAGCTCAACGGCTGGGGCGACGATCTGGTCCACGACTACCTCAAGGGCATCGAGATCGACGGGCGGCTCGGCATTTTGTACAGCAACAAGGACTACGGCTGCGAGTGGGATTACGACTGGCGCAACAAGCGGTTTCTGGCCGAGGACAACACCAAGTTCGGGGTCAATATCGTCATGTACGCGTTGAACTCGTGATCGGCGCGCGGCGGTTTCGCATTCGCGACAACAAGCAGTTTCGGGAGCGGCGATGAGCGGCAACGACAACAACGGCGACGAAGGGCTGCAGGCGCAGCTGGCGCGACTGGGCGAGCTGCGCGGCGCCATCGCCCAGGCCATCGTCGGCCAGGACGAGGTGGTGGAGCAGTTGCTGATCGGTTTGCTGGCCGGCGGCCACTGCCTGCTCGAAGGCGTGCCGGGGCTCGGCAAGACCCTGCTGGTGCGCTCGCTCGGGCAGGCGTTGGAACTGCAGTTCCGCCGCATCCAGTTCACCCCGGACCTGATGCCGAGCGACATCCTCGGCACCGAACTGCTGGAGGAGGACCACGGCACCGGCCATCGCCATTTCCGCTTCCAGCCCGGGCCGATCTTCACCAGCCTGCTGCTCGCCGACGAACTCAACCGCACCCCGCCCAAGACCCAGGCGGCGCTGCTGGAGGCGATGCAGGAACGCACGGTGAGCTACGCCGGCACCACCCATGCGCTGCCGGCGCCGTTCTTCGTGCTGGCCACGCAGAACCCGCTGGAGCAGGCCGGCACCTATCCCTTGCCGGAGGCGCAGCTGGACCGTTTCCTGCTGCACATCCGCGTGGGTTATCCGAGCGAGCAGGAAGAACACGACATCTTGCAGCAGACCACCGGCAGCCACAGCGCGCAGGTGCCCAAGGTGATGGACGCCGACGCGGTGCTGGCGTTGCAGGCGCGGGTGCGCGAAGTGCATCTGGGCGAGGACGTGCTGCGCTGGGTGACCCGGCTGGTGCGCGCGAGCCGGCCCGCGGCCGATTCGCTCGGCGAGGTGCGGCAATGGGTGAAGTGGGGCGCCGGCCCGCGCGCCGGCCAGTCGCTGGTGCTCGCGGCCAAGGCGCGCGCGCTGCTGCACGGCCGCTTCGCCGCGACCCGCGAGGACGTGGCGGCGCTGGCCGCGCCGGTGATGCGCCACCGCCTGCTGCTGTCGTTCGCGGCCGAGGCCGAGGGCAAGAGCGCCGACGATGTGATCGCCGCGCTGCTGCGCGGCGTGCCGTTTCCGGGCTGACCCGCATGAACCGCGGTAACCGCGCGGCAGCAGGCGAGGGCGGCGCATGCGCGACCTGAGGCTCGCCGACTTGATTCCGGCCGACGTGCGCGCGCGCCTGCGCAGCCTCAACCTCGTGTCGCGCCGCGCGGTCGGCGCGCACGGCATCGGCGCGCACCGCAGCCGCAGCCGCGGCGCCGGGCTGGAGTTCGCCCAGTACCGCGCCTACGAGCCCGGCGACGAACTGCGCCAGATCGACTGGAAGCTGTACGCGCGCTCGGACCGTTTCTTCATCCGCGAAGCCGAGCGCGAAAGCCCGCTGGCGGCGTGGCTGCTGCTCGATGCCAGCGCTTCGATGGACCAGCGCGACGGCGCCCGCCCCGACTATTCGCGCCTGGACGCGGCCAAGGCCATCGCCGCGTGCGTGGCCGAGCTGGCGCTGCGCCAGAACGACCGCTTCGGCGCGATCGTGCTGCGCGAGGACGGCCTGCGCCTGATCGCGCCGGCCACCGGCGTGCGCCAGCGCGACGGGCTGCTGCTGGAGCTGCACGGCTTGCAGGCGCGCGGCGCGTGGCCGGACGCGGCGCTGCTGCGGCCGCTGTGGGAACGCATCGGCGCCGGCGACCTGGTGCTGATGCTCGGCGACGGTTTCGACGAAGCCGCGTTGGCGGTCGCGGAGCGCCTCGCCGCGGCCAGGCGCGAAGTGTTGAGCGTGCGCATCCTGACCGCCGAGGAGCGCGATTTCCCATTCCGTGGCGGTCACCGGTTCCGCGATCCGGAAACCGGCGAGGAACTGCTCGGCGACGGCGATGCGTTGCGGCGCGAGTTCCTCGACCGCTTCGCCGCCGCGCGCCGCGCGGTCGACGCGCGCCTGGACGCGGCCGGCATCCGCCACGCCGAACACGTGCTCGACGAGCCGGTCGACCTGCCGCTGCGGCGTCTGTTCGGCGGCCGCGACGCCGCGGGGGACGCATGAGCGCGGCGCTGTTGCTGCCGATGGCGCTGGCCGCGCTGGCGGCGCTGGCGCTGCCGCTGCTGATCCATCTGGCCCGGCGCAGCGAACAGCGCCCGACCGTGTTCGCCGCGCTGCGCTGGCTGCGCGAGAAACCGCGCCCGCGCAGCCGGCTGCGTTTCGACGAGTGGCTGTTGTTGCTGTTGCGGCTGTTGCTGTTGGCGTTGCTGGCGCTGTGGCTGGCGCAACCGGTGTTGTTCGGCGCGCAGTCGCAGACCGCGTGGCTGGCGGTGGCGCCGGGCTTGCAGCCGGCGCGCGCGGCGGCGGGTCTGGAAAACGCGAAACTGGAACGGCGCTGGTTGGCGCCGGGCTTTCCTAGGCTGGATACGCCGGCGCCGGTTGCGCCCGCCGATCTGGCCAGCGTAGTGCGCGAGCTGGATGCGACCTTGCCGCCGGGCGTCGGCTTGACCGTGGCGGTGCCGGCGCGCTTGGACGGCGCCGACGGCGCGCGTTTGCGGTTGTCGCGGCCGGTGCAGTGGCGCGTCGTCGACGACGGCGACGCGGCCGATGCGCCACCCGCGCGCGAGCCTGCGCTGGCGCCGCCGCCGATCCGCTACGCGCCGCAGCGCGCGCAGGCGGCGGCGTATCTGCGCGCCGCGGTGGCGGCGTGGGACGAACGCGGCGCTGCGGTGGACGCGGCGCCGCTGGAGCAGGCCTTCGATCCGCAAGCGCGCGCATTGATCTGGTTGGCGCCGGGGCCGGTGCCGCAAGCCGTGCGCGACTGGGTCGCGCAGGGCGGCCGGGTGTTGCTCGATGCGCAGGCGGTTTGGCCCGAAGCGAAGTTCGACGCGCCGTTGTGGCGCGACGCGCAAGGCGCGGTGCGCGTCGTCGGCGCGCGGGTGGGGCGCGGGCAGGCGCTGCGCTTCGCCGGCGCCATGGAGCCGCGCGCGTGGCCGGCGTTGACGCAGCCGGGGTTCGCCGCCGGGTTGCGCGACTTGTTCGCAGCGCAAGCGCCGTCGCCTTCGCGAGTAGCGGCGCGCGATTATGCGCCGGCCGGCGGCGGCCCCGCGTTCGCCGCGCCGCCGCTGGATCTGCGGCCGTGGCTGGCCTTGCTGGCCGCGGTCTTGTTCTTGCTCGAACGCTGGCTGGCGACGCGGTCCAAACGCGGAGCGGCGCCATGACCGCGATCCAACGCACCCAGCGCTGGCAAGCGCAGGCGCGCCGCGGCCGCGCGCTCCATCTGGCGCTGGCCTGGGGCGTCTGGCTGCTGCCGCTGTTCGCGCTGAGCGCGCGCTGGCTCGGCATCGGCGCAGCCTGCCTGATCGCGGCCTGCGGCCTGGCCGCGGTCGCGTGGCGGGTCTGGCGCGGCGTCGCGCGGCTGGATCGCGAATGGCTGGTGCGCCGGCTCAACGCGCTGCGGCCCGACATGGACGACAGCGCCGATCTGTTGTTCGCCGGTCCCGGCCCGCTGCGCGGCTTGCAACGTTTGCAACGCCAGCGTTTGGAACGACGGATCGAAGCCGGGTCGGATACCGGTCTGCTCGAACCGCAGCCGTGGCGTCCCAAGCTGATTGGCGCGGCGCTTGCTCTGGCGCTGACCGCAGTGGCCGCGCTGTGGCCGCAGGCGACGCGCATGCCGACCGAACCCGCGCTCTCGCCCGCGCCGCCGATCGCCGCCGCGCCAGGCCAGCCGCGCCTGACCGCGCAAGCGCTGCGGATCCAGCCGCCGGCCTACACCGGCTTGCCCGCGCGCGACGAACCCAGCCTGGAAGGCCGCGTACCCGAAGCGGCGACGCTGCGCTGGCGCTTGCGGTTCGACCCGCAGCCGGCGCAGGCCGAGCTGGTCTTCCACGACGGCGAACGCCTGCCGCTACGGCGCGAAGGCGAGGAGTGGAACGCGCAACGCGTGTTGAACAAGTCGAGCCTGTACCGGATCGTAGCGGCCGGCGCGCCGCAGGCGCAGACGCGGCGGCTGTATCGCCTCGACGTCGTCCCCGACCGCGCGCCGCAGGTGCGCGTGCTGCAACCCGAGCGCGGCCTGACCCTGCTCGCGCGCGGCCAGAAGACCTGGCCGCTGGCGTTCGAAGCCAGCGACGACTACGGCGTCGCCGCCAACGCGCGGCTGCGGATCGTGCTGGCGCAGGGCAGCGGCGAACAGATCACCTTCCGCGAACGCAGCGTCGAGCTGCGCGGCAGCGGCAGCGCCACCGCCAAGCGCTTCGTCCACGCGCTGGACCTGGCTGCGCTCGGCTTCGCCGTCGGCGACGACCTGATCGTGCAGCTGACCATCGCCGACAACCGCGCGCCGCAGCCGCAGAGCGCGGCCAGCCCGAACCTGATCCTGCGCTGGCCGGCCGATGCCGGCAGCGAGGCGACCGGCATCGAAGGCATGGTCAAGACCGTGTTGCCGGCGTACTTCCGCAGCCAGCGCCAGATCATCATCGACGCCGAGGCGCTGATCGCGCAGCGGCGCAAGCTCGACGGCGACGCGTTCGTGAAGAAGTCCGACGCGATCGGCGTCGACCAGCGCCTGCTGCGGCTGCGCTACGGCCAGTTCCTCGGCGAGGAGGCCGAGGGCGAGCCGAAGCTGCCGACCAGCGACAGCGAGGACGATCGTCCGCACGAAGGCGAGGCGCACAAGAACGAGGCGCACGAGGGCGAAACCGCTGCGGCGCCCGCCGACGCGCACGATCACGATCACGGCGCGCCAGCGGCGGCCAAGCCGGCCTTCGGCGAATCCGGCTCGGTGCTGCAGGAGTTCGGCCACACCCACGACCACGCCGAGGCCGCGACCTTGCTCGATCCGAAGACCCGCGCCCTGCTGAAATCGGCGCTGGACCAGATGTGGCAATCCGAACTGCATCTGCGCCAGGGCCAGCCGCAGCAGGCGCTGCCGTTCGCGTACAAGGCGCTGGGCTTCATCAAGCAGGTGCAGCAGGCCAGCCGGATCTATCTGGCCCGGGTCGGGCCGGAACTGCCGCCGATCGACGAAAGCCGGCGCCTGGGCGGCGACCGCAAAGGGATCGCGCGGCGCGAGGATGCGTTGGCGCCGGCGAGCGCGGCCGACCCGCTGCCGGCGCGGTTGTGGCGCGAACTGGAAGCGCCGCCGTCGCAGCCGGTGGATTACGCCGCGCTGGAACGCTGGCTCGGCGCGAATTCGCAGCGCGTGCCCGATCCGCTGGCGTTCGCCGCGGCGCTGGCGGCGTTGCGCGACCGGCCCGATTGCGGCGACTGCCGGGCGCGCCTGCGCGGCCTGCTGTGGCCGCTGCTGGCGCCGCCGGCGGCTGCGGTGCGCGCGCGCGACGCCGGCGATGCGCGCGACCGCCGCTACTTCGACGGCTTGCCGCGGGAGGCGCGATGAACTTCGAGATCGCGGTCGCCGCGGCGCTCGCCGTCGCTGCGTTGCTGGCGATAGCGCGGACGTTGTGGCGTCAGCATCGCGCCGAGGCGGGTTCGCGTTCGCGCTCCTGGCGCGTGGCCGGGTTGCTGCTGGCGCAGCCGGTGTTGGCCGCGTTGTTGTACTTCGCGTTGTTCCCGCCGCGCTTGCCGGGACGCGCGGGCACGCTGGTGGTCGCGACCGCCGCGAGCGCCGATTCCGCCTGGCGCCAGGCCGCGGGCGAGGTGCGCGTGCGCCTGCCCGAAGCGCCGGCCGGCCTCGACGGCGAACGCGTGCCCGATCTCGCCACCGCCTTGCGGCGTTATCCGCAGCTCCAGCGCATCAGCGTCGTCGGCGCGGGCCTGAGCGCGCGCGATCGCGACGCGGTGCGCGGCCGCGCGCTCGAGTTCGCGCCGGCGCCATTGCCGCGCGGCATCGTCGGCGCGTGGACGCCGGCGCGCATCGGCGCCGGCGAAAGCTTCTTCGTGCACGGCCGCGCCGAGGGCGCGGGCGGCGGCGCGGTGGAACTGCTCGACCCGGCCGGGCAGCGGGTCGACCGCGCCGCGCTCGCGGCCGACGGATCGTTCGCCTTGCAGGCGGTCGCGCGGGTCGCCGGCCGTGCCGGTTTCGCCCTGCGCGCGGTCGATGCGCAGCAGCGCGAACTGGAACGGCTCGAATTGCCGCTGTCGGTCGAAGCCGAAACGCCGGCGCGGGTGCTGTTGCTGGCCGGCGCGCCCGGGCCCGAGTTCAAGTACCTGCGCCGCTGGGCCAGCGACGCCGGGCTCAAGCTGCACACCCAGATCGCCGCCGGCGCCGGCCTGCAACTCGGCGACGCGCCGCTGCGCATCGACGCGCCGACCCTGGCCGGCTTCGACGCGGTCGTGCTCGACGAACGCGCCTGGGACGCGCTGGCGCCGGCGCAACGCGGCGCGCTGGTCGCGGCGCTGCGCGCCGGCCTGGGCGTGGTGCTGCGCGCGACCGGACCGCTGTCGGCGGGGCTGCGCGCGCAGCTGCGCGAACTCGGCCTGGAACCGGGCGCGGGCGCCGACACCGCCAGCGTACGCCTGCCGCCCGAACGCGCCGACGAAGCGGCGTTGCGCGCGCGCCTGGGCCCGGGCAGCGCCGACGCGCCGCGTTCGCGCGAACAAGCGCCGCCGGCGTTGCCGGGTTTGATCCGGCGCAGCTTGGCCTTGGACGGACCGTCCTTGCAGGCGTTGGGCGCGGATGCCGACGGCAAGGCGTTCGCGGCCTGGCGCGCGGCCGGGCAGGGGCGGATCGCGCTGTGGGGATTGAGCGACAGCTTCCGGCTGGTGCTGGCCGGCCGCGACGATGCGCATGCGCGGTTGTGGAGCCAGGCCTTGTCGGCGGTGGCGCGGCCGCGCAGCGTCGCGCGCTTGCGCATCGACGGCGACGCGCGCGCCGGCGAGCGGGTGAGCGTGTGCGGCGCGACCGCGCCGACCTGGGTGTCGGCGCCGGACGGTACGCGCAGCGCGCTGCGGGTCGATCCCGCTGCGGGCCCGCAGGCCTGCGCCGGCTACTGGCCGGTCGCCGCCGGCTGGCATGTGCTGGAACGCGGCGAACAGCGCCAGGACTTCTACGTGCGCGGCGCGGACGAAGCGTCGGGCTTGCGCGCGAGCGAGCTGCGCGACGCGACCGCCGCGTTGGCGCTGCGCTCGGCCGAAGCGTTGCAACCGCGCGCGGCCGGCCTCAGCGGCGAACGCGGTTCGCCGTGGCCTTGGTTCGCGGCGTGGCTGGCCTTGTGCGCGGCGCTGTGGTGGTTCGAACGCTCGCGCCTGGGCCGTGGCGGCGTGGCCGCGGGGTCGAATTCGTAGCCTGCGGGTGCCGCAATCAGATCGACTGCATGCGCCCGCCATCCACCGCCAGACTCACGCCGTTGACGTAACCCGCCGCCGGCGAACACAGAAACGCGATGCACGCGGCGATTTCCGCCGGCTCGGCGAAACGCGCGGCCGGCACGGTCTTGCGCATCGCTTCGATCACCGCTTCGGACGATTGTCCGCTGGTGCGCGCGCGGTCGGCGACGATCTGCTCGATCCGCGCGGTGCGGGTATAGCCCGGCAGCACGTTGTTGACGGTGATGCCGTCCGCGCCGAGTTCGCGCGACAAGGTCTTGGCCCAGCTCGCGACCGCGCCGCGGATGGTGTTGGACACGCCGAGGCCGACGATGGGCTCCTTGACCGAGGTCGAGATCACGTTGACGACGCGCCCCCACTGCGCCGCGCGCATGCCCGGCAGCACGGCGCGCACCAGGGTGTGGTTGGCCAGCAGGTGGCGGTTGAACGCATCCAGGAAAGCCGCATCCTCGGCCGCATGCGCCGGGCCGCCCGGCGGGCCGCCGGTGTTGTTGACCAGGATCTGCACCGGCTTGCCCGCGGCCAGGGCCTGCACCTGCGCCGACAGCGCGGCGTGTTCGGACACGTCGGCGGCGATCCAGCCGTGCGCCTGCGCGCCCTGGCGCGGCAGCTCGGCGACGACGGCGGCCAGCGCCTCGGGCCGGCGCGCCAGCACCGTGACGTCGCAGCCCAGCAGCGCCAGCTCGCGCGCGGCGGCGCGGCCGATGCCTTCGGACGCGCCGCACACCAGCGCGTGCTTGCCGCTCAGATCCAGATCCATGCCGTGCTCCTGTGGTTGCGGCGGCCCGCGGCGCGGGCCGCGGTCAGTCTTGCGCGCCGTCCGCGCCCATGCGCTCGCGCATCAGGGCGGCGATCGCGCGGCTGTCCTCGCGCTCCTGCGCCTGCAGGTGCGCGGCCACGCTCTCGCGGTTGCCGAGCGGGTGGTTCTGGCTGAGCTTGAACTTCAGTTCGATCCGTTCGACTTGGAAACGGAAGCCGACGATGCCGCGCAACTGCCGGCGCAGGTCGTCGCGTTCGCTTTCGAAACGCCAGTCGCCGCCGACCCGCGCTTCGTGCCGCACGCTGAGGTCGTCGACCAGCGCCGCCAGCGCGGCTTCGTCGTCGAACGTCCGCAACTCGCCGTGCAGGTGCGCGACCGCGTAGTTCCAGGTCGGCACGCGCGCGGCGGGTTCCTTGTCGAGATACCAGCCCGGCGAGATGTAGGCGTGCGGCCCGTGCAGGATCGCCAGCGCGGGACCGGCGTGTCGCGCCTGCGGATTCGGCCGCGCCCAGTGGCCGCGCAGCTCGATGCGCTCGCCGTCGCGAGCGTACAGCACCGGCAGGTGGCTGACTTCCGGCGCGCCGTCGCGCACGGTGATCAGGCTGGCGAAGCCGTCGTCCGCGGCGAGGCGGTCGAGCGCGGCCAGGTCGGTTTCGTCGAACGCGCGCGGCAGGTACATGGCGCAGGCCTCAGTGGCGCGGCGGCAGTTTCTGCACCATGGCCGCGGCCAGCGCTTCGTCGCTGCCGGCCTGCGGCGGCGCCAGCTCGGCCAGGGCGAAACCGCGCGCGGCCGCGTCGTCCTCGTCGAGGCCGTCGTACTGGACGAACTCGGCGTCCATCAAGGCCGCGCGCGCGGTGTCTTCGCTGTCGTAGGGCAGGGTGTTGCCGTCGCTGTCGAGCACCTGCGCGGTGCCGCCTTCGAGCACGCGCAGGCGCGCCCAGATCGCGGTGCGGCCGAGCGTGGCCAGCCACCATTGTTCGTTTTCGTAGGATTCGCTCATCAGGGCACCAGCAGGGAAAGCAGCCACAACAGCCCGGCGCAGGCCAGTGCGGCGAACGTGATCAGCAGCGAGATCCGCGCCGGGGTCGCCAGCCCGTCGAGGTTGCGGTCGCTGGCGACGCGGTAGCGCTGGCGCAGCAGCCAGCTCCACGCCGCCGGCGCCACGAACGCGGCTTCGCCGAGTTCGCCGCGCAGGGCCGGATGGCGGTCGCGCAGGTGCACCAGCGCCAGCGGCCAGAAGATCGCGAACGCGCATAAGGAGGAGACCGCGATGCCGACGAAGGTCAGGGCCAGGAACAGGATCATCCGCTGCCTCTTGAAGGGAGCGCGGCGAGTCGCGCATTCGCCGTCCGCCGCGCTCGTTTGCGATCGTCATCCCCGCGAAAGCGGGGATCCAGAGACTTCAGCGCGTCGTCGCGATGAAGCCCTGGGTTCCCGCTTGCGCGGGAACGACGGTGGGAGTGTCCGCAGACACCCGCGATCAGAACTCCGCGCTGCCCGGCGCGCGCGGATAGGCGATCGCGTCGCGGATGTTCGACAGCCCGCACACGTACACCACCAGGCGCTCGAAGCCGAGGCCGAAACCCGCGTGCGGCACCGTGCCGTAGCGGCGGAAATCGCGGTACCAGCCGTAGTGCGCCGGGTCCAGGCCGAACTGGGCCATGCGCGCGTCGAGCACGTCCAGGCGTTCCTCGCGCTGGCTGCCGCCGATGATCTCGCCGATGCCCGGGGCCAGCACGTCCATCGCCGCGACGGTCTTGCCGTCGTCGTTGAGGCGCATGTAGAAGGCCTTGAAGTGCTCGGGGTAGTTGGTCACCACCACCGGGCGGCCGACGTGTTCCTCGGTCAGCCAGCGCTCGTGCTCGGTCTGCAGGTCCAGGCCCCATTCGACCGGGAACTCGAACTTCTTGCCCGACTTCTGCAGCAGCGAGATCGCATCGGTGTAGTCGATGCGCTCGAACGGCGCGTTGACGAACGCCTCCAGGCGCTTGACCGCGGCCGGCTCGACCCGTTCGGCGATGAACGCCAGGTCGTCGGCGCGCTCGGCGAGCACGGCGCGGAACAGGTACTTGAGGAAATCCTCGGCCAGCTGCGCGTTGGCGGCGAGGTCGTTGAACGCGACCTCCGGCTCGATCATCCAGAACTCGGCCAGATGGCGGGTGGTGTTGCTGTTCTCGGCGCGGAAGGTCGGGCCGAAGGTGTAGACCTTGCTCATCGCCAGCGCGTAGGCCTCGGCGTTGAGCTGGCCCGACACGGTCAGGAAGGTTTCCTTGCCGAAGAAATCGCGCGAGAAATCCACCGCGCCGCTCTTGTCGCGCGGCAGGTTGGCCATGTCCAGGGTCGACACCCGGAACATCTGCCCGGCGCCTTCGGCGTCGGAGGTGGTGATGATCGGGGTGCTGATCCAGAAATAGCCGTTCTCGTGGAAGAACCGGTGCACCGCCTGGGCCAGCGAGTTGCGGATGCGCGCGACCGCGCCGAACAGGTTGGTGCGCGGGCGCAGGTGGGCGAACTCGCGCAGGTATTCCAGCGAGTGCTGCTTGGGCTGCATCGGGTAGGTCAGCGGGTCTTCGACCCAGCCGACCACCTCGACCTTGGACGCCTGGATCTCGTAGCTCTGGCCCTGGCCCTGCGACGCCACCAGGGTGCCGGTGGCGATCACCGAGCAGCCGGTGCTGAGGTGCTTGATCTCGCTGTCGTAGTTGGCCAGCGCGTTCGGCGCGACCACCTGGATCGGCGCGAAGCAGGAGCCGTCGCTGACATTGACGAAGCTCAGCCCGGCCTTGGAGTCGCGCCGGGTACGCACCCAGCCGCGGACCGTGACTTCGCCGCCCGCCGGGATCTTGCCTGCGAGTGCCTGTTCGACGCTTACCACCGTCATGTCGTGCCGCCTTACGCGTTGCAATGTGAGGGACGGCGATGATAACGGATGATTCCGGCGCAGCGCGCCGCGGCCGCCGCCCGTAGACTGCGGCAACGATCACGGCCAACGGGGGCGCGGCATGAGCGAGGGCAGGGCGAACACGGGCCGCGGCGTGCGGCATCGGCGCTGGGGCGCGGCCTTGGCGCTGGTTTTGGCGGCGGCGCAGGCGCCCGCCGCGCAGTCGCCGGCGCCGCCCGGGACGGGAGCCGCGGCGGCGGTCGGATCTTCGCCGACTGGCTCCTCGTCGGACGCAGCTTCAGCGGCCGAGTCTTCCGCGACCAAACTTTCTACGACCGGATCTTCGCTGACCGGATCTTCGCCGGCCGAACCCGCGCCGGCGGCCTCGCCGCCGGCCGCAGCGACGCCGACGCCCGCGACGCCTGAACCGGTCGTGCTCGACGCCGCCCGCGCCGCCCACTTCGCCGAACTCGCGCTGGCCTGCATCGACCGCGAATACCCCAACAAGATCGCCCACCGCCTCGACAGCGCCGCCGACGCGGCCGCGCCGTCGCAGCTGTATCCGGCCTTCTACGGCTGCTTCGACTGGCACTCGGCCGTGCACGGGCATTGGCTGCTGGCGCGGCTGGCCCAGCGCTTTCCGGCCGAACCCTTCGCCCAGCGCGCGCGCCAGGCGCTGGCGCGGCACCTGACCCAGGCCAATCTCGCCGGCGAACTGGCCTACCTGCGCCGCACCGGCGACGACGGCTTCGAGCGGCCCTACGGCCTGGCCTGGCTGCTGCAACTGGGCGCGCAGCTGCGCGGCTGGGACGATCCGCAGGCGCGGCAGTGGGCGCAGGCGCTGGAGCCGCTGGAACGCGAGGCGGCGGCGCGGCTGGGCCGCTGGCTGCCGAAGCTGACCCGGCCGATCCGGGTCGGCGAACACAGCCAGACCGCGTTCGCGTTCGGGCTGGCGCTGGACTGGACCCAGGCCAGCGGCGACACCGCGCTGCGCGAGGCGCTGCTGGCGCGGACCCGCGACTACTACCTCGGCGACCGCGACTGCCCGCTGGCGTACGAGCCGTCGGGCCAGGATTTCCTGTCGCCGTGCCTGGCCGAGGCCGATCTGATGCGGCGGGCGCTGGCGCCGGCCGAGTTCGCGCGCTGGCTGCGCGCGTTCCTGCCGCAGATCCCGCGCCGCGCCCGCGCCGACTGGCTGGCGCCGGGCGTGGTGCTGGACCCGGCCGACGGCAAGCTGGCCCATCTCGACGGGCTCAACCTCAGCCGCGCCTGGATGCTGGAAGGCATCGCCGCCGGCCTGCCGCCGCGCGACCGCCGCATCGGCGCGCTGCGCGCCGCGGCGGCGCTGCATCGCCAGCTCGGCCTCGGCGCGGTCTCCGACGCGCATTACGCCGGTTCGCACTGGCTCGGCAGTTTCGCCACCTACCTGCTGGCGCCGCCGGGGCCGGCGGGCGAGGGCGGCAGCGCGGCGGCGGGGCGCTGAGGCCCGGCCTGTCGAGGCCTTGCGCAACCCCGTCCCGGCGGCCGCAACGCGCGGCCGACGCGGCGCAACCCCTTGAATGCGCGCCCCCAGCCGCCATATCCGGTAGCGCAGAGGCGCCGCCGCGGGCTGTTACCATGCCGGCGACGGCGTTCCTCCCGAGCCCGCCGCAACGCCGTTCGCGCTACTCCCCACGCTTTGAGACCGCCATGTCCGTGACCCTCGCCCCCGCCGCCCTTGCCCGCGTTCAGCACTTCCTGACCGAGACCCCGAGCGCGCTGGGCCTGCGTTTCGGCGTGACCCGCACCGGCTGCTCGGGCTGGCAGCACGTGGCCGACCTGGCCCGCGACCAGCGCGAGGGCGACACCGTGTTCGAACAGGACGGCGTGCGCATCTTCGTCGATCCGATCAGCCTGCCGCTGGTCGACGGCACCCGCATCGACTTCCTCAAGCAGGGCCTGGGCGAGCTGTTCGTGTTCCAGAACCCCAACGCCACCGCCGAGTGCGGCTGCGGCGAGAGCTTCACGACCTCGGCCGACGCGGCTTGAGCGAAGGCGCCGTCGGCGCCTGATTGCGATCGATCTGCGGATGCCGCCGGTTCGGCCGGCGGCGTAGTTTCGTCCTGGGTATCCGGCCTTGCCGCCGTTGCGGCGCGCGCGGCTGCGCTCAGTTCTGCGGGGCGGACAGTCGCGCCGGCAGCGCCGGTTCGGACGGCTGCGGCTTGAGCCAGTAGACAGTGAAGCCCGGATGGACCTGCCTGCGCGCGTAGCGTCCGTCCGGCACGGTCAGGCCGTCGAGCGCGACGACGGTGTCGCGGGTCCAGTCGATCTTCGCCACGGCGTCCTCGCCCGGCGCGACCCATGCGACCGCCAGTTCCAGCGAATCGGCGTAGAAGCGCGCCTTGAACGAGCCGACCAGATCGGCGGCCAACACCTGGCTGCGGGCGACGGCCTGCGGGCCTTGCGCATGCAGCCACTGGCCGGCCTCGATGTAAGGCGAGATCGTGCGCGCATGGCGGATCGAGGCGGCGATCGCGCCAGCGCCAAGGACCACGACCAGCACATAGCAACCCAGCGCCGCGAGCCGCGCCCGGCTGACGTCCTTGAACGCGACCCAGCCCAGGCAGGCGGCCGCGCTCAGCACGCCGACCGCAGCGCTGAGCCAGGGCCGGCCCAGCACCCAGGCCAGCTCCGGCGCGTCGGAAGGCTCCGGCGAGAACCAGCGCAGCCCGTACGCGCCCGCGAACAGGCTGATCCCGGCCAAGGCCAGCGCCGATGCCCACAGCGCGCGGCGTTGCCGGGCCGCGCCGGGCGCAGGCCCGCGCCAGGCCAACGCGGTGATCAGCAGCAACGGCAGGCAGAAATTGTAGTAGCGCAGGTGCAGGCGCCCGACCACCTCGTTGCCGGCCATGCTGGCGGTGAAGTACGCGGTGATCGCCACCAGCGCGGCGAAGATCGCCAGCGCGAACAACAAGGCGCTGTGCCTGCGCTCGGCCGCCTCGTCCTGGCGCGGCGCCAGCAGCAGCGGCAGCGCCGGCACCAGCAACGGCGCGAACAGCAGGCTCAGCGCCAGGACGTGCCCGGACGCGGAGAACAGCAGATTGCCGGCCAGCTGCGGCAGCGGTTGCAGGCCGAAGTTGCTGCGTTCCTGGCCGCGGTAGTAAGCGCCGAGCAGGTCGAAGCCGTTGGCTCCGGCGAGCAGGTAGCCCAAGCCGAAACGCATCGCCAGGAACGCGGCGGCGCTGGCGGCGGCGACGATCAGCGCCGGACGGATGCGGCCGCGCCGGCCCGGCCACAGCGCATCGGCGATCACGAACGCGCCGAACCCGACCGCCAGGAACACCGCATGCATCTTGACCAGACACATCGCTCCCAGGATCGCGCCGGCGCTCAGGCCGTAGGCCAGCGGCCGTCCGGCATACGGCCGCAGCACGGCGACGGCGAGCAGCCAGAACAACAGGAAGTACATCGACTCGGCGATGAAGTACGCCGCATAGCTGTTGACCGGCGCCGCCACGCAGACTACGGCCAGCGCCGCCGCCGTCAGCGGCGGCGCGTACGCGCGCAGCACCCGGTAGATCAGCGGCAGCGCGGCGACGAACAGCACGGCGTTGAGGGCGCGCGCGCAATCCAGGAACTCGTCGCCGCATTGGTTGGTGATGCGGAAGATCCACAGGTACAGATACGAAGGCAGCTTCGAATCCGCGACCGGCCCCAGGCGGCTGTAGGCGCTGTAGTGCCATTCGTCGGCGAACAGCGCCGCGTAGAGATTCTGGTCGCGCAGCGCCATCGCCGCCAACAGCGCGAGGCCGCCGGCGCCGAGCAGCCACAGATGCCACGGGGCGGAGGAGAAGCGGGGAGCGGACGCCATGCGCGGGGGAAACTCGGTCGGAGTGGGGCGCCGTGCGATCGGCGCGCGGCGAGCGCGGCATCATAACCAAACCGGCCGCGCCCAACTTCCGTCACGCGGCCGGCCGGCGCGGGACGACTAGACTCGGCGCATTCGTCCGTATCCGCTTCGCGGGGAGTTCCGTCCATGCTGCGTCCCATTCTGCTCGCCGCGGCCATCGCCGCCGGCCTGTCCTGCGTTGCGCCGGCCGCGTTCGCCGCCGCCGCCGTTGCGGCCGCTCCCGCGCGTTCCGCCCAGGCCCAGGCTTTGCATCGTTTGTTCGATCAGGAATGGGAACGCGGCCTGCGCGAGAACCCAGAGGGCGCCAGCTACAACGGCGACAAGCGCTTCAACGACCGCTGGACCGACGTCGGCCTGGCCGCGATCCAGGCGCGCGAGGAAGGCGACCGCCAGGCGCTGGCGAAGCTGCGCGCGATCGACCGCGCGGCGCTGTCGCCGGAGGACCGGCTCAACTACGACACCTTCGCCTGGAACCTGGAGCATGCGGTGCAGCGCCAGCGCTTCCGCGAATACCTGACGCCGTTGAGCCAGCAGGGCGGGGTGCAGAACGCCGACGGCATCGCCGAGGTGCTGCCGTTCGAGACCGTCAAGGATTACCGCGACTGGCTCGCGCGCCTGCGCGCGGTGCCGGCGATGGTGGAACAGAACCAGGCGCTGATGCGCGAAGGCCTCAAGGCCGGGCAGACGCCGCCGCGGGTGCTGATGCAGCGGGTGCCGGCGCAGATCGCCAAGCAAGTCGTCGACGACCCGACCCGCAGCCCGTACTACAAGCCGTTCGCGCGTTTCCCCGACAGCGTTGCGGCGGCCGAGCGGACGCAGCTGCAGGACGAAGCCAAGCGGGTCATCGCCCAGGCCGTGGTCCCGGCCTATCGCGCGTTCGGCGAATTCTTCCAGCGCGACTACCTGCCCAAGACGCGCACCGGCATCGCCGCCAGCGACCTGCCCGACGGCAAGGCCTATTACGACTTCCTCGCCGGCTACTACACCACCACCGACCTGAGCGCCGAACAGATCCACCAGACCGGCCTCAAGGAAGTCGCGCGGATCCGCGCCGAGATGGAGAAGATCCGCGCCGAGGTCGGCTTCAAGGGCACGCTGCCGGAGTTCTTCCATTACCTGCGCAGCGATCCGAAGTTCTTCTACAAGACCCCGGCCGAACTGCTGGAGGCCTATCAGGCCACGGCCAAGCGGATCGATCCGGAACTGGTGAAGATCTCCAAGATCATTCCGCGCCAGCCGTACGGCGTGCGCCCGATCCCGGACAACATCGCCCCGGACACCACCACCGCCTACTACCAGCCCGGCGCCGTCGACGGCAGCCGCGCCGGCTTCTATTACGTCAACCTGTACAAGCCCGAATCGCGGCCGAAGTGGGAAATGATTCCGCTGTCGCTGCACGAGGCGGTGCCCGGCCACCACTTCCAGTTCGCCCGTGGCCTGGAACTGCCGGACGCGCCGCTGTTCCGCCGCACCGGCTATTTCGTCGCCTACGGCGAAGGCTGGGGCCTGTACGCCGAGCGCCTGGGTTACGACATGGGCCTGTACGACGATCCTTACGACCGCATGGGCCAGCTGTCGTACGACATGTGGCGCGCGGTGCGGCTGGTGGTCGACACCGGCATGCACGCCAAGGGCTGGAGCCGCGAGCAGGCGATCAAATTCTTCATGGACAACGCGCCCAAGACCGAACAGGACGTGGTCAACGAGATCGACCGCTACATCGGCACGCCGGGCCAGGCGCTGGCGTACAAGATCGGCCAGCTCAAGATCAGCGAGCTGCGCGAGCGCGCGCGCACGGCCCTGGGCGAGCGCTTCGATCTGCGCGATTTCAACGACCAGGTGCTGGCGACGGGCTCGGTGCCGCTGAGCGTGCTGGAAGCGCGGATCGACGCCTGGATCGCGTCGCAACGGCGCGGCTGAGATGCGCGGCTGAAAAGCGCGGCGGCGCGCGAACGCGCTGCGCCGCCGCAATCATGGTCGGACCTGCGACCGTTCGTCGGAACCAAGGGAAGGCATCGCGCGCATCGCGTATGCGCGCGATGCGTGCGAGCGCACAAACAAACACATATCGGCCTCGCAGCTCCGATCGGCGCTGCAGGGTAGATTTGCCGTGCTTTGTTGGTTTAAAAATACAATGATTTCAATTAGTTGAAATGAAAGTTTCCAGCGCTTTCTGACTCGCGTTCCGGCGCCGCCGCGCGCAATTTCGCCGCGCGATTTGCGCGCTCAACTGCAAGCGATTCCACGCGCGCCGCGCGCGCTTGCGCTGCGGGTTCGAATACGCGCGCGTCCGCGCCCTGTCGCATTCGATGGGACGCCTGTGCCTATGCTGAAACCAGCATCGCCGCGCGCCTGAAGTTCCTCGGCCGCGTCGCTGCACAGCGGGGAGCAGGCGACCAGGATCGATCACGGAATCGACAGCGGCCAGGGACCGGCGTCGCGCAAGGCATGCGCCGGTCCGCGTCCGCACTAGGGACGGGGGACGACGGGCATGACGCGCAAAGCCGGAATCATCGCGGGGCTGGGGTTGGGATTGGCGTTGTTCGGGATCCAGGCGCGGGCGCAGCCGCCCGGGCCGGGCGCGGTGGCCGGATGCCCGGCCAACGCGATCGTCGCCGACGTGGTCGCCATCGATCATCCGATGGTGTTCAACCGCCTCGGCGCGCAGAACGTCAACTGGATGATGTACGCGCTGCGCCACGATCTGGTCGCGCCGGTCAAGCAGATCGACGGCAGCGTGCGCTGGCGTCCGCTGGACTACAGCGGCGACGGCGAGACCCGCTTCCAGAAGGCGCGCGAGACCAAGACCAGCCGCGAAATCGCCCTGCGCCCGGACCTGCGCCCGCGCCCGCTGGTGCTGCGGGTGCCGGCCGGCCGCCACCTCTACGTGCGCCTGACCAATCTGCTGTCGGTCTACGACTCGCCGCCGCGCTCCAACACCGGCAACCCCTACGACTCCGACGCGCTGCCGCTGGCGGCGGCGCATCCGATGAATCAGGCGGCCAAGGACGCGCAGGGCCTGTCCGGCGACCAGCGCATCTTCCATATCGACGATCAGGTCAACAGCCGCAGCGTCGGCTTCCATCCGCAAGGGCTGGAACTGGTCGGCTCGATCGCCAGCGACAGCTCGTTCGTCGGCCGCAATCCGAATAGCCTGGCCAAGCCGGGCGAGAGCCGCGACTACTGCTTCTACGCGCCGGCCGAAGGCGCGTTCCTGGTCAGCAATCCCGGCGCCGCGTTCGGCGGCGAGGGCAGCGCCGGCGACAGCGGCGTCGGCCTGTTCGGCGCGGTCGCGGTGCAGCCGCAGGGCGCGGCGTTCTATCGCGCCCAGGTGACCGAGGAGGAGTTGCGCCTGGCCACGCGCGCGGGCGCGGCGACGCCTTCGGGGCATCCGGTGATCGACTACGAGGCGCGCTATCCCGCGTGTTCCGTGGGCGGGGTCTGGTGCGAGGAAGGCAAGGGCGGCCAGCCGATCCTCAACATGCTCGACGGCAACCGCATCGTCCACGGCGACGTCAACGCGATCGTGATGGGCGCTGGCAGCGACGACGGCCGCTTTTCCGCCAAGACCTATCCGCTGGAGCGCGTCGGCAAGCGCAATCCCAGCGTGCCCAACCGGCTGGAGCCGTTCCGCGAGTTCGTCTCGGTCTACCACGACGAAAACGCCGCGACCCAGGCCTTTCCGTACTTCTTCGAGCATCCCGAACTCGGCCACACCCTGCACGGGGTTCGCGACGCGTTCATGATCAACTACGGCTCGGCCGGCGTCGGCGCCGAGATCATCGCCAACCGGCTCAAGGCCGGGCCGATGCAGGACTGCATCGACTGCGCCTACGAAGAATTCTTCCTGTCCGCGTTCGCCGTGGGCGATGCGGCGATGCTGGTCGACAAGCCGGTCAACCTGCGGGTCGGCCGCTGCCAGCCCGAGTTCGTCGAAGCCAACCGGCTGAAGGAAGCCGGCCAGAACTACAACGACTCGCACTACGAGGGTTTCCGCAAACAGTGCGTGTGGAACGACGACAAGCGCGAGCCGCCGTTCGCGACCGCGGTGTACTACCCGCACGACCCGGCCAACGTGCACCACAGCTACATCGGCGACCTGGTCAAGTTCCGCAACGTCCACGCCGGCAAGGAACAGCACATCTTCCACCTGCACAACCACCAGTGGCTGTTCAATCCCAACGACGACAACGCCAACTACATCGACGCCCAGGGCATCGGCCCGGGTTCGGGCTACACCTACGAGATCGCCTTCGGCGGTTCGGGCAACCGCAACAAGACCGTCGGCGACGCGATCTTCCACTGCCACTTCTATCCGCATTTCGCCCAGGGCATGTGGTACATGTGGCGCAACCACGACGTATTCGAGGCCGGCACCCGGCTCAAAGTCAGCGAAGCCGGCAAGGACGGGTACCACTCCGAGGCCTACGGCTTGCGCGACGGCACGCCGGCGCCCGGCGCGCGCGCCTTGCCCGACGGCGAGATCGTCGCCGGCGCGCCGATCCCGGCGGTGGTGCCGCTGCCCGGCAAGGCGCTGGCGCCGATGCCGTTCGCCGTGCACGTGGAGCCCAAGAGCACCGGCCTGGGCTCCAAGGCGGTGCTGACCTATCCCAACAGCAAGCAATGGCTCAATCCCGGTTATCCGTTCTGGGTCGCCGGCGTGACCGAACACGACGGCGGTCCCGCCGCGATCGGCCATCGTCCGACTACGCCGCCGCTGGACATGGTCGACAACTTCACCGACCCGGTCACCGGCCAGGACACCAAGCCCGGCGGCTTCGACGGCGGCCTGCCGCGGCACGCGCTGGCCGGTTACGCCGAGGGCGGCAAGGACGAGTCGGTGCTGAGCCGGCTCTCGGCCAAGAAACACATCAAGCAGGCCAAGCCGATCTATTTCTACGAACGCGGCACCGGCCTGGAACAGGTGGCGATGGCGTTCCACGCCAAGCGCGCGCACGCTTCGCACCGCTACGGCCGCGGCGGCGCCGTCAGCGCGGCCGACTTCATCGTCAACGGCGCGCCGGCGATGCCCGGCGCGCCGTACAACGAGCCGTGCATCGACGACCGCGGCCAGCGCCTGGTCGCCGGCGGCGACGGCGCGTTCTTCGGCGGCAAGACCCTGGACGCGATGATCGCGGTCAAGGACGCCTTGCCCGGCGGCATCGAGTTCGGCGCGACCAATCCGCGCATCTACAAGGGCGCCAACATCCAGCTCGACGTGGTGTTCAACAAGCTCGGCTACCACTATCCGCAGCAGCGCATCCTGTCGCTGTGGCAGGACGTGGCGGAAACCCTCGACGGCAAGCGCCCGCCCGAGCCGCTGGTGCTGCGCATGAACACCTTCGACTGCGCGATGTACCAGCACACCAACCTGGTGCCGAAGGATTTCTACGCCGACGACTACCAGATCACCACGCCGACCGACGTGATCGGCCAGCACATCCATCTGCCCAAGTGGGATTTGACCTCGGCCGACGGCAGCGCCAACGGCTGGAACTACGAGGACGGCACGTTCTCGCCCGGCGCGGTGCGCGAGCGCATCGCGGCGATCAACCATTGGAACGAGGCCGAGGTCAAGGCCGGCCGCGCGCCGGTCGCGACGCTCGACGGCGCGGTGGAATTGAACCCGCGTCCGCATCCGTTCTTCGGCACGGCGCAGTTCCAGCGCGACGACTGCGACAAGCTCTGGAAGGAAGTGGGCGGCGATTTCGACCGGTTCGAGAAGGAGTGGGGCGCCTATCCGCGCGTATGCGACTGGCTCGGCGCGCGCACCACCTTGCAGCGCTGGTTCTCCGACCCGGTGGTCAACGCCGGCGGCGTGCACCGCGGGCTCGGCATCACCTTCACCCACGACCACCTCGGCCCGTCGACCCATCAGCAACTGGGGCTGTACGCGACCATGCTGACCGAGCCGCCAGGCTCGATGTGGTACCACAACGAAAGCGGCGCCAAGCTGTACGACACCGCCAGCCGCAACGACGGCGGCCCGACCACCTGGCAGGCGATCATCACCGGCAAGGACCGCAAGCCGATCAACGTCGACCGCGATAAGCGCGACGATTCGCACCGCGAGTTCTTCCTCCAGTTCGGCGATTTCCAGCACGCCTACCTCAAGGGCAAGTACGTCGGCGTCAACAAGGAGGGCGTGGCGTACGAGTACGCGCCGGAGGCCAAGGCCGGGCCCGATAGTTACCGTTATGCGATCCATCCGTCGGTGCGCAAGCCGGCCGATGCGGCCGCCGGCGTCGTGCCCAAGGACATCTTCAAGTACGACAGCCACTGCCCCGGCGGTCCGCAGGCCAACAAGCTGCACGGCGCGGTCTATGCCGCGGGGGAGAAGCCGCCGCGGCCGTGCCCGGAAGCGATCTCGGCCGACGACATCGGCATGATGGTGGTCAATTACCGCAACGAACCCGTGGCCGCGCGCGTCTACAACGACATCAAGGGCGTGCAGCACGGCGGTTTCGGCGGCGATCTGGCGTACGCCTTCCAGACCCGCACCGACCGCGCGATCGATCAGCTCAACGAAGTCGCCGGCGATTCGCCGTATTCGCCGCTGACCGGCGGCGTGCTGCGCGGCGATCCGTTCACGCCGATCCTGCGCGCGTACTCGGGCGACCTGATCCGGGTCAAGGTGCAGGCCGGCTCGCACGAGCACGAGCACAACGGCGCGATCAACGGCCTGACCTGGCTGCAGGGCGGCTCGGGCTACGGGCAGGCGCCGCATTCGGGCTGGCGCAACGCGCAGAACACCGGGCTGTCGGAGCAGTTCACCTTCGCCGCGCGGATCGTCGATTACGCCACCGCCAACAACCAGACCGACCGCCTGTACACCGTCGACAGCGGCCAGGACGGGCTGTGGAGCGGGGTGTGGGGCGTACTGCGCAGCAGCAATCGCCTTCATCCCTTGGGCAAACTCGGTCTGCAGACGTTGCCGAGCAATCCGCGGCCGACCTTGCTGGCGACGCATCAGGGCAAGGTCGCGCTCAACGACTGCCCGCGCGGCGCGCCGGTGCGCAGCTACCACGTGGTCGCGGTGCTGGCGAACCAGGCGCTGACCAACTCGCTGGACGTGAAGATCCCCAATCCGTCCGGGGCCGCGCTCGATCCCACGGGCGGCACCCTGGTCTACAACCCGCGCCGGACCGAGCTCACCCTGCAGGTGGTCGACGACAAGGGCAACCCGACCGGCGAACGCAAACGCTACGGTTTCGGCCCGCTGCACGATCCGACCGCGGTGCTGTTGCTGCGCGAAGACGACGTGCAGGCCGTGCAGATCGGACGGCGTATCGTCTACAAGCTACGCGAGGGCCGTCCGCTGGAACCGCTGGTGCTGCGCGTGGCCGCGGGCGAGTGCGCCCAGGTGGTGCTGCACAACCGTCTGCCCGCGAATGCCAAGGACATGCCCGACCTGGACGGTTACACCTCGCTGTCGGGCATCGTCCGCCATGGCTACGCCAACGCGCTGCCGTCGCAGACCTCGTTCAACAACAACCAGATCCGCGCCTCCAACCACATCGGCCTGCATCCGCAGATGGTCCATTACGACGTGCACAGCGGCGACGGCAGCGTGGTCGGCGTCAACAAGAACTCGTTGGTGCCGCCGGGCCGCAGCTACGTCTATCAGTGGTACGCCGGCGTGCTCGACAGCGGCAGCCAGCAATTCGTATGGGAAACGATGACCGGCAGCGCCGCGTGTCCGTTGTCCTCGCAGCGCGAGCTCGACGACAGCCTGGCGGTGCTCAACCGCTTCCCGCTCAACCCCACTCTGCGGCCGCTCGCGCAGCTCTACGACCAAGCCTTGTTCGACGAGGTCAAGAGTACGGTGTACGCCCAGTTCTTCGGCAACGACCGCACCGGCAAGGCGGCGCCGGCGGCGATCAATTCGGAGAGCGATGGCGAATTGAACCGCGCCGCCGGCAGTTGCGTGCAGGTGCCGGCCAGCGTCGCCGAACCCGACAAGGGCTGGCCGGTCGACGACGAGTCGGTCGCCGACGCCGCGCCGGTCGGCGAGGACGAGGCGGTGGACGGCGTGTTCGACCGCGAGGCCGAGTTCGTCCGCCGTCAAGGCTGCGCTACCGACGGCAAGCGCAATGCCGACTTCGTCGCGGCGATTGCCGGCAACGGGCTGGACGAACGTCAGGCGCAGCGTTTTGCCGATGCGCTGTCGGCCAGCTTCCTGTTCGAGCTCGACGGCCTCGACGACGGCGTCACCGCTTCGCCCGCGCCGGACGGCCGCAAACCGCGCGTCGCGCTGGACTGGCGCGAGGCCCGCTATCCCGAACTGGCCGCGTCGCTGACGCCGCGGGACAGCGACAGCACCCAGCTGATCCGGCTCGCCGCCAGTTGCCGCTTCGTGCCGGTCGAGTTCGGCGGCGGCAATCTGACCCCGCCGGATCGAATCAAGCAGGGCCAGAAGGCCGCGGTCGGCGCGCTGATCGTCGAGCCGCAGCGCGCCGCCTGGAGCGAGTACCACGACGACCGCGCCATCGACCGGCAGAAGCCGGGCGCGACCCAGCAGAACCAGCGCGCGACCCGCGCCACCGCGACGGTGAGCTATCCGGTCAACGTCGCCAACGCGGCCGGCAGCCGGGTGACCCAACGCTCGATGCGCGATTTCGCCATCGTCCACCAGAAAGGGTTGAACTTCCGCTACGCCGACGGCTCGGCCGCGGCCAACCTCGCCGCCGAGCGCGAGGACGCGCGCATGAGCCCGGCCCAGACCGCGCCCGAGGACGCCCAGGACGCCGGCCACATGGCGATCAACTACGGCAGCGAACCGCTGTGGTTCCGCTACGGCCTGGCCCCCGACGCGCCGTTCGGCCGCGACGGTTTCGGCGGCGCGACCGAAGCCTGGCAGGCGTTCTCCAACCAGTGCTGCGGCAACGCCGGCTCGGTCGCCACCGCCACCGCGACGGTCGGCGAGCCGTACGTGCCGATCATGACCACCAGCATCGGCCTGGAGACGCGCCTGCGCGTGCTGATGCCGACCGGCATCGGCCGCGGCACCATCTTCAGCCTGCACGGGCATGCGTGGGCGCGCGATCCGTATCTGGCCGAGCGGGTCGACGATCTGGGTTACCCCAAGGGCAGCGGGCCGGGCGACTGGGGCATCGCGTCGCGCTGCATCGGCGGCAATCCGCAGCAGATGACCTTGGGCGGGCAGGAGAGCGTGACGGCGATGGCGCACTACGACGTGGTGCTGCCGGCGGCCGGCCGTCACGGCGTCGCCGGCGATTACCTGTGGCGCGACATGGGCGGTTTCGGCATCAGCAACGGGTTGTGGGGCATCGTGCGGGTGACCGGCAGCGCGCAGTCGGTCAAGTCGGTCGGGCTGCGTTCGTGGTGCCTGCAATGAAGTCGCGCCGGCAGGCCGCGGCGGGCAGGGCCTGCGCGTTGGGCTGGGCGGCGGCGCTGGCGTTCGCCGCTTCGCCGCTCGCGTTCGCGGCGCAGGGCTCGCCTGCCGCCGGCGCCGAACGCGCCGCCGCGCCGGCGTATCTGGAACGCAGTTTCGAACGCGAAGGCATCGGCGTGCGCCTGCGCATCGAGCCGGCCTCGGCGCAGGCCGCGGCGACGCCGCGCGCCGGCGATCCGGTGCGGCTGGAGCTGGAACTGCGCCGGCTCGCCGACGGCCAGCCGCTGTCGAACCTGCCGGTCGGCGCCTGGCTCGATCACGAGGTATCGGTCGCCTCCGGCGCGGTGCCGGCCTGCGGCCAACGGGTCGCGTCGATCCTCGGCGCGGGTTTGATGCAGCGGCCGCTGCTCGATCTGACCGGCTACTACGTGCTGACCCTGGACGCCGAAGGCAGCGTCTCGGTGCTGGACCCGGCGGTGCGTTTCGCCGGCCGCACCAGCCTGTACGCGGCCGTCGCGCTGGGCGGACGGCCGTTCGACTGGGTCAAGACCGGCGACGACCGGCTGCTCTACGTGGCCCTGCCCGAACGGCGCGAAGTGGTCGCGATCGACCTGCAGGAACTGGCGGTGCGGCAGCGCATCGCGGTGGCGGGGCGGCCGACCCGGCTGGCGCTGAGTCCTGACGGCCAGCAGTTGTGGATCGCGCAGCGCGGCGCGGACGAAGCGGCGCCGACGGCTTCCGACCGGCGCGCGACCGATGCCAGCGCCGCCGACGCCGACCACGAACGCGTCGACGTCTACGCCATCGCCGACGGCCGCATCGAAACCGGCTATCGCCTGGCCCCGGGCCATCACGAAATCGCCTTCAGCGACGACGGCCGCTACGCCTACGCGAGCAGCCGCGACAGCGGCCGCCTCAGCGTCATCGACAACGCCGCCGGGCGCGTCGTGCGCGAGGTCGAACTCGGCGGCCAGCCGCTGTCGCTGCTGTACCTGCCGGCGCAATCGCAGCTGTGGGCGGTCGACGGCGCGCAGGGCGCGATCCACCGGCTCGGCCGCGGCGGCGCGCAGATCGACCGGATCGCGCTGGAGCCCGGACTCGGCCCGGCCCGGCTCACGCCCGACGGCCGCCGCGTGCTCGCGCTCAATCCGGCCCAACACCGTGTGCATGTGCTCGCGGCCGCCGACGGCGCGCTGGAGCGCAGCCTGACCGTCTCCGGCCGTCCCTACGACCTGTTCTTCAGCCCGCGCTACGCCTACATCCGGCCGCTCGACACCGAGCAGGTGGCGATGCTGAGCCTGGCCAGCCTGGAGCGCGAGCCGGCCTTGCAATACCTGCCGACCGGCGCGCAGGCGATCGGCGCGTTCGCCGGTTTGCCGGTGGCCTCGAGCATGAGCGAGAACATGGAACGCGCCGGCGCGTTCTTCGCCGCGCCCGGCGAGCGCACGGTCTATCACTACATGGAAGGCATGAACGCGCCCGACAGCAGCATCCGCGCGTACGGCCACACGCCGATGGCGGTGGCGATCAGCCGCCGCGGCCTGCGCGAGCACGGCCGCGGCCGCTACAGCGCGACCTTCAAGCTGCCCGCGCAGGGACGCATGGTGCTGGCGCTGGCCAGCGAATCGCCGCGCCTGCGCGAATGCCTGGCCTGGAACGTCGAACCGGCGCCGCGCAGCGCGGCGGCGCGGCCGTGGACGCTGCATTGGCTCGGCGCCGGCGAACAGCGCGTGCGCCGCGGCGAAACCGCCGAATTCGCGCTGAGCCTGCAGCCCGCGCCCGGGCGTGCGGCGCCGCCGGCGGCGGCCTTGGTCGCCTGGGTCGTGTCCGGCGCCGGCGGGCTGGTCGAGCGCTGGCCGCTGCAGGCCGGAGCGCGCGCCGGCGAGTACCGCGTCCGCGGACGCATCGACCGCGCCGGCGGCTACTTCGTGCACGTGCGCGAAGCCGGCGGCGCGCACGCAGCGGCCGGCGAGGTGCCGGCCGCGTTGACGGTGGAGTGAGCATGGCTGCGAGAACACGGACGTCGCTCGAATTCCGCCGGCGCCAGGATGCGTCGAGCGCGGCCGCCGCCCGGCCGCTGCGCCTGGCCGCAGCGCTGTTGTGGCTCGTCGCGGCGCTAGCCGCGCCCGCCGCGGCGAGCGCCGATGCCGACCCGCACGCGGCCCATCGCGCCGCGATGGCCGCCGCGCCGGCCGGCGCTACGGCCACCACGGTGGCCTTGCCCGGCGTGCGCCTGCGCCAGCGCGACGGCAGCGAACTGCGGCTGGACGCGCAGGCCTTCGGCGACCGTGTCGTGGTGGTCGATTTCGTGTTTACCAACTGCACCACGATCTGTCCCGCGCTGACCGCGATCATGGGCGCGGTGCAGACCCGCCTGCAGCGCGACGGCGCCGGTGGCTGGCAACTGTTGTCGCTGTCGGTGGACCCGGCGCGCGACACGCCCGCGCGCATGGACGACTACGCGCGCAAGGTCGGCGCGGGCGAGCGCTGGTGGTGGCTGACCGGCGAGCGCAGCGAAGTCGAGCGCGGCCTGCGCGCGTTCGGCGTGCCGCCGGGGCCGCCGGAGGAACATGCGCCGATGGTGCTGGTCGGCCATCCCGCCAGCGGCCGCTGGCTGCGCTGGGTCGGCATGCCCGATCCGCAGCAGCTCGCCGCCGCCGTGCGGCAACTGCGCGAACGCGCCGAAGCGGGGGAGGGCGCTCATGCCGCGCATTGAATGGTTCGCATCGATGCTGGTCCTGGCGGCATTGGCCGCGCCCGCGCGCGCCGACACGGCCCATGCCGCGCCGGTTGCGCCTGCCGCGTCCGCCGATCCCGAAGCGCGCGGCCGCGCCTATTTCGGCGATGCCGAACTCACCGACCAGGACGGCCGCCGGCAACGGTTCTACAGCGATCTGCTCAGCGACAAGGTCGTGCTGATCAACGTCGTGTTCACCCGCTGCCCCAGCGCCTGTCCGCTGATGACCCAGCACCTCAAGGCGGTGCGGCGGCAACTCGGCGACCGTTTCGGGCGCCAGGTGCGGTTCCTGTCGTTGTCGGTCGACCCCGCCTACGACACGCCGCAGGCGATGAAGCGCTTCGCCGCGCAGCAAGGCGTCGACGAACCGGGCTGGCGCTTCCTGGTCGCCGACGAGGCGACCACGCGCGCCGTGCTCGGCCGCCTCGGCCAGTGGAGCGACAAGGCCGAGGACCACACCACCTTGTTGATCGCCGGCAACGCGCGTCGCGCGCACTGGACCAAACTGCGTCCGGACGCGCCGCCGGAGCGCATCGCGGCCGATTTGCGCCGGTTGGCCGGCGAGTCGCTGTGATGGCGGAGGGGGCGGCGGATCGGCGGGCCGCCGTAATGGCTGCTGCGGGCGCGGCGGATCGGCGGCGACGTGTCGAGGCCGCGGCATCCACGTTGGCGGCAGCGGTTGCGGCGGCGGAAGCTACGAAAGCGCCGGCCGCGACCGGGCATCGCGCACCTGCCTGGCGCAAGGCCGTCGTCGCGTTGCTGTTGTGTTTGTCGCTGACGTCGATGTTGACGGGCGCAGCGTCGGCCGCAGACAGACAGTCGCGGCCGCGGCCCAGCCCTGTCGCTTCGTCGGCCTCCGACCCGGCAGCCACAGCAGACACCACGAGCGCCACGAGCACCTCGCACACCGTAGCCACCACGAACACCACGAACACCAACACCGCCGCGCTCGACCTCGGCCGCCGCCTGTACCAACTCGGCCTCGGCCGCGACGGCCGCGAGATCGGCGCGCGCATGGGCGCCGGCGGCACCGTGGGCCTGCGCGGCGGCGCGGTCGCCTGCGGCAACTGCCACGGCGGCGACGGTCGCGGCGGCGGCGAGGGCTGGGTGCGCGCGCCCGACCTGCGCTGGTTCGCGCTCGGCCGCCCGCGCCTGCGCGAGGACGGCAGTCGGCGCCCCGGCTACGACCGCGCCGCGCTCGCCCGCGCCCTGCGCCTGGGCGTGGCCGCCGACGGCGCCGCGCTGGATCCGGCGATGCCGCGCTACGACCTCGCCGACGACGAACTCGACGCCGTGCTCGCGCACCTGCGCGGGCTCGACCGCGACGCCGGCGCAGCGGGCCCGCCCGCGTTGCTGGTGCTGCTGCCCGAGCCCGCCGCCGCGCCCGCCGAGCGCCTGCTGGAAGGCTGGCGCAACTGCCCGCCGCCGCCGGCCGCGGCAGGCCGCAAGCGTCCGGCGCTGGACGTGCTGCGCTACCGCGACTGGCCGCAGGCCGCCGCCGAACTGGCCGAACGCGAACGCGCCGGCCGC
Source organism: Lysobacter enzymogenes (assembly GCF_017355525.1). NCBI lineage: Bacteria > Pseudomonadati > Pseudomonadota > Gammaproteobacteria > Lysobacterales > Lysobacteraceae > Lysobacter > Lysobacter enzymogenes. The sequence continues at coordinate 1,023,841 of NZ_CP067395.1, read as the reverse complement.
GTGGCCGCGCTGTTCGCGCCGTACCTGATAGGCGTCGAAGCCGACGTCGCCGCCGCGCCGCTGCCGTCCGAACTGCCGCTGCTGTTGCCGGTCAGCCTGCGCGGATTGGCACCGGACGCGGCGAACGTACGCTTCCGCTTCGCCCTGCCGGGCCAGCTCGAACAAGCGCGTGCCCTGATCGCCGAGCGGCCGCGGATCCGACGCTGGCGCCTGTACCGCGACCCGGACGATCCGGCCGCCGTCGCCCAGGCCCGGCGCCTGAGCGCGGAACTGGCGCAGCGCGGCGTCGCGGCCGAAGAAACCGCCAGCGTCGCCGGGGCCGGCCCGGTTCCGCTGCTGGCGCTGTCGCCCCTGCCGCCGCCGGCCGCGGGCGCCGCCGCCGCCGCCCCATCGCCCGCGCTCGCCGTGCCCGCAACCAACCTGGACTGGAACGCCGCCCGAGCCTGGCGCGATCGCGGCGCCGCGCTGCGCATCGCCTATGCCTATCCGCCCGAGGCCGCGGCGACGCCGGGCCGCTGGATCGGCCCGCAACAGGTCTGGCACGCGCTCGGCTGCGAGCTGCTGGCGCAACTGCCGCCGGTGCCGGCCGCCGCCGCCGGCCTGCCGGCCTGGCGCCAACGCGTGGCCGCGCTGCCGCCGCTGCGGCTGCAAGGCTGGTTCGAACTGCCCGCGCGCCCGGTGTCCGGCAGCGATCTCGTAACCTTGGGAGATTGGCCCGAGCCGCCGGCGCGTTGAGCCGGACCGCGGGAACGGGCGGCAGGCCCGGGACGCCGCGCCGCAGCCGCGGCCCGAAACCGCCGATTTGCGCCAGCCCCCGGCACCGGCCATAATGCGCGGCTCCCCGAAGGCCAGTGCCTTTGCGGGACCTTGCTCCACCGGGCCTCGAGGCCTCGGGGGGCTGAACGGGGCCGCCGTCGGCGGTCCTTCATCCACAAGGAATCACAGCAATGCGTCATTACGAAGTCGTGTTCCTGGTCCACCCGGATCAGAGCGAGCAGGTCCCGGCCATGGTCGAGCGCTACAAGTCGCTGATCGAAGCCGGCGAGGGCAAGATCCACCGCCTGGAAGACTGGGGCCGCCGTCAGCTGGCCTACCCGATCGAGAACCTGGTCAAGGCCCACTACGTCCTGTTCAACATCGAAGTCACCCAGACCGTGCTCAACGAGCTGGTCGACGGCTTCCGTTTCAACGACGCGGTCCTGCGTCACCTGGTCATGAAGCGCGACGAAGCCGACACCGAGCAGTCGCTGATCATGAAGTTCAAGGACGAGAAGGGCGACAAGCCCGAGCGCGGTGAGCGCCGTCGTCGCGACGACGACAGCGACAGCGCCGTCGGTTCCGCCGATAGCGCCGAAGACACCACCGAAGCCGCCTGATCCCTTCTAGGAACTCATTCCCATGTCCAAGTTCTTTCGCCGCCGCAAGTTCTGCAAGTTCACCGCCGAGGGCGTCAAGGAGATCGATTACAAGGATCTCAACACCCTGCGCCAGTACCTGACCGAGACCGGCAAGATCGTGCCGAGCCGCGTCACCGGCACCAAGTCGAAGTACCAGCGCCAGCTGGCCACGGCGGTCAAGCGCGCGCGTTTCCTCGCGCTGATCCCGTACACCGACAACCACAACGCCTAAGAGCTGGCGGATAGCGGCGGCTTTGCCGCTTAGGAGATAGGAGGTGGCGGCTTTCGCTAACTCTTATCTCCTATTCGCTATCTCCTGATTTTAAGTTCGGACAGCGAATCCTGCTGCGGGCCTACAGGCCCGCTAACGAATACGGAGCAATCCCATGCAACTGATCCTGCTGCAGAAAGTCACCAACCTCGGCAACCTCGGCGACAAGGTCAACGTCAAGCCGGGCTACGGCCGCAACTACCTGGTTCCGCAGGGCAAGGCCGTGCCGGCCACCGCCGCCAACCTGGCCGAGTTCGAGACCCGCCGCGCCGAGTACGAAGCCAAGGCCACCTCGCTGCTGGAAGGCGCCGAAGGCCGCAAGGCCAAGCTGGAAGGCGTGGAGGTGACCATCACCGCCAACGCCGCCACCGAAGGCAAGCTGTACGGCTCGGTGACCCCGCGCGACATCGCCGAGGCGCTGACCAAGGCCGGCTTCGAAGTCGGCAAGTCGGAAGTGATCATGGGCGAAGGCCCGATCCGCCGCACCGGCGAATACGACGTGCTGATCCACCTGCACGCCGACGTCGAGACCACCGTCAAGGTGATCGTGATCGGCGAAGCCGCCTGATTCGCATCAGCGGATCGCGGTAAGCACGAGGGGCGCCGCGAGGCGCCCTTCGTTTTGGGCGTTCACTTCGTGCGAGCGCGCATTGGATCGCAATCTCTGCGACTGCTGAGTCTTACAAAGAAGTTCACCAGTTATCCACAAATTTTCCAGAGGCTTGTGCGCAGCAGTCCACCGCTTGCGCGGCTAGGATGGAAGTCGCTGGCGGCGTCGATTTTTGCTGGATCGAGCGCCGAATTAGCCGCGCCTGCGCACGGCCAAACGTTTCAACGCCCGCCCCAGCGGCCGCATCGACCAGGATCGCCTTCCCGATGAGCTCACGTCCCGGATTCCGCGGCGAAAAACGTTTCGAGACCCGCGCCGAACAGCGCATCGACCAACTGCGCGTGCCGCCGCAATCAGTCGAAGCCGAGCAGGCCGTGCTCGGCGGCCTGATGCTGGCGCCCGACGCCTACGACCGCGTCGCCGACCAACTGGTCGAGGAAGACTTCTATCGCCGCGACCATCAGCTGATCTACCGCGCGATCCGCGAGCTGGCCGAGCGCAGCCGCCCGTTCGACGCGGTGACCCTCGGCGAATGGTTCGATTCGCAGGGCCTGAGCGAACAGGTCGCCGGCGGCGCTTACCTGATCGAACTGGCGACGACCACGCCGTCGGCCGCCAACATCGCCGCCTACGCCGAAATCGTTCGCGACAAGGCGGTCATGCGCAAGCTGATCGAAGTCGGCACCGAGATCGTCAACGACGGTTTCCAGCCCGATGGCCGCGACAGCAGCGAGATCCTGTCCAAGGCCGAGCAGCAGGTGTTCGCGATCGCCGAAGCCGGCGCGCGTGGGCGCACCGACTTCACCCCGGTGACCAAGGCGCTGTCGGAAGCCTTCGACACCTTGCAGACGCGCTACGCCAACGGCGGCGCGGTGACCGGCCTGCCGACCGGCTACACCGAATTCGACGAAATGACCGCGGGCCTGCAGAACACCGACCTGCTGATCCTGGCCGCGCGTCCGGCGATGGGCAAGACCACCTTCGCCCTCAACATCGCCGAGCACGTCGCCTTCCGCACCAAGAAGGCGGTCGCGGTGTTCTCGATGGAAATGTCGGCCAGCCAGCTCGCGCTGCGCCTGATTTCCTCGGTCGGCCGGGTCAACGCCCAGCGGCTGCGCTCGGGCCAGCTGGAAGACGAGGATTGGGCGCGCGTGACCGGCGCGATCCGCCAGCTGCGCGAGGTCAAGATCTTCATCGACGACACCCCGGGCCTGTCGCCGGACGTGCTGCGCGCCAAGTCTCGCCGGCTCAAGCGCGAGCACGACCTGGGCCTGATCGTGATCGACTACCTGCAGCTGATGTCGGTGCCGGGCAACCAGGAAAACCGCGCGACCGAAATCTCGGAGATCTCGCGCTCGCTCAAGCACCTGGCCAAGGAACTCAACCTGCCGGTGATCGCGCTGTCGCAGCTCAACCGCTCGCTGGAACAGCGCGCCGACAAGCGCCCGGTGATGGCCGACCTGCGCGAATCCGGCGCCATCGAGCAGGACGCGGACATCATCATCTTCATTTACCGCGACGACTACTACAACAAGGAAACTTCGCCCGACAAGGGCTTGGCCGAGGTCATCATCGGCAAGCAGCGTTCCGGCCCGACCGGCTCGCTGAAGCTCAAGTTCTTCGGCGAATACACCCGCTTCGACAATCTCGCCCACGATTCGATCGGCAGCTTCGAGTAAGCGGCTTCGGGCAAGCCGCTTCGACCAGCCGTTTCAAGCGGGCCGCGTCGAAAAGCGGCGACGCCCGGCCGCGACGGCCGGGCAGGGCGCGCGGCGCTGCACCGCCGAACATTTCATCATCGATTCGCGCGCGCTTGCCGGGCGCGCGTTCGCTTGCACGCCGCAAACCCGTGTTGCGGTGCAGCGCCGCACGCTGGCGTTCGCTAGGTCCGGCGGGCGCAGCGCGGCCGCGCAATGCAGCAACCGCGCGCGATTGCGCCGATCGTCGGTGTGCATTTGCGCAATCGGCCGCATCGACACGCTCGCCGCATGCGCACGCGTTGTTTCTGCGACGCGCTTTGCGATTTATCCGTACGCCGCGCCGCCGCGCGATGCCGCGGGCCGCATACAGAAAAAAACTTGTCGCTTTGCGATGCGCATGCACAAAAGCGCATGACACCTTCTTGCTATAAGCCAGTGCACCGAACGCAGGCGATGCGCGCAGCTGTCGCTTACCTGTCGTTTCGCCAGCCAACGCTAGCACTCAGCCAGGAAGGTCTTCCCATGAGAGATCTGATCCAGCAAGTCGACGCGGGCCTGCAGGCCCACGACGAGTTCGGCGATTCGCGACAGATCGTCCGCCTCAACATCGAACGCTACAAATTCGCGCTGGCGGTGCTGGCGCGCGAGGACGCGCGCTTGCGCGCGGCGCTGCCGGCGGTGGAGGCGTTGAGCCATGCGCAAGCCGATACATTGTTCGGCGACCTGTTGCTGCGCGCCGAACTGGAAGCGGAGATCGAACGCCTGGAAACCGGCGTCGCGCCGATCCATCAAGCCGGCCTGCTGGCCTGGAGCCTGGAACGCAGCCTGGCCCGGCGCGACGATCCGCTGAGCCTGTCGGCGGCGGCGATGCAGCGGCGCTTCGTCGCGGGCCCCGATCTCGACGGCCGGCGCATCTGGATCTGGGATCTGGCCGACGCCGCCGAGCCTGCCGCAGACGCGCTGCGCGAAGCGCTGCGCCTGGGCTTCATGCCCGGCGGCCATTGCGAAGCGCAACTGGTGCGGCCGAGCGCAACGATGGTCGCGCAACTCGATCGCGCCTGCACGCTGCTGCAAACCCTGGTGCCGCACGTCGCGCGCAGCGTGTTCGGGCATCTGCACTCGGTCGCCTTCGCGCACATGCGCAACGAGCGCGGGCCGATGCTGACCGCCTCGGGCGGCGACTCCACGCCGTGCATGATCTTCATCGCGCCGGAGGAGCTGGCCAATCCCTGGGACACCGCCGTGCACATCATGCACGAGGCCGTGCATCTCAAGCTCTCCGATATGGTCCGCACCAGCGCCGCGGTGGTGCGCGAGGACATGGTGACGCTGCCGTGGGGCCGCGAGATCTCGGTCTCCAACTGCCTGTTCGCGTTCCATGCTTACGTGCATTTGCAGGTCTTCCGCACCGCGGTCGAGCGACTCGGGCCGGAACTGCACGCGATCTACGGCGCGCCCGAAGACTATCGCGCGGGAACCCGCGCGCACGCGATGTCGGTGGTCAACAACGCTTCGACCGCGCCGTTCTCGCGCGGCCACGAGCGCATGGCGTATCTGGCCCAGCAGTTCCGCAGCGAGTGGTCGCATTACCTGACCCCGTTCGCGCGGCGCATGGTCGATTGGCTGTGCGCGGCGATCGCGCCGTTGATCGACATGCCGGCCGAGGCCGCGCCCGTGGCCGTGGCCGCGGGCGACGCGCCGGCCGGCGCGCCGACGGCGTCGGTGCGTTACGCCAAGAACCCGCATTTGCAGTTGCGGCCCATTCAGGACCGCGGCGTGCTGTTCGCGGCCGATCCCGCCCAGCCGAAGATCCGCAAGCTCAATACCGCGGCCTGGTTGATGTTCGAACTGTGCGACGGGCGCAGCGAACTCGATCTCACCCAGGCGTACGCCGATCTCGCAGGGCTCGCCAGCGACCGCGCCTGGCGACAGGTCGAGCCGACGTTGGGCAGTCTGGTCGCCAACGGAATGATCCTGCCGCAAGGACAAAGCGCCGCCGCGCGCGAGGGGAGGGCCGCATGAACGCTCATTTCCAGGCCGTCGCCGCCGCCGACCTTGCGCTGTCGGTGCAGCCGAACTTCGGCGACTCCGAGCGCATCCTGGCCAAAGTCTATGCGCGCTACCGTTTCGGCAGCGAACTGTTCGCCGAGCGCCTGCCCGGCGTGGCCGCGCTGCTGGACACCGTGGAGAACCTGCCCGACGCCGACCTGCGCCGGATCTTTTTCGACCCGCTGCTGCGGCTGGCCGCCGAGGACGCGTTCTCGGAGTTGGAGAGCGGACGGCTGGCGTCGCCGCACCGTCTGGAACAGTTGCTGCCGCGCGCGCTCCAGGCGCTGCCGGCGGGACTGTGCGAATCGCATATGCTCGAACGCTGGGAACTGCAGTCCGGCGAGCGGCACTGGATGTGGTCCATCGTCGGCAGCCGGGATCCGCATGCCCTCGAGTTGCAGGCCGCGTTCGACCGCATCTTCTCCGACAACCCGGCCAACCGCGGCGCGCTGCTCAATCCCGACGCGTCCGCGCACAAGAAAGTGCAGGACGCGATGACCCTGCTGTCGATGCTGCTGCCGCGCTCCGGCCCGGCGGCGCTGCGCCACGTCGGCGCGATCGCCTTGCTGGAAGCGCAGCTGGAAGGCGGCATCGTGCTCTCGGCCGCCGGCGGCGACCTGACCCCGTCGACCGTGTTCGTCTCGCTCGATCAACTCGGCAATCCCTGGGACATCGCCGGCTGCCTGCTGCACGAAGGGCTGCACATGAAACTGTTCGACGCCGCGCGATCGGTGTCGTTGGCCAAGGCCCCGGACGCGACCATCCAGGTGCCGTGGCGCAACGTGCGCTGGTCGATCGTGCGCGCGATCTTCGCCTATCACGTCTACGTACACCTGTCGCTGTTCAAGGCCGCGGCCCTGGTCGCCGATCCGCGCTGCGCGGAATTGTTCGGCGATCCGGCGGCGTACGTGAGCCGCGCGCACGCGATGTCGGTGGTCAACAACGACACCGCGCACCAGTACGGCCGCTCCATCGACCGCGCCCGGTATCTGGGCGAAATGCTCGAAGGCGAGTGGTCGCACCTGCTGTCGCCGGGCGGTTTCGAGCTGATCCACTGGCTGCGCAGCTCGTTGGCGCCGGTGGATGCGGCGGTGTTCGCCGATGCCCGGGAGGCCGCATGAACGCGCAGCGCAGCGTACGCAAGGCCGCGGGGGTGCGTTCGCGCGCGGTGCCGCAGGCCGAGTGCCTGATGGTGTTCTCGCCGCAGTCCGGCCGCATCCACTGGCTCGGCCTGGACACCTGGTTGTTGTTCGAACTGTGCGACGGCCGCAGCGTCGACGCGGTGGCGCGCGGCTATGCCGAACTGGCCGGCGACAAGCTTGGCGGCGACGCGCAGGGCCGCGCGCTGCGCGGCCTGGAGTCGTTGCTGGGCAGCCGCTTGATCGAAGCCGACGCCGCCTGAGCCGGCCGAGCCGCTCGGCTATGCCGTACACAGGTTTGAGAACCGGGCCCGCGGGCGGGCCGAACAGGAAGGAGCAGTCGCAGGCGCCGGCACGGAGGCCGCAAGAATCGGAGCAAGACCGTACGTCCATCCACAGGAGAACGTTCATGAGCAATGAAACCAACCTGGATACTCTGAAGAACCTGTTGAGCAACAAGAAGGCGTTGGAAGAATCGGAAGTGACCACGGGCTCGGCCGACGAGCGCCGCTGGTGGCCGCCGTACAACGTCTCGCCGGCGCCGTCGGGCAACTGACGCGTTCCAGCCGCTGGGCCTGCCGCGCTCGCAAGAGCGCGGCAGGCCGGCGTGAACCGAATGGACGACACCCGAACTCATCGCGCCTGCGCCAACGCGGCCGAGTCCGCGACGCCCGCCGATGCCGCCAGCGCCGACGACGCGCCGCTGGCCGGCGAGATCTGGCGCTCGCGCGGCGCCGGCGGCCACGCCGCGGTCGTGCTGCGCTGCGCCGGCGGCGCGGTCGACTACGCCTGGCTCGACCGCGACGCCGCCGACGGCCGCGCGTCGCTCGCGCACTGGGCGCAGGATTTCGACGTGGTGCTGGAGCAAGCCGATCACCTCCACGCCACGCCGGTGCGCCGGCACTGGCTGATCGATGCGCAGGCGCAGCGCTTTCGCGGCCGGCGCGTGCTCGAACTCGGCGCGCATACCGGCGGGTTGACCGAGTCCTTGCTCGCCCATGCCGCCCGCGTCGCCGCGGTGGAGAACAACCCGCGCTGCGTGCGGCGCCTGCGCGAGCGTTTCGGCGAGCGCCTGCGGATCGTCGCCGGCGACATGCACCACGCGTTGTGGGAACTGGAGCCGGGCGAGTTCGACGTGGTGGTCTGCGCCGGCGTGCTCTATCACTCCGCGCATCCGTTCCTGCTGCTGGAGGCGATGGCGCACCTGCGGCCGCAAGCGATCCTGATCGACACTCTCGACGACGGCATCGCCGGGCTGCGGGTGTCGGTGCCGAACCTGATCAACAGCTGCAACTACCGCTACAACCGGCGCCCGGACTGCGGGTTCTCGCTGGTGCTCGGCGAAGATTTGATCGCCCAGGCATTGGCCCGCCTGGGCTATGCGATGGGGCAGCGCATCGACACCGCGGCCGCGCAGATCGCGCCGGAACACGACAGCGACTATTTCCAGCAGTGGCGGCGCAGCCTGTCGGCGTGGTTCGTGCGCGACGGCGCGGCCTGAGCGGGTCGCGGCCGCGGGCCGGGCGTCGCCGCGCCCGGATCCGGCAGACTCAGCTCCAGGCCTGGCGCACTTGCGCGAAGTAGTCGCGGAAGAACGGCACCATGCGCGCGCGATCGGCGGCGACGATGGCCAGCAGCTCCGGCGCCAGCACGTATTCGTCTTCGCCCAGATCGTCGTAAAGGCCGTTGATCATCTGTTCGTAGAAGCGCGGAAACGCGTGGTGCCAGCCGATCCGCGGCAGCCGCATGCTGTGTTCGGCGCCCATCGCGACATAGTGCTTGAGCGCTTCGGCGCGCGCGCTTTGCGCGGTGTAGAGGCGGATCGGCCGGCGCTCGGGGGCGAAGGTTTCCTCGAACAGCCCCGGCCCGCCGCACAGGCGGTCGGCGAGGTGCTGGCCGAGCAGCGGCGACAGGAACAGGCCGTCGCGGTAGGTGCCGGCCAGCAGCCACAGCCCCTCGACCGAGGTCGGACCGATCAGCGGGCAGGTGTCGATCGCGACCGGACGGTTGCCGGCCTGCCACGCCACCAGTTGCGCGGCGCACAGGTCCTGGTCGAGCTGGTCGAGCGCGCATTCGAGCAGGAACGACATGTCCGCCGGCGAGGTGCGCAGCATCGGTTGCGCGAACAAGGTGTTGGTGGCGCCGACGTACAGCCGGCCGCCGCCGCGCGGAACCGCGTGCAGGCCGCAGGCGAAGGCGCGGTTCGGCGTGCGCAGCACATGCGCCTGCGCGCGCGGGCCGGTGTCCAGCAGCAGCGAGGTGCCGCCGCCGGCGAACAGGCGCGGGATGCGCCGGGCCAGTTCGGGCACGCTGTCGAGCAGGGTCTGCGTCCACACGCCGGCGGCCAGCACCACCTGCGGCGCGGACAGGCGGCGGCCGTCGGCCAGACGCACGCCTTCGATCCGGTCGCCGCGCAGCTCCAGCGCGGAGGCGGTCGCGTCGACCGGCGTCAGGTTCGGCGCGGCTTCGATCAGCGCGGTCAGCGCGCGCAGCAGCCGCGCAGCGTCGATCGAGCCTTCGTTGGGCAGGTACAGCGCGCGGCAGGCGCGCGCGTCGTCGGCCGGGTTGAGGCCGTCGATGCGGTTGGGATCGAGTATCTCGAAGGCTTCGCCGTGCTCGTCCAGGGCTTGCAGGATCGCGGCGTAGTTTTCGTCCTCGATGGTGCCGGACTTGGTGTTGCTGAACACGACGGTGCCGGGATTGATCGAAACCCGCTCGGCCTCGGGCAGCGCGTCGTTGATGCCGTCCAGCCAGGCCGGCCAGTGGCGCGCGGCGAGCAGGCCTTTGGCGAGCTTGGCGCGGCCGGCATCGGTGCGCAGCAGTTGCGCGGTGACCTCGCCGTAACAACCCATCATCGCGCCGGCCGCCGCCGAGGCCGCGCCGGTGCGCGCCTGGGGACCGACCACGGCCACCCGCGCTTGCGGGTGGCGCAGCTGCAATGCGCGCGCCGTGGCCATGCCGAGCACGCCGTTGCCCACCACTACGACATCGAAGTTCGTCATGCCCGCTCCGTCGCGCGCGCCGCGCGCCGGTCGCGCAGCCGTCGCCGGATGCGGCGGCGATGCGCGCGCCGGGTCCGGTCACGCATCATGCGAGCGCCGTCGCGCGCTGGCGAGCGACCTGTTGCGCAGAACGCCAACTTCGATACATGTGTCATGTCGCATGCCTGGCATACCGCAATGCGCGTCGCCAGGCGCGCCGCTCAAGTGCAAGGCGCTTCCCACGCCAGCCGCCGCTCGGCGCCGGCGGCGTCCTTGACGATGAAGCATTGCGCGTAGTCGGACTCGGCGAAGGTCGGCAGCGCCGGGCATTCGATCTGGCGCGCGCCGACGTCCAGCGATTTGGCCTCGCTGCGCAGCGGCTGCAGCGCGCCGGCGGGATCCACGGCGAACTCGCCGCGCTGGCCGTGAGCGTCGACGCGGAACGACAGCCGCGCGCCGTCCAGGCCGATCAGCTCGGCCGCCATCGGCCGGCCCCAACGCTGGATCTCGCGGTCCTTGTCGTCGAACTCGACCACCCAGTCCGGCAGCAGCACCGCATCGCGCAGCGGCATCGCCTCGACCTGCGCCACCGGATACGGGCCGCAACCGTCCTCGCCCCATTCGACGATGCGCGGGTCCGGGTGTTTCCGGTCGGGCTTGTCGCTCTTGCTGGCGAAGGCGAAGCGGTAGGGCGGCTTGGCCAGCTCGGCCGGCGCGGGCGCAGCGCTCGCGGCGGCCGGCGCGGCGGGTCCGCTCATCGCCGCGGCTTGGGGTTCGGGCTGCGGCGCGGCGGCCGGCGCAGGGGCGCGTTCGCCGCAGGCGGCGAGCGACAGGCACAGCGGCATACAGATCAGGGGGAGCCGGGGCAGTCGGCGTTCCATGCGCAGTTCTCCTCTCGAATCGGCGCGTTTCCAGGGGCTTCGCGCAGGCAAGCGGCCATCATAGGCGGGCGGGGCAGGGCGTGGAACCGGTTCCGGCGCGCTGCGATTGTTGATTGCGCGCACGCTCTGCGCATTTGCCCGCGCGCGCCGGCAAAGCGCATGCGCCCGTTCAGCCAACCCGGATTAGCCTGCACGGGCGATGCGCGGATTGACGTTGCAATGACGAGTCCGGGCGCATCGTAGCCATCGCCCTTCCAACTCCTTTGGTGAGTTATATGAATTCCACTTCCAAATCCATGATCGTCGCCGCCCTGGTGTCCTGCGTCATGGTCACCGGCGTCGCCGGCGCCCAGACCAAGTCGAAGAAGACCCCGCACTGCTACAACGTGGAAGTGCAGCGTCCCAAGCAGATCAAGGATCAGCACAAGATCGCCGGCACCGCGATCGGTGCGGTGGCCGGCGGCCTGCTCGGCAACCAGGTCGGCGGCGGCAACGGCAAGAAGCTGGCCACTGCGGCCGGCGCGGTCGGCGGCGCGTTCGCGGGCCGCAAGATCCAGGAAAACCAGCAGAACAAGACCGAGACGGTGATCGAGCGCCGCTGCGACTGACGCAGCCGGCAGCCGCCGTCGCAACACCGGGCCGCGCGCGGGAAACCGCGCGCGGTTTTTTTGTCCGTCGCCGCATCCGCTTTGCCTATCCTGCGCATCGCCTCGACTTCACATTCGCCTCATTGGCGCTCGCGACCGCGCCGCTAGAATGTGCGGCATGGCACGACCGACCTGCGCACATATCCACACCGACGCCCTGCGTCACAACCTCGCCCAGGCCCGCGCGCTCGCGCCGGACAGCCGGGTGATGGCGGTGGTCAAGGCCGACGGCTACGGCCACGGCCTGGAACGCGTCGCGCGCGCGCTCGCCGGCGCCGACGCGTTCGGCGTGGCCGCGCTGTCCGACGCCGAGCGCCTGCGCGCGGCCGGTCTGTCGCAGCCGGTCGTGCTGCTGTCGGGCTTCGACGAACCCGACGACCTGCCGCAGCTGCGCCGGCTCGGCGTGGAGACCGTGGTCCACCACATCAGCCAGATCGAAATGCTCGAACAGGCCGCGCCGGGCGAACCGGTGCGCTGCTGGCTCAAGGTCGACAGCGGCATGCACCGTCTGGGCTTCGCGCCCGAGCAGGTGCGCGACGCGTACGCGCGACTGAGCGCGGCGCCTGCGGTCGCCGACGGCATCGTGCTGATGAACCACTTCGCCAGCTCCGACGAATTCGACAACCCGCAAACCCCGCAGCAGATCGCCGCGTTCAACGCCGCCATCGAAGGCCTCAGCGGCGCGCGCTCGCTGTCGAATTCGGCCGCGGTGCTGGGCTGGCCCGACGCGCACGCCGGCTGGATCCGGCCCGGCGGGCTGCTGTACGGCATCAGCGTGGTCGAGGGCCGCACCGGCGCGGACTTCGGCCTGCGTCCAGCGATGACCCTGTCGACCCGCTTGATCGCGGTCAACCGCGTGCGCCGCGGCGAACGCATCGGCTACGCCGCGACTTGGGAATGCCCCGAAGACATGTGGGTCGGCGTGGCCGCGATCGGTTACGGCGACGGCTACCCGCGCGCGGCGCCGTCGGGCACGCCGGTGCTCGTGCGCGGGCAGGAGACGCAGTTGATCGGCCGCGTGTCGATGGACCTGATGACCATCGACCTGCGCGGCATCGACGCGCCCGCGGTCGGCGACCCGGTCGAGCTGTGGGGCCCGGCGCTGCCGGTGGAGCGCATCGCCGCGGCCAGCGCGACCATCGGTTACGAGCTGACGTGTTCGATCACCCGGCGGGTGCGCTTCGTCGAGGCCTGAGCGCCGTTCGTGACGAAGTTTGCCGACGCAGTGTGAGTTGCGTCGAAGAACCCGGCCGAAGCGCCGCAATCCCGTTCAGTTCGCTCAGAAAAGCCGCCTTCGCCGGGTAGGGGGACCTCGCTGGCGTCACGTTTGCAATGGAATCGGGCACACGCCCGATGGCCGCTCCGGCCGGAGCCGGCCGACACGGCAAGCGGGGTTTCGATGAAGCAGAGCAAGTTGGTGTGCGCGCTGGGCCTGGGTCTGGCGACCCTGATCGCGTCGACGGCGGGCATGGCCCAGGACGGGCCGAACCCCAACCGCGTGTGGGTCAAGTTCAAGTCCGGCGGCAGCGCCGCCAACGCCCGCGGCCTCGCCGCCGCGCCGAACCTCGGCCAGCGCATCCAGGCGCTGCGCAGCAAGCTCAGCGCGGCCCAGGCCGGCGATGCCCAGCTCAACTACCAGTTCGACCGCATCAACGCCGCGGTGATGACCCTGGCCTCGCCCGAGGCGGTCAAGGCGCTGCGCGCCAACCCCGAGGTGGAATCGGTCGAGATCGACCAGCCGCGCTACCTGCAGGCGCAGAGCGTGCCTTACGGCATCGACCAGGTGCAGGCGCGCGATGTGTGGGATGCCAACCGCGACGGCGTCCTCGACACCGGCGCGGCCAACGGCTCCGGCATCAAGGTCTGCATCATCGACTCGGGCCTCAACAAGAACCACGAAGACTTCGCCGGCATGACCATCACCGGTTATCCGACCGGCTGGGACACCGACACCTGCGGCCACGGCACCCATGTCGCCGGCACCATCGCCGCGGTCAACAACGACAAGGGTGTGGTCGGGGTCAGCCCGGGCAAGGTCTCGCTGCACATCGTCAAGATCTTCGGCAGCAACGGCTACAACGGCAGCGGCCACGGCCAGTGCTCGTGGACCTACTCCTCGACCCTGGCCGACGCCGCGCAGCGCTGCCAGGCCGCCGGCGCCAAGATCATCAACATGAGCCTGGGCGGCCCCAACGCCTCCACCGCCGAGCGCACCGCGTTCCAGAACGTGGCCAACGCCGGCGTGCTGAGCATCGCCGCGGCCGGCAACGACGGCAACAACACCCAGAGCTACCCGGCCGGCTACACCAGCGTGGTGTCGGTGGCGGCGGTGGATTCGGCCAACGTCAAGGCGAGCTTCTCGCAGTTCACCCCGAAGGTGGAGCTGTCGGCGCCGGGCGTGGACGTGCTGAGCACCTTCCCGCTGAAGAACGACCCGCTGGTGGTCGGCAGCTCGAGCTTCGCCGCGACCCCGGTCGGCGGTTCCAAGCAGGCCAGCGCCAGCGCCGGCTGGGTCAACGGCGGCCTGTGCCAGACCTCCGCGACCAGCTGGCGCAACAAGATCGTGGTCTGCCAGCGCGGCACCAACACCTTCTACGAGAAGGTCAGCAAGGCCCAGAGCGGCCGCGCCGCGGGCGTGGTGATCTACAACAACGTCGACGGCGCGTTCGCCCCGGCGCTGTACACCGGCACCGCGCCGAACCTGACCGCGGCGACCTCGTCGCTGCCGGCGGTGGCGATCAGCAAGGCCGACGGCGAATACCTGGTCGCCAACCTCGCCGGCCAGACCGCCAGCGTCGACGCGACTCCGTCGGTGACCAACAACGCCTACGAGACGATGAGCGGCACTTCGATGGCGACCCCGCACGTGTCCGGTTCGGCCGCGGTGGTGTGGAGCGCCAAGCCCGCCGCCACCGCCCAGCAGGTGCGCGACGCGCTCGACGCCACCGCCAAGGACATCGACGCGGCCGGCCGCGACGACAACACCGGCTGGGGCCTGGTGCAGATTCCGGCGGCGATCGCGGAGTTGCAGTCGCAGTAAGCGCGGCGGACCGGTTGGATCGGAAACGGGAGCCTTCGGGCTCCCGTTTTTTTTTCGGCGAGCGTTCGCGCGCCGCGGTTGCGGACGTGCCGCTCGCGAGCGCTGTCGAAAGCCGGTGCGCTTTGAAGCGAAACCCATGCATCGCAAGTGCCGGCAATCGCTGTCGCGCTGCCCGCATGCAGCGCCGCGGCTGTTTTTGCACGGATGCGTTGCGCGAGTTGTATGCCGCGCGGCGTTGGGACGGGTATGAAAAGAAAAAACCGGGTAGGGACGGACGATCCCGGCGCCGTTTCGGGGAACGATTCGGCCGAAAACGCATCGATGCACGCGCCGGCCGAGTTCCCCCCCTTCCATTCGATCAGGGATAGTCTCAATGAAGCAGAACAAGCTTGCTGGCGCCCTGTGTGTGTCGTTGGGCGCGATGTGCGCGGCCGCGACGGCACAGGCGCAATTGCTGTCGGGAACCGGTGCGGCCGCCGCGGAGCAGCGGGTGTGGGTCCAGTTCAAGGAAACTTCGGCGCCGGCGCCGAAGTTGTCGACCGATCCCAAGACCTTGCTCGACCAGGTCGCCGCGGCCGTGGCCCAGGCGCACGAGCGCATGAACGCCAACGTGCGCGGCGTCAACGCGCGGCTGGCCCAGCACAAGTTCGGCCAGGCCCGGCAGCACTATCTGTTCGAAGGGCTCGGCAAGGCGGTGCTGACCCTGCCGTCGCGCGCCGCGCTGGAGGCGCTGCGCAAGGATCCGTCGGTGGCCTCGGTCGAGAACGATCCGGAACGCACCCTGTTGGCGGAAACCAAGCCGTACGGCGTCGACCTGACCCAGGCCGGCGCGACCTGGGACGCCGACGGCGACGGCACGGTCGACGCCGGCGCGCCGACCGGCGAGGGCATCAAGGTCTGCGTGATCGACAGCGGCCTGAAGCGGACCCACGAAGACCTCGCCGGACTCTCCGTCACCGGCACCCCGAGAAGCTCCGGCCCGAACTGGGACCTGGACGACAACGGCCACGGCACCCACGTCGCCGGCACCGTCGCCGCCGTCGGCAACAACGGCAAGGGCGTGGTCGGCGTGAGCCCCGGCAAGGTCGCCCTGCACATCGTCAAGTTCCTCGACAAGGACGGCCGGGCCTATTCGTCCGACCTCGTCAGCGCGGTCAAGCAATGCGAAGCGAACGGGGCCAAGGTGGTCAACATGAGCCTTGGCGGCACCGGCTCCAACGGCACCGAGAAGAGCGAACTGCAGAAGGCGTCCGACCGCGGGCTGCTGCTGATCGCGGCGGCCGGCAATTACGGCGACAAGGCCATGCCGGGCCTGCTCGGTTTGCCGGGGCCGGTCAACCCGATCCTGTATCCCGCCTCGTATCCGAGCGTGATGTCGGTGGCGGCGGTCGACGCCAACAGCCAGCGTCCGGCGTTTTCCGAGTACAACAACGAAGTCGACATCGCCGCTCCGGGCGTCAGCGTGCTGAGCCTGGGCCTGGCGACCAGCGACCCGGTGCAGGTCGGCAACAACACCCTGCCGGCCAACGTCTTCCCCGGGTCGGCGCCGCACACGGCCAGCGCCGGCTGGGTCAACGGCGGCCTGTGCAAGGCATCGGAGGCGGCGTTCAAGAACAAGATCGTGCTGTGCCAGCGCGGCGAGATCAATTTCGGGGTCAAGGCCGAGAATGCGCAATCCGGCGGGGCGCTCGGCGTGGTGATCTACAACAATCTCGACGGTCCCTTCGAAGGCGCCCTCAACAACGCCAGCGGCACGGCGATCACCGTGAAGGTTCCGGTCGCCTCCATCAGCAAGGCCGACGGCGAAGCCATCCTTGCGCAGATGGTCGGTCAGGTCGCCACCGTCAGCGGCAAGAAGGTCGCCAACGACAGCTCGTACGCGGTCATGACCGGCACCTCGATGGCCTCGCCGCACGTGGCCGGCGCGGCCGCGGTGGTCTGGAGCGCGCGTCCGTCCGCGACCGCGGCGCAGGTGCGCAACGCCTTGCTGGTCACGGCCAAGGACCTGGAGAAGCCGGGGCGCGACGACAACACCGGTTATGGCTTGGTCCAGATCAAGGCCGCAGTCGCAGAGCTCAAGCGCGCGCCGTAAGCGGCGGGCAGGGCAGGCGGACCCCGGGGCCGGCCAAGGCCGGCTCCGGAGGCGCCGCGCCCGCGACGCGAACGCCGCTTCCCGCGAGGGCGGCGGCGTTTGCGCTTTCGCGGCCGGGGAGGGCCCGCATCGCGCCGGGCGGTGCCGGCAGGGAGGATGCGACGGCATACTGACCGCCCGCACAGTCCGTCCACGTCGATGCCCGAAGCCCAACCTCTCGCCTTGGTCTGGTTCCGCAACGACCTGCGCCTGGACGACAACCCGGCCTTGCGCGCGGCGCTCGACGCCGGTTACGTGCCGGTGCCGGTCTACATCCATGCGCCCGACGAGCACGGCAGTTGGGCGCCGGGAGCGGCTTCCGATGCCTGGCGCCATCGTTCGCTGGCCGCGCTCGACGCCGACCTGCGCAAACGCGGCTCGCACCTGCGCCGGTTCTTTGGCCCGAGCCTGGCGACCCTGCAATCGCTGGCCCTGGCCACCGGCGCCAGCGCGGTGTTCTGGAACCGCCGCTACGAGCCTTACTTCGAAAAGCGCGACACCCGGATCAAGCAACAACTGCGCCGCACCGGGCTGGAAGCGGAGAGCTTCAACAGCGCGCTGATGTTCGAGCCGTGGACGCTGCGGACCAAGCAGGGCGGTCCGTTCAAGGTGTTCACTCCGTTCTGGCGCGCGGCCCTGGCCGATTGGCGCGAGCACCCGCTGTGGCAGGCGCCGCCGTCGTTGCCGACCACCCGCGAGGGGCCCGAGGGCGTGCCGCTCGACGCGCTCAAGCTGCGGCCCGCGCTGGATTGGGACCAGGAGTTCTGGACCCACTGGACGCCGGGCGAAGCCGGCGCGCGCGCCGCGCTGGAGACCTTCCTCGACGGCGCTCTGCGCGGCTACGCCGAGCAGCGCGACCGGCCCGACCGGGTCGGCACCTCGCGGCTGTCGCCGCATCTGCATTTCGGCGAGATCGCGCCGTGGCGCGCGGTCGCCGCGCTGCAGGCCGAACGCACCGCGGCCAACGCGCGCGACGTCGACGCGGCGGTGCGCGAACTCGGCTGGCGCGAATTCGCCCACCACTTGCTGCACCATTTTCCGGACACGCCCGAACAGAACTTCAACCCGCGCTTCGCCGACTTCGACTGGGCGCGCGCCGCGCCGTCGAAGCTGGAGCCGTGGCAGCAGGGCCGCACCGGCGTGCCGATCGTCGATGCCGGCCTGCGCGAGCTGTGGGCCACCGGCTGGATGCACAACCGCGTGCGCATGATCGTCGCCAGTTATCTGACCAAGCACCTGCGCCTGCACTGGCGCCACGGCGCGCGCTGGTTCTGGGACACCCTGGTCGACGCGGATCTGGCCAACAACACGCTCGGCTGGCAGTGGGTCGCCGGCACCGGCGCCGATGCCGCGCCGTATTTCCGCGTGTTCAATCCGGTGACCCAGTCCGAGAAGTTCGACCCCGACGGCGCCTACATCGCGCGCTGGGTGCCGGAACTGGCCGGCCTGCCGGTGCCGCTGCGCTTCGCCCCGTGGCAGGACCCGGTGCGGCTGCGCCGGCACGCGCCCGACTATCCGCCGCAGCCGCTGGTCGACTTGGCGACGGGGCGCGATGCGGCGTTGGAGGCGTATCGAAGGATGCGCGAATAAGGCCGGGATTCGGGAGTCGGGATTCGGGATTCGGTAAGGCGGAACGCTCCGCTTTTGCTGTTCCGAATCCCGAATCCCAAATCCCGAATCCCGCGTTGACGCAATCGACGAGCGCATGATTCACTGCCCCGACGCATCGGAGAGACGCATGGCACAGGCAGAAACGGGGACCGGTCCGCGCCGGCGCGCGCGGCGCGAGCCGATGTCGCGGGTGGATACGGCCTGGTTGCGGATGGAACGCCCGACCAATCCGATGATGATCACCGGCGTGCTGATGTTCGACGACCCGATGTCGGTCGACGCGCTGCGCAAGGTGGTCAAGCAACGTTTCCTCGCTTACGGCCGGTTTCGCCAGAAAGCGGTCGACACCGCGGCCGGCGCGTATTGGCAGACCGACGACGACCTCGACCTGGATTGGCACGTGCAGCACACCGCGCTGCCGGGGCGCGGCGGCAAGCGCGCGCTGGAGCGCTTCGTCAGCCAGCTCGCGTCGAGCCCGCTGGATTCGAGCCGGCCGCTGTGGCAGTTCCATCTGGTCGAACGCTACAACGGCGGCTCGGCGCTGGTCGCGCGCATCCACCACAGCTATGCCGACGGCATCGCCCTGGTCCAGGTGTTGCTGTCGCTGACCGACACCACCGCGCAGCCGGCCAAGGGCAGCGATCTGGCGCACGCCTGGCTCAAGCAGGACGGCGCCGACGTCGCCCGCCGGGTCGGTTCGGTCGACCGCTACATGAAGCTCGGCAGCCGCGCGCTCGAGAAGGGCATGGAGATGTACCGCGACCCGACCCTGGCGGCGATGCTGGCCAAGGAGGGCGGCGAGATCGCGCGCGAACTGCTGCACGCGCTGTCGCTGTCCGACGACCCGCCGTCGATGCTGCGCGGCAAGCTCGGCGTGTCCAAGCGCGTGGCCTGGGCCGAGCCGCTGGACCTGGAGGAGGTCAAGGCGGTCGGCCGCGCCTGCGACTGCACGGTCAACGACGTGCTGATGGCGACCGCGGCCGGCGCATTGCGCAGCTACATGATCGAGCGCGGCGACGCGATCGACGGGGTGACCATCCGCGCGACCGTGCCGGTCAACCTGCGGCCGCTGGAGCACGCGCGCAAGCTCGGCAACCACTTCGGCCTGGTGTTCCTCGACCTGCCGGTCGGCGAGGACAACCCGATCCGCCGGGTCGAGCGCGTCGCCGAGTGCATGAACAATCTCAAGAATTCGCGCCAAGCGATTGTCGCATTTGGACTTTTGGCCGCGCTCGGCATGGCGCCGGCGCAGGTCCAGGGGCTCGCGCTGGAGCTGTTCAGCCGCAAGGCCACGGCGGTGGCGACCAATGTGCCCGGGCCGCAGCAGCCGCTGTACCTCGCCGGCGCGCGCCTGGACGAGATGATGTTCTGGGTGCCGCAGACCGGCTCGATCGGCGTCGGCATCTCGATCCTCAGCTACAACGGCCGCGTCCACTTCGGCCTGATCGCCGACGGCAAGCTGATCCCGGATCCGGACGAAGTCATCGGACGCTTCGGCGCCGAGTTCGACAAGCTGCTGTACCTGGCGCTGATGGGCAACTGGGACCAGACCCTCGACGCCGAAGGCGCCGCGGCGCTGCTGGCCTGATGCCGACCGGTTTTGCGGCGTCGCCCGGCTGATCGGGCGACGTCGAAGCCCGCGTCGCGGAAAGGGCTGGGCCCAGTTGGTGTGCGAGGCTTGAACCGGTCTGCGCAGGCGGGCCTTCAGGCCCGACGCTGCGCTTTCCGGCAGATCGAACGCCGCGGCCCGCCAGGCCCTCGCAAGCTCCGCGCAAGCATCCTCGCCCGCGCCTGAACGGGCCTGCGCCGCCGTCACTCCTCGCCAACGGCGGCGTGATTAGCTTGTGGGCGCTCCGCCCCACCAGACGAGGACAGCCCATGAAGACCCAATTCAAAATCGCCGTCGCCGCGGCCACCCTGGCCGCGCTGCTCGCCGGCTGCGCCACCGGTGGCGGCGGCGGTTATTACGGCGGCCAGCAGCAGCCGTACCCGGGCGATCCGAACCAGCCGCAGCAGCAAGGCGGCATGAGCAAGACCCAGAAGGGCGCGCTGATCGGCGCGCTGGCCGGCGTCGCCGCGGGCCTGCTGAGCGGCAACGACGCCACCGAACGGCGCCAGCGCGCGCTGATCGGCGCCGGCGTCGGCGGCCTCGCCGGCGGCGCCATCGGCAACTACCAGGACCGTCAGGAGCGCGCGTTGCGCGAGCGCATGCAAGGCACCGGCGTCGACGTGATCCGCCAGGGCGACAACATCACCCTGAACATGCCCAGCAACATCACCTTCGCCTTCAACAGCGCCAACCTGGATCCGAAGTTCGACCCGGTGCTCGACAACGTCGCCAGCACCCTGACCGAGTACAACCAGACCATCGTCGAGGTCGCCGGCCACACCGACAGCATCGGCAGCGACGCGGTCAACCAGCGCCTGTCCGAGCAGCGCGCGGCCTCGGTCGGCAACTACCTGATGTCCAAGGGTCTGGTGCGCGACCGCTTCATCCTCACCGGCGCGGGCAAGACCCGGCCGATCGCCAGCAACGACACCGAGGCCGGCCGCGCGCAGAACCGCCGCGTCGAAATCACCCTGGTGCCGGTGCGCTCCTGAGCCGCCGGCGCGTTCGCGCCGCGCCGATCGCCTCGGCGCCGCGCGCAACGCCGCATGTTCCGATCGGGCCGCCTTGTGCGGCCCGATCGCGTTATGGGCCGGCGCAGCGGTGGCGCGTCCGGCCGTAGCGGGGCGTGCGCGCCGCTGAAGGCCGGCTCATGCGGTCCCGACCGGCAACAACGCGGCGACGATATCGCGCCGCGCGCGGCGTTCGCAGGGTAAGAACGCACACTCCGTACAGGCCGATGGTGGAGGGCGGCGACGCGACGGCCTGCCGCGCCGCTCGCGACGCCGTCCATCGCCGTGCCGCGCGCGTTCCGCAGCGCTGCTTCGTTTCGTCCGCGGCCGCCACGGCGACGCTCGCGACTACGAAATCCCACACGTTTTGTCCGCCTTCTCCCGTTCGCGACGAAGGGGAGTGTCAGGAGGGACACACCGCGTGAACGAAGTTTCCGAGCAGCCATCGGCCGCACCGTTGCCCGTGCGTCTGCGCATCGGCTTGTCCGACGATCATCCGGTGGTGCGCGCCGGGGTGCGCGCGTTGCTGGAATCGGCGGCCGCCGACGGCGAAGTCTGGACCGTCGACGCCGAAGCCGCCGGCGCCGACGAACTGTTGGGCATGCTCGCGGCGACGCCGCTGGATCTGCTGATCACCGATTTCTCCATGCCCGGCAGCCGCGCCGGCGACGGCCTGACCCTGCTCGGGCAGATCCGCCGCCGCCATCCGCAGTTGGCGGTGATCGTGCTGACCATGATCGGCAATGCGCAGGTGCTGCGTTCGATCGCCGAGGCCGGCGTCGCCGGCCTGCTCGACAAGGCCGGCGCGGCCGCCGAACTGGGCGAGGCGGTGCGCACCGTGGCCCAGGGCGGCCGCTATCTCGGCCAGGGCCTGCGCGGCCTGCTCGAACCCGTCGCCGGCGCGGCCCGAGGCAGCGCCGCGCTGTCGCCGCGCGAGAGCGAGGTGCTGCGGCTGTTCGCGACGGGCCATAGCGTGTCGCAGATCGCCGCGCACCTGCATCGTAGCAAGCAGACCATCAGCCGGCAGAAGACCGATGCGATGAGCAAGCTGGGTCTGAAAAGCGATCGCGAAATCTACGAATACGCGCGCACCGGGGGGCTGCTGCCCTGAACGCGCCGGACGCCCGTGGCGGCCGCCGCCGCTGCGCGGCGCTGGCGTGGCTGGCCGCGCTGGCGATCGCGCTGATGATCGCGCCGGGCGGGCCGCAGGCGCGCGCCGCGGATCCGCAGCCCGTGGCGGACGCCGGCTCCGGCGCCCAGGCCGAGCCGGCGCCCGCGTCGGCGCCGCCGGCCCAGGCCGCTGCGCCGGCGGCCGACCCGCGCGCGCCGGAGGCGGCCGACATCGTCGCCGCTCCCGCCGTCGGCACCCTCGACGAACGCAGGCCCGCGCCGATACGCGTCGGCGTGGCGACCTGGGGCAACCTGCCGTTCCAGGATTACCGCAACGGCCGCGCGCGCGGTTTCAGCATCGAACTGCTGGAGCAGATCCTGCGCACGCGCGGCCTGAGCGCGCGCTACGTCGCCGTCGACGACAGCGAAGCGATGGTGCGGGCGCTGTGCGAAGGGCGCATCGATCTGGCGATGAACCTGCGGGTGACCGCGCAACGCAGCCGCTGCATGGCCTACAGCGACCCGATCGAGAACCTGTCGCTGTACGCGCTCAAGCGCAAGGACGACGCGCGCCTGCTCAGCGAGGACGCGCTCAGGCGCATGCGCATGGCGATTCCCGCCGCGCTGCTCGAACACACCCGCGACCGCGCCCGTTTCCTGCCGACGCAGGTGGTGCCGGTGGCCGACGCGCGCGCGGCGGTGCGCGCGGTCGCCGAAGGCCGCGCCGACATCTTCTTCGACGCGCCGTACGTGCTGGACTGGTATCTGCACGACGGCGACTATCCCAACCTGGAACTGTTGCCGACCTCGCAACTGCCGCCGCCGATGCAGCGCAACGATCTGGGCGTGCTGTACGCGGCGCCGCGCGGCCGGATGGCCCTGCTGGAGTGGCTGGACGATCAGATCAAGCGCGATCCGCAGCGGGTGCAGCGCCTGCGCAGCAAGTGGCTGCGCGAGGATCTGAAAACCCATGCCGAGCGCACCGAACTGACCGCGGTCCAGCGCGACTGGCTGGCGCGGCTGCCGCGCCTGCGCCTGGCGCTGGCGGACGGGGCCGCGCCGATGTCGATGCGCGACAGCGACGGCGAGCCGGCCGGCATCGCCGTGGACTATGCGCGCCTGGTCGAGGACCGTCTCGGCCTGAGTTTCGATTACGCGCTCGACCCGGGCCAGCGCGGCGCGATCGCGGCGATGGCCGGGCATCGCGCCGAACTCGGCGTGGTGCCGGTCGGCGGCCTGGCCGGCGCGCACTGGGTCTACAGCCAGCCGTTCGAGCGCACCCCGCTGGTGATCGCGACCCGGGCCGGGGCGCCGCTGGCGGTCGGTCTGGAATCGCTGTCCGGCAAGCTGGTTTCGGTCGGTTCGCTGAAGTCGAGCGGGCCGGCCGTGCTTCGCGCCGCCCCCGATGCGCGGCTGATCTGCGTCGCCGGCAACGAAGAAGGGCTGAAGCTGCTGGGCGCGGGACGGGTCGACGCGCACATCGGCGATCTGGCCGGGATCGACCGCCTGCTGCAAACCCGGTACCGGCCCGGCGAACTGCAGCTGGCGCCGACCGGACTGGAACTGGAATTGGCGTTCGCCGCCGACCGTCGCCTCGCGCCGCTGATCGACATGATCGACCAGCAACTCGACGCGCTGTCGGAGGCCGAGCGCCAGCGCATCCACGACCACTGGGTGGCCACGCGCTACAGCTACGGCCTGCCGTGGGACCGGGTGCTGGCGATCGTGGCGGTGGCGCTGCTGGCGATCGCCGTGATCGCCGCGTTCTATGTGCGCCTGCGCCGCGAATCGCGCCGCCGCGAGGCGGTCGACCGCAAGCTGCGCGAGGTCGCGCGCAATCTGCCCGGCGTGGTGTTCAAGGCGCGGCGCGCGGCCAACGGCCAGATCCGCTTTCCGTATCTGACCGGGCGCGCGGATCTGCTGTTCGGCGTCGACGGCGATCGCGTGGTCGCCGATTCGCGGGTGCTGTTCGCGCGCGTCCACGTCGACGACCGGGCCGGGCTGCGCAAGGCGATCTCGGCCGCGGCGCGGACCATGAGCGGCGTGCACGCCGACTTCCGCGTGTGCGGCAACGCCGGCGAGTGGCGCTGGGTCCGGGTCAGCGCGCTGCCGCGGCCGCAGCAGCCCGGCGAGGAACGCGCCGAGGCCGGCTACACCGGCTACTTCGTCGACGTCACCGATGTCCACCTGCAGGCGCGGGCGCTGGCCCGGGCCAAAGAGCAGGCCGAAGCCGCGACCCGGGCCAAGTCGCGGTTCCTGGCGGCGATGAGCCACGAGATCCGCACGCCGATGGGCGGCATGGTCGGCATGCTGGAACTGCTGGAGCGCTCGCCGCTGGACCCGGACCAGGAGGCCTTGCTCGACCACATGCGCGATTCGGCGCAGGCCTTGCAACGCTTGCTCGACGACATCCTGGATGCGACGCGGATCGAAGAAGGCCAACTGCGGGTCGAACTGGCGCCGCTGCGGCCGCGCGCGCTGGCCGACGCGGTGGCGATGCACGCGGCCGCGGGCTGCCGCAACAAGGGCCTGCGCCTGGACTTGCGGGTCGACGCGGCGGTGCCCGAAGCGGTGCTCGGCGATCCGCTGCGGCTGCGCCAGGTGCTGTTGAACCTGCTCGGCAACGCGGTCAAGTTCACCGAGCGCGGGCGGGTGTGGGTGGACCTGCGCGTGCGCGGCCAGCGCCTGGAGATCGAAGTCGGCGACACCGGCATCGGCATGGACCCGAGCCAGTTGCGGCGCGCGTTCGAACCCTTCCGCCAGGGCGAGGACAGCACCTCGCAGCGTTTCGGCGGCACCGGGCTCGGGCTGTGGATCTGCCGTCAGCTGGTCGAGCTGATGGGCGGGCAGATCCGCCTGGACAGCCGCGAAGGCGAGGGCACGCGCGCGACCCTGGCGCTGCCGCTGCGCGCCGCGGTGTCGGGCGCGGCGCCGCACACATCGCCGGCGCCGCTGCGCGTCGCGGTGAGGCTCAGCGACGCGCGGCGCGCCGACGCGCTGCGGCACTGGCTGGCGGCGCTGGCGCCGGCGCCGCAGCGGGCGGACGAGGATTGCGTCGAGCTGAGTTTCGAGGACGCAGGCGCGGGTTCGGGCGATGCGGGTCTTGTCGGCACGCAGCCGGGCGGCGCCGATTTGATCCGGGTCGCCCGCGCCGGCGTCGGCGGGTCGGACAGTTATCTGTTGCAAGCCGATCCGCTGCTGTTCCTGCATGTGCAGCGCGCCTGCGACTGGGCGTGCGATCCGGCTGCGGCGCGCGCGCGCGCGCCGCGGCGGGCGGCGGCCGCTTCGGTGGCGGGCGGCGCGAGGATCCTGGTCGCCGAGGACAGCCCGGTCAACCAGGAGCTGATCCGCCGCCAGTTGCTGGAGCTGGGCCTCGCCAGCCGCATTTGCGCCAACGGGCGCGAAGCCCTGGCGGCGCTGGACGCGGGCGATTACCGCTTGTTGCTCAGCGATTGCCGCATGCCGGAGCTCGACGGTTACGCGCTGGCGCGCGCGATCCGCGAGCGCGAAGCGCGTGGCGGCCGGGCGCGGCTGCCGATCGTGGCGATCACCGCCAGCGCCTTGCCCGAGCAGATCGAACGCTGCCGGGTCGCCGGCATGGACGATTGGCTGATCAAGCCGATGCAGCTCGCCGAGCTCGAGCGGATCGTGCAGCGCTGGCTGCCCGGCGCGGCGGCGCGCGGCGGCAGCGGCTCGAACGTCGCGCCGCTGCTGCGTTCCGCGTTGCCGGTGCTGCTGCGCGAACTGCCGCGCGAACGCGCCGACATCGCCGCGGCGCTGCTGGCCCAGGACGGCGCCGCGCTGGCGCGCGCGCTGCACCGTTGCGCCGGCGCGATCGCCTTGTTCGACGCGCCGGTCGCGCAGCGCGCGCAGGCGCTGGAAGCGCGGCTGGCGCAGGGTCCCATGCGCGAATCGGCTGCGGCGGTGCGCGCGTTGCTGGACGAGCTGGATGCGTTGCGGCGGCGTTGGCAGGCGCTGGCGGAGCGGGGTTAGGGCTTCTAAGTGCGTTGTTGCGCCAAGCGGCTGTGGGAGCGGCGTGAGCCGCGACTGCGATAGTGCGCGTGCGGCGCGGGTTTCGTCGCAGTTGGGTTGGCGCGGTCGCGACTTGCGTCGCTCCTACAGGGAGTGGGTTGTTGCGGCGGAGCGGCGCGAGCCGAGACTGCGACAGTGCGCGTGCGGCGCGGGTTTCGTCGCGGTTGGGTTGGCGTGGTCGCGACTTGCGTCGCTCCTACAGGGAGTGGGTTGTTGCGGCGGCGCGGTTGCGGCGAGGGGACGCGACCTGCGCGGCGACCGAAAGGCCGGGCGTCAGTGCCGCGCGCTGCTGCCGTCGGCGACGAGGTTCAGCGACGGCGGAGGGTCGATCGCCAGTTCTTTCTCAAGTTCTTCGCGGAACTGGTCGAAGCTGACGCCGCGCTCGGCGAGTTCGCGGTCGGCGGCGGTGCGCAGGGCGCTGGAGCAGCCGAGGCTGACCTGGGCGCCGTCGCGGCGGTGCAGGGCGGCGGCGCGTTCGAGCAGGGCCAGCACCCGCGCCGCGCTTTCGGAGCCGCCGACGATGCGGCCGCCCAGGCCCAGGGTCCATTCGCCGTCGCGGCGGACGATGCCGCCGAGCAGGCGGCCTTCGGCGTCGCGCAGTTCGGCGTGCGGTTCGATGTTGGGCGCGGCCGGTGCGGCGTTGCGGGCGCGCTCGAGTTTGCGTTTTTTGGCGTCGCGGCGGGCCTTGGAGTTGATCGACATGGCAGGCTCCTTGGCCGCACGGATGGCTTGAACGGCATCATAGCCTCCAGGCCGTGAGGGCCCAAGCCGCGCCGGAGTGCGACGAAGTGCTCGGTTTATCCGGGCCCGGCGGAGTCGTGGTGGGGCCGGCCCACGGGCTGCGGGCCTGAAGACCCAGGCGCAAGCTGCGACAGGACCGGTTGCGGCCAGGGCTGCTGGCCCGACGCCGTTCGCCTGCGCACGCAAGGCCTCGCCCGGACCGGCTCCGTTGTCGACGGAGCCGGTCCTCGCCGTTCAGTGCTGGTGCGAATGCCCGTCGGCGTGCTCGTGCGTCGGCGGAGCGGAGGCGTCCGGCCGCGGCGGGTCGCGGGTCTTCGCCGGAGCCGATATCGTCTCGCGCTCATGCCGTTGCCCATGCGCGCTCGCCGCATCCGCATCGTCATGCCGATCCGCCTGAGCGCCGACCGCGTCTTGCGGCTTCGCAACTGCGGGCCCCGCCGCGTCGTGCGCGTGCGCCGCGCCCGCAGCATGCGGATGGCCGCCTTCGTGGTCATGCCCCGGCATGCTCTCGCCGCCGCCGTGCGAATGTCCGTCGCTGCGCGTGACCAGTTCGCGATACCCCTGCGCGTCCAGCGAAGGCAGGCGGCCGAGGAACGCGACCAGATCCCACACGTGGGCGTCGTCCATGCTGCCGCCCCAGGCCGGCATGCCCGAGGCCTTGATGCCGTGCTTGATCGTCCAGAACGCGGACGCGGCATCGACCTCGCGCTGCGACAGGTTCGGCGGCGCCGGATACAGCCCGCGCGACAACTCGCTCGGGCCGGCCTCCGGCGTCAGATGGCAGCCCGCGCACATCGCCGCGTAGTTGCCGGCGCCGCGGCGCACGCGTTCGGCGTCGTCGAGGCCGGCCGGCACCGTCAGCGCGCCGGCGCGCACCGCCACCGAGCGCTCGCGCGCGTACTCGAGCAACGCGTACACCGGCCGCGTATGCGCCGCGTCGGCGCCGACGTCATAGACGCCCGACCACAACAGCGCCGCGCCGGCGGCGCCCGCGGCCACGGCCGCGCCGCCGAGCCGCAGGCCGGTTCGAAGCAGTGCGTTCATGCGCGCGCTCCTTCAAAACCACAGCCGCACGCCGGCGACCAGGCGCGTGTCCTCGACCCGCTCGCCGTGCGCGCGGCGGTAATCGGCGGTGTCGCCGAACGCGCGCTCCCAGCTCACGCCGACGTACGGCGCGAACTTGCGGCTGATCTCGTAACGCAGGCGCAGGCCGGCCTCGGCCGTGCTCAGTCCCGCGCCGGTCTCGCGGCGCGGATCGTCCTTGCCGTAGAACTCGACCTCGACCAGCGGCTGCAGGATCAGGCGGTTGGTCAGCAGCAATTCGTACTCGGCTTCCAGGTTCAACGCCGTCTGCCCGCGCTCGCCGAGGTAGGCGGTGGCGGAGACCTCGAACTTGTACGGCGACAGGCCCTGCACGCCGAACGCGGCCCAGCTTTGCCCGCGCTGCGGACGGAAGTCGTGGCGCACGCCGGCGACCACGTCCCACCACGGCGAGATCGCGCGGCCGTACAGCGCTTCCAGGTTGGCCGATTCGGTGCGGCCTCGCTCGCGCTCGCCTTCGCTGCGCAGCCACAGGCGATCGGTGTCGCTGCCGAACCAGGCCTGGCCTTCCCAGGCCTGGGCGCTGCCGCGATCGGCGTCGACCGCTTCCAGCCGGTTGACGACGATCATGTGGTTGAACTCGGGCGCGTGCTGCATGTGCAGGCTGATCGGCGGGAACGCGGCGATGCGGTCGGCGTCGGTGACCGCGGGGATCGGCTCGCGCGGTTGCGCGGTCGCGTCGGCGCGCGGCGGCGCGTGGCCCATCGCGGCGTGGTCCATTTTCGAATGGTCCATCTTGGAGTCGTCCATCTGCGAATGGTCCATCGCAGCGGGCTCGCCGCTCGCCGCGTCCGCGTCGTTCGGCTTCGCGGAATCGCCGTCGGCCGAGTGGCCCATCTTGGAATGGTCCATCTGCGCATGATCGAGCGGCGCGCTGTCCGCCGCGGCTTGCTTGGGCCGCGCGCCGGCTTTCTTCGTGGCGGGCTGTTTCTGCGCATGGCCCATCTGCGAATGGTCCATGGCCGAATGATCCATCGCGGCCGCAGGCGCGCCATGATTGTGCTGCTGGGCGACGGCGATGCCCGCGAACGGCAGCGACAGCGCCAAGGCCAGCGCGGAGCGGGGCAGGGTAGCGAAGGTCTTCATTCTTCGACCCTCACTTCGCGCATCATTCCCGCTTCCATGTGGTACAGCAGATGGCAGTGGAAGGCCCAGCGGCCGAGCGCGTCGGCGCGCACGCGGTAGCTGCGGCGGGTTCCCGGCGGCATGTCGATGGTGTGCTTGCGCACCTGGAACTCCTGCTTATCGTTCTCCAGGTCGCTCCACAGCCCGTGCAGGTGGATCGGGTGGGTCATCATGGTGTCGTTGACCAGGACGATGCGCAGACGCTCGCCGTAGGTCAGCCGGATGGGTTCGGCGCCCATGAACTTCTGCCCGTCGAACGACCAGGCGAACTTCTCCATGTGGCCGGTGAGGTGCAGCTCGATCTCGCGCCCGGGCTCGCGGCCGTCGGGATCGGCGAATACGCTGTGCAAGTCGGAGTAAGTCAGCACCTTGCGGCCGTTGCCGCGCAGGCCGATGCCGGGGTCGTCGAGCTTGGGCGACACGCTCATCGCGCGCATGTCGATCAGGCGCGGGTCGCCGCCGGGCGCGGAGTTCATCGCGCCTTGATCCATGCCGGCCATGCTCCCGGCCTTCGCGCCTGCGCCGTGCATGCTCGCGCCGCAACCGCCTTCCATGCCCTTGGACTTGCCGCCGCTCATGCCGCCGCCGGACATGTTGCCGCCGCAGCCGCCTTCCATGCCTTTCATGTTCGACATGTCGTGCCCGCCGTGGCCGCCCATGCCGCCGTGGCCCATGTCGTCCATCGTCAGCAGCGGTCGCGGATCGGTGCGCGGCACCTCCGCTTCCAGGCCTTCGCGCACGGCCAGGGTGCCGCGCACATAGCCGGTGCGGGCGTTGTCCTGGCAGAAGATGGTGTAGGCGTCCTGGCCCGAAGGTTCGACCAGCACGTCGTAGGTTTCGGCGACCGCGATGCGGAACTCGTCGACGCTGACCGGATGCACTGGTTGGCCGTCGGCGGCGACCACGGTCATCTTCAGGCCGGGGATGCGCACGTCGAAGTAGGTCATCGCCGAGCCGTTGACGAAGCGCAGCAGCACCTTCTCGCCGGGCTTGAACAGGCCGGTCCAGTTGCCGGCGGGCGTCGCGCCGTTGAGCAGATAGGTGTACGTATGGCCGTTGACGTCGGACAGGTCGGTCGGGGTCATGCGCATGCGGCCCCATTCGCCGCGGTCGCGCAGGGTCGCGGCCAGGCCCTTGTCACGCACGTCGCGCAGCGCGTCGCCGACGGTGCGCTTGTAGTAGTTGTCGTAGCTGGACATCTGCTTGAGCCGGTGGAACAGCGCGGCCGGTTCCAGGTCGGTCCAGTCCGACAGCAGCAGCACGTGCTCGCGGTCGTAGCGGTAGGGATGCGGTTCGCGCGGATCGATCACGATCGCGCCGTACAGGCCGGCCTGTTCCTGGAACAGCGAATGGCTGTGGTACCAGTAGGTGCCGGACTGGCCGACGCGGAAGCGGTAGACGTAGCTTTCGCCGGGGCGGATGCCGTCGAAGCTCAGGCCGGGCACGCCGTCCATGTTGGCCGGCAGGATCAGGCCGTGCCAATGGATCGAGGTCATGCCTTCGCGCACGCGGTTGGCCACGCGCAGGGTCACGGTGTCGCCTTCGCGCCAGCGCAGGATCGGCGCGGGCAGGCTGCCGTTGACGGTGACGGCCGGACGCACGCGGCCGGTGAAGTTGACCTGGGTGGCGCCGATGTCGAGATCGAATTCGGTGCCGCTGAGCACGCGCGGGGTATGCGCCATCGGCGCGGCGGACGCGCCGCGCCACAGGCCGCTGCCGGCGATGGCGCCGCCGGCGGCGAGGCCGGCGACGAAACGGCGGCGGCCGGGACTGTCGAGCGCCGACGCCGCGACTGCGGGGGCGCCGAACGGGAATACGGGCAATTTCATGGAAGCCTTCCGTTGGGAAGATCCGCGATCAGTCTCGCGGTGGGACGCGCGCGGGGCAAGCGCCAGGGGCGCCGCCGCGTCGCTGCGGGCGGACGGCCGCGATGCCGCGCGCGTTGCACGCGCGCGGACGGGCCGTGGGCCGGGCATCCGCCGGCCGGGCGCGCGTTCAGGCGATGGGTGGGCGGATCGGCAGGCTCAGCACGCCGCTCGGCGGGGCCTGCGGCGTGGGCAGGGCCGGCGCGACCGAGTCCAGGCCCGGCGGCAGCGGCACGATCGCGTGGGCGATGCTGGCCGCCTGCAGGCAATCGCACTGGCAGGCGAACTTGCCGCAGCAATCGCCGTCGTGCGGCGCGGCGGGGTCGCCGGAATGCCCGGCGGGGTGTTTGCCGGCTTGAGCCGGCGCGCTCGGGTGCGCGGCGGCGGTGTCGGCCTGCGCCATCGCGGCCATGTCCATGCCTTCGTGGCAGTCGGCCATCTCGGCCTTCGCCGGCACGGTCGCCGCGGCCACGCGCGGACCCATCGCGTGCCCGCCGCTGGCGATCATCGCCGCCGACGCGTAGCCGTTGAGGCTCAACGCGACGATCAGCGACAGACGCAACAGCAGCGAAAGAAAGGGCATGCGCAAAACGGCGGCGAGGCGGTGGCGGACACCGGAACGGGCGCCATTGTGCCCTCAATCTGCGACGGCCGTGCAACCTTCCGGTGTAGGAAGGTTGCCGGCGGCGTTCAGCGCGGCGATCGGCGCGCTGCCGCGCACGCGCTCCGGATCGCTGCGGATCGAATGCCGTCGTCGCGCTGCGATGGCGTCAAGGGAACCCGAAACATCGCGCGGGCAGTGCGGTCGTGCAGCGTCCGTCCGTGCCGAACCGGTCGTGCGACGATCTTGATCGTGTGTAACCGCATGACGCTCGTCGCAAGCCGATACGCGCGCTTGTGATGCGGATCGCAGCAACGACGATTGAAGCGAATCCTGCTGCGGGCGTAATCGCGCGCACGACCGTACGCGCGCCATCGTTCATCCGGCCTCGTCGCGGCAAGCGCTTGCCGATGCGTTCGCAAGTGGCATAATCGGCGCTCCACGGACGACGTAATCACGGCTCGTCCATTCCTGCCAGCCGGCGTTCCCGCCCGCAAGCTCGACCCTCAGAGCCTGCAGGTGATCCCTTGAACGCACTGCCACGCGCGGTCCGCGCGCTGTTGTCTTCTTCTTTCCGAATCGATGCCCTGGCCGGCGGCCGCAACGCCGTTGCGGGAGCATGGCGATGATGGGCGAAGCGAAACTGACGCTCGTCGCGCCGCTCGAGCCGGCCGCCTCGTTGGATGCCGCGGCCGTCGAAACCGCATTGCCGGCCTTGCTGTCGAGCTATCGGCCGCACGATTCGTTGTTCTCCTCGGTCCAGACCCAATGGCATGCGCGCGGCGTGCTGCACGCCCTGGCGCGCGCCAGCGACGACGATCTGGCCGGCGCCAGCGAGCGCCTGCTGGCGCAGGTCGCGGCCGAAAACGGGCGTCTGCCTTTGCTCGGCGCGGTGCCGTTCGAAGGCGGCCAGCCGGCGCGGCTGTGGGTGCCGGCGCAGGCCGCGTTCGCGGCCGGACGCGCGCGCCACGGCGGCGCGGCGCAGCTGCTGCCCGGCGATGCGCGCAGCGCGCCGCAGGTCGAGCCGGTGCCGGCGCCGGCGCAGTTCAAGCGCAACGTCGAGCGTTCGCTCGACCGCATCCACGACGGCGGCCTGCGCAAGGTGGTGATGTCGCGCAGCCTGCGCATCGCCGCGAAGGTCGACGTGCCGCAATTGCTCGGACAATTGCTGGCGCGCGCGCCTTCGGCCTACACCTTCGCGATGGACCTCGCCGGCGCCGGCGGGTCCGCGGCCTGCCTGATCGGTTCCAGTCCCGAGCTGCTGCTGTCCAAGCGCGGCGCACGCATCGTGTCGAACCCCTTGGCCGGCTCGATCCCGCGCAGCGCCGATCCGGCCGAAGACCGCCGTCGCGCCGAAGATCTGCTGCGTTCGGCCAAGGACCTGCACGAACACGCGCTGGTGATCGACGACGTGGCCGCGGCGCTGCGCCCGTTCTGCCGCGAACTGCACGTGCCGGCGGCGCCGTCGCTGCTGGCCACGCCGACGATGTGGCACCTGTCCACGCGCGTGGACGGGGTGTTGCGCGATCCGGCGACCAGCTCGCTGCGGCTGGCGCTGGCGCTGCATCCTACGCCCGCGGTCTGCGGCTATCCGACCGAACCGGCGCGGCAGGCGATCCGCGAACTGGAAGGCTACGACCGCGGCCTGTTCACC
The DNA here is from genome assembly GCF_017355525.1 of Lysobacter enzymogenes. Lineage (NCBI taxonomy): Bacteria > Pseudomonadati > Pseudomonadota > Gammaproteobacteria > Lysobacterales > Lysobacteraceae > Lysobacter > Lysobacter enzymogenes. Next base: position 990,536 of record NZ_CP067395.1, on the reverse strand, counting down.
GGCCTGGTCGGCTGGTGCGACAGCGAGGGCGACGGCGAATGGGCGGTGACGATCCGCTGCGCCCTGGTCGAGGAAGACTGCGCGACGGTGTTCGCCGGCGCCGGCATCGTCGCCGGTTCGCAGCCCGAAGCCGAACTGGCCGAAACCACCGCCAAGCTGCGCACCATGCTCGGCGCGATGGGGCTGTCGCACGTGGCCGAAAGCGAGGGCAGGGCATGAGCGCGACGCCGCTGGACGGCTTCGTGCCGTGGCCGCCGGAGTTCGCCGCGCGCTACCGCGAGCGCGGCTACTGGAACGGCGAGAATCTTTACAGCAGCCTCACCCGCGGCGCGCACGCGCATCCCGAGCGCATCGCCATCGTCTGCGCGCAGCGGCGCTGGAGCTATGCCGAGTTCGACCGGCGCGCGCGCCGCTTTGCCGCAGGCCTGCGCCGCATCGGCATCGGCCCGCGCGACCGGGTGCTGCTGCAACTGCCCAACATCGGCGAGCACTACATCGCCTGCCACGCGTTGTTCCTGCTCGGCGCCTTGCCGGTGTTCGCGCTGCCGGCGCACCGCCGCGCCGAGATCGGCTACTTCGTCGGCCACACCCAGGCGCGCGCCTGCGTGATCGCCGACCGCGAGGGCGGCTTCGACTACCGCGCGATGATCCGCGAAGTGCGCGCCGAACAGGCCTGCCTGAGCGACGTGATCGTGGTCGGAGAAGCCGAGGAGTTCCGCAGCTTCGACGACCTGCTCGACGAACCCTTGCAGGGCGACGGCCCCGATGCGGGCGAAGTCGCGTTCCTGCAATTGTCCGGCGGCAGCACCGGCGTGCCCAAGCTGATTCCGCGCACCCACGACGATTATCTCTACAGCGTGCGCGAAAGCGCGCGCATCTGCGGCCTGGACGGCGGCACGGTGTATCTGTGCGCGTTGCCGGCCGCGCACAACTTCCCGATGAGTTCGCCCGGCGCGCTCGGCGTGTTCCTTGCCGGCGGCTGCGTGGTGCTGGCGCGGCAGAGCGATCCCGAATCCTGTTTCGCGCTGATCCAGCGCGAACGCGTCACCCTGACCGCGCTGGTGCCGGCGCTGGCGCTGGCGTGGCTGGAATCGCGGGTGCGTTCGCGTTACGACCTGCGCAGCCTGGACTGCGTGCAGATCGGCGGCGCGCACCTCGCCGGCGACGTCGCCCGGCGCGTGCCGGACGCGTTCGGCTGCCGTCTGCAGCAGGTGTTCGGCATGGCCGAAGGCCTGGTCAACTACACCCGCGCCGGCGACAGCGACGAACTGACGCTCGGCACGCAAGGCCTGCCGATCAGCGCCGACGACGAGATCCGCATCGTCGACGACGAGGACGCCGAGGTCGCGCCCGGCGCAGTCGGGCATCTGCTGACCCGCGGGCCGTACACGATCCGCGGCTACTACCGCGCCGAATCCTACAACGCGCGCGCGTTCACCGGCGACGGCTTCTACCGCACCGGCGACCGCGTGCGCCGCTTGCCGAGCGGGCATTTGATCGTCGAGGGGCGGGCCAAGGATCTGGTCAACCGCGGCGGCGAGAAGATCGCGGCCGAGGAGGTCGAAGGCTATCTGCTCGCGCATCCGGCGGTGTTCGACGCCGCGCTGGTGGCGATGCCCGACCGCTGGCTCGGCGAGAAGTCGTGCGCGTTCGTGGTGTTGCGCGAGCCCGCGCAGGCGAGCCCGCGCGAGCTGGCCCAGTTCCTGCGCGAACGCGGCATCGCCGCGTACAAGGTGCCCGACCGGATCGAATTCCTCGCCGCGTTGCCGCGCACCGCGGTCGGCAAGATCGACAAGAAAGCCTTGCGCGCGCGCTTCGACGCGCCGTCCGCGGCGCCCGCCGGCGGCGTGGCTGCTCCTTCTGTTGTCTCTACTTCTTTCGCCCAGGCCACGCCATGACCATCCCCAAGATCGCGACCTATCCCATGCCCGCCGAACACCGCTGGCCGCCGAACCGGGTGGAATGGCGCCCCGAACCGTCGCGCGCGGTGTTGCTGATCCACGACTTGCAGGAATACTTCCTGGCGTTCTACGACCAGGCCCAGGCGCCGGTGCCGCAGTTGCTGGAGAACGTGCGCGCCTTGCGCGACGCTTGCGACGACGCCGGCGTACCGGTGGTCTACACCGCCCAGCCGCCGGTGCAGAGCGCGCAGCAGCGCGGCCTGCTGCAGCCGTGGTGGGGCCCGGGCATCACCGCGCAGCCGCAGCTGGCGCCGGTGGCCGCGCCGATCGCGCCGCGCCCGCACGACACCGTGCTGACCAAGTGGCGCTACAGCGCCTTCGTCTCCAGCGACCTGCGCGAGCGCATGCGCGCGCAGGGCCGCGACCAGCTGATCGTCTGCGGCATCTACGCGCATATCGGCTGCATGATGACCGCGGCCGACGCGTTCATGCACGACATCCAGCCGTTCCTGGTCGCCGACGCGGTCGCCGACTTCTCCGCCGACGAACACCAGATGGCGCTGGACTACGTGTCGCGCCGCTGCGGCGTGGTGATCGGCCGCGCCGACTGCGCGCAGGCCCTGGCCGACGGTGCCGGGCTGCCGGTCAGCCTGACCGCGCTGCGCACCGAGCTGGCGTTGATCATGGAACGGCCGCTCGAAGAAGTCGGCGCCGAAGACAATCCGTTCGAAGCCGGTCTCGACTCGATCCGGTTGATGACGCTGCTGGAGCGCTGGTCGGCGCGCGGCGAGCGGATCGGTCTGGTCGAACTCGCCGAGCGCGGCAGCGTCGCGCAGTGGTGGGAACTGATCCAGCAGCGGCGGGCGGCGTGATGGCCGCCGGCTTGCCGCTGACCGGCCCGCAACTGGGCATGTGGGCGGCGCAGCAGATCGATCCGGACAGTCCGTCGTTGTGGACCGCCGAAGCGGTGGAGTTGAACGGCCCGCTCGACGAAGCGGCGCTGGAAGCGGCGATCCGCGAGGCGCTGACGGCCTGCGACGCGCTGCACATGCGCTATCGGGCGCACGACGGCGAAGTCGCGCAGTGCCTGCGCGAGCCGCGCAGCGTGGTGATCGGCCGCGAGGACTTCATCGGTTGCGACGCGCCCTGGGACAGCGCCTGGCGCTGGATGCGCGACGACTTGCTGCGCCCGGCCGATCTGGCGCGGCGGCCGTTGTTCGCCACCGCGCTGGTTCGCCTGGGCGCGCAGCGCCATCTTTGGTACCTGCGCGCGCATCACATCGCGCTGGACGGTTTCGCCTATCTGCTGCTGATCCATCGCGTGGCCGAACTGTACTCGGCCGCCACCGGCGGCCGCGCCGCCGCGCCCGCGCGCGACTGGTCGCTGGCGCCGGTGGTCGCCGAGGAAGCGCAGTACCGCGCTTCCGACGGGTTCGCGCGCAGCCGCGAGTTCTGGCTGCAACGCTGCGCCGGCGCGCCCGAACCGGTGACCTTGGGGCCGAAGTGCGCGCCCGACGACAGCGCGCGCTCCTCGCACCTGAGCCTGCCCGCGGGCGAGCACCTTCGTTGGCACAACGCGGCGCGCGCGCTCGGCGTGGACTGGTCGGCGTGGCTGATCGCGGCGGTGTTCGCGTGGATGCGCGGACGCAGCGGCGCGGACGAAATCAGCCTCGGTCTGCTGGTGATGAACCGGCTCGGTTCGGCGGCGCTGAGCGTGCCGTGCATGGGCATGAACGTGGTGCCGCTGCGGCTGCGCCTGCAGGCGCAGTGGAGCTTCGCCGAACTGGCGCGCGCGGTCGCGGCGGAACTGCGCGAACTGCGTCCGCACCAGCGCTACAACTACGAATGGCTGCGTCAGGATCTCGGCCTGGGCGACAGCTACGCCCAGCTGTACGGCCCGGTGCTGAACCTGATGCCGTTCGACCGCGGCTTCGTGTTCGACGGCCTGAGCAGCCGCGCGCATCCGGTGTCGGTCGGTTCGGTCGAAGATCTCGACCTGACCGTATCGCCGCTGGCCGACAGCGTGCGCTTCGACATCGAAGCCAATCCGCAGGCTTACGACGCGGCGACGTTGCAGACGCACCATCGCGCCTTGCTGGCGTTGATGGATGCGGCGCTGGCCGATCCGTCGCAGCGCCTGGACGCACTGGCCGGCGCGCCCGCGCGCGAGGCGGCATGAGCGCGCGGCCGCGCGCGCGACTGCTGCAGGTCGCGCGGATCGATCAACGCACACCGCAGATGCGCAGGATCGCGCTGCGCGGCGAGGACCTGGCCGGATTCCCGGCCGGTTGCGAAGGCGCACACATCAAACTGCTGTTCGCGCCCGACTCGCGCGACGCACCGGCGCTGCCGCAGTTCGGCGAGCACGGCCCGGTGTGGCCCGAAGGCGCGGCGCGGCCGGTCGTCCGCACCTACACGGTGGCGCGCTTCGATGCGGATGCGGGCGAGCTGGAGATCGATATCGTCCTGCACGGCGACGACGGTCCGGCCTCGCGTTGGGCGGCGAACGCGCGCGTCGGCGATCCGCTCGGCGTGGGCGGCCCCGGCGGGCCGGAACTGTTCCGCGCCGATGCGCCGCGCCATCTGCTGATCGGCGATCCCAGCAGCTATGCGCTGATTTGCGCGGTGATCGCGCGTCTGCCGGCGCAGGCGCGCATCGATGCGCTGCTGGAAGCGCCCGATGCCGGCGAAATCCAGCCGTTGCCGCAGCATCCGGGTTTGCAGGCGCGCTGGTTTTCGCGCGACGGCGAGCCCGCGGGCGCGAGCCGCCGCCTGCTCGACGCGGTGCGCGCGATGCCGTGGCCGCGCGGCGAAGCGGTGTCGGTGACCTTGGCCGGCGAAAGCGCGCAAGTGGTCGCGATCCGCGACCTGCTCGCGCGCGAGCGCGGCGTGCCGCGTTCGATGATGTACGCGGTGCCGTACTGGAAGGACCGCTGGGACGAGGAGCGCTATCACGACGAGCGCCATCGGATCATGGACGCGTTCGAGGCCGAGGCGGAGCAGGGGGCCGAGGCATGAACGGGCAGGGCGGCGGAGCGGGGGAGTTCGACGGGCGCCTGGCGCTGGTGACCGGCGCGGCGCAGGGGATCGGCGCGGCGACCGCGTCGCGGCTCGCGCAGCAGGGGGCGCGGCTGGCGCTGTGCGACCGCGACGAAGCGCAGTTGCGCGAATGCGCGCGGCGCTTGCGCGGGGAGGGCGCGCAGGTCGCGGAATTCGTCTGCGACGTCGCCGATCTCGCCCAGGTCGCGGCGATGGTGGAGCGGATCGAGCGCGAACTCGGGGAGATTGCGCATCTGGCCCACGTCGCCGGCATCCTGCGCGTCGGCGCAGCGGTCGGACCCGATCCCGACGACTGGGACGCGTGCATGGCGGTCAATGCGCGCGGCGCGTTCGCCGTCGCCGGCACGGTCGCCGCGCGCATGCGCGAACGCGGCCGCGGCAGCATCGTCGCGGTCGGTTCCAACGCCGCCTCGGCGCCGCGCACCGGTATGGCCGCGTACGCCGCGTCGAAGGCCGCGGCGACCCAGTACCTGCGCTGCCTGGCACTGGAACTGGCGCCGTTCGGCGTGCGTTGCAATATCGTGTCGCCGGGATCCACCGACACCGCGATGCAACGCGCGTTCGCCGACGACGAGGCGGCGCGGCAACGGATCCTGCGCGGCGACGGCGAGCGCTTCCGCCTCGGCATTCCGCTGGGCCGCATCGCCGATCCCGAAGACGTGGCGGAGACGATCTGCTTCCTGTTGTCGGAGCGGGCGCGGCACATCACGCTGCACGATCTGCGCGTCGACGGCGGCGCGACGTTGGACGCTTGAGTCGCGGCGGCGCCGCGCTGCATGTTTCGTACATGCAACCGCAGCACGGAGATTTACCTTCGTTGCACACGAAGACGCCGGCTGAGTAAGCCGGCGTCTGTGCGTTGCTGTCGCGTAACGTTATGCGAAAACGAAAGCGGCCAATCTCCGTGGTTCAGGGCACGGTGATGCCGCGGCTGTCGTCTTCGCCGACCACGCCGCTGTCGGAGCTGTTCCAGATGATGTACAGGTACTTGCGGTCGCCCGGCGACGGATCGCCGTAATCGCCGTTGTTGGCGATGAAAGTGCGCTGCCCGGCGTTGTATTGCTGACGGACCTTGCTGGTGACGTCGTTGGTGTTGTTCCACACGCCATAGCCGGCGAAGTTGATGGTAGCCATGATGAAATCCTCGATGAGCAGACGACGCTCGCCCGCATTCCGGCGGGCCGCTCGCCGGTGTCGTCCTGGCCGGCGGTTGAGTGCAGCCTGCGCCGGTCGCGCCGTTCGTACCTTTCGGGAACCTTACGGTTGCATCGGTGCGGCCGTTGCAGCGCAGGAGCGGCGGTTGCAGCGGCCGCCAGCTTGAAATCTGAGCGGTCGATGGCGGTCGAGACCCTCGGATTTCAAGGCGGCCCGGCGGCGTTCCTCGAACTGGCGACGCGATCGCAGGCCCTTGAGGTAGAGCTCGTTGTGATCGCGCCAAAGCAGACCGCGTAGCCGTTCGACGGGCATGCGCTGGCCGTCGTCCGAAACCAGATAGCGGCCGCGCTGGCGCCAGTCGGACCACTCATGGGTCAGGTCGATGTGGGGTGGAGTCATGGGAAGGATTCCGTAAGGTGGTTGAGAGAGCGGTCGAGCGCTCAAAGCCTGTAATGGCCTGCTTGGGGGGCTACCTTATGGCTATAACATAATACACATTATGCGAAATTATGGGGAGGGGGTAGCTCCATAAACCCCCTCCGGCTTATGCCCAGGCTGCTGCTGCGGAAGACAACCTGCGGTGCGATTGATGACGCGCCAGCGCACAGCACTCCGCTGGGCATAGATCGAAGCTGATCTCGGCTGCATCTACATCTAGAATCATCGGATCATGCCCAATCCCGTTTTCGGCGATACGAGCAGCTTGCGCTTCGAGATCGCTCCCAAAGACCCTGCGAGCTTCTCGATGCGGAGCGTGGACATCCACGCAGCCGGTGCGCACCTGACCGCGCGGGACAACAGCGCTTACGTGCCGAGCTTGCTGTTCCGGCTGGACCGCACCTTGCGTAGCTTTCGCGAGCAGACCCGCTTTCGGCCGCGGCCGGACATCTTCGGCGAACGCGGGCCGGAAGCGATACACCGCTTGCTTGCCGATGAGGCCGAGGAGTTCGCCGGCGGCGACGAAGTGTCGGACTTGTGGACCTTTCTCGATTTCGGCGACACCGTGCTGCACGTGCTGGGCTTTCTGATTCCCACTCAGGGCCGGCTGTACCTGACCGTCGACATGCTTCGGCCTGGAGAAGGAAACAGCCAAGCGATCCGCATCGTGGAAGTACGGGAGCAAGCACTGGCCCAGAGCATGAGCGCCACGCTCGATCTGGTGGCGGCGGACTACGACGGCGATAAATCTTCGTTGCAGCGATAGGCCTCAGTGACGGAGTCGGCGAACGGCCGATGTCCGAGGACGAACTGCCGCGTGCGCTGGCCGCCACAGCGCGGCGGCCCGACCCGCATCATGCCCCGGCTCGATCGCCTGCGTCGCGCGGCTTCAGGGCGTCTCGATCGCGGCCCTCCCCTCCTTCTAGGTTATTGCGCAAGGCGGCCTCCGATAACTCCGTAGAACCAGGACGGCCCGCGCAACACGCGCTACGACGCGACCGTCGCGGTCGACCCACGCAGCATGAAGCTGAAGTCGAGCGTCTGCTGATGCTGCACTTGCTCCGCCTCGATGATCGCGAGCAGCAGGTTGACGGCGCGCACGCCGATCTCGCGCATCGGCTGGCTGATCGTCGTCAGCGGCGGAGTGAGATAGCGCGACGAGGCCAGATCGTCGAAACCGACGATCGAAAAGTCTTGCGGCACGCGGATTCCAAGATCCCGGCACGCGGCCAGAACCCCGAGCGCCATCTGGTCGCTAAAGCAGAACGCGGCGGTCGGGGCGGACGGCTTCCCCAGCAGAGCCTTCACCGCGGCATAGCCGGACTCGATCGAAAAATCGCCCGGAACGATCTGCAGCAGGCGCCGGCGGCCTCGCGCCTTGGCGGCGGCTTCGACGCCTTCGAGCCGTTGTCGATGCAAGGGGTTATCGGCCGGTCCGCCTACCACGGCGATCCGTTCGTGCCCCAGGCCGTACAGATGCTCCATCGCCGTGCGCGAGGCCGCGGCGTTGTCGATGTGCACGCTGGGAATGCCGAGCGCCGGATCGAACTCGCAACCGTTGACCACCGGCGCCGCAGTGCCGAGCCGCTTGACGATCTCCTGCGCGGTCGGCGGCAGCCGGTGCCCGAGCACGATCAGGCCGTCGGCCTCGTTGCGTGGAAGCATCTGCGCGTAGCGTTCTTCCCGATCCGGCCGGTTCTGGGTATCGCCGAGCAGCACGGCGTAGTCGGCCGCCTGCGCGGCTTCTTCGGCGCCCTGCAGGATCTGCGCGAAGAACGGATTGGCGATGTCCGGCACCGTGACCAGGATCTTGCCGCTGCGCTGGGTCTTGAGCGTGCGCGCCACGGTGTTGGGCACGTAGCCCAGCGCGGCGGCGACCTCCTCGATGCGCTGGCGCGTGGCCGGCAACACCTTCTCCGGCCGCGACAACGCGCGCGACACGGTGCCGGCCGAAACGCCGGCGCGTTTGGCGATGTCGTAAATGGTCGCCATGCTTCAGCCCGATCGCCCTCGCTGCGCTGCACAACATGCATCCTGACAACCCCATGCTAGGATTGCAATCGATTGCATCAGGCGGATTTCCATGAAAACGCTCAAGGGTCCAGCGCTGTTCCTCGCCCAGTTCATCGGTGACAAGCCTCCGTTCGATCGGTTGGACACGCTGGCCGAGTGGGCCGCCGGCCTGGGTTATTGTGGCGTACAAGTACCGACCAACGCGCCGCACCTTTTCGACCTCGCGCAGGCGGCGCGCAGCCAGGCCTATTGCGACGACGTCGCCGCGTCCCTGGACCGGCACGGCGTCCGCATCACCGAGCTGTCCACGCATCTGCAGGGCCAGCTGGTCGCCGTGCATCCAGCCTACGACATCTTGTTCGACGGTTTCGCCCCACCGGAAAAACGCGGCGATCCCCCTGCCCGCCAAGCCTGGGCCGTCGAGCAGCTGATGCTCGCAGCGCAGGCCAGCCAGCGCCTGGGGTTGAGCGCGCATGCGACATTTTCCGGCGCGCTGGCCTGGCCTTATTTCTACCCCTGGCCGCAACGGCCGCCGGGCCTGGTCGAAGCCGCCTTCGCCGAACTCGGCCGCCGCTGGCGCCCGATCCTGGACGCGTTCGACGCCTGCGGGGTCGATGTGTGCTACGAAATCCATCCCGGCGAAGACCTGCACGACGGCGCGACCTTCGAGCGCTTCCTCGACACCGTCGACCACCATCCGCGCGCGAAGATCCTGTACGACCCCAGCCACCTGCTGTTGCAGCAGATGGATTACCTGGGCTTCATCGACCGCTATCACGAGCGCATCGGCATCTTCCACGTCAAGGACGCCGAGTACCGCGCCGATGCGCGCAGCGGCGCGTACGGCGGCTACCAGGACTGGATCGACCGCGCCGGCCGGTTCCGTTCGCTCGGCGACGGCCAGATCGATTTCAAGGCGATCTTCTCCAAGCTCGCCCAGTACGACTTCCCGGGCTGGGCGGTACTGGAATGGGAGTGCTGCCTGAAGCATCCGGAAGACGGCGCGCACGAGGGGGCCGCCTTCATCCGCGACCACCTCATCCGCGTCACCGAGCGCGCGTTCGACGACTTCGCCGACAGCGGCGCGAGTCCGCAAACGGTGCGCAGTTTGTTGGGGATTTGATCCGACGCCGTCCGCAAAAGGGGAAGCCATGAGATTCACCATGCCGCGCCTGAGCGCGATGATGTTTCTGCAATTCTTCATCTGGGGGGCGTGGTTCGTCACCCTGGGCACCTACCTCGTGCAGGGCCCCTTGCAGGCTAGCGCGAGCCAGGTCGCGACGGCGTTCCTGAGCCAATCCATCGGCGCCATCGTCGCGCCGTTCCTGGTCGGACTGATCGCCGACCGCTATTTCGCCGCGCAGCGCATCCTGGCGCTGCTGCATCTGGCCGGCGCGGCGCTGATGTGGGGCGCGTCCGCGGCCACCAGCTTCGCTACGTTCTCGGCCTGCGTCATGGCCTACATGCTGCTGTTCATGCCGACCCTGGCGCTGGCCAACAGCATCGCGATGCGGCACATGCAGGCGCCGGAAAAGCAGTTCCCGCCGGTCCGCGTCGCCGGCAGCATCGGCTGGATCGTCGCCGGCGCGCTGATCGGCTGGCTCGGCTGGGAACAGGCGCACCGGCTCGACCTCACCTTCAAGATGGCGGCGGCCGCCTCGCTGCTGCTCGGCCTGTACGCGCTGACCCTGCCCGACACGCCGCCGCTGGAGCGGCAACGCAACGCCACGCTCGGCCGGATTCTCGGGCTGGACGCGCTGCGCCTGCTGAAGTCGCGTTCCTACCTGGTGTTCTTCCTGGCCTCGATCGCGATCTGCGTCCCGCTGTCGTTCTACTACAACTTCACCAACCCGTATCTCAACGACCTGGGCGTGCGCGGCGCGGCCGGATTACAGTCGCTCGGGCAGGTGTCCGAGGTGCTGCTGATGCTGGCGATGCCGTTCCTGTTCGCGCGGCTCGGGGTGAAGACCATGCTGGCGCTCGGCATGGCGGCGTGGGTGCTGCGCTACGTCCTGTTCGCCTACGGCGACGCCGGCAGCGGGTTCGCGTTGCTCGTCGCCGGCATCGTCCTGCACGGCATCTGCTACGACTTCTTCTTCGTCACCGGCCAGATCTACACCGATGCCCATGCCGGCCCCGCGTTCCGCAGCAGCGCGCAAGGCTTCATCACCTTGGCGACCTACGGCGTCGGCATGTTGATCGGCAGCTTCCTGTCCGGCGCGGTCGTGGAGCACTACACCACCGCGGCGGGCCGCGACTGGCAGCAGATTTGGCTGTTCCCGGCCGGCGTCGCCTTGATCGTGCTGGTGGCGTTCGCGTTCCTGTTCCGCGAGCGGCCGGCCGCCGCTTCCGCCGCGCCGTCCGCACCGTGAGGAAATCGATGAGCCCGCTTGGAGTCGCCGTCGTAGGCACCGGCATGATCGGCAACGTGCATCGGCGCGCGGCGATCCTGGCCGGCGCCCGGGTCGTCGGCGTGAGCGCGTCGTCGCCGCAACGCGCCGCGGACGTAGCGTCCGCCTGGAACGTCGCGCGCGCCTATCGCGACATCGACGAAGCGCTCGCCGATCCGCAGGTGCAGGTCGTGCACGTCTGCACGCCCAACCACCTGCATCGGGCGATGGCGCAGGCCGCGCTGGAAGCCGGCAAGCACGTGATCTGCGAAAAGCCCCTGGCCACGACGCTGGAAGATGCCGAAGCGCTCGCGGCGTTGGCCGCCGCCAGCGGGCTCGTGGCGACGGTGCCGTTCGTCTACCGCTATCACCCGGTCGTGCGCGAAGCGCGCGCGCGCATCGCCCAGGGCGAACTCGGGCCGCTGCGGCTGATCCACGGCAGCTACCTGCAGGACTGGCTGCTGGATCCGGCCAGCAACAATTGGCGCGTGGATCCGGCGCTCGGCGGCGTCTCGCGCGTGTTCGCCGACATCGGCTCGCACTGGTGCGATCTGGTGGAATGGGTCGCCGGCGAACGCTTCGTCGAGGTCAGCGCCGCGTTCGCAACCGTGATCGCGCAACGCAGCGCCGCCACCGGCCAGAGCTATGCCGGCCCGGCCGCCGGCGGGGCGATGCAGGCCGTCTCAAGCGAAGACGTCGCCGCGGCGATGTTCAAGACCGGCAGCGGCATCCTGGCCGCGTTGACGGTCAGCCAGGTCTCGGCCGGGCGCCGCAATCGCCTCTGGTTCGAAATCGACGGCGCCCACGCCAGCGTCGCGTTCGACCAGGAAGACAGCGAACGGCTGTGGATCGGCCGGCCCGACCAGCGCGAAGAAATCTTCGTGCGCGGCCCGGCGGCGGGCAGCGCGGAGCAACGCCGGCTGTCGGCGCTGCCGGTCGGCCACGCGCAGGGCTACGCTTATTGCTTCGAGGCCTTCGTCGCGGACAGCTATCGCGCCATCGCCGCCGAAGCGCCGGACGGGCTGCCGACCTTCGACGACGGGCTGCGTTCGGCGCTGATCGTCGACCGCGTCGTCGCATCGTCGCGCACGCGCGCCTGGACCGCGATCGGCCGGGCTCACGACGCAGAGCGAGGGCCCGACTGACTCGCGTATCCGCCACGACGAGCCGCTCGCCTTCCGCGTTCCGACCTCGTCCGCAGCCATCACCCTTCCGGGAGGACACCATGACGATCGCTACACCGCGCACCCTCGCGGCCGCCGCACTTTTGTTCCTGACCGCCCTACCCGCCTTGGCGCAACACGCCGCGACCCAGGCCAAGCCCATCGCCGTGCAGATGTACACCTTGCGCAGCATCGCCTCGCTCGACGAACGCCTGAAGATCGTCCACGACGCCGGCGTCCGCGCCGTCGAGACGGTCGGCACCCAGGACGTTTCGGCCAAGACGCTCAAGCAACTGCTCGGCAAGTACTCGATCAAGGCGATCTCGACCCATGCGCAGCTCGCCGACCTGCGCAGCGACCTCGACGGCGTGGTGGCGTTCAACAAGGCGATCGGCAACACGACGCTTGTGGTGCCCTACCTGAAAAAGGAAGAACGTCCGACCGACGCAGCCGGCTGGATCGCGTTGGGCAAGGAACTGGGCGCGATAGCGAATAAAGTCCGGGCCAAGGGCATGACCCTGGCCTATCACAACCACGACTTCGAGCTCGTCGATTTCGACGGCAAGACCGGCCTGGAACTCCTGTTCGAAGGCGCAGGCCCGCAGCTTCAGGCCGAGCTCGACCTGGCCTGGATCGCGCGCGCCGGCCGCGACCCGGCGGACTTGCTCGGCAAGTTCCGCGGGCGCGTGTTCGCGGTGCACGCCAAGGACAACGCTCCGCCGGGCCAGGCCAAGGACGAGGACGGTTTCGCCGCCCTGGGCAAGGGCGTGCTGGACTGGAATACGATCCTTCCCGCCGCCGCGCGCGCGGGCGTGAAGTGGTACATCATCGAGCACGATCATCCGCTCGACCCCGCTGCGGTCGTCAAGACCGGCGCGGCCTACCTCAACCAGCACCTGCCCGCAGGCGCGGACCGCTGAGCGCGGAGAACTCCCATGTCGAACTACGTTCTGATCGCAGCCGTGCCCGTCCTCGCCGCGGCGCTGGCCGCCGCGCCCGCCGCCGCGCAGGATTCCGCGGCGGGCGCCAAGCTCTATGCCGCCAATTGCGCGTCCTGCCACGGCCCCAACCGCGCCGGCATGGGCGAGATGTTTCCGGCCCTGACCGATGTCGGCAAACGGCTCGACGCGAAGAAGATCAAGGAGCGGATCAAGACCGGAGGCGGACTGATGCCGCCGTTCGGCCAGCTGACGGAGAAGGATCTCGAAGACCTCGCGGTCTTCCTCAAACAGTAGGACGCCGGCCCGGCGTTCCGCTGCGCGCCGCTACAGCTCCCGCACCCAGATGTTGCGGTAGCTGATCTTGGAATCGTGATCCTGCAGATAGATCGGCGCGCAGCCGTGCGGCGAATAGGACGGCGCGCCGATGTACTCGGTCTTGCCGGACACGACGGTGTCGTTCTGCACCAGCACGCCGTTGTGCAGCACGGTGATGCGCGCCGGCGAGACCAGGCCGCCGCCTTGCGAGAAACGCGGGGCCTTCCAGATCACGTCGTACGCCTGCCACTGGCCCGGCGCGCGCGAGGCGTTGACCAGCGGGATCGACTGCTTGTAGATCGAAGCCGCCTGGCCGTTGGCATAAGTCGGGTTGCGGTAGCTGTCGAGCACCTGCAGTTCGTAGAGCTCCTGCAGGAAAATCCCGCTGTTGCCGCGGTGCTGGCCGTCGAATCCCTGGGTCTTGACCGGGGTGCGCCATTCGATATGCAGCTGGATGTCGCAGAAGCGCCGCTTGGTGCGGATGCCCTTGCTGCCGGGCACCACGGTGACAGCGCCGTCGGCGACGGCCCACGGCGCCTTGCCGCCCTGCTCCGCCTCCCATTCCGAGAGCTGCTTGCCGTCGAACAGCACCACCGCATCGGACGGCGCGGCGTCCTTCGGCGTGGCCACGGCCGCGGGAACCGGCTTCCAGACTTCGGTGCTGGCGGGATCGCGCTGCGGCGCGTCCTGGGCCTGCGCGAACGCGGGCGCTGCGGCGAGGATGGCGAACGCCATCGACTGGATCGGTGTAGCCATCGTTGCTCCGGCAGCAGCGGCGCGAGCGCGCCGCCGCAGCATCAGTTGGTCGCCCATGCGGGCGTGCCCGGCACGTAGGCCGCGTCGCCGTCGTAACGGCCCGGCACCGCGACGTAGCGCAGCGCTTCGGTCGCGCCGGCCTTGGAGGTGAAGAAGCCGAACAGCGCGAGCTGCTTGATCATGGTGAAGTAATGCGGCTTCACCGCATTGGGATTGGCGTCGCCGGTGGCCATCGCCATCGAGTTGACCCGCCGTCCGGCTTCGGCGTCCAGGGCGCGCAGCAATTCGGTGCGCGCCTGTGGGGACAACGAGACGAACCGGCCTCCCGCGCGCTTGTCGATATCGGCCAGGCCCGCATGGAAGATCGTCTGGTATTCGGGGGTGTAGCAATCGCTGACGAAAGTCGCCATGAACTGGCCCGTGCCCGCGTCTTTCGCGCCCGGCGTCTTGGTCCGCGGCAGGATGGTGTCCGCGATCTCGTCGAGCAGGGCCACTTCGTCCGCGGAGAAGGCGCGCTTCCCGTCCGGCGCCGGCGCCTGTCCATACACGAGCGCCGGCAGGCCGATCATGGCTGCGCCCGTCGCGGCGGCGATCATCTTCAGCAGTTCGCGACGTTCCATCACAGGTTCCCCGCCTTGAGTTCGCGCACCGCATGATCCGCCGCGCGCGCGGTCAGCGCCATGTAGGTCAGCGACGGATTCACGCAGGCGCTGGAGGTCATGCAGGCGCCGTCGGTGACGTAGACGTTCGGCGCGTCCCAGACCTGGTTGTGCATGTTCAGCACCGAGTTCTTGCGGTCGCGCCCCATCCGCGCGGTACCCATTTCGTGGATGGCCATGCCGGGAGCGTAGTCGTTCTCGTGCACCTTGACGTTCTTGACCCCGGCCGCCTCCAGCATTTCGGCGGCGTCCGCGCCCATGTCCTTGCGCATCGCGCGTTCGTTCTTGCGCAGGCTCACGTCCATCGCCAGCACCGGCAGCCCCCACTTGTCCTTGCGCTGCGGATCCAGGCGGATCGTGTTGTCGTGGTACGGCAACATCTCGCCGAACCCGGTCATGCCGATCGACCAGCCTCCGGGAACGCTCAACGCGTCCTTGAACTCGGCGCCGATGCTGAGCTCGGCGATGTCGCGCGACCAGCCGCTGCGGCTGGCCGAGCCCTGGTAGCCGAAGCCGCGGACATAGTCGCGCTTGTCCTTGCCGAGGTTGCGGAAACGCGGAATGTAGAAACCGCACGGACGGCGGCCGAAGTAGTACTTGTCGTCGAAGCCTTCGACCGTGCCGGACGCGCCGACGCGGAAATGATGGTCCATGACGTTGTGGCCGAGCTCGCCCGACGCCGAGCCCAGCCCGCCGTCCCAGACGTCGGTGGCCGAGTTCATCAGCAGCCAGGTCGAATTGAAGGCCGAGGCGTTGATGAAGACGAGCTTGGCGGTGTAGCGATAGGTCTGGCCGTTCTCGGCGTCGATGATCTCGACCCCGCTCGCGCGCTTGCGGTCCTTGTCGTAAATCACTTGCTTGACGATCGAGAACGGGCGCAGGGTCAGGTTGCCGGTCTTCATCGCCGCCGGCAGCGTCGCCGACTGGGTCGAGAAATAGGCGCCGAACGGGCAGCCGAGGATGCACTTGTTGCGGTACTGGCAATTGACCCGGCCCTGCTCCGGCTTGGGCTGGGTGATGTTCGCGGTGCGCGAGTGGATCAGGCGGCGGCTGCCGCCGAACGCTTTTTTGATCCGCGCCGCCACGTCTTTCTCGACGACGTTCAACGGGATCGGCGGCAGGAACTGGCCGTCGGGCAACACATCCAGCCCTTCGGCGGTGCCGGCGATGCCGGCGAATTTCTCGACGTGGTCGTACCACGGCGCGATGTCGGCGTAGCGGATCGGCCAGTCGGTGGCGATGCCTTCCTTGAGGTTGGCCTCGAAATCCAGGTCCGACAGGCGATAGCTCTGACGGCCCCACATCAGCGAACGGCCGCCGACGTGGTAACCGCGGAACCAGTCGAAGCGCTTGGTTTCGGTGTAAGGGCAATCCTTTTCGTCGGCCCACATCCCGGCCGTGTCTTCGGCCAGCGGGTAGTCGCGCTTGAGCACCGGAAACGCGGCCTTCATCTCCTGGGTCGCCCAGGTGCGGTGCGGATAGTCCCACGCTTCTTTCATCGCGTTGACGTAGCCCTTGACGTGCTCGATGTTGCGGCCGCGCTCCAGCATCAGGACCTTGAGCCCCTTTTCGGTCAGCTCCTTGGCCGCCCAGCCGCCGCTGATGCCCGACCCGACGACGATCGCGTCGTAATGATTGTCTGCCATGAGAACTTCCTCAGGTGGATATCGGTTTCAGACGTCGCACAGGCGTATCGCCTCGCGCAGCGAGGCGACCGGATCGGGCGCCAGCGCGGTGAACTCCTGCGCCAGGTAGCCGTCGAAACCGGTATCGCGGATCGCGCGGCAGATCGCGGGATAGTTGAGTTCCTGGTCCGCGCCGATCTCGTTGCGGCCCGGCACGCCCGCGGTGTGGTAATGCTTGAAGAACCCATGGTGCTTGCGGATGCTGGCGATGATGTCGCCTTCCATGATCTGCATGTGGTAGATGTCGAACAGCAGCCCGAAGTGGTCCGACCCGATGCGTTCGCACAATTCGACGCCCCACGCGGAGCGGTCGCACAGGTAGTCGGGGTGGTCGACCCGGGAATTGAGCAGTTCCATCACCAGCACGACGCCGCGCTTTTCGGCGTGGCCGAGGATGCGCTTGATCCCGGCCTCGGCGTTGGCCAGTCCCTCGCGCGGGTCCATGCCGTTGCGGTTGCCGGAAAAGCAGATGAGGTTGCGGTAACCGGCATCGGCGACCAGATCGATATGGCGGGTGTAGCGTTCCACCAATTGGTCGTGGAACTCGGTCGCGGCGAAGCCTTTCTTCAGGCCCAGCTCGGCGCCGTTGCACATCGAACTGAATACGCCGTGCGCCTTCAAGGTCGGCCAGTCGTCCGGGCCGACCAGGTCGATCGCGGAAAAACCGATGCTCTTGACCGTCTGGCAGAGTTCGGCGAGCGACTGCTTCGGCAGCGTCCAGCGGCAGACCGATTGCTTCAGCCGTCCCTTGAGCTTGCCGTCGGGCGCAGCGGCGATCGCCATGCCGGGAGCGACCGCGGTCGCGGCGAGTCCGAGGCCGGCCAGCGCCGCGGTGCGGATCGCGTTCCTGCGCGTGATCTTGGGGTTCGTAAAGCTCATTTTCGCTTCCTGAAGCCGATAGCCGTTAGGTTGCTCGAACGAGTCTTCGAACCAGCGGACATCGATTCCGCCGCGAACCTCGCTATCCGCATGAAACCGCAAAATTCGCCTGGATGCAATCGATTGCGCGAAAACGAAAGAAGCCTGGTGGCAAGTCCTGCGATGCGAAGTTTTATGCTGCAAGGCACAACGGCGCGGGCGGAAGATTTCTGCCCGCGCGTCGCAAACGTTCGATGGTTTTCCAATAGACGTTTATGCACCGACGGCCATGTGCATGATCGCGCCGGCGCGTTGCTTCATGCAGCGTGCCAGCGCGACGACGCATCCAGGCATCCCAACGCCGACAGAGTCTCGCCTACGCTCGCCTGCAGCGGTGTGCGCGGTTCCGCTCCGAGCAATTCGAGCAGGCGGCGATTGTCCAGCCGCATCGGATGCCGCCAGTAGGGCCCGATCTCCGCCGCCTCGCGCGGGAACCCGCCCAGCGGCGACAGCGCGCGCATCAGCCACCACGGGAAGCGCCAGCGCGGCGGCCTGCGTCCGAGCACCGTGCCCAGCGCATCGACCATGCCGCGTCCGTCGCGGTCGTAGTACCCCTCGAAGTGCACGCGCTCGAACGGCTGCAGCGCATCCTCCGCTTCGACGAGGCGGACGATGGCCTCGGCCAGGTCCGGCAGGTACGCCCAGCTGTGGCCGGGGCCCGTGGCCGGATCGAGCAGGTAGCGCACCGGCCGCCCCGGCCGCACCAGGGCCTGGGTGAACCAACTGGTGTGCGCGCCCGGTCCGTAAAAGTCGCCGGCGCGGACGATCAGGCTCGGCACCTCGGCGGCGGCGCGTTCCAGCATCCGCTCGAGTTCGACCCGGATCTTGCCCTTGCGCGAAGTCGGACGCTGCGGCGTGTCGGGCGCGGCCAGCGACACCCGGGTCGGGTCGTAGTTGTAGATCGTGCCCGGCAGCACCACCCGGGCGCCGCCGGCGGCGCGGGCCGCGGCGATGGTGTTGGCCATCATCGGCAGCACCGTGGTTTCCCAGTGGAGGTAACGCGGCGGGTTGACCGCGTGCACGATCAGCTGCGCGCCGGACGCCGCGTCGCGCACCTGCGCTGCGTTCATCGCGTCGCCCTGGACCCACTGCGGCGCCGGCGCGGCGTACGCCCAGCCGTCGCCGGCCTTGCGCGGGTCGCGCGCCAGGGCCTTGACCGACCACCCGGCGCGGATCAGCGCCGCGGCGATCGCGCCGCCGACACCGCCGCTGGCGCCGAGTACCAAAGCCGTCTTTTCGCTGTTCATAGAAGCTCGCCTGTCGTCTGGGGGAGTCCAGGTTGCGACCGCGGCTGTTATATTGGAATTGACTAAAACACGTGAGCAGCTCAAACATTTTTTATGAGCTACGAGATCGATTGGGAAAACCAGCGCGCGTTCCTGGCGGTGTTCGAAGAAGGCAGCCTGTCCGCCGCTGCGCGGCGGCTCGAAGTCGCCCAGCCGACCGTCCGCGCCCGCCTGGAGTCGCTGGAACACGCGCTCGGCATCGTGCTGTTCATCCGCTCGGTCAACGGCATGGCGCCGACCGAGCAGGCGCGCGAGCTCGCAGTGCCGGCCCGGGCGATGGCGCGGGCCTCGCAGGCCTTCGTCCGCGCCGCCTCGACCCCGCCGGGCGAGGCCGCGGGCACGGTGCGCATCGGCGTGTCCGAAATGGTCGCGGTCGAAGTGCTGCCGCCGATGCTCGCGGCCCTGCGCGTCGCGCATCCGCGCGTCGGCGTGGAAGTGGCGCCGAGCAACGCCAGCGCGGATCTGCTCGAACAGGAAGTCGACATCGCGGTGCGCATGCACGCGCCCAGGCAGGGCGCGCTGGTCAGCCGCAAGGTCGGCGCGATCGGCCTGGGATTTTTCGCCCATCGCGATTATCTGGCGCGGCGCGGCACGCCGACGACCCTGGCCGAGCTGATCGGGCACGACATCATCGGCCCGGACCGCGACGGCAACGACCTGCGCACGGCGCTGGCCCTGGACCCCGCGCTGACCCGCGAACGCTTCGTCCTGCGCACCGACCATCACCCCACCCAGGTCGCCCTGCTGCGCGCGGGCGCGGGCATCGCCGCGATTCACTGCGCGAAGGGCCGGGAGGATCCGGAACTGGTGCAGGTGCTGCCGGCGCTGCCGTTCCCGCCGATCGACACCTGGATCGTCATGCACGAGGACTTGCGCGACGTGCCGCGGGTCCGGGCGGTGTTCGATCATCTGGTCGAGGCTTTTTCGGAGTACGCGCGGCGCTCGTGATCGGCCCGTGCGCGCATTTCGTCATCGAGCGGTCGGCGACAGTTGTTGGCACAAGCCCCAGACCGTATCGCGCAGCCAGCGATGCGCCGCGTCCGCCTGGAAGCGCGGATGCCAGATCAGCGACACCTGGATCTCGCGCGTGGCGACCGGCAGTTCGAAACTTTGCAGCCCCTGCCCCGCCGCGCCGCGCAGGCTCGAATGCGGAACCAGCCCAATCAGATCCGAGTGCGCGACGATGCGCATCGCGTTGGCATACGTCGGCACCGCCATCAGGATGCTCCGACGCAGGCCGAGCTTTTCCAGCGCGGCGTCGACCGGCCCGGTATACGGCGGGTGGCGCGACACCACCACGTGCGGGTAAGCGACGTAACGTTTCGCAGTCGCCGAACGTTTGGGCGCCAGCGGATGCCCGGCCCGGCAAATGCCGACGAAGCGGTCCTTGAACGCAAGCCGCGTCTTCATTTCCGGCGCCTGGGTGCCCAGCACGCCGACTTCCAGGTCGATCGTCCCTTCGCGCAGCGGCTCCGCGTCCTTCGTCAGCTTGGGAACGAAGCGGATGCGCACCCGCGGCGCGGCGCGAACGATCGCGGCGACCAACGAGGGACCGATCCGGTCGACCAAGGCGTCGTTGGCGCGGATCGCGAAGGTCCGCTCCAGCGTGCTGAGGTCGAGCGCCTGGCCGCCCGGTTGCAGCACATCGCGCGCGTCGCTCGCGACTCGGTGCACGCGTTCGGCGAGCGCCTGCGCGTACGGCGTCGGCACCAGCGCCCTTCCGGCCTGGACCAGCAGCGCATCGCCGGTGGCCGCGCGCAGACGCGAGAGCGTGCGGCTCATCGCGGACGGACTCAGGCCGAGCCTGCGCGCGGCCGCGGTCACGCTGCGCTCGTCGAGCAATGCGTCGAGCGCCGTCAGCAGGTTCAAATCGATGTGCTGCATGCGCGGGCTCCGGTCAGTTGTGCATGGAACGCAATCGATTATTGCACCCGGCGCGTCTGGTGCAACCATCTTCCGCTGCCTAGGATGGATCCATCCGATCGCACCGAGGGCTCCCGCCATGACTTCCACAGACGTCCGCGAAACGCGTCCCCGCATCCTGCTCGTCGGCGCATCGCGAGGGCTGGGACATGCGATGGCCGCGGAACTTCTGGGCCGCGGCTGGGACGTCGTCGGCACGGTCCGCGACGGCGCCGCTACCGGGCTGCACGAGCTCGCGGACCGGTACCCCGGGCGCGTCGACATCGAGCGGCTGGACATCGCCGAGCCGCAACAGATCGCGGCGCTCGCACAGCGCCTGTCCGGGCAACGTTTCGATATCCTGTTCGTCAACGCCGGAACCGCCAACCGCGATCAGGACCAGACCATCGCCGAGGTGTCGACCGACGAATTCGTAAGCGTCATGGTCACCAACGCGCTCGGCCCGATGCGCACGATCGAGGCCTTGCAGACCTTGGTCGCGGGCAACGGCCTGATCGGCATCATGTCGTCCGGGCAAGGCAGCATCGGCAACAACGAGCAAGGCGGCCACGAGGTCTATCGCGGCAGCAAGTCGGCCCTGAACCAGTACATGCGCAGCTATGCCGCGCGCCATCGCGGCGACGGCCGCGCGTTGCTGCTGTTGGCTCCCGGCTGGATCCGCACCGCGCTCGGCGGCGCCGACGCGCCGTTCGGCCTGGAGGAAACGGTGCCGGCGATCGTCGACACGCTGCTGTCCAAGCGCGGCAAGCCCGGGCTGGAGTATCTCGACCGCAACGGGCGCAGCGTGCCCTGGTGATCGCCCGTGCCTGGCGGCTGGATGCGCTGGCCCGGCAAGGGGCGGCGCGCGAGTTGCGGCGGGCCTTCAGGGCGAACGGCTGGGAGGACGCAGCGCGTCCAGGCGCGCGAGCACCCGCGGCGCGGTTTCCGGCAGGCGCAGCAGCACCGGCAGCACGGCCAGTGCGACGAGGCTGATCATCAGGCCCGGCGCTTGCGGCCAACCGCTCGCGCCGACCCAGTACTGCGCCGCCACCGGCGCCAGACCGCCGAACACCGCGGTCGCGGTGGTCGCGCCCAAGGCCAGGCCGCTGAGGCGCCCTTCGCCGGCGAACTGCTCCGCGGTCGTCACCGCGCCGACCGCGCTGACGCCGCCGGCCAGGCCCGCCAGCGCCACCGCGCCGAGCCAGGCGTGGGCGGCCGATCCGCCGGTCATCCAGCCGAACATCAGCATCGGCAGGCAGGCGCTGCCCAGGCACAGCGCGATCAGCGAACGGCGGCGGCCATAACGGTCCGAGGCGACGCCGGCCAGCGGCGTCACCAGGATCACCGCCAGCGCCGCCCACACCGCCAGGTTCAGCGCCGCCGCCTCGGCCGATGCGCCGACCGCGACCAGGAACGACGGCACATAGGCGATACCGACGTAATAAGTCACCGAGCCCAACGCGGAGATGGCGAAACCGCGCGCGATGCCGGCGAAGTTTTGTTTCAGCACCAGCGACAGCGGCGCCCGCGGCACGCTGTGGCGGCGCTGCTGGCGAAGGAACTCCGGCGATTCCTCCATCGCGCTGCGCAAGACCCACACCACCGCGGCCAGGGCGGCGCCGAGCAGGAACGGCAGGCGCCAGCCCCAGCGATCCAGTTCCGGCGCCGGCAACAGGTTCACCGTCAGCGCCGCGGCCGCCACCGCGAGCAAGGCCCCGACTTCGCTGGCCGCGGCGGCCAGCGCCGTCACCAGCCCGCGCCGGTCGGCGGGCGCGCCTTCCATCAGATAGGCGACCACGCCGGTGTATTCGCCGCCGACGGCGAATCCCATCGCGCAGCGCAGCGCGATCAGCGCGGCGCCGGACCAGGCCGCGTCCTCGCGCGTGGGCAGCAGCGCGGTCGCCAGCATCGCCGCGGTCATCAGGCCCACCGACCACAGCATCATCCGCCGGCGGCCGTGGCGGTCGCCGTAGCGGCCGAACACGACGGCGCCGAGCGGCCGCATCAGATACGCCATCGCGAACGCGCCCAGCGTCGCCAGCAGCGAGGTCTCGGCCGAACCGAAGAATACCCGCGACAAGGTGGTGGCGAAGTACAGGTACAAGGTGAAGTCGTACCACTCCACCACCGTGGAGAACGCCGCGATGGCGATGGAGCCCTTAGAGACCGACGGCATGGACGGTGCGGGGTTCGGAGACGATGCGCATGGACGGTGGGACTCCCCATCTGGTTGTCAGCGCGGTGCGCGCGATACGAATGCGAGCGTACGCGAGCGATCGTTGCGTCCGGGTCACGACGCGCGGCACGCGTCGCAGTTCGCGCCGATGCGATCGTGCGGCCGGTCGTCTGCGCCGCCATGCAGGCGCCCGCCTTACCCCGGATTCATCGCTGCGAACAGCGCGTCGTAGGTGCCGTCGCGCTCGGCCCAGCGCCGGGCCTGGTCGCGGTCGAGCAACAGCTCGCCGCGCGGATGGTCGCCGCGCTCGAGCTTCTGCATCACCTGGGCGACGTACTCGTCGAGCGGCATCGCGCGGGCGTCGGCGGCCTGCTGCGCGCCGGTCAGCGCCGTGCGCACGTACGGCGGCGACAGCTCCAGCACTTCCACCGGCAGCTTGCGCAGTTGATGGCGCAGCGACACCAGCCACGAATGCAGGAAGGCTTTGCTGGCGCAGTACGCCGGGAAACTCGCCAGCGGCACGAACGCCAGCGCCGAGCCGGTCGCCAGGATCGTGGCGTCCGGCTTGCCCTTGAGCAGCGGCAGGAAGGCGGCGGTCGCGCGGACCACGCCGATGACGTTGGTCGCGACGATGGCTTCGGCATCGAGCCCGTCCCAGCGGTCGCCGGCGAGGTCCTCCGGGCGCGAAATGCCGGCGTTGGCGATCAGCGCGTTGAGCTCGGGGAATCGCTCGCGGACTTCGGCCGCGACCCGCGCCACCGATGCCGGGTCGCCCAGTTCCAGCGGCAGGCCGACGATGCCGGGACGGCGCGCCGCGATCTCGTCGAGCAGATCCTGGCGGCGGCCGGTGACGATGACGCGGTTGCCGCGGTCGTGGAACGCTTCGGCGAGCGCGCGGCCGATGCCGCTGCTGCCGCCGGTGATGAGCAGGGTGTTGCCAGTGGTTTTCATGACGGTGCCTTTCCGAAAGTGTCGAGGAAAAGGCCGCGGTCGCCCGGCGACGGCCGGCTAGCGCCATCGCGTCGCCCGGCCCTTGGCAGGGCCGCGAGCGAATTCGCGAAGGCAGCCGGACACGGGCTGGTGAAGCGTTACCGCAGCGCTTGTGCTCCGAGTTCCCTCTGCTGAGGCCCTCTCGGTGTTGGGCGCGTTGGATGACGATAACGCCTGCGGCAGCCGTGACGCCGGCTGCGGGCGGGACTCTAGTGCCGCTCGCGCGCGCCGTCAAACGGTACGCGCGAGCGGCGTCTTCGTGCGGGCGCCAGGGTCAAGCGTCCTGCAAGCCGCGCAAGTAAGCGCAGAACATGTCGGCCATGCCGTCGGCCTGCGCCTTGATTTCCGCCTTGGTCCGGCGGGTGCGGGAAAAGCTGCTGCCGACGGTGGCCAGCGTGGTGAAGACGATCTCGCCGGCGAGATCGCGCGAGGCCGCCGACGCCTTGGGCAGGACTTCGAGCATGAACGCATCGACCATGCGGTCGCCTTCGGCGCGCGCCCTGCGCGCTTCCGGGCTGTCGCGGTAGAGCGGCGCGGCGTCGTTGAGCGCGACGCGGATTTCGGCTTCCTCGCATTCCGAACGCAGGAACGCGTGGACCAGCGCGCGCAGGCGCTCCAGGTGCGGCGTGGCGGCGTCTTCGAGCAGGCCGCGCAGCATCTTCTGGGTCTGCTCCCATTCGTCGACTTGCAGGCGGAACAGGATCGAGGCCTTGTTCGGGAAGTACTGGTAGATCGAGCCGACGCTGACCCCGGCCTTCTCCGCGACGCGCGCGGTGGTGAAGCGGGCCGCGCCCTCCTCGCTCAACACCTGCACGGCGGCTTGCAGGATGGCGGCGACGAGTTCGGTCGAACGCGCCTGTTGCGGCTGCTTGCGCGAAGCGATCTGGGGGCGGCGGCGTTGGGTCATGGCGGCATGCGGTCCAGGCGCCGGCGCTGCGGCGGAACGAAGGCATCGGCGGATGCGATGGATTGTTCGCATATTAGCCGCGCCCGCCTGCGGCCTCAAGCCTCGGCCGCGCCCGGCCGCCGCTGCGCACGCGCGGCGGTTGCGGCCACCGCCGCACCGCGAAACAGCGGCGAGTCGCGAATGAAAACCTGAGCTTTTTCCGGCCATCGGCGCCAAAGCCAACCGCCCAGGGCGCCCGTCCGCTGCGAATTCGCCGCTTCGCGCGATGCCGGCGGTCATCGCCGAAACGCGAACCCCAATGCGAATTTTCAATGCGACTAGTCCGTCATATTATTTTCGAAACGCGATCAATCGTTCGCGTTGCCAACGAGCCGCGATCACCTGCCCACCGGAGCCCCCATGACCACGATCCTGACCCGCGCGCCCATCGCGCCCCTGCTCGACCGCCTGTTCGCCGAGGCCAGCCAGGCCACAAGCCCGGCGATGTCCGAACTCTCGCGCGAAGAACGCGAGCGGCTGATGCTCAGCAAGACCGACTACCTGGAGTTCTACCGCCGCGCCAAGGACCTGTGGCTGCCGGTCTCGCGCGAAACCGGCGTGCTGCTGTACCAACTGGCGCGCAGTACCCGCGCGCGCACCATCGTCGAGTTCGGCACCTCGTTCGGGCTGTCGACCCTGTACCTGGCCGCGGCGCTGCGCGACAACGGCGGCGGCCGCGTGATCAGCAGCGAGTTCGAACCGTCCAAGGTCGCCCAGGCGCGCCGGCACCTGATCGAAGGCGGCGTCGACGATCTGGTCGAGATCCGCGAAGGCGACGCGCTGCAAACCCTCGCCAACGACCTGCCCGACGCCATCGACCTGTTGCTGCTCGACGGCGCCAAGTCGATCTACTGCGAAGTGCTCGACCGGGTCGAAAGCCGGCTGCGGCCCGGCGCGCTGATCGTCGCCGACAACGCCGACTACAGCCCGGAGTATCTGGCGCGCGTGCGCTCGGCCGACAGCGGCTACCTGTCGGTGCCGTTCGGCGACGACGTCGAACTGTCGATCCGCCTGGGCTGACCCCGCGTCCGCGCGGCGTCGCGCACGCGTCCGTCCGCCGCAGCCGCCGGCCGCCAGGTCACGGGCCTGGTCCGGCCGGCCGGGCCTGCCGCTGCGCGGCCCGGCCCGATCCGCCACGCGAACCTTCGAGTATTGCCATGTCCTCACAAGCTCACACCGCCGCGCCCGCAGGCGAGCGCGTGTTCCTGCGCCTGCTGCCGATCACCCTCGCGGTTTTCTTCGCCTTCCTGACCCTCGGCGCGCAGATGCCGGTGCTGCCGTTGCACCTGCACGACGCGCTCGGCCTGGACACGCTGGCGATCGGCGCGGTCGTGGGCCTGCAGTTCGTCGTCGCTCTGCTGTCGCGTCCGTGGGCCGGCAACCTCGCCGACCTGCGCGGGGCCAAGCGCGCGGTCGTGGCCGGTTGCCTGTTCGCGTCCGCGGCGGGCCTGACGTATCTGGCTTCGCTGCTGTTCGTGGCCAATCCCGCCGTGGCGGTCGGCGTGATCGCGCTCGGGCGGGTGCTGCTGGCGCTCGGCGAAAGCCTCATCGCCACCGGCGCGCTGGGCTGGGCGCTCGGCCTGGTCGGTCCGCACCACGCGGGCAAGGTCATCGTCTGGATCGGCATCGCCATCTACGGCGCGTACGCGCTCGGCGCGCCGCTCGGCGTCGCCGCGAACGCGGCCTGGGGCTTTTCCGGCATCGCCGCGCTGGTGGCGCTGCTGCCTCTGCCGGCGCTGGCCGTGATCGCGCGCGTGCGCGCCGTCGCGCCGCCGGCGACCCGGCGCACGCCGTTCTACACCGTGCTCGGCGCGGTGCTGTGGCCGGGTCTGGGCCTGGCGCTGTCCAGCGTCGGCTTCGGCCTGATCACCGCGTTCATCGCCTTGCTGTTCGCGGCGAAGCACTGGGGCGATTCGGCGCTGGCGTTCACCGCGTTCGGGCTGGCCTTCATCGCCGCGCGGATGTGCTTCGGCCACCTGCCGGACAAGCTCGGCGGGGCCAAGGTGGCGCTGGTCAGCGTGGCGATCGAGGCGGCCGGCCAGTTGCTGATCTGGGGCGCGCACGAGCGCTCGCTGGCGTATCTGGGCGCGGCGCTGACCGGCTTCGGTTACTCGCTGGCGTTTCCCGGCTTCGGCGTGGAAGCCGTGCGGCGCGCTCCGCCGCAGACGCGCAGCCTGGCGATGGGCGCTTACGTCGCGTTCCTGGACATCGCGCTCGGCGTCACCAGCCCACTGGCCGGCGCGCTGGCGCATGCGCAGGGAATCGCCTCGGTGTACCTGGCCGGCGCGGTCGCCGTCGCGCTGGCGATGGCGGTGGCATGGCGGCTGCTGTCCGATCACGCGTCGGTCGCTGCGCGCGCCGAAGCGGAAGCGCGCGCCTGAAATCGCGCGGTTGCGCGAACGCCAACCCGCTGGCGATCGACGGCCCGTATCCGACACCCGTTTTCCGACGCCCGTCGCGGAACCGCATCATCGCCATACCGCGACGGGCGTCGAGGAAATCGCGCATCGCCTGCACAAGCCGCTGCGCCGTTACGAACGCGGGATCCGCTCGGCGCGCGATCGGTTAAGCGGTTCGCGCGCCGGATTGACTCGGCGTTGATCGGTTTTTAGCGCGCCGGGGGCGAGCATCCGGCGCAACGACCCGACCTGGAAACGCCCATGCGCAACGCCAAGCTCGTCGCCGAACTCGCCGCCCTGGAAGTCGCCATCCCGTTCCTGCGCAAAACCCTGTCGCCGCCGAATTTCCAATGCGAAGTGCACGCCTGCCGGCGCGATCTGTACGAACTGGCGCGGGAGGACGGCGAGACGATGGAAATCGACCGCCGCGTGCGCCGCGCCCTCGCCTGCCATTGACCGTTCGGGATCCGGCGCATTGCGCGCAGCGCTGCAGCCACGGATTCTTCACCCGGCGCCGACGCCGCCGTTGCGCGGCGCGACGCTAAGCTGCGCGCTCGAACCCGAGCCGGAGCCCGTCATGGCGAAGCAAACCCTGCACCGCGGCCGCCTGATCGATCATCTGCAGTTGGTGGTGAACGACCTTCCCGCCAGCCGCCGCTTCTACGGGGCGGTATTTCAGGCGTTGGAGATTCCGGTTGGCGGCGCCGGCGAGGACTATTTCTGGGCCGACGAACTGTTCGTCTCCACCGCCGACAGCCGCGCGGCGCAGGGCGAGCTCACCGGCCGCCAGCACTTCGCCTTCCAGGCGCGCGACCGCGCGATGGTCGATGCATTCCACCGCGCCGCGCTGGCCAACGGCGGGCGCGACCACGGCGCGCCGGGCGAGCGGCCGTACCATCCGGGCTACTACGCCGCGTTCGTACTCGACCCGGACGGCAACAACATCGAAGCGGTGCATCACGGGCAGGCCGAACGCAGCGCGGGGTCGGTCGAGATCGTCTTCTGACGGACAGTCGCAAAAAGCCGATGCGCGACGGCCCGCCGCCGTCTCACCTTGCCTCACCGCGAGCGCGCAAACGCGATCGCACAGCGTCGCGCGGGCGTTCGCGACGTGGCATGCGCGTGAATGCACGAGCCGCGCGCGTTGACCCGAGAGTAACGCCAGCGCCGCCATGCTCGGCCAGGATCCGCTCACCGGTGCAGACCGCGGTGGTCAGCGCTGTCAGCGCAAGCGCTCATGCCGTCATCCAGCATGCCCTCATCCAGAGCCCGACGGATTTTCATAGACCTCACGACCCTGGCCGCGCTGACCGGCCTGTCGGCGTGGTCGTCGGTGACACTGGCGCGCGGGCCCGGCGAGTTGTCGGCGGTGTGGATCGGCAACGGCATCCTCGCCGGCTGGCTGCTGTCGCGCCGGACGCGGTTGTGGCCGTTGTACTTGTCCGCCGCGTTCGCCGTCGAACTGGCGGTGCGCTGGCTCGCCGACGATCCGCTCGACAGCGGCGCGGTGCTGGCCGCTGCGAATGCGCTGGAAGCGGCCTTGCTCGCCGTGCTGGTGCGCCGGTCGATACCGGACGTGGGCGACCCGAAACGCTGGATCAGTCTCGGCGGCATCGCCACCGCCAGCACCTTGTTCGCCTGCACCGTTTCGGGCTTGATCGGCGCCGGCGCCATGCGCCTGTTCCACGACGCGGCGTTCTGGCCCGGCTTTCTGATGTGGTTCTCCGCCCACGTCGTCGGCCAGGTGATGTTCGGCACCACGACGCTGGTCGCGCACCGCGAAGGCCGGGCGATGTTCACCGCGCCCGGCCGGCGCCTGTCGTTCGTGCTGACCATGGGCTGCGTCGCGGCGACCGCGGGCGTGGTGTTCCTGAGCCCTTACCCCGTGCTGTTCCTGGCCTACCCCGCGCTGCTGCTGGGCGCGGTGCGCCATCGCTTCGCCGGCGTCGCGGTCGGCATCGTCCTGCTGGCGTTGATCGGCAGCGT
The DNA here is from genome assembly GCF_017355525.1 of Lysobacter enzymogenes. Taxonomy (NCBI): domain Bacteria; kingdom Pseudomonadati; phylum Pseudomonadota; class Gammaproteobacteria; order Lysobacterales; family Lysobacteraceae; genus Lysobacter; species Lysobacter enzymogenes. Next base: position 961,457 of record NZ_CP067395.1, on the reverse strand, counting down.
CGCCACCGCGCTGGGCCGCGGGCCGCTGTGGCTGGCCGAGGTCGGCACCTCCGGCCGCATCGCCTTGTTGCAGCTGTACATCGCCGGCGGCTGCCTGCTGACGATTCCGGTCGCGCTGGCGATGGCCGAGCGCAAGCGCCTGGCGGCCGGCCTGCGCGACAGCGAGCGCCGTTACCGCATGCTTGCCGATTATTCCCACGATGTCGTCGTGCGCATGCGCGCGGACGGCGAGCGCGTGTACGTGTCGCCTTCGGCGCGCGACATCCTGGGTTGGGAGCCGGCGCAAATGCTCGGTTCGCGCGACCCGCTGGTCCATCCCGACGATCTGGCCAGCCAGCGGCAGCTGTTGGCCGAGGCGATCGCCGATGGCCAGCCGCGCACGGCGATCTACCGCGTGCGCCACAGCGACGGCCGTTATGTCTGGATCGAATCGGTGCTGCGTCCTGTGCCGTCGGAGCGCGGCGACGGCATCGAGGTGATCTATGCCGGCCGCGACGTCAGCCGCCGGGTCGAGGCCGAGGCGGCGCTGGAACGCAGCCGGCGGGAACTGGAGCGGCTGGCGCGCTTCGACGCCCTGACCGGCCTGGCCAATCGTCGCCAGTTCGAGGAGCGGCTGGCGCTGGCGGTGCACAGCGTGGAGCGCGGCAGCGCGGTATCGCTGCTGTATCTGGATGTCGACCGCTTCAAGCAAATCAACGATGGCCACGGCCACGCCGCCGGCGACGAAGTGCTGCGCACGTTCGCCCGCCGCCTGACCGGCTGCCTGCGCGCGGGCGACCTCGCCGCGCGCCTGGGCGGCGACGAGTTCGTGGTCCTGATCGAGGACCTGCACGCGCCGGCGGCCGCGGAGGCGGTGGCGCGCAAGCTGATCGAGCGCATGCGCCGCCCGATCCCGGTCGGCCGCGATGCGCTGCTGGTCACCGCCAGCATCGGCGTCGCTTACGCCGACGACCCGTCGCTGACCGGCGACGCACTCATGGCCACGGCCGACGCGGCGTTGTACGCGGCCAAGCGCGAGCGCAACCGGTACTGCTTGCAGCGGGTGAGCCGCACGCCGGCGCGGCGCGCGACGCGCGGTTGAACCGACGTCGCGGCGTTGCGAGCCGGTCGCGAGCGCGTCGCTGGCGACGGCGCTCGCGGAGCCGTCGGCCGCCTGCGATCAGGCCGCGAAACTTGCGGCACGTCACGAATTGCTCTTAAGATTCGCGCACTGCGCCTTCGCGCGCAGCTCCGCTCATCGCACACGTGCCCGCGACCTTTCCGGTCCAGACGGCAGACGGCGCTCTACGAACCCTGCCGCCGTCATGCGATTCCAACGCCTTTTCCGCCGCGCCGCCGCGCACGCGATCGTCCGTTCCCACGCGCTCCAGCCGCTGGCGGGCGAGTGATGGCGAGCGCGAGCCCGCACGGCTGCGACGAGCGCGACGCCCCGCCCGGCCTCGCCGAATTGCTGATCCGCGAGCGCCCCGCGCTGTTGCGGCTGGCCCAGCGCATCCTCGGCAACGATCACGGCGCCGAGGACGTGGTCCAGGCGGTCTGGCTGAAGCTGCGCAGCGTCGGCGACGCGTCGGCGATCGACAATCCGCGCGCCTATCTGTTCAAGCTCGCCGCCAACCTGGCGACCGATTGGGGCCGCGAACGCACGCGCCGCAACCAGCTATTGGCCGAGCACTACCTGTGGGGCCCGGACGAAGCGCTGTCGGCCGAGGAACAGGCGATGGCGCAGGACGAACTGCAACGCGTGCTGGCCGCGGCCGAACGGCTGCCCGAACCGACCCGCACGATCTTCCGGCTCAACCGCTTGCAAGGACTGACTCAGGCCGAGATCGCGCGACGCTTGAGCGTGTCGGTGACGACCGTGGAGAACCACGTGCGCGCGGCCTTGCAGCGGCTGGCCAACGCGCGCATCGGGCGATGACGCATGGCCGCCGCAATCGGCCTTGGGTAAAGCCCTCGCCCGCACGTCTTGATCTGGGTACCGCCCTTGCCGCCTCCGCATCGCCCTCGCCCGCCATGAGCCAGCCGCAAAGTTCCGCCGCTATCGACGACACCGACGACCTGCACGCGCAAGCGCGCGGCTGGATCGCATGGCTGGCCTCCGGCGCGGCCGACGAGGCCGGCCTGGGCGACTTCGAGCGCTGGCTGGACGGCCCCGGCCACCGCCGCGCGTTCGAGCGCGAACGTCAGCTGTGGCGCAGCCTCGGACCGCGGCCCGGACACGAGCCCGAACGCAGCGCGGCGTTGCCGCAGCCGCGCCGGCAGCGAACGCGCAGCCGCTGGCGCCCCGCGCTGGCCGCGGCGGCCGTGCTGGTGTTGGCGCTGGCCTCGCCCGAAGCCTGGCTGCGGCTGCGCGCCGACCACCGCAGCGCGCACGGCGCCGAAACCGTCGCCCTGCCCGACGGCAGCCGCGCGGTGCTCGATGCCGACAGCGCGATCGCGGTCCATTACGACCGCGGCCAACGCCGGGTCGAATTGCTGCGCGGGCGGGTCTGGTTCGAGGTCGCCGCCGATCCGGCCCGGCGCTTCGCGGTCGCCGCCGGCGATGGCTTGGTCGAAGACATTTCCACCGCATTCGCGGTCGCCGACGTGGATGGCCGCATCGAAACCGCGGTGAGCCAGGGCCGCGTGCGCGTGGCGGCGACGGCGGAAGGCGGCTGGACCTACCTCGACGCCGGCCAGCGCGCCGCGTATGGCCCGGGCCGCAGCGTGGCCCGATTGGACGACGCGCCGGCCGATGGCGTCGGTGCCTGGCGCCAGGGCGAATTGCTGCTCGACCAGGCATCGGTCGATGCCGCCGTGCGCCAGCTCGCGCGCTATCGCGCCGGTCCGATCCTGATCCGCGGCGATCTGGCCGCCTTGCCCAAGGTCAGCGCGGCCTTGCGCATCGCCCGGCCCGAGCAGGCGCTCGATGCGTTGGCCGCGAGCGCCGGCCTGTCGGTGACCCGGCTCCCGTTCGGCGTGGCGATCGTGCAGCCGGCCGCGCCGCGCTGAGCGCCGACTCGGCAAAGCGACGCAGCCGGCGCGATGCCGGTTCGTCGCCCGCTGCGTCCGGCGATGAAATTCGTCTTGGGGTTGTGGCGGCGCGATCCGTCTTATCCAGCGAACGTACTTCGCCGCCGCCACGTACGCCGCCGTGCCCGCCTCCCGTGCGGGCGAGCCGCGACCGCGGCGCCGACTTTCCGACAGGTTTCTTCATGCCCACCTACACCCGCGCGGGCGCGCTGCCGCGCCCGTCCCGCCTCTGCACCGCCCTGCTCGCCGCCGTCATCGCCGCGAGCGCCTTGCCCGCCGCGGCCCAGGCCGATTCGGCCGCGACGTCCGCGGCGGTGCGGCGCTTCGACATTCCCGCGCAATCCTTGGCTTCGGCGTTGCGCGCCTACATGCGCCAGTCCGGCGTGCAGGTCGCCTATGCCGCGGCGTTGGCCGAAGGCGCGCGCTCTACCGCCGTCGCCGGCGAACTCGATTCCGACGCGGCCCTGGCGCAGTTGCTGCGCGGCACCGGGCTGAGCGTGCGCCGGGTCGGCGCGGACGCGGTCGCGCTGGAGAAGACCGCCGCGGTCGCTGCAGATGTGATCGTCACCGACACCTTGCGCGTCGGTGGCGAGCGCGACCTCGCCGGCGGCGCCGGCGCCGCCAGCAACGAAGCGCGCCTGCTCAACACCTATCGCAATCCGGGTTCGAGCACCTACGTCGCCCGCGAAACCATCGAACGTTTCCGCGGCGCGTCCACCGCCGACATCGTCAAGGGCATCGCCGGCGTCACCGCCGGGGACCCGCGCACGGCGAATGCGCTGGACGTCAACATCCGCGGCATCCAGGGCCAGAGCCGGGTGCCGGTCATCATCGACGGCGGCCAGTCGACGATGGACACCTATCGCGGTTACGCCGGCCAATCGCAGCGCACCTACCTCGACCCGGACCTGATTTCCAGCCTCACCGTCACCAAGGGGCCGAGCCTGCAGGCCAACGCGTCCGGCGGCATCGGCGGCGTGGTCGAGATGGAAACGCTGAAGGCCGACGACGTGCTGCGCGAAGGCCGCGAGTGGGGTCTGCGCGTGCGCGGCGGCGTCTCCAACGCCAGCGCGCGCGACCTGCCCGCGTACGGCGACGTGCCGCGCCACGACCGCAACGCGCTCGGCGGCGGCTTCGGCAACATCGCCGCGGCGGCGCGCTGGGACCGTTTCGATCTGGTCGCCGCGTACGCCTGGCGCGACACCGGCAACTACTACTCCGGCCGCCACGGCTACGACGATTTCCCGCAGACCCGGCGCACCCTGGCGCCGCTGAATCCGCCGCGCACCGAAGTGTTCAACACCTCGGCCAAGTCCGAGTCGGTACTGCTCAAGGGCACCTGGCGCATCGACGACGCGCAGACCCTGGAAGCCGGCTACCGCCGCTTCGACGGCGAACAGGGCGAGATCATGGCCTCGCAGATCATCCGGGTGAATCGCGACATCGTGCCGCAGTGGGATCCCGGCCGCATCGGCATGGACGCCTACAGCCTGCGCTACCGCTTCGATCCCGACAGCGACCTGGTCGACCTGCGCGTCAACGCCTGGTACACCGACGCCGACAGCCGCATGTACAACGGCTTGACCGGCATCACTCCGTGGTACTTCGAGCGCCGTACCGAATGGTACGACGGCCCGACCTTCAACACCGATCCGGGCTACAAGGAGGCGTACCGCAACAACCTGCGCCAGCAGCGTTTCGGCCTGGACGCGAGCAACACCAGCAAGCTCAGCGTCGGCGCCGGCAAGCTGATCCTCGACTACGGCCTGTCGTACAGCGACGAGGACATCCGCCCCGGCAAGGACTCGCCGATCCTGCACGACGACCTCATCAACAACCGCTTCCTGCGCAACGCGCAGCGCAAGGAATACAGCGCGGTGTTCTCGGCCAAGTGGCAGCCCGACGAACACTGGGAACTGCTCGCCGGCGGCCGCTACAGCCGGGTCAGCGTGCACGACCGCAACCGCCTGGCCACGGTCGCGGAAAGCGCGAGCATCGGCCGGTTCCGCTACACCGAGCTGCTCAACGGCAATCCGAACCTGCCGGCGTGGCGGGCCAAGCGCGTCGCCCTGCTGAACTGGTACCCCGACGCCAACGGCCAGTTCACCCAGGCCTCGCTGCTGGCCTCGCCGTACAAGCACGGCACCGTCGCCGACATCGGCGGCTGGAACTTCTTCGACGCCGACCCGGCGCAGGACCTGATCGTTCCGGTCAAATGGAACTGGTCGCAGCCGATCCGCCGCCGCGACAGCGCTTTCACCCCGACCGCCAGCGTCGCCTACCGCTTCGACGACGACAGCATGGTCTACGCCAAGTACGCCGAGGGCGTGAAGCTGCCGAGCCTGTTCGAGACCACGCTGGGCCTGTTCACCGCGGCCAAGCCGGTCGGCGAACTCAAGCCCGAACGCGCCAAGACCCTGGAAATCGGCGCCAGCACGATCCGCCACGGCCTGTTCGCCGACGGCGACCGCGCCGCGTTCAAGCTGGCCTACTTCGACACCCGCATCGACGATCTGATCACCCGCGACTACCGCACGCTGTCGGCCGGGCTGATCCGCAACGTCGACCGCTTCAAGGTCTCCGGCGTCGAGTTCCAGTCCAGCTACGACAGCGGCCTGGTGTTCGCCGACCTGTCGGCGCACTACTACTTCCAGGCCAAGACCTGCGCGCCGGACATCGCCGCCGAGCGCCGCGCGTACGGCCGCCAGCGCAAGATCGCCGAGCTGATCGGCACGCCCGACTGCGTCGACGGCGGCTTCGAAGGTTCCTACACCAACACCCAGAACCCGCCGCGCTACAACGTCAACCTGACCGTGGGCCTGCGCCCGTACGACGAGCGCTTCACCGTCGGCCTGCGCGCCGTGCACAACGCCGGGCCGATCAGCAAGCTCGACAAGGAATGGAACGTCGGCCTGTCGGCGATCCAGCAGCTGTACCGGGCCGCGACCATCGTCGACGTGTTCGCCAGCTGGCAGGTCAGCGAGCAGTTCGCGGTCGACTTCAACCTCGACAACGCCGGCGACCGCTACTACCTCGACCCGCTCGCGCTCGGCGTGCTGCCGGCGCCGGGGCGCACCGCGCGCCTGGCTTTCACTTACCGCTACTGACGGCCGATTACATGCCCAACACCGCGACCGACCGCGTCGAAGCCAGCCGCAGCCAGCGGCTCAAGGCCGCGACCCACGCCACCCACGACCGCCTCGACCAGCGCATCATGGCCGGCGGCATCTTCGCCAGCCGCGACCGCTTCGCCCGCTTCCTGCGCGTGCAGTACCGCTTCCATTGCGATATCGACGGGTTGTACGCGAACGACGCGCTGGCCGCGCTGGTACCGGACCTGTCCGGCCGCCGGCGCCTGCCGCAGATCGCCGCCGACCTGCGCGACCTCGGCCAGCCTTTGCCGCCGTTCGCGGTCGCGGCAGTGCGCGCCGACCTGCCACTGGCCGCGGCGCTGGGCTGGCTGTACGTGGCCGAAGGCTCCAACCTCGGCGGCAGCGTGCTGTACAAGCTGGCCGCGAAGCTCGGCCTCGACAGCGGGTTCGGCGCGCGCCATCTGGCCGCGCATCCCGACGGCGTGGCCCGGCATTGGCGCGGGTTCACCGGCGCGCTCGACTCGGTCGCGCTGAGTCTCGCCGAGGAGGGCGAAGTGATCGCCGGCGCCGAAGCGGCGTTCCAGCGCGTGCGCGCTCATGTCGAGGACGAGTTCGCGTGAAGCGCCGCGCGCCGGCCGAATCCACGGAGCCGCGCTGATGCGCCGGCTTTGACGATGCGTTGGCTCTGGTTCGGATTGGGCTGGCTGATGGTCGCGCTCGGCGTCGTCGGCGCGTTGCTGCCGGTCATGCCGGCGACGATCTTCCTGATCCTCGCGGTCGGCTGTTTCGCGCGCAGCTCGCCGAAGTTCGAGCGGCGCCTGCTCGAGCACCCGCGTTACGGCCCGGCGCTGCGTTTGTGGCGCGAGCAAGGGGCGATCTCGCGCAAGGGCAAGTTGTTCGCCGGTTTCGGCATGGCGCTCGGCTTCGCCGCGTTCTGGTGGGGCGCGCATCCGTCGTGGAAGCTCGCGCTCGGCGTCGGCCTGGGCTTCGCCGCCAGCGCGGCCTATGTGCTGTCGCGGCCGGCGCCGCGCCCCACCCTGCCCGATCCGCCGCGATGCTGAGCCGCGCCGCATCGTCCTTCTTTCACTTCGAGCGCCGCCGCACGCGGCCGCTCGCTTTTTCTGCGAACCGATCATGAGCTTGCCTACCGACGTATCCGCCGCCGCGCTGACCCCGTGGCAGATGTATCTGGCCGCCGACTTCGTGGTGAAGGCGGTGATGATCGCGCTGGCGCTGGCGTCGGTCGCCAGTTGGACCGTGCTGGTGGCCAAGAGCTGGGAGCTCTCGCGCCTGCGCCGCCGGCTGGGGCTGACGCGTTCGCTGCTGCTGGACGCGCCGGGACTGCCGCTGCCGCAGGCCGATGCCGCGCTCGGCGACGGCGCCGCGCTGCAGCTGATCGAAGCCGCGCGCAGCGAACTGCGGCTGTCGGCCGGCGGTTTCGATCCGGCCGGCATCAAGGAGCGCATCGGCTCGCGCCTGGAGCGGATCGAGCTGGCGCATGCGCGGCAATGGCGCAAGGGCGTCGGTCTGCTCGCCAGCATCGGCGCGATCGCGCCGTTCGTGGGCCTGTTCGGTACGGTGTGGGGGATCATGAACAGCTTCGTCGGCATCGCCCAGGCCAACGCGACGAGCCTGGCGGTGGTCGCGCCGGGCATCGCCGAAGCGTTGTTGGCGACGGCGCTGGGGTTGGTCGCGGCGATCCCGGCGGTGGCGATCTACAACCACTTCACCCGCGCGCTCGCCAGCCTGCGCGCGGCGCTCGGCGACGTGTCGGCGAGCGTGCAGCAACTGGTCTCGCGCGACCTCGACCGGCCCGGCGGACGCCAGCCGGTGCAGGCCGTGGCGGCGGCGCACTGAGGGCGCGGCGATGGCGATCCGCACCGCGCGCCACGACGAGGACGCGCTCGAAGAACATCACGAAATCAACGTCACGCCGTTCATCGACGTGATGCTGGTGCTGCTGATCGTGTTCATGGTGGCCGCGCCGCTGGCGACCGTGGACACGCCGGTGGAGTTGCCGGCGAGCGCCGCGAAACCGCAGCCGCGCGACGCCGAACCGCTGTTCCTGAGCGTCCAGGCCGATCTGTCGTTGCGCCTCGGCGAAGCGGCGGTGACGCGCGAAGAACTGGCAACTGCGTTGCAACGCGCCAGCGGCGGCGACCGCGAACGGCGCATCTATCTGCGCGCGGACAAGCGCGTGGCCTACGGCGAGCTGATGCAGACGATGAACGCCTTGCAGGCCGCCGGCTATCTCAAGATCGCGCTCGTCGGCATGGAACAGGCGGCGCCGTGAGCCCGCAGGCGCGCGAACGCTGGCGCTGGCTGTGCAGCTTCGGCGCGGTGCTGGCCGTGCACGGCGCGGCCGCGGCGGGCGCGTTGTGGTGGTCTTCGCGCGAACCGCTGCAAGCGCAAGCGCTGCCGGCCGCGGCGGTGATGGTGGAACTGGCGCCGACGCCGCAAGCGCCGCCGGCGCCGCCCAAGGAATTGCCGCCGGGCCCTGCGCAACGCGAGCAGCATCGCGCCGCGGTCGAGCCGCGCCCGCAACCGCAATTGCGAGCGCCGCGCGCCGTCGATGCCGACGCGGAACTGCCGCCGCCCGCGCCGGCGCCCGCCCCACCCGCGCCCGCCGAGGCCGCCGAAGTCGCCGCGACGTTGGCGCCGCCGGATCTGCCGGCGCCGGCCGCGGCGAGCTATGCCGCGCCGCAAGACGTGTCCGGCCGGCGCGACGACGCGGCCGCGGTCTGGCAGAACCTGCTGCTCGGCCACCTGGAGAAATTCCGCCGCTACCCGCGTCAGGCGCAACGCCTGAACCAGCAGGGCGTCGCCTACGTGCGCTTCGCCGTCGCCCGCAACGGCGACGTCTCGCAGATCCGCATCGGCCGCAGCAGCGGCTATCCTGCACTCGACGCGGGCACCCTGGAGACCGTGCGCCTGGCCGCGCCGGTGCCGGCGCCGCCGGCGCAGATCGAAGGCGATCCGGTCGAGGTGATGGTGCCGGTGGCGTTCTTCATCCGGCGCTGAGCTGCGCCGGCACGCAGCCTCAGGCGGTGCCGGCCGCGGCGTCGCGCGCCCGCGACAAGGCCTCGTCGGCGCGCAGGTACACCGCCATCAAATTCTCGTCCGCGGTGTTCGCCTCGGACACGCCGACATGCAACGACAGCCGGTGCTGCGAGGCGAAGCGGTCGGCCGCGGCGCGCAGGCGATCCAGGCGCGGCTCGTCGTTCGGTCCGCGCAGTACCGCGACGATCTCCGGGCTGTCGCTGACGCGGTCGAGGTAGTCGCCGAGCCCGGGCTCGGTGCACGACTCCAGCTCGGCGACCAGCGCCGCCACCAGCTTCTCGGTGGCGCGCTCGCCGCGTTCGGCGACCGCCTCGGCGAGCCGGTCCAGGCGCACGATCGCCAGATGGAACGGCTCCGCGCACTGCGCGGCTTCGCCCTGCGCCGCCGGTTCGACCGCATCGGCCGCCTTGCGGTAATGGCGGCGGCAGTCCGCTTCGAGCAAGGCCATCGTGACCCGCGACAGCGCTTCCAGCGCGTCGCGCTGCTCGTCGGTGAGCCGACGCGGCTGCGCATCGAGCACGCACACCGTCCCGACCGCGTCGCCGTCGGCGGTCGTCATCGGCATGCCGGCGTAGAAGCGCGCGGTGCCGTCGGCGACGTAAGGGAAATCGGCGAAGCGCGGGTCCTGGGCCAGATCGGACACCTCGAACACCTCGTCCGGTTCGCGGATGGCGTGATCGCAGACCGCGATCGAGCGCGGCGTCTGCGCCAGGTCCAGGCCGGTCTTGGCCTTGAACCACTGCCGGTCGCGGTCGATCAACGACACCAGCGCGATCGGCGCGTCGCACACGGTCGCGGCGATCCGGGTCACGTCGTCGTACAGCGGATTCGCGGCGGTATCGACCGCCTTGAGCTTGTCGAGCGCCCGTTGCCGAGCCGATTCGCTGCCCCTGTCGTTCATTGCCGTTCCTCGTGCGACTGCCGGTGCGATGCGGCGAACCGAATCCGGCTGCGCCGCTGCGATCGGCATTGTGCGCGAAGTCCGTTAGCGATTCGAGAAAAGCGTGCGGCGAGGCTTTTGATGCGATGTTCACAACCGCGACCCGGTCACGCGCCGTACCCGTGCCTGTGGTATTCCTGACGCCCACGAAGCCGAGCGCGCCGCCCCGATGAAAGAGATGCTCGTCCTGGTCGACGATCGCGATCGCGAAATCGGCTCGGCGGAAAAACTCGACGCGCACCGGCAAGGCCGCTTGCACCGCGCCTTCTCGGTGTTCGTGTTCGACGCGGCCGGCGCCTTGCTGCTGCAGCGGCGCGCCGACGGCAAATATCACTCCGCCGGACTGTGGACCAACACCTGTTGCGGCCATCCGCGGCCCGGGGAAGCGGTCGAGGACGCGGCCCACCGCCGCCTGGGCGAAGAAATGGGCTTCGATTGCGCGTTGCGCCGCGTCGGCAGCATCGTCTACGAACTGGCGGTGACCGAAGGGCTGACGGAGCACGAGTTCGATCATCTTTTCGTCGGCCGCGCCGACGCGGCGCCGCAGCCGGATCCGCAGGAAGTGCAGGAGTGGGTCTGGATGCCGCTGGCGTCGCTGCGCGAGTCGATGCAGCGCGCGCCGCAAACGTATACGGCTTGGCTTCATGCCATCGTCGCCGAGGTCGGATTCGGGCGGCTGACGCAGTGGAGCGTCGACGCCGAGTGACAGGCGGCCGTTGCGCCGCGCACGCCGCGCCGCGTTCACGCCCGTGCTACGAAACCGGCGGCAGCATCGGACGCATGCGAACCGCGTCGACGCCCGCACCGATCGACCCGACCTTGACCGCCTCGAACCGCCCGCAGCCGACGCGCGTGCGCGTGGGCTGCGCCGGCTGGTCTCTGCCCGCCGCCGAACGCGCGCGTTTCGGCGGCGGCGCCAGCGTGCTGGCCGCGTACGCGACGCGCTTCGATGCGGTCGAAGTCAATTCCTCGTTCTATCGGCCGCACCGGCGCTCGACCTGGCAGCGCTGGGCCGACAGCGTGCCGCCCGGGTTCCGCTTCAGCGCCAAGCTGCCGCGCGCCATCACCCATGAAGCCCGGCTGCAAGCGGTCGGACCTTTGCTCGACGAGTTCGTCGGCCAGGTCGAGGGCCTCGGCGACCGGCTCGGCGCGTTGCTGGTGCAGCTGCCGCCGTCGCTGCGATTCGACGCTGCGGTCGCGGCGCGGTTTTTCGCCATGCTTGGCCGCCGCAGCGCAGCGGCGGTGGTCTGCGAGCCGCGCCATCGCTCGTGGTTCGGCGAGCAGGCGCAGGACTTATTGCAGCGTCATCGCGTGCAGCGCGCCGGCGTGGATCCCGCGGTTCCGCTGCCTGCCGCGACAATCCCCTCGGCCGACGGCGCGCTGCGCTACTGGCGCTGGCATGGTTCGCCGCGCATCTATTACAGCGCTTACGGCGAAGATCGCCTTGCCGCGATGGCCGCCGCGGTCCGCGCCGAGGCCGTGGCAGGGACCGAAACCTGGTGCGTGTTCGACAACACCGCCGCAGGTCATGCGGTCCCCGATGCGCTGCACTTCCAGCAGTCGTGCGCGAGTCCGCCCACGCCGCCGCGCAGCGCACGGCCCCGCTGATCGTCGCGCTCGCTGCGGCCCCGGCCGTTGCACAAGCGTGATCGTCGCCGGCGGCATCGGCTACGCGTCCTTAACGGCGGCCGCCACATTGTCGGCGCAACGCTGCGCTTCCCGCGTTCCGCCGATGCCGCGCCCGTGCGGCGAACGATTCCACCTCATGGTCCTCACGCCGATGCCCGAAGGCCCGACGATCGTCATACTCAAGGAAGAAGCCGCATCGTTCGCCGGACGCACGGTGCGGCAGGTGACCGGCAACAGCAGTCAGGACATCCAGCGCATGCAGGGGCGCAAGATCCGCGCGATACGCTCGTGGGGCAAGCATTTCCTGCTGGAGTTTTCGGACTTCAGCCTGCGCGTGCACTTCATGCTGTACGGCAGTTACCGCATCAACGAACGCCGCGAGGCCGCGCCGCGCCTGAGCCTGCAGTTCGACGGCGGCGACGAGCTCAACTTCTATGCATGCTCGATCAAGTTCATCGACCAGCCGCTCGACGAGGTCTACGACTGGTCGGCCGACGTCATGAACCCGGACTGGGACGCCAGGGCCGCGCGCAAGAAACTCAAACAGATGCCGCAGGCGCTGGCCGCCGACGCCCTGCTCGACCAGAACGTGTTCTCCGGCGTCGGCAACATCATCAAGAACGAAGCCCTGCACCGCATCCGCGTGCACCCGGAAAGCCTGATCGGCGCCTTGCCGCCGCGCAAGCTCAGCGAACTGATCGCCCAGGCGCGCGACTACAGCTTCGATTTTTACCGCTGGAAGAAGGCCTACGAGCTGAAGCGGCATCTGCAAGTGCACACGAAAACCCACTGTCCGCGCGACGGCGAGCGATTGAGCTTCCGCAAGCACCTGGGGCGTTTCAAACGGCGTGCGTTCTTCTGCCCGGTGTGCCAGCGGCTGTATCCCGCGCCCGAGGGCGACGAGGCTTAAGCGTCGCCGGCGGTGCGCAAGGGAGACGCCAAGAGCACCGGGCCACGCCGGAACTTCATTCGCCGCTTCACTCCTCTGCGGTCTGCGCTTCGAACCATTGCGCATACGGCGTGCGCGCGACCATGCGCCGGTTGTAATCCGGCGCGCCGTCGCTCCACCACACCGGCCCGCGTTCCCCGAGCTTGCGTTTCGCCGCATCGACCCGGGCGCGCGCTTCGCGCACCGCATCGGCATCGCCGGCGGCCGCGCGCACTGCGCGCCGCGCCGCCATCAGCTCGGCCACCGCTTGTTCCTTCTCGGCAGCCGACAGGCGCGGATCGGCCGCGCGCCACAACCGCCCGTCCACGACGATATAGCGGCCGTCCGGGGTAGTCAGCACGCGCGGCGTCAACGGCCCAGATCGACTTCGCCGACCTTGTCCGCGTAATCCTTCTTCGGATCCACGCCGAGCAACAGCTTGACCCCGGCCAGCAGGCTGTTCTCGTTGAGCCACACCTCGGCGTTGCCGGCGTCGAAACGCAGCAGCGCGAGCTTGGGATCGTCCTGGCCGCCCTCGTACCACGCGGCGATGAACGGGTTCCACAAGCGTGCGACCACAGCGCGGTCGGTATCCAGCACGAGGCTGCCGCGGATGCTGGCGAACAAGGCGTGGTCTTTCGCCGCGAACGCCACCGTGGCCGCGCGCGGGCCGTCCACGCGGCGCGCCAGCTCGGTATCGCGGGCGGTGAAGAACCACAGCGGCGAGCGGTCGCCTTCGGCCAAGGCCGTCATCGGCCGCATATGCCCGCCTTCTTCCTCGATGCCGAGCATCACGGTGCGGTCGTGGTGCAGGTGCTTCCACAGCTTGCGCGCAAGCGCTTCGGAATCGCTCATTGCGGTCTCCTCGATGGTCCGGGCGTGGTCACGACCCTGGCAGCCGCGGCGTTAACGCCGCGCGTGAGCGGCGCGAAGACGACGCTAGCCGCGCCGTCCGCGGGCGATACCGGCGGGTGGCCTTCGGTGCGGGCTCCGGGTATCGGTCAAGCCGTCGTTCGAGCGCGGTCCTGGGCTCGGCTCAGCCCGCGGCAGCGCCCGCGCCGGCGATCCGCAAGCACAGTTGTCGAAATGGCCCGGGCCCGTTCGTCGTCCTGTCGAGACCCTCACGAAAGGCCCGCCATGTCCCCGATCCAACATCTGGCCTGCGCTTGCGGCCGGTTCGCCCTCGACGTCGAAGGTGCCCCCATCGCCCGCGTGGAATGCTGCTGCGACAGTTGCCGCGAAGCCGGCGCGCGCATGGCGCGGCTGGCGGGCGCCCCGCGCGTGCTCAACGAACACGGCGGCACCGGCTTCGTGATGCAGCGCAAGGACCGCGTCGCCTTCGTCGCCGGCGCCGAGCATCTCAAGCAATTCCGCCTCGCCGCCGACTCAGGCACCCGGCGCGTGCTGGCCACCTGCTGCAACACGCCGGTGTTCCTGGAATTCAAGGGCGGACACTGGCTGAGCCTGTACGCCGGCCTGTGGCGCGACGGCGCGCTGCCGCCGCTGGAGATGCGCACCATGACCGGCGATCTGGCCGATCCCTCCGCGCTGCCGGACGACGTACCCAATCACAGACGCCAGTCGTTGCGGTTTTTCGCGAAGCTGATGCAGGCGTGGATCGCGATGGGTTTGCGGGTTCCCAAGATCGAGGTCGCCGGCGATCTGCGTCTGTGAGCGCGACGGCGGACCCGCGGCTCAGCGGGTCTCCTCGCCCGACATCGCCATGACCGCGAACAGCATCCAGGTGGTGTGCGGAATCCACTGCTCCACCCAGCGCCACTGCTCCGAATCCGGGCCCGGCGCGAACGCGATGCCGGCGCCGGTGTCGCTGCCGACCGCGCCGGTGATGCCGTTGGAGATGCCGCCGACGAACATTTCGCCGGCGCTCTCCAGCACGGTCGGCGGGTTCTTGCGGCCGAAGCCGTACAGCATCGACATGCCGTAGGGATTGCGGCCCAGGGTCCAGTCGAGCTGGTCCTGCGCGTAAGCGGCGCGGTCGGCCGGCAGGCCGTATCCGGCGACGCTCTCGCCCGCGAGCTTGCGGCCGCCGACGATCATCGCCGCGCTGAGCGAGGCCAGGCGCGCGCTTTCGCCCTGCCACCAGTAGCCGGTTTCGTTGCGGTGCGGGATGAAGAAGCCTTCCAGCGCCTCGCCTTCGGCCTTGCCGTCGCGGGTCAGCTGGAAGCGCTGGCGCGCGTAGCCGTAGGGGTTGGCGACCGCGCGGGTGATCGCCAGCTCGTGCTTGAGCGCCGAGCCGATCGCGTCGAGCGCGCGTTGCCGCCGCGCCGGCTCGGGTTCGATGTCGGCATAGGCCGACAGGCTGATCACCGGCAGGCCCGCTTCGGCCGCGTGGTAGTACGGCCGGCGGCCGCCGTCGCTGACGAAACCGCCGTCGGCCTGCTGCCGCGCGATCAGGTTCGCGGCGCGCTCGCGCGCGTCGTCGAGGTAGCGCGCCTGGCCGGTAGCGTTGCGCAGTTCCACCAGCGCCATCAGCGCGGTGTAGTCGTCGATGATGTTTTCCTTGCCGTCGGCGCAGTACTGCGGGTTGAACTTGCGCAGGTGCGCATAGGCGCGCTCGGCGTCGGCGAGGTACCGGGCGCCGTCGAACTCGCCGTGGCGCCCGCTGCTTTTGGCCAGCATCGAGGCGCGCGCGAGCGCGGCGATGGCCATGCCGCCGCCGGCGCGGAACGCCGAACGGTACAGGGTGGTGTAGGTGCCGGCCGCGCCTTCGTAGCCGGTGACCATGCGCTGCGCGCCCGGCGTGCCCCACTGGTCGAACACCGTGGTGTAGAAATAGCCTTCTTCATCGAGGATGCGGTGCAGGTAATCGGCGCCCCAAAACGCCTCGTCCTCGACCTGCGCCTGCAGGCCGTGGGCGGCGAACAACGCCTTGCGCGTGTCCGCGCCGTAGGCCAGCACCCAGGCCGCCATCGAGGCCTGCTGCGGATTGAAGTAGTTCGCGTAGCCCAGGTGCGAGAGGTACTTGCCCTTGTCGCCGCCGGCGTCCTGCCAGCCGCCCCAGGCATCGACCCGGCGCTCGGTCTTGAAGATCGGCAGGTCGCGGTCGGCCGCGTCGGTGTGGCGGCTGCGCTTGAAGTAGCCGAGCAGCTGCGCGCCGGTGGTGGCGAACACCGCGTTGTCGCGCACCGGCACCGGCACCGGCGCCGACAGCGCGCGGCGCTTGCCGATGCGCACGTCCACTTGATACCGGCCGGCCTGCTCGGCGTCGGAGAAATCGACGCTGTAGTAGCGCTTGCCGGCGCCCCAGGCGTCGAACGCCGGCAGCGGTTTCAGTTCGCCTTGCTTGACCGCCTTGCCGTCGCGCAACACGGTGTAGCGGCCCGCGTCGGCGTCGCCCGTGTATTCGACGATCGCGAGCTTCGGCCCGCGCCGTTCCAGCGCGACCTGATTGATCTGCACCAGCAGCGGCTCGGTCGGCAGACTCACCGATACGGTGGTCTTGCCCTCGGGGCTCGCGGCCGCGGCCACGTGCGACAGGCCGGACACGGCGATCGCCAACGCGGCCAACGCCAGCACTACGGTCTTGCGGGAAGGCGGCAAAGAGGTCATTGACACGGTTCCGGATAGACTAGGCACAGCGCAACTTAGCCATGTCGACACGCATCGTCAATAAATACTTCACATGGATGTATGAATAATACGACGGTGCTTTTCCCCTCCCCTACGCTCAACCGGTTTCGACGCCTATGAACAGTGGCCGCGGCGCCACCCAGCAATCCAGCGCCCCCTACAACCGCCGCCTCGTGCTGGATTTCATCCGCCAGCACGGCGCGGCCTCGCGCAAGGACATCCAGGAAAAGGTCTCGCTGAGCCCGCAGACGGTCGCCAACATCACCAACGAACTCGAGTCGATCGGCCTGATCGTCTCGCGCCGGCAAAAGGATCTGAAGACCCGCGGCCAGCCGCCGATCGCGTTCGAGATCAACCCCGACGCCGGCCAGTCGATCGGCATCAGCCTGGAACCGGGCCGCGCCTCGGGCGCGCTGGTGAACCTGGTCGGCCGCATCGATGCGCGCTGCGAAGTGAAGCTGCAGGGCTGCGACCGCGCGCAACTGCTCGCCGGCCTGCTGGAACTGGTCGCCAGCCTGCGCCGCCAGGCCAATGCGCGGCTGTGGGGCATCGGCGTGGCCCTGCCCGGCCCCCTCGGCGACACCGAGCTGAGTTTCGTCGGCCCGACCGCGCTGGAAGGCTGGAAGGACCTGTCGATCCTCGACCAGTTGCAGGAAGCCACCGGCCTGCCGCTGTTCCACAGCGTCGACAGCGTCGCCGGCGCGCTCGGCGAGACCCTGTACGGCGTCGCCCGCCACCTCGACAACTTCTTCTACCTGCACCTGAGCATGGGCCTGGGCGGCTCGCTGATCGTCGGCCGCAACAACTACCGCGGCGCCGACGGCAACGCGACCGAGATCGGCCACGTGCCGGTGGTTCCCGGCGGTACGCCCTGCTACTGCGGCAACCACGGCTGCCTGGAGCGTTACCTGTCGCTGCATTCGCTGGCCGAAGCGCTGGGCCTCGACGATGCGCAGGTGCACGGGCCGGCCCTGCTCGAACGGCTCGACGCCGCCGACGACCCGGCTTTGCGCCAATGGTGCGAGCAAGCCGCGCAGCGCCTGCGCGATGCGATCTGCATGATCGAGAACCTGCTCGACCCGCAGACCATCGTCATCGGCGGATCGGCGCCGCAGCAACTGGTCCAGCGCCTGGTCGACCTCGCCCAGCCCTGGCACCGCTCGGTGCGCGGCCGCCCGGCCCCGGAACTGCCGCGGGTGATGATTTCCCAGCGCGAGGAAGACTGTTCCCTGCTCGGCGCCGCGGTGCTGCCGATCCACGAACTGCTGTCGCCGCGGCTGGAAGGCCTGCAGAAGGACGAGTTCGGCGAACTGCACGCGGCCGAGCTGCTGGGCCACCGGCCGGCCGCCGGAGGACGCCGCATTTAATTAAACTTCCACTGGATATTTTTATTGACGAGACCGGATCGGGGTGACTATAGTCGCCCCATGAAGTCCGATCAGCCCCAATTCAGCATCGTCGGCGACGTCAGCGTAGACCTGGTCCTGGGCACGCTCGACGGCTGGCCCAAGATAGGCACCGAACGACTGCTGCCGCGCAGCGAGCTGCGCGCCGGCGGTTCGGCCGCCAACTCCGCCCTTGCCGCCCGCCACCTCGGCCTCAGCCCGCACCTGATCGGCGCGATCGGCGACGACGATCTGGCCCAGTGGCTGCTGCTGCAGCTCGCCGGCATCCGGATCGAGCTGCAGACCTGCAGCAGCGACACCACCATGTCGGTCGGCCTGATGCACCCCGACGGCGAGCGCACCTTCTTCACCAGCTGCGGGCATCTGCAACACCTGAGCCCGGACTTCGTGCTCAAGCACCTGCCGCCGGCACCGCACGGCAGCGTCGCGCTGTTCACCTCCCCGTTCCTGCTGTCGGGCCTGCGCGAAGGCTTCGGCGAACTGCTGGCGCAGGCGTCGGCCCGGGGCTATCAGGTCGCGCTCGACACCGGCTGGCCGCCGGAAGGCTGGACCTCGCAAGTGCAGCGCGAAGTCGCCGGCTGGCTGGCCCATTGCGACCATCTGCTCGTCAACGAGCTGGAGGCGATGAGCATCGCCGAAACCCAGGAGCTCGAGCTCGCGGTGCAGCGCGTCGCCGCGCTGCTCAAGCCCGGCGCGCATCTGATCGTCAAGCTCGGCGCCGCCGGCGCATTGGGGCACGTCGACGGCCGCAGCACCCGCTACGCGACCGAAGCGGCCGCGGAAATCTTCGACACCGTCGGCGCCGGCGACAGCTTCAACACCGGCTATCTGGCCGCGCGCTTGAACGGCGCCGGTCTCGACGACGCGCTCGCGGCCGGCTGCCGCACCGCCGGCGCGATCCTGCCCCGCTTCCCGCGCAAGAGCATCGCCGCCGGCGAGCTCTCCCATTGTCTGCAGCCGCACTCCTGACCTGAAGGCGCGACCATGACGCACCGGCCGATCATCATCAGCTACATCCTCCTGATCTGGTTCGCGATCTCCTTCATCACCAACCTGATCGGCCCGCTGATGCCGATCGCCATCCAGGACTTCAAGCTGAGCCTGACGATGGCCGGCTTCATGCCGTTCTCGTTCTTCCTCGCCTACGGCCTGATCTCGATTCCGGGCGGCCTGCTGATCGAAGCCCGCGGCGCCCGCACCACCTTGTTCGCCGCGTTCGCGCTGAACTTCGCCGGCGCGCTGGCGATCGCGCTGCTGCCGGGCTACCTGTCGGTGGTCGCCGGCCTGTTCGTGATCGGCTTGGGCATGGCGCTGCTGCAGGTCGTCATCAATCCGCTGATGCGCACCGCCGGCGGCGAACAGCACTTCGCGTTCTTCTCGGTGATGGCGCAGCTGGTGTTCGGGCTGGCGTCGTTTCTCAGCCCGCTGGCGTTCAAGCTGTACATGCAGCGCCCCGACGTGGCGGCGCAGCCGCTGGCGTGGCTGAGCTTTTATTGGTATTTCAGCGCCGCCTTCGCTGTGCTGGCGCTGCTGAACTACAAGCTGCCGCTGCCGGCGGTGGAGTTGAAGGACGACGAGCGCGCCGGCAACCGCGAGGCCTACCGCAGCCTGCTGCGGCGCTGGGACGTGCGCCTGTTCTTCCTCGGCATCGTCGCCTATGTCGGCACCGAGCAGTCCATCGCCAACTGGATGTCGCAGTTCTTGCACAGCTACCACGGGCTGTCGGCGACCGAGCAAGGCGCGGTCGCGGTCAGCCGCTTCTGGGGGCTGATGTCGCTGGGCTGCCTGGTCGGGTTGGGCCTGCTGAAGCTGCTGGATTCCAAGCGGGTGCTGGCGATCTTCTCGATCCTGGCGATCGCCTGCCTGGCGCTGGCGCTGTACGGCTCCGCCGACGTGTCCGTGCTGGCGTTCCCGGCCGCGGGCTTTTTCCTGTCGGTGATGTTCTCGGTGATCTTCTCGCTGGGCTTGAACTCGGTCAGCCAGCACCACGGCGCGTTCTCGGGAATCCTGTGCAGCGGCATCCTCGGCGGCGCGGTCGTGCCGCTGCTGATCGGCGCGATCGCCGACCACTGGGGCCTGCGCGCGGGCCTGTCGCTGGTGTTCGCGCCCTTGCTCTACATCCTCAGCGTCGGCGTCTGGGCCCGGCCGCTGGTACGCAACCAGACCGTGTACTCCGCAAAAAACACTCCCGTCTCGCCCTGACCGGGCGACCGCACCAGCCACTGCGCGGGCCTGTCGGCGCGAGTCGCCGCACACGCCGCACCACCAGGAGCCAACGATGAAAAAGCGTCCCAGCGATGTTCGACCGAGCGGCATCGCCGTCGCGGTGGCAGCGGTACTGCTCGGCTGCGCCGCCGCGCCGGTCATGGCCCAATCCGCCGCCGGCGAAGACGAGCCGCCGGTCGCCGCCGGGCAGGCCAGCGCCGGCGAAGCCAAGGCCACGCTGGAGACGGTGCGCGTGTCGGCCACGCGCCTGGAATCGGATCTGCTGAAGACGCCGGTGACCGTAACGGCGGTGACCCAGGAGGCGCTGACCCGCGAAGGCGTGCGCGACGTGCGCGGCCTGTCCGGCAAGATGCCGAACGTGCAGATCGCATCCGGCCCGGACTCGGGCGTGCAGGTCAGCATCCGCGGCATCGGCGCCAACAACTTCACCGAGATCGGCGACCCGGCCGTGGGCCTGCACGTCGCCGGCCTGTACTCGCCGCGGCCGCAGGGCGCGCTGGCGCTGATGTTCGACGTCGATCAGGTCGAAGTGCTGCGCGGCCCGCAAGGCACCTTGTTCGGCCGCAACTCCACCGGCGGCAGCATCAACATCATCCCGGCCAAGCCGCGCTTCGATTCCACCTTCGGCAGCGCCGAGCTCGACATCGGCAGCTACAACCTGCGCCAGCTCAACCTGATCCAGAACATCGCGGTCAACGACCGCTTCGCCCTGCGCTTCTCCGCGACCAAGGTCGAGCGCGACGGCTGGATCGACCAGAAGCAGGACTTCACCGACGTCAACATCCCCGAGCGCGGCTTCATCGCCGACGGCATCCCCGACGTGGACCAGCGCCGCAACGTCAAGGTCGGGCGCGACAAGTACTACTACAACCGCGACGAATGGGCGCTGCGCCTGGCCGCGCGCTACGCGTTCAGCGACAAGGTCGAATGGCTGGTCGCGTACGAGAAGTTTCAGAACGACGGCGCCGGCCAGGTCGCGATGAAGGACTGCGGCCAGGCCGCCGGCACCCGCTTCGCCTGCACCGGCGGCAAGTGGGACGTCAACATCAACGTGCCCGGCCGCACCGACATGTCGATCGACACGGTGCGTTCGAACCTCAACTGGTTCATCGACGACGCCAACAGCCTCGAATACAACGTGGCGTTCGCGGTGCAGAAGCGCTTCCAGATCGCCGACGACGACGGCGGCTACCACGAGATTCCCTCGCAGGTCACCGCGACCCTGCCGGTGCCGGCCGAAGGCGACTGGGGCGTGTGGCCGGTGCGCGACAACACCTCGATCACCCTGGATTCCAAGTACAAGTCGTTCGTGCACGAACTGCAGTTCAAGCACCAGGGCGAACGCCTGAGCCTGGTCTCGGGCCTGTTCTGGATGCGCGAGAAGAACCAGATCGACTACGCCCAGGAACAACTGGTCAACGCGCCGTTCGGCTATCCGGTCAGCCAGTTCTACCACCAGCCCAATCGCCAGGTCGACGCCAAGGCGATCTTCTCGCAGGCCGACTGGCGCTTCGCCCCGAGCTGGACCGCGACCTTCGGCGCGCGCTACAGCCGCGACGAAAAGACCGACCGCGGCGGCCAGGTCTACGGCGGCTGGGACACCGAATCGACCGCGTACTACAACGGCCTGTACAACCCGGGCACGCCGGGCCAGCCGGGCTTTCGCGCGCACAACGGCCGCGAGCTGACCGAGCGCATGGGCCCGTTCGGCGGCATCGGCGCCTACAAGTTGTGGGGGCCGCCGGCGGAGAACGAGCACTCCGAATCCTGGCGTAAGGTCACCTGGCGGCTCGGCCTGACCAAGAACCTGTCCGACGACGAAATCCTGTTCGCCTCGCTGTCGACCGGCTACAAGGCCGGCGGCTTCGGCGACAAGGACGACAAGTGCGGCGGCAAGACCTGCATCGACGGTCCGGCCGGCCCGCAGTACACCTTCTTCCCGTACAAGCCCGAAACCGTCACCAACTTCGAGATCGGCTACAAGGGCCTGCTGCTGGACCAGCGCCTGAGCCTGTCGGTCACCGCGTTCTACAGCCGCTACAAGGACATGCAGGTGACCGGCGACTTCTACGCGGCCAAGGTCCATGTCGAAGAACCGTGCCCGGACTTCAACCCGACCTGCGACATCATCAAGAAGTGGCAGACCGTCAACGTCGGCGTCGTCAACATCCCCGGCGTGGAGGTCGAGTTCGATTACCTGCCCACGCCGAACACCCGCATCGGCGGCTTCTTCTCGTACATCAACAGCAAGATCAAGGACTACCCGACCTTCAGCGACGAATGGAACTGCGGCGTGCGCGAAGAATTCGGCGCCCCGCCCTGCCCCGCGCCGTATTCCGGTCCGAATCCGGAGCTGGCCGGCCGCCAGATCTACGACATCACCGGCCACCACCTGCCGATGACGCCGAAGTTCACCGCCGGGGTCAACGCCTCGCACACCTTCAAGTTCGCAAACGGCTATGAACTGGTGCCGTGGGTCAGCGTGAAGTGGCAGGACAAGATGTACTTCACCTTGCGCAACCTCGACAACGCGCACGTGTCCGACGCGCAGGAGGCCTACACCACGGTCGACGCCAGCCTGAGCCTGAAGTCGCCGTCGATCTGGCGCGCCGAGCTTTACGTGCTCAACGCCACCGACAAGATGAGCAAGAACTGGGCCGACGACGCCGGCGGCTTCATCCGCGCTTACTGGAACGATCCGCGCACGGTGGGCTTGCGCCTGCGTTTCGATTACTGAAGCCGCTTGCGCGCGGCGGCGCTTTCGCCGCCGCGCCGGGCCGCCTGCGCCGGCCGCGGCATCGATGCGCTGCCGGCGCGCCGCCGCTCACCGTGGCGGCCATTCGCCGTCGTCGACGGCGCGCTGCGCGTGTTCTTGCAGAAAGTCGATGAATCGCTGCGTCTTCGCCGGCAACAGACGGGTCTGGGTCAACGCGTAGGCCGGCACCGCCGACGCCGTCCACTCGGGCAGGACGCGCTGCAGCGTGCCGTTGGCCAGATCGGCCGCGACCAACAAGGACGGCAGCCGCGCGATGCCCATTCCCAGGCCGGCGAGACGGCGGATCATGCCGACGCTGTTGAGCGAGAACCGTCCCGACACCGCCATCGTCGCGACCGCGTCGCCGCGCCTGAGCGCCCAGGCCCCGCCGTTGCTGGCCGCGCTCATGCGCAGGCATTCGTGCACGGCCAGTTCGTCCGGATGCGCCGGCACGCCGTTGCGCTCCAGATAGCGCGGCGAAGCGTAGAGGCCGCAAGGCAGGCTGGCGATCTGGCGCGCGATCAGGTTCGAATCCGGCTGCGGCCCCATCCGGATCGCGACGTCGACCGGATCGCTGGCCAGATCGACGCGGCGCGGCGTCAAGTCCAGTTCGAACCGGATCTCGGGATAGTCGCGCGCGAACTGGCTGATCAGCGGCGCCAGGAAGTCGACCGCCAGGTCCACCGGCAGCGACGCGCGCAGCACCCCGTTCGGGCGGGCGAGCATTTCGCCCAACTGCTCGTGCGCCAGCCGCGCGTCTTCGACGATGCGTTTGCAGCGCTCGAAATAGGCCTGCCCGGCTTCGGTCAGTTCGACTTTGCGGGTGGTGCGGTTGAACAAGCGCAGGCCGATGTGTTTTTCCAATCGGGAAATTCGCCGCGACAAGGTCGCGATCGGCACGCCGATCGCCGCGGACGCGCCGCGAAAACTCATCGCCTTGCCTACTTCCATAAACAGTTCCATGTCGTTGAGTAGCTGCATGCGGGGAACATTGCTCCAGTAATGGATCAAAGAATTTCAGAGCGATCGATGGTTGCAGCGCATGCCGTGAGTCAGTATGCGAGCTGTACCGAATGTGGCGGGAAGTCGTGCCGATCGCCCACCCGCCGCCGCCGGCGCGTCGTTCGACGCGTTCCGGTTCGGGCGCGGGCGGCCGGGTTCGACGGCGCTGCGCGAGCAGATCAAAAAAGCAGTTGGGGTGCGGCGATGGGGCGAGATCCGGCCTGGGTGCGGGATGTCAGGGGTGTGCTCAAACTGGAGGGTCTGCAACGGATCAAGCTGTCGCGCGGCATGGCCGGCGCGATCGTCGAACTGGATCCGTGGCGCCTGCATGGAGGCGAGCCGCAGCCGCAACCGCTGCGCCTGTGCCTGCGCGCGCATTACCGCGCCCTGGACGCGCTGGTGAAGAAGTTGCGCGACCTCAAGGTGGTCAGCGCGCAAGTCCGCTACGACCCGAGTCAGGGCATGGGCGAACCGCTGTCGCCGCTGCAGGCGGCCAACGATGCGGAGCTTCTGCGCTTGCTGCCGCTCGCGCCCTCGTCGATTTCGATCATCGACGAAACCTTCGGCCTGCTCGATTGCGACCGCGCGCACGGTCGCTGCCGCGGCGCGGCGCAGTGGCAGGGGCACTCCACCGAGGTGATCGCCTTGACCGACGCCACCCTCAATCCGACTCCGGCGCTGAAGACCTTGAAGCAGGCCTGGTCGCAACCGCAGGCGGTGCAGCGCCTGGTCCGCGAACGCGCCGCGGCGATGGCCGCGCTCGTTCCCGGCGCGGGCGATGCCGACGCGGCGCGGTATTTCCGCGACGCGAAGCCGATAAAAGTGTGCGCCGATTCGCATGGCAACTTCGCTTTCTTCTTCACGCCGGAAGGCTCTAATCTGAAGGCCTGCTTCAGGGGACATGTCGCCGACCTTGCCGGCGCCGAGGTTTCGGCCAGACGACGCTCGCGCGTCTGAGCGGCCGCGACGAGCGCGCCGCCCGCGCGAACGGTCGGGGACCGGCGCGCGCGCCGGTACTCGCGACGTGGGTCTTCGCAGCGGACGACGCCACACCGCGGCTGCAGCGACGGGGACCCGGCAGGCGGCGGGCGACCGCACCGCATTGGAATGCTCAGGAGATCGAGAATGGGGAATGTTCATGGGCCGGCGCCGCAGCGCCGCACGCGGATCGTGCTGGCGACGGCGCTGGCGAGCTTGCTGGCGATCGCATCGGGCCTGCCGGCCGGCGCCGCGCAGCTCAACAACGCGACCGCGACCGGCACCACCGGCACCGCCGGCGCTTCGACCAAGCCGTATCCCTCGACGCTGACCGCGACCTACACCCTGTCCGGCGGCACCAACGTGCAGATCGTCGCCAACAACGTCCCGATCACCACGCTCGGCGGCGCGGCGGCGACGATGTTCACGCCGAACGTGCCGACCACGACCACCGGCATCCAGCTGCAAACCATCGGCGCGTCCTGCAACTTCGCCAGCAACGCGGCCACCACCGTCGCCTGCCCCGACATCGGCACCACCCTGACCGTCAGCTTCAGCCGGCCGGTGACCAACCCGACCCTGCATTTCCTCGGCCTCGGCAGCGTGCGCAGCATCACCGGCGACACCGTCACCATCACCGCCGGCCGGGTCACCCACACCCTGGCCTCGTCGCTGCCCGCCGGCGCGACCCTGACCACGCTGGCCGGCGCGGTCAATCTGCGGCCGCTCGCCGGCGGCGGCGTCGGCACCGCGGTCGACGTCAACAACGCCACCTACAACGGCACCAACTGCACGACCATCACCGCGCCGGCGACCCAGTTCGCCGGCTGCGGCAGCGTGCGCGTCAACGGCACCGTGACCTCGGTGACCTTCACCGTCGGCATGTCCGGCGCGCGCAACGTCTTCAACACGACCATCGGCAACGCGCTCGGCGACGACGGCTACATGGTCACCGCGACCGTCGACGAGGACTTCGGCGACGCCCCGGCCAGCTACGACGCGACCGAAGCCGCCAGCCACATCGTCGACGGCATCCGCCTCGGCGCGACGGTCGACGCCGACAACGTCAACGTCTTCAACACCACCCCGGCGGTGACGCCGAGCCCGAACGCGGTCGCCGCGGGCGGCGACAACAACGGCGGCAACGGCGACGGCGGCGACGAAGACGGCCTCAGCACGCCGCTGGCGACCCTGCACACCGGTCTGATCGGCCAGACCTATACGCTGACCCCGTCGCTCAGCGGCAGCACCGCCGCCGGCACCGTCTGCGGCTGGATCGACTTCAACCGCAACGGCGTGTTCGACACCGCCGAAGGCGTGTGCAACGCCGTCGCCAGCGGCGCCACCTCGACCGCTTTGAACTGGACCGTGCCGATCGCCACCACCGCCGGCCGCAGCTACGTGCGCCTGCGCGCGACCCAGGGCAGCCAGCTCAGCGCCTCCACGCCGACCGGCCGCGTCGACAGCGGCGAGGTCGAGGACTACATGATCGAGATCAAGCCGGCGATCCAGGTCATCAAGCAACTCAATCCGACCAGCGACAGCGGCCGTTTCGACCTCGGCATCGGCGGCACCGCGTTCGCGGTCAACGCCGGCCACAACGGCACCACCGGCTTCCGCACGCTGTACCACAACAACGCCTCCGGCGCGCCCGACCTCACCGTCGCCCAGAACATCGCCACCACTGCGATCACCACCACCGTCGCCGAAGTGCCCAACGCGGCGACCACGGGCCAGTACACCGCGACCTACAACTGCGTCAACGGCGCCGGCGCGGCGGTCGCGACCGGCACCGGCACCAGCGTCAACATCACCCTGCCGGTCTCGGTGACCGGCGCGGCCGCCAACGGCCGCGCCCAGACCGTCGTGTGCACCTTCACCAACCGGCCCAACGCGGCGCGGCTGTCGATCGTCAAAAGCGACGGCGCGGGCACCTACACCCCGGGCGGTTCGGCGACCTACACCCTGACCGCGTGCAACGCCGCCGGCGCCGATGCCGCCAACGGCGCGGCGATCAGCGACACCCTGCCGCCGGGCGCCACCCTCAACGCGCAGTGGACCTGCACCGGCAGCGGCGGCGGCACCTGTTCGGCCGGTGCCGGCGGCGCCGTCGGCGGCAACACGGTCAGCCTCACCGCCAGCGCGCTGCCCGCCGGCGGCTGCATCGTCGTCGCCGTGCCGGTGACGTTCAACGCTAACCCGGGCGCTTACTGAGTCGCGTGCGGCGAACGCAGCGGCTGGCCCGCATCCGTGCGATGCGGGCGGCGCGCACGCGCGGACGGCGCGCACGCGGTTGCGCGCGCCGTCCTGCATCCTGCGTTCGCGCAACGTGCGGCTCAGAAGCGATAGGTCGCGGTCAGCCGCAACGCGCCGATCTGGAAGTCTTCGTCGGCGCGGCGCAGATCGGTGCCCGACGGGTTGACCAGCAGGAACGGATTGGTCGCCGGCGCGGTGCCGCGGCCGACCCGCACCCGGTAGTCGTCGTCGCTGAGGCGGGTGTACAGGTATTCCAGCCCGACCGTGAAGTGGTCCAGGACCTTGCGTTCCAGGCCGATGCCGGCCTGCCAGCCGTAGGCGCGGTCGTCGCCGGTCGGGCCGAACGCGTTGGCGGTGTTGCTGGTGACGAAGCTGTGGTCGACATTGGCGCGCACCGCGCCGGCGGTCGCGTACAGCAGATAGTCGCCGCGCGCGCCGAGGCTCCAGCCGACCCGGCCGCGCAGCGCCAGGGTCGTATCCAGGTCGCGGGTCATGGTGTAGAACGCCGGCGTGGTGCTGAAGGCGCTGACGCTGTCGCGCGCATCGTTCTTGGTGTATTCGGCGACGACGCCGAACACCCAGCGGCCGCGCTGCCAGTCGTAGCCTCCGCGCACCCCATATTCGGCGCCGCCCTTGTCGCCGCGGCAACCCGAGGCCGGCGTGCGCCCGCCCGCGGCGCCGCCGCAGAATCCCGGCGAGAACGCGTCCGCGCCGGCGGCGGTGCGGACCGTGTCGCCGAAGCCGCCGTCGAGATTGGTATCGAAACGCAGGCGGCTGCTGCCGCTGCTGTCGGGGTCCGCCCCGCCGAGGTTTCCGCCCAGATAGAAGCCCGACCAGGCCCCCTCGTCCTGCGCGTGGGCGGCCGCGGTCGTCGACAGAAGGAGAACGGCGGTGGCGAGTACGGATGCGCTGCGAGAGTTCATGGACATGCTCCTGGACAGGGGGCTGAATCGGGCTAGCCTGGTTCGCTACGCAGCGCGGCGATGCGCGGATGCGCATGGATGCGCGCGCGGCCGCCGATGCCGTTCAGTGAGTTAAGACAGGCGCGCTGCATCTCGAGGCGATGCCGCCGCGTATGTACGAGCACCATCACGTTCCGAGAGTGCGCATGTTCAAGGTCGCCGCGCTGTGCGCGCTCGCCGCCCTGCCCTTGGCGCAGGCGCGCGGCGCGCCCTCGTACTACGAAGGCCTGGCGTTCTCGCCGCAGGACGGCCGCCTGCTGTATCGCGAAAGCCACTGGACGCGCCGCGCAGGCGGGTCGGTCGAGAAGATCGCCCTGTTCCGTTGCCCCGACGGCCGCGCGTTCGCGCGCCGCATCCTCGACGAGGGCCGCGGCGCGGCGGCGCCGGATTTCGCTTTCGAGGACGCGCGCGACGGTTATCGAGAAGGCCTGCGCAGCCGCGCGGGGCAGCGCATCGTGTACTCGCGCCCGCCGCGCGAAAGCGAACGCAGCGCGACGATCCAGGTGCCGCAAGGCGCGGTCGCCGACGCCGGATTCGACGCTCGGATCGGCGAAATCTGGCCGCAGCTGGCGGCGGGAAAAACCGTCTCGGTGCCGTTTCTGATTCCGTCCAGGCTGGCGTTCTACCGCTTCCGCGCAGAGCCCGAGGCGCCGCGCCCGGGCGCGCGCGCAGAACTGCGCGTGCGTCTGCGCATGGACGCCTGGTATGCGTTCGCGGCGCCGGAGATCGAGCTGGTCTACGACGCCGCCAGCCGCCGGCTGAAGTCGTTTTCGGGCTTGAGCACGATCCGCGACGACGCCGGACGTTATCGCAAGGTCCTGGTGCGGTTCCCGCCCGACGCGGCCGCGCCCGACATGGACGCGCAGGCCGCCGCCACGGCGCCGCTGACGCAACGGTGCGGCGCATGAGCCCG
Organism: Lysobacter enzymogenes; assembly: GCF_017355525.1. Classification (NCBI taxonomy): domain Bacteria; kingdom Pseudomonadati; phylum Pseudomonadota; class Gammaproteobacteria; order Lysobacterales; family Lysobacteraceae; genus Lysobacter; species Lysobacter enzymogenes. The sequence goes on along the minus strand of NZ_CP067395.1, from coordinate 932,707 downwards.
GCGCTGCGGTCGGCGTCGTTGCTGCCGCGGTCTCGGCCGTCGCCCGGCACGGTCGTGCGGACGTGGCCGCTTTGCCGGATCGGTGGCGTTCCCGTAGTGTACTTGTCGCTCGCCGCCAACGCGGCCCCTCCGGTGCGTCCATCGATGACTTCGCCTCCCGAAGACTCCGCGGCACGAACGGCTTCCGAAGCGCAGGCGCGATTGCTGCGCGCGGCGCTCGGCGATCGCGCCGCGTTCGAAGCCCTGTACCGCAGCACCTCGAGCGCGCTGCTGGCCGTGTGCCTGCGGCTGATGCCCGACCGCGCCGAAGCCGAAGACGTGCTGCAGGACGCGTTCGTTGCGATCTGGCACAAGGCCGATCAGTACGATCCGCAGAAGGCCTCGGCGATGACCTGGCTGATCGCGATCGTGCGCAACAAGGCGATCGACCGCATGCGCAGCGGCGGCTACGCGTTCAAGCGCGCCAGCATCGAACTGCCGGAGGAGCTCGACGACGGCGAGCCGACGCCGGCGGCGCGCGCCGAGGCGGTCAGCGAGGCCGAACTGCTGCAAACCTGCATGCAGGCGCTGGAACCGCGGCGGCGCCAGCTGATCCGCACCGCCTTCTATGAAGGCACCACTTACGAAGAACTGGCTCAGCGCACCGGTTCGCCGGTCGGCAGCGTCAAGAGTTGGATCCGTCGTGGCCTGTTGCAGCTTCGGGCGTGCCTGGAACAATGAACATCCGCGACCATCAAACCGATCAAGAACCGCCGAGCGCGGAAGTGCGCGCCGGCGAATACGTGTTGGGCGTGCTCGACGCGGACACCCGCGCGCAGACCCGGCAACGCATCCGCAGCGAGCCCGCGTTCGCGCGGCTGGTGGCGCAATGGGAGCAGCGCCTGAATCTGCTGGCGCAGGAGTTGCCCGCTGCCGACGCGCCGCCGCGGCTGTGGCGCGGCGTGCGCGCGCGCCTGGGGTGGGACGCGGACGAACCGCGCTCGAGCGGCTGGAACAGCCTGGCGTTGTGGCGCGGCCTGACCGGCGTGGCCGCGGTCGCAGCGGTGGCCTTGTTCGTGGTCGGGCGCGCGCCGCCGGCGCCGGTGCCGCCGCCGCCGGCACCGCCGGTCGCGCAGGAAGAAGACGTCGCGCGTCCGGTGACGCCGCTGACCCGCGACGACGGCCAGCCCGGTTGGTTGGCCTCGGTCGACAAGCGCGCCGGCAAAGTGCTGATGGTGCCGATCCCCTCGCCCGCCGATGCGCAGGGCCGGGTCGGCGAGTTGTGGGTCATCGCCAAGGGCGAGGCGCCGCGCTCGCTGGGCTTCGTCTCGAACGAGAAAGCGCATTCGGTCGCGGTGCCGGCCGCCCTGCTCGACAAGCTGACGCCGGGCAGCACGCTGGCGGTGACGCTGGAACCTGCGCAAGGCATCCCGCATGCCGCGCCTACCGGCCCGATCGTGGCCAAGGGCGCTATCGGCGCGATCTGATCGCCCGGCAAACGCAGTCGCGGCCCGTTGCACGGGCCCGCGACTGCGCGCGCGAGGGTGACGGGCGTCGCGGTCGCGCATCGCGACATCCGCCGCAACCGAGTGCATCCGCCCGCGATGCGGGCTCGTAGGTCCGGTCAGATCCCGTCTGGACCGCGCCATGCGAACGCGTTCTCCGCTTCCACCCGGCTCCCCGGCACCGATCGCGTCCCGACGCGGCGCGCTCGACGGCGCGCTGCGCACGGCGCGGCGCTGGGTCGATACCGAAAGCGAAGCCCCCGGCGCCGCGGCCGGCGGCGAGCGCGACGAGCGGGTCGACTGGCTGCGCGCCGCGCCGTTCGTGGCGATGCATCTGGGCTGCCTGGGCGCATGGTGGACCGGCGTTTCGCCGATCGCGCTGGCGGTCGCCGCCGCGCTGTACGTCGTGCGCATGTTCGCGCTGACCGGTTTCTACCATCGCTATTTCTCCCATCGAACGTTCCGCGCCTCGCGGCCGGTGCAGTTCGCCTTCGCGGTGATCGGCGCGTCGAGCGTGCAGCGCGGCCCGCTGTGGTGGGCGGCGCATCACCGCCACCACCATCGCCATACCGACACCGCGCAAGACCCGCATTCGCCGGTCCAACGAGGGTTCTGGCGCAGCCATATGCTGTGGTTTCTGACGCCGCAAGCGTTCCGGACGGACCTGTCCCGCGTGCCCGACCTGGCCGCGTTCCCGGAACTGCGCTGGCTCGACCGCTACGACACGCTGGTGCCGGCGCTGCTCGCGCTCGGCCTGTTCGCACTGGGCGCCGCATTGCAGGCCGTCGCGCCGCAGCTCGGCACCGGCGCCTGGCAAATGCTGGTGTGGGGATTCTTCGTATCGACCACGGTGTTGTTCCACGCGACGGTCACGATCAATTCGCTCGCCCACCGCTACGGCCGCCGCCGTTTCGCTACCGGCGACAACAGCCGCAACAACCTGTGGCTGGCGCTGCTGACCTTCGGCGAGGGCTGGCACAACAACCATCACTTCTTCCCCGGCAGCGCCCGTCAGGGATTCCGCTGGTGGGAGATCGACCTGACCTACTACGGCTTGCGCCTGCTCGCCGCAGTGGGATTGGTGCGCGATCTCAAACCCGTGCCCGCGTGGGTGCTCGAACGAGCGAGGGACTGAGCATGCGCATCGCCGTCGTAGGTTCCGGCATCGCCGGCCTGGCCAGCGCCTGGCTGCTGCACCGCGAGCACGAAGTGGTGCTGTTCGAGCGCGACCCGCGCCTGGGCGGACACACCGATACCCACGACGTGCGCCTGCACGGGCGCGACTATCGCGTCGATACCGGCTTCATCGTGTTCAACCCGATCCACTACCCGCTGCTGAGCCGTCTGTTCGAGGAACTCGGCGTGGCGTCGCGGCCGACCACGATGAGCTTCTCGGTGCAGTGCCAGCGCAGCGGCCTGGAATACAACGCGACCGATCTGGACTCGTTGTTCTGCCAGCGCCGCAACCTGCTCTCGCCGCGCTTCTGGGGCATGGTGCGCGATCTGACCCGCTTCTACCGGCATGCGCCGGAACTGCTGGAACAAAGCGGCCCCGGACCGAGCCTGGGCGACTACCTGCGGCGCGAACGCTACGGCGCCGCGTTCCGCGACCTGCACCTGCTGCCGATGACCTGCGCGCTGTGGTCGTTGCCGGCCGCGCGCGCGCTGGAGTTTCCCGCGCGCTATCTGGTCCGGTTCATGGCCAACCACCAGATGCTGCAAGTCTCGGCGCGGCCGCAGTGGCGCGTCGTCGACGGCGGTTCCGACCGCTACATCACCGCGATGCGTTCGCGCTGGAGCGTGCGCGAGCGGCCCGGCTGCGGCGTGACCGGCCTGCGCCGCGACGCGCAGGGCGTGTGGGTCCGCCACGACTGGGGCCTGGAGCGGTTCGATCACGCGGTAATGGCCTGCCACAGCGACCAGGCCCTGGCCCTGCTCGAAGACGCCGACCCGCGCGAGCGCGACATCCTCGGCGCGATCGGCTATCAAACCAACGAAGCGGTGCTGCACACCGACGCGCGCCTGCTGCCGCGCCGGCGCAAGGCCTGGGCGGCCTGGAACGCCTACGTGCCGGCCGATCCCGGCGCGGGCTGCACGGTCAGCTATTGCATGAACCTGTTGCAAGGCCTGGACGCGCCCGAACCGGTGGTGGTCACGCTCAACCGCAGCGCCGACATCGATCCGGCGAAAGTCCTCGCGCGCATGCGCTACGCGCATCCGGTCCACGACCCGGCCGCGGTCGCCGCGCAACAGCGCAAGGCGCAGATCCAAGGGCGTCGCCGCACCTGGTTCGCCGGCGCCTACTGGGGCTGGGGCTTCCACGAAGACGGGATGCGCTCGGCGGTGGAAGTGGCGCAGGGCCTGGGCGCGGCGTCGGGCGCGCGCTTCGCGCTGGCGCCGCACCTGGATGCGGGGCCGCGCACCGATTCGCAAGAGGCGGCATGAACGCCGCCGCCGACAGCACGCTGCACAGCGCCATCTACGAAGGCAGCGTGCGCCATCGCCGCCATCATCCGCGCGCGCATGCGTTCGGCTACCGCATGGCCCAGCTGTATCTGGACCTGGACGAAGTCGAGCGGGTGTTCGAACGCCGCTGGCTGTGGTCGACGCGGCGCGGCAACCTCGGCCGCTTCCGCCGCGAGGACTATCTCGGCCCGCACAGCCTGCCGCTGGCGCAAGCGGTGCGCGAGCGGGTCCGCCAGCACTGCGGCCGCGAACCGCGCGGGCCGATCCGCCTGCTGACCCATCCGCGCTACTGCGGCTACGTGTTCAATCCGGTCAGCTTCTACTACTGCTTCGGCGAGGACGGGCGCGCGCTCGATTGCATCGTCGCCGAAATCACCAACACGCCCTGGGGCGAGCGCCACGCCTACGTACTCGACGCCGAATCCGCGCAGCGGCGCGGCCGCGCGCGGCTGTGGACGTTCGACAAGCAGTTCCACGTTTCGCCGTTCATGCCGATGGCGATGCGCTACGCCTGGCGCTTCACCGATCCGGGCCCGGACTTGTTCGTGCACATGGACGTGTACGACCGCGACCGGCGCGAGTTCGACGCCACCTTGCGCCTGCAGCGGCGGCCGTGCGACGGCGCGGCGCTGGCGCGGCTGCTGTGGCGCTATCCGCTGATGACCGCGCAGATCGTCGGCGCGATCCACTGGCAGGCGCTGCGGCTGTGGCTCAAGCGCAACCCCGTCCACGACCATCCGCGCCGCGAGCGAGGCCACGCATGAACCCGACCGTCGTCCCGTCCGCCGCGCGCAGCGACGCCTTCACCGCGCTCGACGCGTTGCTGCGGCGGCGCTTGCTCGAGCGTCTGGCGCAACTGCGCCACGGCCGCGTGCGCGTGCGCGATGCGCTCGGCGAGGTCGAACTGGGACGCGCCGACGAGGCGCAGGCAGATGCGCTGGCGCCGGCCATCGTCGTGCACGACCCGGGCTTCTATCGCGCGTTGGCCGCGAACGGCAGCGTCGGCGCCGGCGAAGCCTACATCGACGGGCTGTGGGACTGCGACGATCTGGTCGCACTGGTGCGCCTGTTGGTGCGCAACCGCGACCTGTTGGATTCGATGGAAACCGGCTGGGCCCGTCTCGGCGGCTGGGCGCTGCGCGGCTGGCACCGGCTGCGGCGCAACACCCGCGCCGGCAGCCGCCGCAACATCGCCGCGCATTACGATCTGGGCAACGAGTTCTTCGCCTTGTTCCTGTCGCCGGACCTGATGTACTCCAGCGCCGTGTACGCCGGCGAAGACGACAGCCTGGAAGCCGCGTCGCAACGCAAGCTCGAACGCATCTGCCGCAAGCTGGACCTGCGGCCCGACGACCGGGTGATCGAAATCGGCACCGGCTGGGGCGGCTTCGCCGTGTACGCGGCCGGCCGCTACGGTTGCCACGTCACCAGCACCACGGTTTCGCGCGAACAATACGACCTGGCCGCGCAACGGGTGCGCGAGGCCGGCCTCGACGACCGGGTGACCTTGCTGCTGCAGGACTACCGCGACCTGCGCGGGCAGTACGACAAGCTGGTGTCGATCGAGATGGTCGAGGCGGTCGGCGCCGACTTCCTGGCGGACTACTTCGGCCGCGTCGGCGCGTTGCTGGCGCCGCACGGGCTGGCGATGCTGCAGGCCATCACCATCGAGGACCACCGCTACCGGCAGGCGCTGCGGCAGGTCGACTTCATCAAGCGCTTCGTGTTTCCGGGCAGCTTCATTCCCTCGATCGGCGCCCTGCTCGACGCCAAGACCCGCGCCAGCGACCTGGCGCTGGTGCAACTGGACGATTTCGGCCCCTCCTACGCGCTGACCTTGCGCGACTGGCGACGCAACTTCCTGCGCGAACGCGCGCGCATCGAGGCGATGGGCTACGACCGCCGCTTCCTGCGCTTGTGGGAGTTCTACCTGTGCTACTGCGAGGGCGGCTTCCGCGAGCGCTCGATCGGCGTCGCCCAGATGCTGCTGGCCAAGCCCGGACATCGGCGCGCGGCGCGGCTGCCCGAGGCCGAGTTGCGCGCCTCGGAACCGCAGGCTTTGGAGCTGCGCGCATGAGCGTCTGGATCGAGTTTCTCGGCTATCAAGCCGTGTGGTTCGCCGCGGTGATCGCCGCAGGGAACGGACGGTGGTGGCCCGGCGCGCTCGCCGCGGCGCTGTTCGTGGCGGTCCAACTGGCGGTTTCGCCGCGGCGTTCGGCGTTGTTCAAACTGCTCGCCGCGGCGCTGCTGGCCGGCGCGATCGTCGACGGCGCACTGGCGCTGTCCGGCCTGGCCCGTTACGCCGCGGCGTGGCCGTCGCCGCAGTTCGCGCCGCTCTGGATCCTCGGCCTTTGGTGCGCATTCGCGACCACGCTGATGCGCAGCCTGCGCTCGCTCCAGCGGCGTCCGGCGCTGGCCGCGTTGCTCGGCCTGATCGGCGCGCCATTGGCGTATTCGGGCGCCGCGCGCGGGTTCGACGCGGTCGCTTTCGCCGAGCCGGCCTGGCACGGCCTGCTCGCGCTGGCGCTGGGATGGGCCGCGGCGCTGCCGTGGCTGGCGCGCGTCGGCCGCGACGGTGCGCGCGGCGCGTCCGTCGCCGCGTCGGGAGCCGGCGCATGAACCTGCTGCCTGTACTGATCGCGATCTGGGCGGCGACGGCGGTCGCGATGACCGCCGGCTGGTGGTGGCAGCGCCGGCACGCCAACGCCGGCATCGTCGACGTGCTGTGGGCGGCCGCGGTCGGCGCCGGCGCGGTCGCGTGCGCGGTCTTCGGCGCCGGCAGCGCGACGGTGCGGATCGCGGTGGCGGTGTGCGGCGCGCTGTGGGCGTTGCGGCTGGCGCGGCACCTGTGGCAGCGCGTGCGCAGCGAGGGCGAGGACGGCCGCTACCGCCACCTGCGCCAGCATTGGCGCGGGCATCAGGGCAAGTTCTTCCTGTTCTTCCAGTTGCAGGCCTTGCTGGTGCCGTTGTTCTGCCTGCCGTTCGCGGCCGCGGCCGCCCATCCGGCGCCGCGCGCGTTGTGGCTGGCCGCCGGCGCAGCGGTGTGGCTGCTGGCCTGGGCCGGCGAAGCGCTGGCGGATCGTCAGCTGGCGCGCTTCCGCGCTCGTCCCGGGCAGCGCGGGCGCACTTGCGACACCGGGCTGTGGCGCTATTCGCGCCACCCCAACTATTTCTTCGAATGGCTGCACTGGTTCGCCTACGCGCTGTTCGCGATCGGCTCGCCGTGGGCATGGCTGGCCTGGACCGGGCCGGCGACGATGTACCTGTTCCTGCGCTACCTCAGCGGCGTGCCGTACACCGAGGCGCAGGCGCTGCGCACCCGCGGCGACGACTACCGCCGCTATCAGCAGCGCACGCCGATGATCTTTCCCTGGTTTCCGCGCGCTGCGCCCGAACGCTCCGGCCAAGAGGAATCCCGATGAACGCTTCCGCTTCCACCCATGCCTTGCGGCCTTCGGCGTTTTCGCCGGACAGTGCGCCCGCCGCGGGCCTGCTCGGCCTGGCCGAACGCGGCTGGCTGCCGGACGCGGCGATCCGCCACGGCATCCGCCGCCTGTGCGCGCAACGCCTGCGCGAGGAGCGCGCCGACGGCCTGAGCGGCCAATACGATCTTTACCGCTCGCGCATCGAACTGCTGCGCAAGAGCCCGATCGCGATCCACACCGACGCGGCCAACGGCCAGCATTACGAGCTGCCGCCGGAGTTCTTCGCCCAATGCCTGGGGCCGCGGATGAAGTACTCCTGTTGCTACTACCCCACCGGCGAGGAGACCCTGGCCGAGGCCGAACTGGCGATGCTCGAACTCTACGGCCAGCGCGCGCGGCTTGAAGACGGCCAGCACATCCTCGAACTGGGCTGCGGCTGGGGCTCGCTGACCTTGTGGATGGCGCAACGCTACCGCGCCGCGCAGATCGTCGCGGTGTCCAATTCGGCGCCGCAGCGCGAGCACATCGAACGCCGTTGCCGCGAGCTCGGGCTGGACAACGTCGCGGTACTGACCTGCGACGTCAATACGCTGTCGCTGCCGGCGAGCGGTTTCGACCGTTGCGTGTCGATCGAGATGTTCGAGCACATGCGCAACTACGAGCAGTTGCTGCGCCGCATCGCCGGCTGGCTGCGGCCGGACGGCAAGCTGTTCGCGCACCTGTTCTGCCACCGCGACCTGATGTATCCGTTCGACACCGCGGCCGACGACGACTGGATGGGCCGGCACTTCTTCACCGGCGGCCTGATGCCGGCCGCCGACACCCTGCTGTGGTTCCAGGACGACCTGCGCATCGACAAGCGCTGGCTGCTCGACGGCACCCATTACCAGCGCACCGCCAACCATTGGCTGGCCAATCAGGATGCGCAGCGCGAGCGCGCCGACCGCGCGCTGGCGGCGGCCTACGGCGACGCCCATCGGCTGTGGCGGCAGCGCTGGCGGATGTTCTGGATGGCCTGCGCCGAACTGTTCGGCTACGACGGCGGCCAGCAGTGGGGCGTCGTCCACTATCTGTTCTCCAAGCGCTGAGGGCCCGCCATGCGCACACCGATCCGCATCTGGGCCGCGCTGGCCCTGATCCCCGCCCTGCACGGCTGCGCCGGCAACGCCCGGCCGATGCCGCCGGTCGCCGCGGTCGACCTGCCGCGCTTCATGGGCGCCTGGTACGTGATCGCGCACGTGCCCTCGCCGCCCGAGCGCGAGGCGTTCGACGCGGTGGAGTCTTACCGGCTCGACCGCGACGGCCGGGTGCTGACCACCTTCACCTATCGCAAAGGCAGCCACGACGCGCCGCTGAAGACGATGAAGCCGACCGGCTTCGTCCGTCCCGGCACCGGCAACGCGGTCTGGGGCATGCAGTTCGTCTGGCCGATCAAGGCCGAGTACGTGATCGCCTATCTCGACGCCGATTACACCCAGACCATCGTCGCGCGCAGCAAGCGAGATTACGCCTGGATCATGGCGCGAACGCCGACGCTGCCGGAAGCCGACTATCGGCGACTGAGCCAGCGGTTGGTCGAGTTGGGTTATCGCGCCGAAGCGATCCGGCGCGTGCCGCAGGCGTCAGCCGCGGCAGGGCCCGACCGCGCCACGGGCACCGCCGAGGGCGAGCGCCCGTAGTGACGGCGCGGCCGGAACCGGCCGACGGCTATCGCACGATCCGCGGCATGTCGTTGCTGGCATCGACCACCGCTGCGACCGCATAGCCGCTGCGCGCGATCGCCGCCACCGTCTCGTCGACGCTGAGCCAGTTCTCGACCCGCACGATCTGCGCGTCGAGTTCGTAGTCGCGTTCGAAATTGATCCGGCTGCCGAGGTCGGCGCGCAGCACCGCGGCGACGATGCCGCGCCTGGCGTCGGCGTCTATCTCATCGAGTAATCGCAGTCTCATAGGCGGCTCGCACGAGTGAGGGAATCGAGGGGTTCGGAATGTTCGGCCTCGCGCCACCACGGCGCCGTCGGCTGCGGCGCCTGCAGGTCGACGCGTTCGCCCATGCGCGGCGTGGTCAGCGCCACGCCGCGTTCGGCGGCCAGCGCCGAGACGCGTTCGAACGGTTCGGTCCAGGCGTGCATGGCCAGGTCGAAGGTGCCGTTGTGGATCGGCAGCAGCCAGCGGCCGCGCAGGTCGATGTGCGCCTGCACGGTCTGTTCGGGCTGCATGTGCACGTGCGGCCAGTTGGCGTCGTAGGCGCCGGTTTCCATCAGGGTCACGTCGAACGGGCCGAAGCGGCGGCCGATTTCGGCGAAACCGGCGAAGTAGCCGGTGTCGCCGCTGAAGAACAGGCGCAGCGGCGGGCCGGACGCGGGTTCGTCGATGACGGTCCACGACGCCCACAAGGTCTTGTCGCTGTCGAACAGCCCGCGCCCGGAGAAGTGCTGCGCGGGCGTGGCGACGAAGCGCACGCCGTCGACGGTCGCGCCGTCCCACCAATCGAACTGGCGCACCTTGGCCGGGTCGATGCCCCAGGCGATCAGGCGGTCGCCGACGCCGAGCGGGGTCAGGAACACCTGCGCGGTGTCGGCGAGCCGGCGCACGGTGGCGTAGTCGAGGTGATCGAAGTGATCGTGCGACAGCAGCACGCCGCGCAGCGGCGGCAGCTCGTCCAGCGCGATCGGCGGCGCGTGGAAACGCTTGGGGCCGGCCCATTGCACCGGCGAGGCGCGCTCGGCGAACACCGGGTCGGTGATCCACCAGCCGCCGCGCAGCTTGATCAGCATCGTCGAATGGCCGAGCCGGAACAGGCTGCGGTCCGGCGCCTGCGCCAACTGCTGCGGAGTCAGCGCCAGCACCGTCGGCGGCGCCGCCGGCACGGCGTCGGCCGGCTTGTTGAACAGGGCGTCGCGGAGGATCCGCAGGGTCTTCCAGAAGCCCATCGCCGGCCGCGGGACCGGGTTGCGGAAGCGGCCGTCCTCGCGCTGCGGCGAGGCGGCGTAGCCGTCGGCGGGCGAACGGGTCTTGGCGAAGGAAAGCAGGCAGGCGCTCACGGTGGGGGGACTCCGGTGGCAGGCTGAGACGGGAGGAACGCAGGCGGGCCGGACCGGCCCACCTGAATGATTACACTGCCCAGTGTAGTGTACTTTTTGAGAAAGTAAACCCATCGGTGTAACCTTGCCGCCATGACCAGCCCCGCCCCGCCCCGCCTGACCGACCGCAAGCGCGCCGCGATCCTGGAAGCGGCCGTCGCCGAGTTCCGCCAGGCCGGCTACGACGCCACCAGCATGGACCGCATCGCGGCCAGCGCCGGCGTCTCCAAGCGCACCGTCTACAACCACTTCCCGAGCAAGGAAGCGCTGTTCGCGCAGATCCTGCAGCAGCTGTGGGAACGCAGCCGCGAGTCGCCGGAACTGGCCTACCGCGCCGACCGGCCGCTGCGCCCGCAGTTGCTGGAACTGGTGCGGCAGAAGCTGCAACTGCTGCACGACGAGGCCTTCATCGACCTGGTCCGCGCGGCGGTGGTCGCGGTGATCCCGACGCCGGAGCGCGCGCAGGAGATGTTCAAGCGCGTCGGCGACAAGGAAGAAGGCCTGACCGTGTGGATCCGCGCGGCCGCAGCCGACGGCCGTTTGAACACCGACGACCCGGTGTTCGCTTCGGGATTGCTGCAAGGCTTGGTCAAGGGCCAGGCGTTCTGGCCGCAGATCGCGCTCGGCCATGCGGTGTTGACGCCGGAGCAGCGCGATCGCCTGGCGCAGACGGCCACGGATATGTTCTTGGCGCACTTCGCGTCGGAGTAAGACCGGTTCGCGGCGCGGCCACTGCATGACCGCGCTCGTCTGCGCGCCGCCGCGGCTGCGTCAGCCGCGCCGCGAAATGCCGACGCCCAGATCGTCGCGGATGTAGATCTCGACATACCCCGGCAGCCAGCCGTCGTGCGCCATGCGCACGAACGGCGCGAGCAGGCGGCTGTCCTGGCGCGGGGTCAGGAACACCACCGACCATAGATTCAGCGGCTCCGATTCTTCGCCGCCGACGCCATGGATCACGTGGAAGATCGGCTGGCCGGTGCCGGCCTCGAGCGTCGCGCCGTCGGGCCCGGGATAGTGCGAGGCGCCGATGAAGGTCACCTGCTGCTGCGCGTGGTCGACGCGGGTCTGCTCCAGGATCAGCTCGTAGCGATCCGGTTGCAGCCACAACCGCTGCCGCGATTTGCGCACGAAACGCTCGACTCGCCCGCGCTCGCCCTGATCGGCCCACACCGCCGCGCTGCCCTGCTCCACCACGTAGGGAATGTACAAGTCGGGCCGCCGCGCCTTGCGCGTTTCCATCTCCCACAACTGACTGCGGCTCAGGCGCAGCGGACGGGCCAGGTCGTAGCGTTCGGCGAGGATCCGGTTGACGTCGACGGGCGGCAGTTCGAAGCGGGTGTTCGCGGGGTCGTCCCACGCTTGCGCGAACGCGGGTACATGATCGACGTTCGGGTACTGGACGGTCATCGGCTTGCTCCGGAAAGAAGGATGCGCAGCGTTCGTGTCGCAGGCGACGGACGGGCGGCGCGTGCGTACAAACTAGGACCTCAAGCTTGATCGAGGTCAATGCGCGAACCGGCGGACGGACAGTTCCAGTCGGGCAACGCTGCGGCTGAAGCGCATGAACGCAGATGAAGCGCATGAATCGGGTTTGCGCGATCGGATTTGCGCGCGCGCAGCGCATCGACGCCGCGGCCCAGCGCCGGCGGCTTGCGTCCGCAGGCGCCGCTTTGTGCGCCCGGCTACATATCGGCGCGCGTGGATGGGCGAACATCGCTGCGTCGGCAAACGGTCGACGACGCACGAGGAGACGCGCATGAAGCGCACGATGCAAACGTTGTGCATGGCGGCGACGGTGCTGCTGGCGGTGAGCGCCGGCCCTCCGGCCGTGGCCAAGGGCGGCAACCTGCCCGCGCCCGGCGAGGTCCGCACCTATTTCGAAAACGGCGTCGAGGTCGGACGCGCGGTGCACAACCCTTGCACCGGCCAGATCAGCATCCAGGGCCGGGTCACGTCCGACTACATCGGCTCGTTCACCGTCAGCTGCTGAGCCTGCATCGGAGCCGTGGGCGCTGCGTGCGCCCACGCGCTCGGTCGGGCCGCCGTCGCACGCGGTCTCCCGCGTAGCCGCGGCCGGCCGTTCAACACGGCGAGCGCGCGCACAACGCCGCTTGCCCGTAGCGCGCCTGCAAGCGCTCGCCGCGGATGAAATCGGCCATCGCGCGGAAGTAGCCGTCCGGTTGCCGGGTCGAGACGCGCTCGCCGGCGGCGTCGGTTTCGAACTCGTACATGCCGTGGTCGGCATCGGCGAACACGACGGTATCGATCGGCCGGCCGGCGCGCTGCAGGCCGGCGAGGCGGCGCAGGGTTTCGCGCGGCGGCGCGTCGCGATCCTGGCCGCCGAGCAGCCACAGCTGCGGCGTGTCCAGGTGTTGCAGCAACGGCATCGGATCGTACTGGGCGGGAATGCCCGGCACCAGTTGCGGCGCGTCGCGGCGGATGGTCGCCTCGTCGTTGCCGAGCAGGTACCAGCTGAAGTTGCCGCGCACCGCCGGATACCAGGCTTCCTTGCCGTAGTGCGTCTTGACCTTCGCCAATCGCTCGTAGCCTTCGCTGAAGCCGCTGTCGATCAGGCGCGCGGTGGCGTCGGCGATGGCCATCGCGCCGCGCATCGGCGCGGACGCGGGGTCGGTGGCGAAACCGGCGCGTTCCAGATCGAAGGCGATCGCCTCGCGGTCTTCGTCCAGCGGCGACACCGCCAGGCCGAAGCTGACCACGACGAAATCGACCGGCGCGATGCGCGCGGCCAGCGGCGCGACCCAGCCGCCCTGGCTGCCGCCCTGGTAGCCGATGCGCCCTGCGCGCGCGCCGGCCAGGCGCTTGGCTTCGCGCAAAGCGTGCACGGCATCGGCCGCCAAGGTCAGGTAGTCCTGGGTGTAGCGCCCGCCGGATGCGCCGGTGCCTCGCTTGTCGTAGGCGAACACGCCGATGCCGGCGGCGGCGAACTGGCGTTGCAGCGAGTAGTTGCGCAAAGCCGAATCGCGTTCGGCGCCGTGCACCAGGATCACCACCGGCACCGGGCCGTTGCCCGGCGGCATCGTCAGCCGGCCGGCGAGTTCGGCGCCGCTGCCCTGGAAGCGGGTGTCGGTCTGGATCAGCGCGATGCGTTGTCCGCGCAGGCGGTCGAAGTGCAGGCCGCCGTCGCCGCAATCGGCGAAGCGCACGCGGTGTCCGTCGGGACGCGTGGTCCAGCCCAGCGTGCTGGTCCAGATGCCGTCGCTGCCTCGCGTCAGCAAACCGCTGCGGCCGTCGTCGCGGCGCCAGCGCAGTTGCCCCGCGGCGCCCGGGCCGATGTCCAATGCGCTGCCGTCGTCGAGACGGTAAGCGCCGATCGCGGCCTCGTCGCCGCAGCGTGCGCCGGCGTAGGCGGATTGCGCCGCGCCTGCGACCATCGATGCCGCAAGCAGCAGCTTGCGCGCCGCCGCCAGATAATCGGTATCCATCACGTTCGTTGCCCGCCGCTGGTGTGTGCGGGCACGTTGCCACTTCGCTGGCGGGCCTCGCCAGCGGTGCGCGACGAAGCCGCCGGAACCGCGACGAAACCGCGCTGGGCCGGAACGAAACCCGGCGCCCTGCCCGCGCGGCCGCGGCCTCAGGCGCCCAGCGGCCGCATCGCGCCGGCCGCGCGCGCCTGGCGCCGCGCGCGCAGCCGCTGCGCCGAGCGCTCCAGCCACAGATAGATCACCGGCGTCGTATACAGCGTGACCAACTGCGACAGCAGCAGCCCGCCGACGATGGCCACGCCGAGCGGCCGGCGCAGTTCCGCGCCGATGCCGCTGCCGAGCGCCAGCGGCAACGCGCCGAGCAAGGCGGTCGCGGTGGTCATCATGATCGGGCGCAGGCGCAGCAGGCAGGCGCGGCGGATCGCCTCGCTCGGATCCAGCCCGCCGCGCTGCGCGCCGATCGCGAAGTCGATCATGATGATCGCGTTCTTCTTGACGATGCCGATCAGCAACACGATGCCGACGATGCCTTCGACCGACAGGCTCATGCCGCACAGCATCAGCGCCAGCAGCGCGCCGACGCCGGCCGGCGGCAGGGTCGAGACGATGGTCAGCGGGTGGAGGTAGCTCTCGTACAACACGCCGAGCACGATGTAGATCACCACCACGGCCGCCAGCAGCAGCCAGACTTCGTCGGCGAGCGAGGCGGAGAATTCGGCGGCCTTGCCGACCAGTTGCCCGCGCACCCGCGACGGCAGTTGCAGCTCGCGCTCGACCCGCTCGATCGCCGCGACCGCCTGCGACAGCGAGTAGCCCGGCGCGAGGTTGAACCCGACCGTCACCGCCGGCAGTTGCTGCTGATGGCTGACCACCAGCGGCTCGCTGCCGACCTGGGCGCTGGCCAGCGCGGCCAGCGGCACCACGCCGCCGGCGCCGAGCGCGAAGCCGACGTTGCCGGCGCTGCCTATGCCAGACGGCGTGGCCGAATTGCTCGAAGCCGGCTGGCCGAAACCGCTCGCGTTGCTGCCGGTCAGCGCGCCGTCGCCGTTGGCGCGCACCCCAAGCTGGTTGAGCAAGGCGCCGGCGTTGCGGAACTGCGGCGCGACTTCCATCACCACCCGGTACTGGTTGAGCTGGGTGAAGATGGTCGAAATCTGGCGCTGGCCGAACGCGTCGTACAAGGTGTCGTTGATCGTCTGCATCGGCACGCCGAGGCGGCTGGCCTTGGCCCGGTCGACGTTGAGCAGCAGCGCGTCGCCGCGGTCGGACAGGTTGTTGCCGACGTCGCGCAGCTCCGGCTGCCGGCGCAGGCGCTCGGTCATGCGCTGTGCGTAGTCGGCCAGGGCCTCGTTGTCGACCGAGGACAAGGCGTATTGGTACTCGGTCGCGGCGACGCGATTGTCCAACGCCACGTCCTGCACCGGCTTGAGGTAAAGCGCGACGCCGGGGATGTCGGCCACAGCCTGGCGCAGGCGCGGCAGCAAGCGCTCCAGGCCGTCGCGCTGGCCGCGCTCGGCCAGGACGATGCTGAGCTGGGCCTGGTTCAACGACGGATTGACCGGGCCGGTGCCGATGAACGCGGCGACGCCGGCCACGCCGGCTTGCTTTTGCAGGATCGCCGCCACCGCCTGGGTGCGCTGCTGCATCTGTTCGAAGGCGACGTTCTGGTCGGCCTGGATCACGCCGACGATCAAGCCGGTGTCTTGTTCGGGCAGCAGACCCTTGGGAATGGCGACGTACAAGACGACGGTCAGCGCGACGCTGGCGCTGGCGACCAGCAGCATCAACCGCTGCCGGCCCAACACCCAGTCGAGCGTGCGCGCGTACACGGCGAGGATCCGCGCCCACGCGCCGCCGGCGTGCGCGTCCTCGCGCGGCAGCGCATCGCGCTTGAGCAGATAGGCGCACATCATCGGCGTCAAGGTCAGCGACACCAGCATCGAGATCGCGGTGGCGATGGTCAGCACCCAGGCGAACTCGTGGAACAGACGGCCGGTGACCCCGGGCATCAGCAGCAGCGGCAGGAACACCGCGATCAGCGACACCGTCAGCGACACCACGGTGAAGCCGATCTCGCGCGCGCCGATCTCGGCCGCACGCTTGCTGTCGCGGCCTTGCTCCATGTAGCGCACGATGTTCTCGACCATGACGATGGCATCGTCGACGACGAACCCGGTCGCCACGGTCAGCGCCATCAGCGACAGGTTGTCGAGCGACATGCCGGCGCAGGCCATGACCGCGAACGTGCCCAGCAGCGACAGCGGCACCGCCACCGACGGGATCAGCGTCGCCCACAGCCGGCGCAGGAACACGAAGATCACCGCGACCACCAGGCCGATGGTCAGCGCCAGGGTGAACTGCACGTCCGCGACCGAGGCGCGGATGGTGGCGGTGCGGTCGGCGAACACCTCCAGGTGCACGCCGGCCGGCAGCACGCCGCGCAGTTCCGGCATCAGTTGGCGGATGCGTTCGACCGTGTCGACGATGTTCGCGCCCGGCTGGCGGCGCACGTCCAGCAGCACCGCCGGGCGGCCGTCGGCCCAGGCGGCGAGCTGGTCGTTCTCGACCCCGTCGACGACCCGCGCCACGTCCTGCAACAGCACCGGCGCGCCGTTGCGGTAGCTGACCACGGTGTTGCGGTACTCCACCGCGTCGCGCAGCTGGTCGTTGCTGCCGATGCTGTAGGACTGGGTCTTGCCGTTGAGCGTGCCCTTGGGCGCGTTGACGTTGGCCTGGGTCAGCGCGCTGCGCAGGTCTTCCAGGGTCAGGCCCAGGCCCGACAGTTGCGCCGGATCGACCTGCACCCGCACCGCCGGCCGCACGTTGCCGGCGATCGACACCAGCCCCACGCCCTGCACCTGCGAGAGCTTCTGCGCCAGGATCGAATCGGCGTAGTTGTTGACCTCGCGCAGCGGCAGGCTGTCGGACGTCAGTTTCAGGGTCAGGATCGGCGCATCGGCCAGGTTGACCCGGTTGTAGACCGGTGGATACGGCAGGTTGGCCGGCAGCACGCCCTTGGCCTGATTGATCGCCGCCTGCACGTCCTGCGCGGCCACGTCGATGTCGCGGCCCATGTCGAAGCGCAGAACCACCGTCGATAAACCGGCCGAGGAATCCGACGTCATCATCGCCAGCCCGGCGATCTGGCCGAACTGGCGCTCCAGCGGTGTCGTGACCAATGCCGCCATCGTCGGCGCGCTGGCGCCGGGGTATTGGGTGGTGACGATCAGGCTCGGCGCGTCGATTTCCGGCAATGCCGACACCGGCAACTGGCGATAGCCGAGCAGGCCCAGCAACACCACCGCCGCCATCAGCAGGCAGGTGGCGACCGGGCGGCGGATGAACAGCGTCGAGAAGGCCATGACGCGATCAGCGCGCCGACGCCGCATGCGACGCGCCGCCGGCCGCCGCGGCTGCGGCGACCGTGGCGGTCGCGGCGACCGGCTTGACCTTGCTGCCGGGCTTGAGCCGGAACTGGCCTTCGATCACGACGCGGCCGCCCTCTTTCAAGCCCGCGCCGATCATGACCTGGCTGTCGCCGACTTCGCCGGCGACTTTCACCGGCTGCATCGCGACCGTTTGGTCGGCCTGCAGCAGATACACGTAGTCGCCCTGCGGGCTGCGTTGCAGCGCCTGCGCCGGAATCACCAGACCGCCGGCGACGGTGCGCACCTTCAGCCGCACGTTGACGAACTGCCCCGGCCACAAGGCGCGCGGGTCGTTGTCGAACAGCGAACGCAGCCTGAAGGTGCCGGTGGCCGAATCCACGGCGTTGTCGATGACGTCGAGGCGTCCGCCGGCGGCGACGGTGTGGGCGTCGACCCGGTCCAGCGCTTCGACCTCGAGCGGCGCGGCTTGCGCGGCGCCGGCCTGCGCGGCGCGGTACACGGTGTCGAGATTCTGTTCCGGCAGGCTGAAGGCGACATAGATCGGCCGCACCTGGGTGAGGGTGACGAGGTTGGTGCTGGTCGTCACCACGTTGCCGGGATCGACCCCGCGCAGTCCGGCGACGCCGTCGATCGGCGCCAGCACCCGGGTGTAGTCCAACTGCACCCGCGCGTTGTGGATCGCCGCTTCGTCGGCGGCGATCAGCGCCTCGTTCTGGGCGACGGCGTTGCGTTGGGTGTCGAGGTCGAGCTTGGACACGTACTGGCGATACTGCGGGTCCGACGAACGCCGGTAGTTGCTGCGCGCGGTCGCCAGCGCGGCCTGGTCCTGGCGCAGCTTGGCGACCGCTTCGTCGTAACTGGCCTGGGCGTTGCGCGGGTCGAGCTGGGCGAGCAGATCGCCGCGCTTGACCTCCTGGCCTTCCTTGAAATGCAGTTCGATCAGGCGCACGCCGCCGATCTGCGGATTGACGGTGACGCTGTTGCGCGCCTGCACCGTGCCTTGCGCGGTCAGGTACACCGGCACGTCCTGGCGCGCGACCGCGGCCAGCGCGACCGGCACCGGCGCCTGCGCGTCGCCGCCGCCGGCACCGCCCTCGCCTTTGTCAGCGCCGGGGGCTGCGTTCGGGTCGGCCGGCGCCTGGCTCAACGCCGCCAGTCCCGCGCCGCCCAACACCACCGCCGCGACGGCGACCAACGCGATCTTGCGAAAACGCGACATGCAACGCTCCTGGAATACGTGGGCGGCTGGCGAAGCCGGCTCGTCGATGGGTTCTTCTTAGCGGCGGCTTGCTACAACTTTTCGCATCCGCCGTCGCTGCGTCGGCGAAGTCGGACCGGTTCGGC
Organism: Lysobacter enzymogenes; assembly: GCF_017355525.1. Lineage (NCBI taxonomy): Bacteria > Pseudomonadati > Pseudomonadota > Gammaproteobacteria > Lysobacterales > Lysobacteraceae > Lysobacter > Lysobacter enzymogenes. The sequence continues at coordinate 914,070 of NZ_CP067395.1, read as the reverse complement.
ACAACGCGCAACGACGCGTTCTCGCGGCGTTCATGCCGCGCTCCCGGCGACGGCTAGCGCGCTGCGCATCGCGCGTTTTTCCCGGCGCGCGGCCTTGCGCAGCAGACGGTCGTGATTCCACAGATAGATCGCCGGCGTGCTCAGCAAGGTCAGCAACTGCGACACCAACAGCCCGCCGACGATGGCGATGCCGAGCGGCTGGCGCATCTCCGCGCCGACGCCGAAGCCGATCGCCAGCGGCAGCGCCGCGCCGATCGCCGCCAGCGTGGTCATCAGGATCGGGCGGAAGCGCACCAGCGCGGCTTCGCGGATCGCCTGCACCGGCGTGGCGCCGCGCCGGCGTTCGGCGGTCAGGGCGAAGTCGACCATCAGGATCGCGTTCTTCTTGACGATGCCGATCAGCAGCAGCACCGCGATCACCGTCATCAGGGTCAGCGGCGTGCCGGTGACCAGCATCGCCGCGAACGCGCCGAGCGCCGCGGCCGGCAAGGTCGACAGGATCGTCAGCGGATGCAGCAGGCTCTCGTACAGGACGCCGAGCACGATGTACATCGCCGCGACCGCCGCGAGCAGCAGGATCAAACCGTTGGACTGCGCCGATTGCAGGCGCTGGGCGTCGCCGTCGAGGTTGAGTCGGATGCCCGCGGGCACGCCGGCCTGCTCGACCGCTTCGCGGATCAGCGCCGCGGCGCGGTCGGGCGTGGTGTCGCCGGCGAGGTTGTAGCCGATCTTGGCCGATTCGAGCTGGTTGTAATGGCTGATGTTGGCCGGCGCCAGATGCGGCTCGACCCGCGCCAGCGCCGCCAGCGGCACCATCGCCCCGCCGGCGGCGCGCACCCGCGTCTGCAGCAGGCCGTCGACGCCGAGCCGGCCTTCGTCGGACGAGGTCAGCACCACCCAGTACTGGCTGATGTCGGCATAGATCACCGACACCGTGCGCTGGCCGAACGCGCTGGCCAGGGCCGAGTCGACGTCGCCCATGTTGACGCCCAGGCGCGCGGCCAGGGCGCGGTCGACGCGCAGCATCTGCTGCTTGCCGAGCGCGTCGTAGTTGCTGGCGACGTCGCGGAACTGCGGCATGCGCCGCAGCGCCTCGACCACTTTCAGCGCCGCGGGCTGCAATTCGTCGCCGCCGAGGCCGTTGACCAACTGGAACGAGAACAGCCCGCCGCTGCGGCCTTCGTCGCCGCCGAGCAGTTGCAGCGGGCTCAGCGCGATCGACACGCCGGCGAGCTGCCTGTAACGCTCGTCGAGACGCGCGATCACTTGCTTGAGGCTTTCGGCGCGCTCCCCGGGCCCGCTGCCCTTGGGCTTGAGGTCGACGAACATGTTGCCGGTGCTGCCGACCGCGCCGCCGCTGTCGGCGCCGAGGATGGTGGTGACGTTCAACACCGCCGGGTCGTCGCGCATGATCCGGATCAGCCGTTGCGCGTGTTCGGACAGGCGCGAGGGCGAGACGTTGGTGTCGGCGCGGAAACTCGCCTGCAGCATGCCGGTGTCTTCGTCGGGCATGAACCCGGCGCCGGCGCTGGTCAGCGCGGCCCAGGCCACCGCGACGGTTGCGATCAGCAGCATTGGCGGCTGCCAGCGCATCAGCCGGCGATGGCGCAGCGACCAGTCCAGGGCGCGCTCGTAACGCTGGTGCAGCGCCCGGTCGAATCCTTGCAGCGCCGCTTCCAGCCGCGTGGGTTGCGGCGGCGGCGACGGTTCCGGGGTCAGGTAGCGCGCGCACAGCGCCGGGGTCAGGCTCAGCGACACGATCGCCGAGATCGCCACGGCCGCGGCCAGGGTCGCGGAGAATTCGCGCAGCAGGATCACCAGTTCGTTGTTGCCGAGCAGCAGCGGCGCGAACACCGCCAGCAGCGACAGGGTGATCGAGACGATGGTGAAGCCGATCTCGCCGACCGCCGCGGCCGCCGCCCGCGCCGGCGGCAGGCCATGTTCCATGTGGCGGACGATGTTCTCGATGACCACGATGGCATCGTCGACGACGAAGCCGATGCACAGCACCAGCGCGACCAGCGACAAGGTGTTCAGCGAGTAACCCAACGCCCACATCGCCACGAACGCGCCGGCCAGCGCCAGCGGCACGCTGAGCATGGCGATCAGGGTCGGGCGCAGCCGGCGCAGGAACGCCAGCATCACCGCCGCGACCATGACCACGCTCAGCAGCAGCGCGACTTCGACTTCGTGCAGGCCCGAGCGCACGGTCTGGGTCAGGTCGAACATCGGCGCGACCCGGACATCGGCCGGCAGCGACGCGCGCAAGGCCGGCAGTCGCGAACGGATTTCCGCGACCGTCGCCACCGCATTGGCCTCCGCGCGCTTGCCGATCTGCATCGTCACCGCGCGCTGCGCGCCGAACCACGCGGCCTGGTAGCGGTCCTGCTGGCCGCTGTCGACCCGGGCCACGTCGCCGAGGCGCACCGAGGCGCCGTGGCGCACCGCGATCAGCAGGTCGGCGAATTCGCGCGGGTCGCGCAGGCCGCCGTTGACCGCCACGCTAATGCGCTGGCGGCCGTCGCTGAGCAGGCCCAGCGGCGAGGTCACGTTGGCCGCGATCAGCGCGTTGGCGACGTCGTTGGCGACCAGCCCCTTGGCCGCCAGCGAGGCGTTGTCGAGCTCGATCCGCACCGCGTGCGGCGCGCCGCCGGAGACCTGGACCTGAGCGACGCCCGGAATCTGCGCGATCGCCGGCTTGAGCGTGCGGTCGGCCAGATCGTACAGCCGCTCCGGCGGCTGCGAGTCCGAAGTCAGCGCCAGCATCAGCACCGGAATCGCGTTGGTGTTGGCCTTGAAGTACTGCGGCGGCAGCGGCATGTCGGCCGGCAGGTCCGGCGCGGCGTCGTTGATCGCCGCCTGCACGTCGCGCGCGGCCTTGTCGGCGCTGCGGCCGTACGCGAACGACAACTGGATCAGCACCGAGCCTTCGCTGATCTGCGCTTCCATCGATTGCAGCCCGGCGATGCGCCCGAGCCTGCGTTCCAGCGGCGCGGCCACCGTCGTCGCCATGGTCTGCGCGCTGGCGCCGGGCAGTTGCGACAGCACGGTCACGCCGGGGAATTCCAGCGACGGCAGCGCGGCCACGCCGAGCAGCGCGTAAGTCCACAATCCGGCCAGCACCAGTCCGATGCCGAGCAAGGACAGACCGATCGGGCGACGGATCATCGCGCCGAACAGCGTAGCGTCGAACAACGCCAGGCCGCCGCGCCCGTCCGCGCGCGCCGCCCGCGACCGGGCGGCGCGCCTGCGCTGCGGCATCTCAGCCACCGGCGCTGCCCGCGAGTTCGGCGACCGGCACCGGCTCCGGCGTCTTCTGGAAATACCGCGCGACCAGCCGTGCGTAGTACGGATGGGTGCGGTTGAGTTCCTCGTGGTTGCCCATGCCCGAGATCCGGCCGCTCTCCAGGAAGTAGATGCAGTCGGCCTGCATCACCGTGGTCAGGTTGTGGGCGACGACGATGTTGGTACGGCCCTTCATCAGCTCGGTCAGGGCCAGCTTGACCTGATGCTCGGTCTCGCTGTCCAGCGCCGAGGTCGCCTCGTCCAGGATCAGGATGTCGGGATTGCGCAGGAACATGCGCGCGATCGCGATGCGCTGGCGCTGGCCGCCGGAGAGATTGTTGCCCTGCTCGATCAACGCGGTGTTGAGCCCTTCGGGCATGCGCTCGATGAAGTCGGCCGCGCCGGCGCGCTGCGCCGCTTCCCACACCATCGCGTCGCTGTACTGGCCGCTGAGGCCGTAGGTGATGTTGTCGCGCACGCTGCCGGGCATCACCGGCGCGCCCTGGGCGACGTAGCCGATGCGGCCGCGCCACGACGACAGGCTGAACGACTCGATCGGTTCGCCGTCGTATTCGATCGTGCCGCCGCTGGGCTGGTAGAAGCGTTCGATCAACGACAGGATCGTGGTCTTGCCGTTGCCGCTGGCGCCGACCAGGGCCGTGGTCGTGCCCGGCCGGAAGATCAAGTCGATGTCGCGCAGCACCGGCATCTCCTCGCCGCCGGGATAGGCGAACGACACGTCGCGGAACGCCAGCGTGCCGCGCTCGCGCTGCGCGGCGTCGGCGCCCTGCCCCGGGTCTTCGGCCGGTTCCTGCAACAGGCTGGCGATGCGCGTCGACGCGCCCTTGGCCTTGTGGAATTCGGCGGTGAAGTGGGTCAGCTGCACCACCGGGGTGGCGACGTTGAGGATGTACAGCACGAACGCGGTCAGGGTGCCGATGGTGATGTCGCCGCGGCTGACCCGGGTCGCGCCGTAGACCAGGATCGCGATCACCGCGGCCATCAGCGCCAGGGTCATCAGCGGTTCGATCCAGACGTTGATGCGCGCCTGCTTCAAGCCGATCCGGCGGATGCCCTCGATCTCCTCGTCGCTGCGCCCGTGCTCGCGCGCCTCGGCGGTGAAGGCCTTGACCAGACGGATCTCGGCGAACACGTGGGTGAGGATCCCGCCGAGCCGCGCGGTGCGGTCCTGGGTGCCGCGCGCCAGTCCTTCCAGCAGCATGCCGAGCGGAATCACCAGCAAGAACGCGGCGCCTAGGCTGCCGAGCAGCATCAGGGTCAAGCGCAGGTCGAGCAGGAACAGCACCGTGACCGAACCGACCAGCAGCAAGGCGCTGGTCAGCAGGTTGATCGCCTCGCGGGTGACCAGATCGGAGATCGACTGGCAGTCGTTCAACACCCGGCTGACCCAGTCGCCGCTGCTGCTGCGGTCGAACGCGGCGATCGGCAGGCCGACCACCTTGCGCACCAGCAGCTTGCGCAGGTTGGCGACCACGCCGTAGCCGACCCGCGACAACAGGTAGGCGGTCAGCGCCGAGGCCAGCGCGGCGCCGGTCAGCGACGCGCCGAGCAGCGCGATGCTGACCGGGTCGACGCCGCCGGCCGGGATCTGGTCGACGACCTGCTTGGTCAGCATCGGAAACGCCAGCGTGCTGGCCACCGCGACTATCGAACTGGCGGCGGCCGCCGCCAGCATCAGCCGCGGCGGCCCGGCCGCGCGGACCAGCTGGGCCAGCGGGCCGCCGAACAGCCCTCGTTTCGGGCCGCCGCGCTTCACAGAAGCAGTTCCATCTTGCCGAACAGCAACTCGGCTTCGCGGCCGCGTTCGCGCAGCGCCTTCTCGACCACGCGCGCTTCCTTGAACTGGGTGGTCTCCTCCGAGTACAGGATGCTGGTGATGTGGGTCAGCCACGGCTCGGCGCCCATCGCGTAGATGAACAGACGTTCGGGATTGAAGTACTCGTGCATGGCCAGGGCCTTGCCCGAGTCGCAACCGTCCAGGCGCCGCGACTGGTCTTCGCCGCGGGTCAGCATCTTCTGCAGCAGCGGGCCGTACAGCCAGGTCGCCGGCGCGCCGACGCATTCCATGCCGAGGAACAGGCAGTCGATCTTCGGGAACATCGCCTTCAGCGGCGCGTAGAACTCCGGCGCCGGCGGGTTGGAGTCGGCGAAGAACAGGTTGACCGACTGGTTCATCTCGATCGCGAACACCAGTTTGGCGCGGATGTCGAGGTCGGCGTGCTCGCCGTAGAACGGCGCGCCGAGGATGCGCCCGCCTTCGAAGCTCACGCTCTCGTACTCGCTGAGTTCGACCACGTTCTCGAAGCCGCAGCTTTCCAGCATCAGCTTCAGCGAGACGTCGGCCAGCCCGCCGCCGCCGGCGCGGCCGACCACCACCTGCCCGACCTTGTGGCGCAGGCGCAGCAGGGTCTCGAACACCACGTGGTCCTGGTGCGGATGGGTGATCAGCACGTAGTCGATATGCGCCGGCAGGTCGTCGAAGGTGAAGTGCGGGATTTCGGCTTCGTTCGGATAGCTGATCAGCGGATCGATCAGGATGCTGACGCCGGCGCACTGGATCATCGCGCAGGCGTGGCCGAAGTAGCGGATGCGCGGCGTGTCCTTGGTCCACTCGGCATCGGCGGCGGCCTGCTTGGGCGGTTCCAGCATGCCCTTGAGCAGCGGGATCTCGCGCTCGGGTTCCTGCATGTACGGGCGCAGGCGCTCGGCCAAGCCGTCGGGATCGCGGGTGCCGGCGTACAGTTCGTCCCACAGCGGGTCGCCGAACGGCAGGCTCAGGGTCACCGCGGTCTTGTCGTTCTTGATCTGCGGCGTGCTCAGCACGAAGGTGCGCGGCTCGTAGCTGGCCTTCTCCAGCACCACGGTCTGCAGCTGCGGCGCGTTGAGCGGGCTGTTGTAGAAGATCGACTCGATGAAGCGCGCGCCCGGCTGCTTGCTGACGTCGTAGGCGATGTCGACGCCGTAGCGGATCAGCTCGTCGACCTGCGAGTACAGCGCCGGCACGCCGCTGCCCTTGGCCTGGCTGAACAGCATCTGGTACATGTCGTTGATCGCATCGGCGCAGCGCAGGTGCAACGCGCAACGCTCCATGGTTTCGTCGCGGAACCGGGCCATGTCGGCCGGATCGCCGGTGTAGTTGATGAAGGGGCCGCCGAGCAGCTCGGGCGTGTTCGACGACACCAGGTGCTGCTCGGGATCGTCGATGAACGAATCCAGCATCGCCAGGTGCGCGTGCTTGGTGTAGAGGCCCAGGGTCAGCGGCGACATCAGGTAGATGTGGGCGAACCAGTTGTTGACCAGCGGAACGCTGCGCACATCGGCGGACAGAGACTGAGTGGTATTCATGGCGACTCGGCTTGGGTGGAAAGGTCTTTGGCCTGCGGCCCGGCGGGGTGTGCGCCGGAGTTTTGCGGAGCGGTGCCGGCCAAGGCGTGCGTGGGCCAGACCGCGGCCGCGGCGGCGGCGATCTGGGTGACGTGCGGGGACTTCAGGATGCTCATGTGGTCGCCTTGCAGCGTGCGTTCGCTGAGGCGGCGGGCGTAGCGGCTCCAGCCTTCGGCGGCTTCGGCCGGCGTCATCAGCGAACGCCGCACCGTCGGCGCCTTGACTTCGGCTTGCGCGTTCAACAGCAGCACCTCGCCGGGGTAGTCGGCGGCGGGCTGGTAGCTGGCGTTCAAGTTGGCGGCGAACACCCGCAGCAAGGCCTGGAACTGGGCGAGCGTGGCGCGCGCCGGCATCAGCCCGGCCGCGACCATCGCCGCCAACGTGCGGCGGTCGCGTTCGTCGCCGAGTTCGTCGGCCAGCGCGGGCACGTCGAGCGGCAGGCGCCGGCCGAGGTCCATCTCCAGCAGCTCGACGAACTGGCTCAGCACCTCCAGATGATCGGAGCGGCGCACCCGCTGCGGCGGTTCGCAGTCGACCAGGATCAGCGGCGCGACCGTTTCGCCGGCGCGATGCAGCTGCCGCGCCAGTTCGAACGCGATCCAGCCGCCGAACGAATGGCCGAGCAGGCGGTAAGGCCCGCCCTGCCCCAGCGCCCGCACTTCCGGCAGCAAGGCCGCGGCCGCGGCCTCGACGCTGGCGTGCGGCACGCTGCGGCCGTCGTGCCCGCGCGCCTGCAGCCCGACGATGGCCACGCGCGAACCGCAGGCCTGGGTCAGCGGCAGGAAGCAACCGACGTTCGCGCCCGCGCCGGGAATGCAGAACAGCGGCGCGGCGCCGGCCTGACCGGCCTGCACGGTGATCGCGGCCTGGTGCGCGGGCGGTTGCGGCGGCGGATCGCGTTCGCCGTCGTCGAGCAGCGCGGCGATCGCGGCGGCGAGCGTGGCCGCCAGCGGTTCCTCCATGATCGACTTGTGGGTGCCGCCGATGCGGCGGATGCGCAGGTTGTCGCCGAGCAACTCGGCCCAGCCGTGCGAGGCGTCCTTGTCCGCGGCGATGTCGGCGGTGAACAGATGCACCGGGATCGGCAACGGCCGCGGGCGGTAGCTCAGGCAGGCCACCGACAGCCGCTTCATCAGCGCCGCGCGCCAGGTCAGCTCGTCGGCGCCGAAGCTCGCCGGCAACCAGCCGAGGCTGCGCGCATGCGCCATCGCCGCCTCGAGGCTGCCGCGCTGCTCCAGCGCTTCCACCGCGTCCTCGTCCAGGCTCGGGTCGAGGTAACGGATATGGCTGAACAGGAAATCCCAGCGGAAGCGCTGCTCGTCCTGCGGCATGTCTTCCGGCCGCAGATTGCCGGGCTTGCCGCTGTCGATCAGGCCGAGGAACTCGACCTGCTCGTCTTCGGCCAGCAACTGCTCGGCCATCTCGTACGCCAGATGGCCGCCGCCGGACCAACCGGCGAGACGGTACGGCCCTTGCGGCTGCACGCTGCGGATCACTTCGACATAGCGCCGCGCCAGCCCTTCCGCATCGACCTCGCGCTGCGCGTCGGCGCGGTCGGCCTGCACGCCGTAAACCGGCAAGCCGTCTTCGAAGTGGCGCGACAAGCGTTCGTACGACAGCACTTCGCCGGTCGGCTCATGGATGAAGAACAGCGGACGGCGCGAAGCGTCGCCGAAGCGGATCGGCACCAGATGCTGCGACAGCGGCGCCCGGCCGATGCGCTGGACGCGCGCCGCCACCGCTTGCAGGGTCGGCGTTTCCAGGATGCTGCGCATCTCGACCTGCCAGCCGGCCTTGCGCAAGCGCTCGACCACCTGCACCACCAGCAGCGAATGCCCGCCGAGGTCGAAGAAGCTGTCGTGGCGGCCGACTTGCGGCGTATGCAGCAACTCGCTCCAGATCTGCGCCAGCGTCCGCTCGACCTCGCCCTGCGGCGCTTCGAACGGCCGCTGCGCATACGCCTCGCCGTCCGGCGCCGGCAGCGCCGCGCGGTCGAGTTTGCCGTTCGGCGACAGCGGCAGCGCGTCCAGCGTCACGCAGGCCGCCGGCACCATGTGCTCGGGCAGCTCGCGCGCCAGCGCGGCGCGCAGTTCGGCGGTCGCGGCGATGCCGTCGCCGGCCAGGTACGCGACCAGACGGCGGTCGCCGGCGACGTCTTCGCGCGCCAGCACCACGGCTTCGCGCACGCCGGGCTGCTTCAGCAACTGCGCCTCGATCTCGCCGAGCTCGATGCGCTGGCCGCGGATCTTGACCTGATGGTCGTTGCGGCCGAGGTACAGCAGGCTGCCGTCGGGCTGCCAGCGCGCCAGATCGCCGGTCTTGTACATGCGCGCGTTCGGCCGCGGCGAGAACGGATCGGCGACGAAGCGTTCGGCGGTCAGTTCGGCGCGGTTGAGATAACCGCGACCGACCTGCACGCCGCCGATGTGCAGCTCGCCGGCGCTGCCGTTCGGCACCGGCTGGCCGTGACGGTCGAGCAGATAGATCGCGGTGTTGGCGATCGGCCGGCCGATCGGGATGTTGTCCGGCAGATCGTCGCCGTCGCAATGCCATGCGGTGACGTCGACCGCGGCTTCGGTCGGGCCGTACAGGTTGTGCAGCTCGGTCCGCGGCAGAAGTTGGCGGAAACGCCGCGCCAGCGCGCCCGGCAAGGCTTCGCCGCTGCACATCAACCGCACCAGCCCGCGGCATTGCGCCGGGTCGGCCAGTTCCGAGCCGAGGTGTTCGAGGAAGGCCTGCAGCATCGACGGCACGAAGTGCAGCGTGGTGATGCCGGCGCTTTGCACGACCTGGGCGAGGTACTGCGGGTCCTTGTGGCCTTCCGGTCGCGCCATGAACAAGCGCGCGCCGGTCGTCAGCGGCCAGAAGAACTCCCACACCGACACGTCGAAGCTCGACGGCGTCTTCTGCAGCACCGCATCGCCGGCGTCGAGGCCGTAGGCCTCCTGCATCCAGCGCAGGCGGTTGACCACGCCGACGTGCTCGTTCATCGCGCCCTTGGGGCGCCCGGTCGAACCGGAGGTGTAGATGACGTAGGCCAGATGCGAGTCGTCGAGGCCGGTTTCGGCCGCATCGAGATCGTTGTCGGCGTACCCCGCCCACGCGTCCGCGCCGGTATCGACTTCGAGCACCGGCAACGACACGCCCACGGGCAAGCCCGCGCGCACCGCGCTGTGGGTCAGCAGCGCCTGCGGCTGGCTGTCTTCGAGCATGTAGCCCAGGCGCTCGGCCGGATAGGCCGGATCCAGCGGCACGTAGGCGCCGCCGGCCTTCAGCACCGCCAGCAGCGCGACCATCATCTCCACGCCGCGCGGCATGGCGATGGCGACGCGCCGGTCCGGGCCGACGCCGAGCGTGCGAAGATGCCGCGCGAGCCGGTTGGCCTGGGCGTTGAGTTCGGCGTAGCGCAAGGCGCGGCCGTCCTCCTCCACTGCGACCGCGTCGGGTGTGCGCGCCACCTGTTGCTCGAACAGTTGGTGCACGCATTCGCCCTGCGGATACGCGCGTTCGCTCGCGTTCCAGGTCTCCAGCGCGAGCGTGCGCTCGGCCGGCGGCAGGATCGCGATGCGCTCCACCGCCTGCGCATCGTCGGCGACCATGCCGCGCAGCAGCGCCCGCAGGTAACCGACGTGGCGCTGCAGGGTCTCGCGGTCGTACAGCGCGGTCGCGTACTCGAGGTTGCCGTTGATGCGGCCGCCGCTGTCCTGCAGGCCCAGCGACAGGTCGAACTGGGCGACGCGGCGTTCGCCGGCGTCCAGGTCGCGCACCTCCAGGTTTCCGAACGCCGCCGTGCCGTCGTCGGCCTGCGGCGTGTTCTGCCAGGTGAACATCAGTTGGAACAGCGGGCTGTGGGCGAGCGAGCGCAGCGGCTTGACCGCGTCGACCACCTGCTCGAACGGCAGCTCCTGGTGCGCCTGCGCCTGCAGCACCTGCTCGCGCACCCGCGCCAGCAGCTCGCCGACGCTGGGCTCGCCGCTGAGGTCCAGGCGCAGCGCCAGGGTGTTGACGAACAGGCCGATCAACGGCTCGACCTCGAGCTGGCCGCGGTTGGCGACCGGCGTGCCGATGACCACCTCGTCCTGCCCGGCCAGCCGCGCGGTCAAGGCCGCCCAGGCCGCGAGCACGGTCATGTACACGGTGGTGCCGTGCTTGCGCGACAGCGCGCGCAAGGCCTCGCTGAGGGTCTCGTCGAGTTCCAGGTCGACGCTGGCGCCGGCGTACTCCTGCACCGGCGGACGCGGACGGTCGGTCGGCAGCGCGATCAGCGCCGGCGCCCCGCTGAGCGTGCGGCGCCAGTAATCGAGCTGCGCCTGCTGGGCGTCGCCGTCGAAGCGTTGCCGCTGCCACAGCGAGTAATCGGCGTACTGCACCGGCAGCGCCGGCAGCGGATCGATCGCCAGCGCCACGCCGTCGACGGCGTAGGCGCGGTACAGCGCGGACAGCTCGCGCATCAGCACGCCCATCGACCAGCCGTCGGAGACGATGTGGTGCACGGTCAGCAGCAGCACGTGCTCGTCGTCGGCCACCCGCAGCAGGCGGCCGCGCGCCAGCGGGCCGGCGGCCAGATCGAATGGCGCGTCGAATTCCTCCTGGCTCAGGCGCGCGACCGCGTCGCGGCCGCCGGCCTCGCGCAGGTCGTCGCTGCGCAGGGCGAAGCCCGCGGCGGGATCGATGACCTGCACCGGCTGCCCGTCGCTGCGCTCGAAGCGGGTGCGCAGCGATTCGTGCCGTTGCGCGATCCGGTCCAGCGCCGCGCGCAACGCGGCGACGTCGAGCGCGCCGTGCAGGCGCAAGCCGCCGGCCATGTGGTAGGCCGCGCTGGCGGCCGGGTCGAGTTCGGCGATGAACCACAGGCGCTGCTGCGCGAACGACAGCGGCAGCGGCTGCGGACGCGCGCCGGCGACGATCGCCGGCAATGCCGCGCCAGCGGTCTGTTGCGCCGCGACCGCGGCGAAATCGCGCAGCACCGGATGGGCGAACAGTTCCGGCAGGGCCACGTCGAGGCCGAGCCGCTGGCGCAGGCGCGCGGTCATCTGCAAGGCCAGCAGCGAATGCCCGCCGAGGTCGAAGAACTGGTCGCCGCGGCCGACCTGCTCGACTTGCAGCAATTCGGCCCAGATCTGCGCCAATGCGGTTTCGACCGCGCCTTGCGGCGCTTCGTACACGCGCTCGCCGAACGCGTCGCCTTCCGGCGCCGGTAAGGCGCGGCGGTCGAGCTTGCCGTTGACGGTCAGCGGCAGGCGATCCAGCGCCATATAGGCCGCCGGCACCATGTACTCCGGCAACGACGCCAGCAGCTTGGCCCGCAGCGACTGCGCGTCGGGCGCGCCGTCGCCGGCGACGAAGTACGCGACCAGGCGCTTGTGGCCCGGCACGTCTTCGCGCGCGGTCACGGCCGCTTCGCGTACGCCGTGGCATTGCGCCAGTTTGGCTTCGACTTCGCCGAGTTCGATGCGGAAGCCGCGGATCTTGACTTGATCGTCGTTGCGGCCGAGGTAGTCGAGCGTGCCGTCGGCGCGCCAGCGGGCCAGATCGCCGCTCTTGTACATGCGCGCCTGCGGATCGCCTGCGAACGGGTCGGCCAGGAAACGCTCGGCGGTCAGTTCGGCGCGGCCGTGATAGCCGCGGGCGACGCCGGCGCCGGCGATGTACAGCTCGCCGGTCGCGCCTTGCGGCACCGGTTCGCCGTGCGCGTCGAGCAGGTAGATGCGGGTATTCGCGATCGGCTTGCCGATCGCGCAGTAGCCCGCATCGTCGGTGCAGTGCGAGGCCTCGTGGACCACGCAGCCGACCACGGTCTCGGTCGGGCCGTACTCGTTGACCAGACGCGGATCCGCGCTGATCCGCCGCCACAGCGCCACGGTCGAGGCCGGCAGCGCTTCGCCGCCGACCACGAACACCTGGCCGGCGCAGCGCTGGCCGGTTTGCTCCAGACGCTCGCCGAGCGCGCGCAGATGCGACGGCGTGATCTTGACCAGATGCCCCGGCGCGGCCGCGACGATCCACTGCTCCAGCCCGGCCAGCTCGTCGCCTTCGCGCAGCAGGTGCGCGCGGCCGCCGCCGATCAGCGGCAGATAGACGCTGGTGACGGTGGCGTCGAACGCGACCGGCGACGACACCACCGAGTCGATGCGCGAACCCGACGCGTAGTAGCGCCACGCCCAATCCAGGTAATGCGCGAGCCCGGCGTGTTCGACCAGCACGCCCTTGGGCTTGCCGGTCGAGCCGGAGGTGTAGATGACGTAAGCCAGATGGCGCTCGTGCAGCTTCAGCGCGGCCGGATCGGGGTCGGCATCGGACAAGCGCAGCCAACCCGCATCGGCCTCGTCGACCAGCACCACGCTGGCGGTCATCAGCGCGCGGCTCTGCGGCAGCGTTTCTTCCAACGAGGCCTGGGTCAGCACGACCTTGGGCTTGCTGTCGTCGAGCATGAACGCCAGACGCTCGCCGGGGTATTGCGGATCCAGCGGCACGTAGGCGCCGCCGGCCTTCAGCGTGGCCAACATCGCCACGATCAGCTGCGGGCCGCGTTCGAGCAGCAGCGCGACGCGCTGGTCCGGACGCACGCCCAAGGCGATCAGGTGATGGGCCAGACGGTTGGCGCGCGCGTTGAGTTCGGCGTAGCTGAGCTCGCCCTCGCCTGCGGCTTCATCGTCCCAGGTCAACGCGATCACGTCCGGCGCGGCCGCGGCCTGGCGCTCGAACCACGACTGCACCAGCGGCTGCGCCGGCGCCGGCTGCGCGGTGGCGTTCCACTCGCGCAGCACGCGCTCGCGCTGCGGCGGCGACAGCAGCGGCAACCGGCCGACGCTGGCGGCGTCTTCGGCGACCAGCGCGCGCAGCAGGGTTTCCCAATGCCCGATCCAGCGCTCGATGGTCGCGCCGTCGAACAGCGAGGTCGCGAACACCACTTCGCATTCCAGCCGGTCCTCGGTTTCGGCGACCGACCACCACAGGTCCTGCTGCGCGACCGCTTCCTCCACCGGCAGCGTGTCGATCTCCAGCCCCGGCAGCGACAGGCCGGCGTCGGCCATGTTGTGCATCACGAACACGACCTGGTACAGCGGCGTGTAGGCGAGGCTGCGCACCGGCTTGAGCGCTTCGACGACTTGCTCGAACGGCAGGTCCTTGTGGGTCTGCGCGGCGAGCGCGACTTCGCGCACGCGGCCGAGGAATTCGGCCACGCCCGGGTCGCCGCCGAGATCGAAACGCAGCGCGACGTTGTTGATGAACAAGCCGATCAGCGGTTCCAGCTCGGTGTGGTTGCGATTGACCATCGGCGTACCGATCACCACCTCGGACTGTCCGGACAGGCGCGACAGCAGCGCCGCCCACGACCCGAGCAGGGTCATGTACAAGGTGGTGCCGTGGCGCTGGCCGAGGCCGCGCAAGGCGCGCGCGAGTTCGGCGTCGAGGGTGAAGCGGCGGCGCTCGCCGGCGTGTTCCTGCACCGCCGGGCGCGGCCGGTCGGTCGGCAGTTCCAGCAAGGCAGGCGCGCCGCGCAGGTGCTCGCTCCAGTGCGCCTGCTGGCTTTGCAGCAGCGCGCCGTCGAGCCAGCGGCGCTGCCACAGCGCGTAGTCGGCGTACTGCACCGGCAGCGGCGGCAGCGGATCGGCGTCGCGGGCGATGCCGTCGACCGCGTAGGCGCGGTACAGCGCGCCGAGTTCCTCGACCAGCACGCCCATCGACCAACCGTCGGAGACGATGTGGTGCATGGTCAGCAACAGCGCGTGATCGTCCGCACCCAGCCGCAACAGGCGCCCGCGGATCAGCGGGCCGCGGCTGAGGTCGAACGGCGCGCGCGCTTCGCGTTCGCCGATCGCGGCGAGTTCGGCTTGCGGGTCGGCGCGGTCGCTGAGGTCTTCGTGCGCCAGCGCGAAACCGGCGGCGTCGAGGATGCGCTGCACCGGCTGCCCTTCGACCGTGTCGAAGCGCGTGCGCAGCGCCTCGTGGCGTTGCACGATCCGGTCCAGCGCCGCCTGCAAGGCCTCGGCGTCGAGCGCGCCGCGCAGCCGCAGGCCGCCGGCCATGTGGTAGGCGCCGCTGGATTCCTGGCCCATCTGGGCGATGAACCACAGGCGCTGCTGGGCGAACGACAGCGGCAGCTCGGCCGGACGCTGACCGGCGCTCAACGCCGGCAGCGCGGCTTGCGCGGCATCGGCGATGTGGCCGGCGAACGCGGCCAGCACCGGATCGAGGAACAGCGCCGCCAGCGGCACCTCCACGCCGAGGCGCTCGCGCAGGCGCGAGCCCATCTGCACCGCCAGCAGCGAATGGCCGCCGAGTTCGAAGAAGTGGTCCTGGCGGCCGACCCGTTCGACCTGCAGCAGTTCGGCCCAGATCTGCGCGAGGGTCTTTTCGACTTCGCCTTGCGGGGCTTCGTAGCTGCGCTGGGCGAAAGCTTCGCCGTCCGGCGCCGGCAATGCGGCGCGATCGAGCTTGCCGTTCGGCGTCAACGGCAAGCGTTCCAGGGTCACGTACGCGGACGGCAGCATGTAGTCGGGCAGCTCGCGCGCCAGCGCGGCGCGCAGCTCGGCCGCCGGCGGCAGCTCGCTGCCGACCAGATAGGCGACCAGTCGCGGCTCGCCCGGCTGGTCCTCGCGCGCATGCGCCACCGCTTCGGCGACGCCGGGCAGTTGCGCCAGACGCGCCTGGATTTCGCCGAGTTCGATGCGGAAGCCGCGGATCTTGACCTGATGGTCGTTGCGGCCGAGGAACTCGACGCTGCCGTCGGCGCGGCGGCGGCCGAGGTCGCCGGTGCGGTACATGCGCGCACCCTCGCGGCCGGCGAACGGGTCGGCGAGGAAACGCTCGCGCGTGAGTTCTTCGCGGTCGAGATAACCGCGCGCCACGCCGTCGCCGCCGATATGGATCTCGCCGGCGACGCCTTGCGGCACCGGTTCGCCGTGCGCGTCGAGCAGATAGATCGCGGTGTTGGCGATCGGATGGCCGATGCCGCCCGGCGCCGCATCGGCGCGGACCCGGTCGATCATCGACCAGACCGTGGTCTCGGTCGGGCCGTACATGTTCCACAGCTCGCCGACGCGCGGCAGCAGCTGCGCGGACAGATCGGCCGGCAGCGCTTCGCCGCCGATCAAGGCCTTGAACTGCGCGCCGCCGTTCCAGCCGGCCTCGACCAGCAGCCGCCACGTAGCGGGAGTCGCTTGCAGGATCGTGGCGCCGCTGGTTTCGATCAGCTGCTTGAGGCGGGCGCCGTCGACGGCCTGCTCGCGCTCGGCCAGGACCACGCGCGCGCCGCGGATCAGCGGCAGCCACAGTTCCAATGCGGCGATGTCGAAGCTCAGCGTCGTCACCGCGACCAAGCGGTCGCCCGCATCCAGCCCGGGCGCCTCGCTCATGCTGGCGAGGAAATTGGCCAGCGTGCCGTGTTCGATCATCACGCCCTTGGGGCGGCCGGTCGAACCGGAGGTGTAGATGACGTAGGCCAGCTGCGCGGATGTCGCGTCGGTACGGACCACAGCGGACGCAACGGCTTCGCCGGCGTCCTCGCGATCGATCTCCAGCACCGCCAATGCGGCGTCCGACGGCAGCTGGGCGCGCACCGCGCTCGTGGTCAGCAGCGCCTTCGGCGCGCTGTCCTCCAGCATGTACGCCAGACGTTCGGCCGGATACGCCGGATCCAGCGGCACGTAAGCGCCGCCGGCCTTCCAGATCGCCAGCAGGCCGACCAGCATCGCCGGCTCGCGCGGCGTCGCGATGGCGACGCGGTCGTCGGCGCCGACGCCGAGCGCGCGCAGGCGGTGCGCCAAGGCTTCGGCGCGGGCGTCGAGTTCGGCGTAGGTCAGGCGCTGCGCGCCCTGCTCCACCGCCACGGCGTCGGGCGTCAGCGCCGCCTGCCGTTCGAACTGGCGGTGCACGCAGTCGTTGCCTGCGAACTCGCGGGCGGTGTCGTTCCAGGCGTGCAACTGCTGTCGACGCTCGGCCTCGTCGAGCACGGCGATGCGCTCGACCACGCGGCCGTCGTCCTCGCTCATGCCGCGCAGCAGCGCCTTCAGATAGCCGACATGGCGGTCGAGCGTGGCGCGGTCGAACAAGGCGGTCGCGTATTCCAGGCTGCCGACGATGCGGCCGTCGGCTTCGCGCAGGCCCAGCGACAGATCGAACTGCGAGCTGCGATGCTCTCCTTCGTCGAGGTCGAGCAATTGCAGTTCGCCGAGCGCCAGTTGCGACTGCGGCGTGTTCTGCCAGCTGAACATCAGCTGGAACAGCGGACTGTGCGCCAGCGAACGGGTCGGCCGCAGGGTCTCCACGACCTGCTCGAACGGCACGTCCTGGTGCGCCTGAGCCTGCAGCACCTGCTCGCGCACCCGCGCCAGCAGTTCGCCGACCGTCGGCTGCCCGCTGAGGTCCAGACGCAGCGCCAGCGTGTTGACGAAGAAACCGATCAGCGGCTCGACCTCGACCCGGGCGCGGTTGGCGACCGGGGTGCCGATGACCACCTCGTCCTGCCCGGCCAGACGCGCGGCCAGCGCGCTCCACGCCGCCAGCACGGTCATGTACAGCGTGGTGCCGTGCTTGCGCGACAGCGCCCGCAGCGCGTCGCTGAGTTCGGCGTCGAACTCCAGGTCGAGGCTGGCGCCGGCGTAGTCCTGCACCGGCGGACGCGGGCGGTCGCTTGGCAGCGCGATCAGCGCCGGCGCGCCGCTCAGCTGGCCGCGCCAGTAATCGAGCTGACGCTGCTGCACTTCGCCGCTGAGCCAGCGGCGCTGCCACAGCGCGTAGTCGGCGTACTGCACCGGCAGCGCCGGCAACGGATCGATCTCCAGCGCCACGCCATCGAGCGCGTAGGCGCGGTACAGCTCGCTGAGCTCGCGCACCAGCACGCCCATCGACCAGCCGTCGGAGACGATGTGGTGCACGGTCAGCAGCAGCACATGCTCGTGCTCGGCCACGCGCAGCAGGCGGCCGCGCGCGAGCGGGCCGGCGGCCAGGTCGAACGCGGTGTCGGCTTCGACCCGGGTCCAGTGCGCGATCTGCGCCGCGGCGTCGGCCGGGTCGAGCGCGTGATGCTGCAGTTCGAAGCGACCTTCGGCATCGATGAACTGCGCCGGTTGACCGTCGACCAGGTCGAAACGCGTACGCAGCGCCTCGTGCCGCTGCGCGATCCGGCGCAGCGCCGCTTGCAGCGCGGCGGCGTCGAGCGGCCCGTGCAGGCGCAGCCCGCCGGTCATGTGATACGCGGCGCTGGCGGCCGAATCCATCTGCGCCAGGAACCACAGGCGCTGCTGCGCGAACGACAGCGGCAGCGGCTGCGGGCGTTCGCCGGCGCTGATCGGCGGCAGCGCATCGCCCTGCTTGAGCGCGGCGGCGCGGGCGAAATCCTTCAACACCGGCTGCGCGAACAGATCGGCCAGGGCCACGTCCAGGCCCAAGCGCTGTTGCAGCCGCGCGGTCATCTGCAAGGCCAGCAGCGAATGGCCGCCGAGCTCGAAGAAGTGATCCTGGCGGCCGACCCGCTCGACCTGCAGCAGCTCGGCCCAGATCTGCGCCAGTTCGCTCTCCACCCCGCCCTGCGGCGCTTCATAGCCGCGCTGGCCGTAGGCGTCGCCTTCCGGCGCCGGCAAGGCGTTGCGGTCGAGCTTGCCGTTGGAGGTCAGCGGCAGCCGCGCGAGCATGACGTAGGCGGCCGGCACCATGTAATCGGGCAGTTCGCGCGCCAGCGCGGCGCGCAGTTCCGGCGTGTCGGGCACGTCGTCGCCGACCAAGTAGGCGACGAGACGCTGATCGCCCGGCGTATCTTCGCGTGCGATGACCGCCGCTTCGCGCACGCCCGGCAGCCGCGCCAGCTGCGCTTCGATCTCGCCGAGTTCGACGCGGAAGCCGCGCAGCTGCACCTGGTTGTCGATGCGGCCCAGATAGATCAGCTCGCCCGTATCCAGCTGCTTGGCCAGATCGCCGGAGCGGTACAGGCGGGCGCCGGGTTCGAACGGATCGGGCAGGAAGCGCTGGCGGGTCAGCTCGTCGCGGTTCAAATAGCCCTGGCCGACGCCGAGGCCGCCGACGTAGAGCTCGCCCGGCACGCCCGGCGGCAGCAGCCGCTGGCGTTCGTCGAGCACATAGGTGCGGGTGGTCGGGATCGGCACGCCGATGTTGCAGGCGCCGCTTTCGAGATCGGCCGGCTGCAGGTGTTTGAAGGTGACGTGCACGCAGGTTTCGGTGATGCCGTACATGTTGACCAGCGCGACCTGCGGATGCGCGTCGGCGAACGCCGACAGCCGCGACGGGCTCAGCGCTTCGCCGCCGAACACCACGTAACGCAGCGCGCGCAGGCCGGGCTCGTCGCGGCGCAGCGCCGCGTCGGCGAGGTGGTAGAACGCGCTCGGGGTCTGGTTCAGCACGGTCACGCCTTCGCGCTCCAGCAGCGCCAGGAAGCGCTGCGGATCCTTGCGCTCGGGCTGCGGCACGATCGCCAGACGGCCGCCGTACAGCAGCGCGCCGTAGATCTCCCATACGGTGAAGTCGAACGCGTAGGAGTGGAACATCGACCACACGTCGCGCTCGTCGAAGCGGAACTGCAGGCGGTCGTTGATGAGCAGGCGGACCACGTTGCGGTGGCTCAGCAGCGCGCCCTTCGGCCGGCCGGTCGAGCCGGAGGTGTAGATCACGTACAGCGGATCGTCGGCGCCGGTCAGCGGCGCCGGGTCGGCGTCGGACATGGCGGCCAGCGCCGCGGTTTCGCGGTCCAGCGCGATCGCGGCGGCGCCGCAATCGGGCAGCTCGCCGATCCGCGCCGACGTGGTCAGCACGAAACGGCAGCCGCTGTCTTCCAGGGTGAAACGGATGCGGTCGGCCGGGTAATCCGGGTCGATCGGCACGTACGCCGCGCCGGCCTTGGCCACCGCCAGCATCGCCACGATCATGCCCGGATCGCGGTCCAGGCACAGCGCGACGCGTTCGCGCGGCGCGATCCCGCGCTCGCGCAGCAGGTGCGCGAGGCGGTTGGCGCGGCGGTTGAGTTCGGCGTAGCTCAGGCCTTCGTCGCCGAGGTTGACCGCGATGCGTTCGGGCGTGCGCGCGGCCTGCTCCTCGAACAGCTGCGGCACGGTCTTGGCCTCGGGGTACGCCGCGTCGGTGCGGTTCCAGGCCAGCAGACGCTCGCGTTCCTGCGCGTCGAGCAGCGCCGCATCGTCGATGCGCGCGGCCGGATCGTTCACGCCGGCGTCCAGCAGCCGCACGTAGTGGCGCATCATCTGCTCGACCAGCCACGGATCGAAGAAGTCGGCGTTGTAGGCCAACCGCGCCTGGAAGCCCTCGCCGTGCGGATACAGCTGCAGGTGCAGGTCGTACTTGCCGTGGCCGAGATTGGTTTCCAGCGCGGTCGCGGCGACCGAACCCGAGCGGATCGTGCGGCCGCTGCGTTCGTCGTACTGGAACAGCACGTCGAACAGCGCGGTGCGGCTCATGTCCTTGACCGGGTCCAGCGCCAGGGTCAGGCGTTCGAACGGCAGGTCCTGGTGCTGCCGGGCGCGCCGGCGCGAATGCGCCAGCCCGCGCAGCAGACCGTCGAAGTCGCTGTGCGCGCCGACCCGGGTGCGCAGCACCAGCAGGTTGGCCAGCGGCCCGACCACGCCTTCGAAACCGGCGCGGTCGCGGCCGTCGGCGCTGAGGCCGACGACCAGTTCTTCGTGATCGGTATAGCGGTGCAGGAAGGCGTGGAAGCCCGCCAGCAGCACGTCCTGCGCGGCGATGCCGCGGCTGTCGGCTAGCGTGCGCAGGCGCTGGCCCAGCTCGCCGTCGATGGCGAAGGCATGGCGCGCCGCGGTGTAGGTGTGCACCGCCGGGCGCGGCCGGTTCAACGGCAGCTCCATCGCCTGCAGGCGGTCGTGCAGTTGCTGCTTCCAGTAGCGCAGGCCGGCGTCGACGAACTCGGCCGGTTGCGCGGCCTGCCAGCGGGCGAAGTCGTCGTACTGCGCGGCGACCTCGGCCAACGCGGGCGCGCGGCCCGCGCTGAGCGCGGCGCAGGCCTCGACCAGTTCGTCGGCGAGGATCTGCAGCGAGGCGCGGTCGGCGACGATGTGGTGCACCGTCACGCACAGCAGCGAGCGGCCGGCGCCGCGCCACAGCGCGGCGCGGACCAGGCGGTCGCGGCCGAGCGCGAACGGCAGCGCCGCTTCGGCCAGCGCGGCCTCGGTCGGGTCCTGTTCGCGCAGGTCGATGCAGTCCAGCGCGATCGCGGCATCGCGTTCGGGCTGGCTCCACACCGCGCTGCCGTCGCTGCGGATCGCGGTGCGCAGCGCCTGGTGGCGGGCGATCACCGCGTTGAGCGCGGCTTCGATGGTGCGCGGCGACAGCGCCGGGGCGAACTCCAGCAGCAGCGGCAGGTTGTGGTAGACCGGCGAGTGCGCATAGACCTTGCCGGTTTCGAACGCATCGATGAACCACAGGCGGTTCTGGTGGTACGACAAGGCGCGGCGTTCGCCGGCCGTTTCGGCCGCGGCCGGCACCGCCACGGCCATCGCCTGGGTGCCCGGCAGCGCCAGCTCGTCCAGGCGCGTCTGCGGGGCCGCGACCAGTTCGGCGACCAAGGCGTTGAAGTGTGCGGCCAGCCGCTCGATGGTGTCGGCGTGGAACAGCGCTTCGGCGTATTCGTAGGCCAGATGCAGGCCGCCGTCGCGCTCGGTGACGTACACGGTGAGGTCGAACTTGGCGGTGTGCTCCGGCGCCGGCAGCGCCGCCATCGCCAACCCGGACAGCTCCAGCCGCTGCATCGGCATGTTCTGCATCAGCAGCATGACCTGGAACAGCGGCGGCATGCCGGCCTTGCGCGCCGGCTTGACCGCATCGAGCACGCGCTCGAACGGCAGGCCCTGGTGGGCATAAGCGCCGAGCAGGTTGGCGCGCACCTGGCGCAGCAGTTGCTCGAAGCGTTGCTGCGGTTCGACCCGGGTGCGGATCGCCAGGGTGTCGAGGAACAGGCCGATCATCGGCTCGAGTTCGGCGCGGTCGCGGTTGGCCACCACCGTGCCCAAACAGATGTCGCTCTGCGCGTTGTAGCGCGACAGCAGTACGCTCAGCGCCGCGGTCAGCACCATGAACGGCGTGGCGTGTTCGCGCCGGGCCAGCTCGGCCAGCGCGTCGCGCACCGACGCCGGCAGCGTCGCCTCGAACATCGCGCCCTTGAAGTTCTGCTCGGCCGGGCGCGGCTTGTCGATCGGCAGCGCCGAGGTCGCCGGCGCGCCGGCCAGCTGCGAGCGCCAGTAATCCAGCTGGCGGCGCTCGTTGTCGGCGTCCATCCAGCCGCGCTGGGCCAGCGCGTAGTCGGCGTACTGCAGCGGCAGCGGCGGCAGCGGGTCGTGCGCATAAGCCACGCCTTCGGCGGCGTAGGCGCGGTACAGCTCGCCGAGTTCGTGGATCAGCACGCCCATCGACCAACCGTCGGAGACGATGTGGTGCATGGTCAGCAGCAGCGCGTGTTCCTCGTCGCTCACGCGCAGCAAACGGCCGCGCACCAGCGGACCGGCGGTCAGGTCGAACGGCTGTTCGGCTTCGATCTCGCTCCAGTACTCGATTTCCGCGGCGCTGTCGGCCGCGCTGGAAATGTCCTGACGCAACAGGGCGAAGCCGGCGGCCGCGCCGATGCGCTGCAGCGGCTGGCCGTCGATCACGGCGAAGTGGGTGCGCAGCGCCTCATGCCGCTGCACGATCCGGTCCAGCGCGGCCTGCAACGCGGCCACGTCGAGCGGCCCGAGCAGCCGCAGGCCGCCGGGGATGTGGTAGGCCACGCTGGCCTGCGCGCCCATCTGCGCGATCATCCACATGCGCTGCTGCGCGAACGACAGCGGCAGGGCCTGCGGACGCTCGCCGGCGCGCAACGGCGCCGGCGCGGCGGCGCCGCCCGGACGCGCGGCCAGCGCGGCGAAGTCGCTCAGCACCGGCTGGGCGAACAGGTCCGACAGCGCGATCTCGATGCCAAGCCGCTCGCGCACCCGCGAGCTCATCTGCACCGCCAGCAGCGAATGGCCGCCGAGTTCGAAGAAATGGTCCTGGCGCCCGACCCGCTCGACTTGCAGCAGTTCCGACCAGATCCGCGCCAGCGCGGTTTCGGTCTCGCCTTGCGGCGCCTCGTAAGCGCGCTGCGCGTACGCCTCGCCTTCCGGCGCCGGCAGCGCGCGGCGGTCGAGCTTGCCGTTGCGGGTCAGCGGCAGCCGTTCCAGCGCGACGTAAGCGGCCGGCACCATGTATTCGGGCAGTTCCAGCGCCAGGGCAGCACGCAGCGCGGCGCTGTCGGGCAACTGCGCGCCGACCACGTAGGCGACCAGGCGCTTGTCGCCCGGGCTGTCCTCGCGCACGTGCACCACCGCCTCGTCGACGCCGGGCACGCGGCTCAGTTGCGCCTCGATCTCGCCCGGCTCGATGCGGAAACCGCGGATCTTGACCTGCTGGTCGTTGCGGCCGATGAATTCGACCGTGCCGTCCGCGCGCCAGCGGCCGAGGTCGCCGGTGCGGTACATGCGCGCGCCGTCGCGGCCCGCGAACGGGTCGTCGACGAAACGCTCGCGGCTCAGCTCGGGACGGTTGAGATAACCGCGCGCCACGCCGGCGCCGCCGATATGGATCTCGCCCGGCACGCCGGCCGGAACCGGCTGGCCGTGCGCATCGAGCAGATACACCGAGGTGCCGGCGATCGGCCGGCCGATCGGCACCGACGCCGCATCCGCGGCGATGCGCACGATTTCGCAGGTGGTCGCGTAAGTGGTGGTCTCGGTCGGGCCGTAGCAATGGATCAGATGGCGCGGCCCGCCCTGGGCCAGCACCGCGGCGAAGCGCGCCGGGTCGGCGCGTTCGCCGCCGCACAGCAGGTAGCGCAGGCCCGCCAGCGCTTCGGGAATCGCCAGCGCGTATTGATTGAACAGCGCGGTGGTGACGAACATCGCCGTCACCTGCTGCTCGTCCAGCGCCTGCGCCAGCCGCTGCGGCGAGATCAGCACGTCGGCGTCGATGACCACCAGCACGCCGCCGTTGAGCAGCGCGCCCCACACTTCCATCGTGGTCGCGTCGAACGCCGGATTGGAGGCGAACGCGATCCGGTCGCTGGCGTCGAACGGCGCGTAGCCGTTGTCGCGCACCACCCGGCCGATGGCGCGGTGCGGCACCATCACGCCCTTGGGCTGTCCGGTCGAGCCGGAGGTGTACATGACGTAGGCGACGGCCTCGCTGTCCACGCGGCGCTCCGGGTCGTGCTCGGGCTGCGAACGCAGGTCGAGCGCGTCCAGGTCGATGCGGCGCGCATGCTGCAAGGCCGGCGCGGCCAGGCCTTGGCGGCTCAGCACGATCGCCGCCGCGCTGTCGGCGAGCAGGAAAGCCTGACGCTCGGCCGGCGCGTTCTGGTCGATCGGGACGAAGAACGCGCCGCATTTGAGGATCGCGATCTGCGCCGCGACCAGATCGATCGAACGCTCCAGCAACACCGCGACCGCGTCGCCCGGATTGACCCCGGCGGCGGCGAGATGATGCGCCAGGCGGTTGGCCGAACGGTTGAGTTCGTCGTAACCGATCCGGCGGCTGCCGTGCACGATCGCCACCGCATCGGGCGTGCGCGCGGCCTGGCGTTCGAACAGTTCGTGGATACAGGCCTTCTGCGCGTACTCGGCGCCGGCGGCGCCCCAGGTGCGCAGCAGCCGCTGGCGTTCGGCCGGGGCCAGCGCGTCGATGCGCCAGGCCGGCGTGTGCGGCGCCTGTTCCAGCGCCTGCACCGCCTGTTCCAGCACGCGTTGCAGGTAATCGCAGACGCGGCCGCCGTCGACCTCGGCCACGCTCTGCAGACCGAGGTGAAAGTCGCCGCCGAGGTCGTCGACCGACAGGCTCAGCGGATAGTTGTGGCGTTCCTGCGCGGCCAGCACCTGGATGCCGTCGCCGAGCGCGGCGGCATCGTCGCCGGGCAGTTCGCCGTCGGTAGTTTCCAGCGAGCTGTGGCGATAGTTGAGCAGCGCCGAGAACAGCGGCGTCGACGCCGGCAGCGCGCTGCAGCGCTGCGCCAGCGCCAGCGGCGCGTGTTCGTGCCAGACCAGCTGCGACAGGCTGGCGTGGGTCGCCAGCACGCCGTCGCGCACGCTCGCCTTGCCGAGACGCACGCGCACCGGCAAGGTGTTGATGAACAAGCCCATCGCGCGGTCGGCGCGCGAACCGCCGTGCATGCGACCGAACAGCACCGTGCCGAACACCGCTTCGTCCTGGCCGGTGGTCTTGGCCAGCACCTGGCCCCAGGCCCAGTGGAACAGGCTCGCGGCGCTGACGCCGAGCGCCTTGGCCTGCGCGCGGATGCGCTGCGACAGCGCGGCATCGAGCAGGCGCTGGGTCTCGCGTACGTCGTGGCCGGCGTTCTGCACGTCCTTGAGGCCGAACGGCGCGGTCGGTTCTTCGACGTCGCCGAGCATGCGGCGGAAGTACTCCTCGTGCTCCTGCACGCTGACGCCGAGGCGCGCCTGGGCGACGAAGTCGCGGAACGGCACCGGCTCGGCCAGCTCGCTCGCGCGGCCGCTCTGGATCAGCGCCAGCTCCTGCATCAGCAGGTCGCTGGTGATGTGGTCCATGATCAGGTGATGCTGCAGCAGCGCCAGCAGCCAACGCTGGCCGGCGGCGTCGAACGCGGCGAAGCCGCGCATCAGCGGCGCCGAGCGCACGTCCAGCCGGTAGTGCGCCGGGTCGCTGTAGTCGCGCAGCTGCTGTTCGACCGCGGGGCCGTCGAACACCAGGGTTTCGACTTCGAGCGTGGCCTGGCGCCAGACCACCTGCACCGGTTCGCTGAGGCCTTCCCACAGCACCGCGGTGCGCAGCACGTCGTGGCGGTCGATGGCGATCTGCATCGCGCGCACGAATCCGTCCAGACGCTCGCGCGAGTCGAACGCCAAGGTGGTCGACAACAGGTAGGGATCGCCCTGCGCTTGCAGCAGATGGTGGAACAGGATGCCTTCCTGCAGCGGCGCCAGCGGGTAGATGTCCTGGACGTTGGCGGCGCCGCCGTCGACGGTTTCGACGATGCGCGCCAGTTGCGCCTCGTCCAGCGTCACCAGCGGCAACATGTCGGGCGTCAGCTGCGTGCAGCCGGCCGGAATCCGGTTCGGCGGCACCTCGACTTCGCGCCATTCGCGCTGACGCGCGCTCTCCACCGCCCGCGCCAGCGCGGCCAGGGTCGGTTGGGCGAACAAGGTGCGGATGTCGGCGTACAGGCCGCGACCGCGCAGGCGCTCCATCAGTTGCACGGCCAGCAGCGAGTGGCCGCCGGATTCGAAGAAATGGTCGTGGCGGCCGATGCGTTCGACCTGCAGCAGCTCCTCCCAGATCTGCGCCAGCGCGGTTTCGATCTCCCCTTGCGGTTCTTCGAAGCCGCGTTGCGCGTAGGCGTCCTGGTCCGGCGCCGGCAAGGCGCGGCGGTCGAGCTTGCCGCTCGGCGTCAGCGGCAGGCGGTCGAGGGCGACGAACGCCGCCGGCACCATGTACTCGGGCAGCCGTTCGGCCACGGCGGCGCGCAGCTGCGCGATCGGCGCGATGTCGGCGCCGGTCAGGTAAGCGACCAGGCGCTTGTCGCCGAGACGATCCTCGCGGGCGTGCACCACCGCTTCGGCGATGCCCGGCAAGCCGCGCAGCAGCGCTTCGATTTCGCCCGGCTCGATGCGGAAACCGCGGATCTTGAGCTGATGGTCGTTGCGGCCGAGGAATTCGACCGTGCCGTCGGGCAGCCAGCGACCGAGGTCGCCGCTGCGGTACATGCGCGCGCCGTCGCGGCCGGCGAACGGATCGGCGAGGAAACGCTCGGCGGTCAGCTCAGGGCGATTGAGGTAACCGCGCGCCACACCGGCGCCGCCGATGCAGATCTCGCCGGGCGAGCCTTCCGGTACCGGCTCGCCGTGCGCGTCGAGCAGATAGATCGAGGTATTGGCCAAGGGCCGGCCGACGCTGTGCGGCCAGGCCTGCGGCGCACAGTCGGCGACGCTGGCGTTGATGGTGGTTTCGGTCGGGCCGTAGGCGTTGGACAGCGCCGGGCGGTGGCCGCCGCGCGCCCACCACGCCGCCAGCGCGGCCGGGCTGACCGCGTCGCCGCCGATGACGATCTGGCGCAGGCCGGCCGGAATCGCGGCGTCCGCGCTCTGCGCGAGCTGCTGCCAGAACAGGGTCGGCAGGTTGGCGACGGTCAGCGCGTGCTGCTCGCACAGCTCGCACCAACGCGCGGGCGTGGCGATCCACTCGTCGGTGCGCAACACCAGGGTGGCGCCGCTGAGCAAGGCGGTGAAGATTTCCTCGAGCGACACGTCGAAGGTCGGCGCGACGAACTGGAGCACGCGGTCGGCCGCGGTCAGCGCGTAATGCGCCTGCAGCGCCGCGATCTGGTTGATGAGGCTGGCGTGCTCGACCATCACGCCCTTGGGCTGGCCGGTCGAGCCGGAGGTGTAGATCACGTAGGCCAGCGCATCGGCTTCCGACGCGCTCGCTTCGAGGTCGTCGTCCGACAGCGACGCCCACGCTGCGGCGTCGGCGTCGATTTCGACGACGGCCGCCGCGCTGTCGGGCAGGCCGGCGCGCAGTTCGCGCCGGGTCAGCAGCGCCTTCGGCGCGCTGTCGCCGAGCAGATAGCTCAGGCGCTCGGGCGGATACGCCGGGTCCAGCGGCACATAGGCGCCGCCGGCCTTCAGCGTCGCCAGCAGCGCGACCAGCAGTTCGGCGCTGCGCGGCAGCGCGACCGCCACGGTGTCGTCGCGGCCGACGCCGAGCGCGCGCAGATGCCGCGCCAGACGGTTGGCGCGCGCATTGAGTTCGGCATAGCTGAGCCCCTGCCCGGCCTGTTCCACCGCCACCGCGGCCGGCGTACGCGCGGCCTGCTGTTCGAACAGACGATGGATCCCGCCGACCTGCGGCACCGCGCGCGCGGTCGCGTTGCGGTCTTGCAGCACGCGCCGGCGCTCGTCGCGGCCGAGGATGGCGATGCGCGCGACCGCGCGGCCGTCGTCGCCGATCATGCCGCGCAGCAGCGCCTTGAAGTAGTCGACATGGCGGGCGATGGTGGCGCGGTCGAACAGCGCGGTCGCGTATTCGAGCTGGCCGACGATGCGGCCGTCGACTTCCTGCATCGCCAGCGACAGATCGAACTGCGCGCTGCGGTGATCGCCGGGGCCGAGTTCGCTCAATCGCAACGCGCCGAGCTGCAACGGCGTCTGCGGCGTGTTCTGCCAGCTGAACATCAGCTGGAACAGCGGGCTGTGGGCGAGCGAGCGTTCCGGCTTGACCGCCTCGACCACTTGCTCGAACGGCACGTCCTGGTGCGCCTGCGCTTGCAGCACCCGCTCGCGCACCCGCGCCAGCAGCTCGCCGACGCCGGGGTCGCCGCTGAGGTCCAATCGCAGCGCGAGGGTGTTGACGAAGAAACCGATCAGCGGTTCCAGCTCGAGCCGGGCGCGGTTGGCGACCGGCGTGCCGATCACCACTTCGTCCTGCCCGGCCAGGCGCGCGGTCAGCGCGCTCCAGGCCGCGAGCAGGGTCATGTACAAGGTGGTGCCGTGCTTGCGCGACAGCGCCCGCAGCGCGTCGCTGATCTCTTGATCGAGTTCCAGATCGAACGCGGCGCCGGCGTAGTCCTGCACCGGCGGGCGCGGACGGTCGGTCGGCAGTTCCACCAGCGCCGGCGCACCGTCGAGCGTGTCGCGCCAATACGCCAGTTGGCCGCGCTGGGCCTCGTCGCCGAGCCAGTCGCGTTGCCACAGCGCGTAATCGGCGTATTGCACCGGCAGCGCCGGCAAGGGGTCGAGCTGCGCCGACACGCCGTCGCCGGCGTAGGCGCGGTACAGCTCGCTGAGTTCGCGCACCAGCACGCCGACCGACCAGCCGTCGGAGACGATATGGTGCAGGGTCAGCAGCAGGGCGTGGTCGTCGTCGCCGAAGCGCAGCAGGCGGCCGCGCGCGAGCGGGCCCGCGGCGAGGTCGAACGGCGCCTGCTTCTCGATCCGCGCCCAGCGCGCCAGTTCGGCGTCGCGGTCTTCGGCGCCGCTCAAGTCCTGATGCAGCAAGGCGAAGCCGGCGGCCTCGCCGATCAGCTGCACCGGCTGGCCCTCGCGCGAGACGAACACGGTGCGCAGCGCCTCGTGGCGCCGGACGATGCGGTCGAGCGCGGCCTGCAGCGCCGCGACGTCCAGCGGCCCGCGCAGGCGCAGCCCGCCGGCCATGTGGTAGGCGGCGCTGGCGGCTTCGTCCATCTGCGCCAGGAACCACAGCCGCTGCTGCGCGAACGACATCGGCACGGCCTGCGGACGCGGCGCCGCGACGATCGCCGGCAGGGTTTCGCCGCGCTGCGCCGAAGCGGCGCGGGCGAAGTCTTCCAGCACCGGATGGGCGAACAGCAGCGACAAGGCCACGTTGAGGCCCAGGCGCTGTTGCAGGCGCGCGGTGGCCTGCAGCGCCAGCAGCGAATGGCCGCCGAGGTCGAAGAAATGATCGCGGCGTCCGACCCGCTCGACCTGCAGCAGTTCGGCCCAGATCTGCGCCAGCGCGGTTTCGGTCTCGCCTTGCGGCGCCTCATAGACGCGATGGGCGAAATTCTCGTCCTGCGGCGCCGGCAAGGCGCGGCGGTCGAGCTTGCCGTTGGCGGTCAGCGGCAGCCGGTCCAGCGTCACGAACGCCGACGGCAGCATGTATTCGGGCAGTTCGCGCGCCAGCGCGTCGCGCAGTTGCGCGGCCGCGGCCAGCTCGCTGCCGACCAGATACGCGACCAGGCGCTTGTCGCCGGCGGCGTCCTCGCGCGCGACGGTGGCCGCTTCGACCACGCCCGGCAGGCGCGCCAGGCGCGCGTCGATCTCGCCGAGTTCGATGCGGAAACCGCGGATCTTGAGCTGCTGGTCGTTGCGGCCGAGGAATTCGAGGTTGCCGTCGGGCAGCCAGCGGCCGAGGTCGCCGCTGCGGTACATGCGCGCGCCGACGCGGCCGGCGAAGGGGTCGTCGAGGAAGCGCTCGCGGGTCAGTTCGGGGCGGTTGAGATAGCCGCTGGCGACGCCCGCGCCGCCGATGTAGATCTCGCCGGCGACGCCTTCGGGCACCGGTTCGCCGAACGCGTCGAGCAGGTAGATCGCGGCGTTGGCGATCGGCCGGCCGATGTGCAGGCGGGCGTCGTCGGCGCGCACGCGACCGGAGGTCGCGACCACCGTGGTTTCGGTCGGGCCGTAGTTGTTGACCACTTCGAACGGCAGCTCGGCTGCCGGCAATCGGCTCAGACGGTCGCCGCCGGTCAGCAGGCTGCGCAGCGTTCCGCCGTTCGCGGGTACGCCCTGCCCCAGCACGATCTCGGCCAGCGCGGTGACCAGGAAGCCGTTGTGCAGCGCCTGCGCCTGCCACCAATGCAGCAACTGCATCGGATCGCCGCTGGCGGCCTTCGGCGGCAGCGCCAGGGTCGCGCCCATGCTCAGCGCCGGCCAGATTTCCCAGGTGCTGGCGTCGAACGCGACGCCGGCCAGCGCCGCGGTGCGTTCGCCCGGTTGCAGCGGGAAGCGCTCGCAATGCCAGCCGACCAGATTGGCCAAGTTGGCGTGTTCGACCATCACGCCCTTGGGCTCGCCGGTCGAACCGGAGGTGTAGATGACATAGGCCAGATTGACCGCGCTGAGGCCGAGCGCACCGGGATAGACGTCCTCGCCGGACGCCTGCGCCCAGGCCGCTGCGTCTTCGAGCCGCACCACCGCGGTGGTCTCGGCGAGCGTCAACCCGGCGTGCAGGTCGCCGTGGGTCAGCAGCGCCTTCGGCGCGCTGTCGGCGAGCAGATAGTCCAGGCGTTGCGCCGGATACGCCGGATCCATCGGCACGTACGCGCCGCCGGCCTTCAGCGTGGCCAGCATCGCCACCACGAGTTCGGGGCTGCGTTCCAGCAGCAGCGCCACGCGCCGGTCCGGGCCGACGCCGAGTTCGCGCAGGTGCGCGGCGAGCCGATTGGCGCGCGCGTTCAGTTCGGCGTAGCTCAGCCGCTGTCCGTCCTGCTCCAGCGCGACCGCATCGGGCGTGCGCTGCGCCTGTTCCTCGAACAGCTGCTGCATGCACAGGCCTTGACGATACGCACGCCGTTCCGGCACGCCGCGTTGCAGCGCGCTGCGACGCTGCGGCGCATCGAGCAAGGCGATGCGCGCGACCGACTGATGTTCGTCGGCGGCCATGCCGCGCAGCAAGGTCTTGAGGTAATCCAGATGCCGCACCATCGTCGCGCGGTCGAACAGCGCGGTGGCGAAGCCGAGGCTGCCGTTGATGCGGCCGCCGCTGTCCTGCAGGCCCAGCGACAGGTCGAACTGGGCGCTGCGGCGCTCGCCTTCGGGCATCGCTTCGAAACGCAGCCCGCCGGTTTCCAGCGCCTGCGCTTCGTCGGCGTTGTGCCAGGTGAACATGAGCTGGAACAGCGGCGTATGCGCGAGCGAACGCGCCGGCTTGACCGCTTCGACCACTTGCTCGAACGGCACGTCCTGGTGCGCCTGCGCCTGCAGCACCTGTTCGCGCACGCGCTTGAGCAGCTCGCCGGTGTCCGGCGCGCCGCTGAGGTCCAGGCGCAGCGCCAGGGTGTTGACGAAGAAGCCGATCAGCGGCTCGACCTCGACCCGGGTGCGGTTGGCGACCGGCGTGCCGATCACCACCTCGTCCTGGTTCGACAGGCGCGCGGCCAGCGCCGCCCAGGCCGCGAGCAGGGTCATGTACAAGGTGGTGCCGTGCTTGCGCGCCAAGGCGCGCAGCGCTTCGCTGAGTTCTTCGTCGAGTTCCAGCTCGACGCTGGCGCCGGCGTAGTCCTGCACCGCCGGACGCGGGCGGTCGCTCGGCAGTTCGATCAGCGCCGGCGCGCCGTCGAGTTGCTCGCGCCAATAGGCCTGCTGTTTGAGCTGGACTTCGCCGCTGAGCCATTCGCGCTGCCACAGCGCGTAATCGGCGTACTGCACCGGCAGTTCGGGCAAGGGATCGGTATCGGTCGGCACGCCGTCGACGGCGTAGGCGCGGTACAGCTCGGTCAACTCGCGCACCAGCACGCCCATCGACCAGCCGTCGGAGACGATGTGGTGCAGGGTCAACAGCAGCACGTGGCGGTCTTCGTCCAGGCGCAACAGGCGCCCGCGCGCGAGCGGGCCGGCGCCGAGGTCGAACGGCGCGTCTTCTTCGATGCGGCTCCAGCGTTCGACTTCGGCGTCGGTATCGCCGGACTGGCTCAGGTCATGAACTTGCAGATCGAACGACGCGCGCTCGCCGATGCGCTGCACCGGCTGCCCGTCGACCCAGTCGAAGCCGGTGCGCAGCGCTTCGTGGCGCTGCACGATCCGGTCCAGCGCCGCGCGCAGCGCGGTCTCGCTCAGCGCGCCGTACAGGGCGAAGCGCAGCGGCACGTGATAGGCCGCGCTGGCCTGCTCGCCCATGTTGGCGATCAGCCACAGCCGCTGCTGGGCGAACGAGGCCGGCCAGTGCGCGGCCGCGCCGGCGCGGCGCGCGATGCGCTCGGCGTCGCTGCGGGCGCTCTGGCTCTTGGCCAACTTCGCCGCCTTGGCGCGGGCCAGCAGGGCCTCGCGTTCGCTGCGGCTCAAACCATCCATCGAAGACGTATTCATCAGGCGGAGCCTTTGACCAGATCTTGCTCGGAAAGAAGGGAAGCGATGTCCTGCGGATCGAACGCCGACAGTTCGTAGTCGACGATCACGCCCGACAGCGCGGCCAGGGTCGGATTCGAGAACACCTCGGCCAGCGGAATGTCCAGCTCCCACTCGCGGCGGATGCGCGAGACCAGCTGCGTCGCCATCAGCGAATGGCCGCCGATTTCGAAGAAGTGGTCGTGGCGGCCGATCCGCGGCAGCTTGAGCAGTTCCATCCACACCGCGGCCAGCACGTTCTCGATCTCGCCCTGCGGTTCTTCGTAGGTCTGTTGCGCATAGGCGTCGCCCTCGGGCGCCGGCAAGGCGCGGCGGTCGAGCTTGCCGTTCGGCGTCAGCGGCAGCCGGTCCAGGGTCACGAACGCGGCCGGCAGCATGTACTCCGGCAGTTCCCGCGCCAGCGCCTCGCGCAGTTCCGCCGCCGGCGCGTGCGCGCCGACGAGGTAGGCGACCAGGCGCACGTCGCCCGGGCTGTCCTCGCGTGCGTGCACCAGCGCCTCGGCGACGCCGGACTGTTTGGCCAGGCGCGCTTCGATCTCGCCGAGTTCGATGCGGAAGCCGCGCAGCTTGACCTGATGGTCGTTGCGGCCGAGGAACTCGATGGTGCCGTCGCCGCGCCAGCGGCCGAGGTCGCCGCTGCGGTACATGCGCGCGCCCTCGCGGCCGGCGAACGGATCGTCGAGGAAGCGTTCGCGGGTCAGCTCGGCGCGGTTGAGATAGCCGCGCGCGACGCTGGCGCCGCCGATGTGGATCTCGCCGGCGACGCCCTGCGGCACCGGTTCGCCGTGCGCGTCGAGCAGATAGATCGCGGTGTTGGCGATCGGGCGGCCGATGTGGATCGCGCCGTCGCCGCGGCGCAGCGTGCCGGAAGTCGCGACCACCGTGGTTTCGGTCGGGCCGTAGTTGTTGACCACGTCGAACGGCAGATCCTCGTCCGGCAGGCGGTTGAGGCGGTCGCCGCCGGTCAGCAGGCTGCGCAGCGCCGTGCCCTGCCCGGCGCGGCCGAGGCTGGCGTTGGCCAACGCGATTTCGGCCAGCGCGGTGACCAGGAAACCGCTGTGCAGCTCCTGCGCCTGCCACCACTGCAGCAACTGCGCCGGGTCGCCGGCGGCCGCGCGCGGCGGCAGCGCCAGGGTCGCGCCCATGCTCAGCGCCGGCCAGATTTCCCAGGTGCAGGCGTCGAACGCGACGCCGGCCATGCTGGCGGTGCGTTCGCCGGCTTGCAGCGGGAAGGTTTCGCAATGCCAGCCGACCAGATTGGCCAGATTGGCGCGCTCGACCATGACGCCCTTGGGCTGGCCGGTCGAGCCGGAGGTGTAGATGACGTAGGCCAGATGATGCTCGTCCAGGCCCAGCGCGGCCGGGTCCGGATCGCTGTCGGACAGGCGTTGCCAGGCGGCGTCGGGCGCGTCGACCACGACCACGCCCGCGGTCATCAGCGCGCGGCTCGACGGCAGCGAGTCTTCGAGCGAAGCCTGGGTCAGCACGACCTTGGGCTTGCTGTCGTCGAGCATGAACGCCAGGCGTTCGGACGGATAGTTCGGATCCAGCGGCACGTAGGCGCCGCCGGCCTTGAGCGCGGCCAGCATCGCCACGACCAGGTGCGGGCCGCGTTCCAGCAGCAGCGCCACGCGCTGGTCCGGACGCACGCCGAGCGCGATCAGCTGATGCGCCAACCGGTTGGCGCGGGCGTTGAGTTCGGCGTAGCTCAGGTTTTCGCCTTCGTGGCTCACCGCCGCAACTGCGCCGGCGCTGCGCGCCTGCTGCTGCACCCGCCGCACCACGCTGAGTTCGCGCGGATACGGGCGCCGGGTCGCGTTCCAGGTCTCCAGCACCTGGCGCCGCTCCGGCGAGGACAGCAGCGGCAGGCGCTGCACCGGCCGCGTCTCGTTGGCGACCATCGCCGCCAGCAGGGTCTGCCAGTGGCGGCTCCAGCGCTGGATCGTTTCGGCGTCGAACAAGGCCTTGGCGAACACCACCGAGCATTCGATGCGCTCGCCGACTTCGGTCGCCGACCACCACAGGTCGATCTGCGCCGAGGTGGTTTCCGGCAGGATCGGTTCGATCTCCATCTGCGGCAGGCGCAAAGTGTCGTCCGGCGTGTTCTGCATGACGAAGGCGACCTGGTACAGCGGCGTGTGCGCGCGGCTGCGCGGCGGCTTGACCGCTTCGACCACCTGTTGGAACGGCACGTCGTTGTGCTGCTGCGCGGCCAGCGCGGTGGCGCGCACGCGCGCCAGCAGTTCGGCGGTGTCGGGCTCGCCGGACAGGTCGATGCGCAGCGCCAGGGTGTTGACGAAGAAGCCGATCAGCGGCTCGACCTCGGCGTGGCTGCGGTTGACGCCGGCGGTGCCGACGACCAGATCGTCCTGGCCCGACAGCCGGCTCAGCAGCGCGGCCCAGCCGGCCAGCAGGGTCATGTACAAGGTGGTGCCGTGGCGCTGGCTCAGCGCGCGCAGGCCGCGGCTGAGTTCGGCGTCGATGTCGAAGGTCAGGGTGCCGCCGGTGAGGTCCTGCACCGGCGGGCGCGCGCGGTCGCCGGGCAGTTCCAGCACCGCCGGCGCGCCGAGCAGATGCCCGCGCCAGAAATCCAGTTGGCGCTGCAACACCGCGCCGTCGAGCCACTGGCGCTGCCACAGCGCGTAGTCGGCGTACTGCACCGGCAGCGGCGGCAGCGGATCCTGGTCCGGCGACAGGCCGTCGACCGCGTAGGCGCGGTACAGCTCGCCGAGCTCGCGCATCAGCACGCTCATCGACCAGCCGTCGGAGACGACGTGATGCACGGTCAGCAGCAGGATGTGGTCCTGCGCGGCCAGCCGCAGCAGCCGGCCGCGGATCAGCGGGCCGGTGCCGAGGTCGAAGGTTTCGTCGGCTTCGGCCAGGGTCCAGCGTTCGACTTCGGCGTCGATATCGGCGGCGCCGCTGAGGTCGTGCTTGTGCAGCGCGAAGCGGCCTTCGGGCTGGATCAACTGCACCGGTTGCCCTTGTTCCAGGCCGAAGCAGGTGCGCAGCACTTCGTGGCGCTGGGCGATGCGGTCGAGCGCGGCCTGCAACGCGGTCTCGTCGAGCGCGCCGCGCAGGCGCAGGCCGCCGGGCACGTGATAGGCCGCGTTGGCCTCCTCGCCCATCTGCGCGAGGAACCACAGGCGCTGCTGGGCGAACGACAGCGGCAGCGCGGCCGGACGCTGGCCGGTGCGGATCGGCGGCAAGGTGCTGGCTTCGGCCTGGGCCACGCGTTCGGCCAGGTCGCACAGCACCGGGCAGGCGAACACGCTGGCCAGTTCGAGTTCCTGGCCCAGGCGCTGGCGCACGCGCGAGGTGACCTGCATCGCCAGCAGCGAATGGCCGCCGATTTCGAAGAAATGATCGCGCCGGCCGACCCGCTCGATGCGCAGCAGTTCGGCCCAGATCTCGGCCAGCGCCTGCTCCACCGGGCCTTGCGGCGGCTGGTATTCGCGCTGCACGAAGGCGTCGCCGTCCGGCGACGGCAAGGCGCGGCGGTCGAGCTTGCCGTTCGGGGTCAGCGGCCACGCCGCCAGGGTCACGAACGCCGCCGGCAGCATGAATTCCGGCAGCGCCTTGGCCAGCGCCGCGCGCAAGTGCTGCGCTTCGGGAATCTGCGGACCGACCAGATACGCGACCAGACGGCGTTCGCCGGCCGCGTCCTCGCGCAGCGTCACCAGCGCTTCCTGCACGCCCGGCTGGCGGGTCAGCTGGCTTTCGATTTCGCCCAGTTCGATGCGGAACCCGCGCAGCTTGACCTGCGCATCGTTGCGGCCCTGGAATTCCAGGCTACCGTCGGCGCGGCGCCGGGCCAGATCGCCGGTGCGGTACATGCGCGCGCCCTCGCCGCCCGCGAACGGGTCGTCGAGGAAGCGTTCGCGGGTCAGCTCGGCGCGGTTGAGATAGCCGCGCGCCACGCCGGC
The DNA here is from genome assembly GCF_017355525.1 of Lysobacter enzymogenes. Taxonomy (NCBI): domain Bacteria; kingdom Pseudomonadati; phylum Pseudomonadota; class Gammaproteobacteria; order Lysobacterales; family Lysobacteraceae; genus Lysobacter; species Lysobacter enzymogenes. The sequence continues at coordinate 877,850 of NZ_CP067395.1, read as the reverse complement.
GCCGCCGATGTGGATTTCGCCGGCGACGCCCTGCGGCACCGGCTCGCCGTGCGCGTCGAGCAGATAGATCGCGGTGTTGGCGATCGGCCGGCCGATCGCCGGCGCGCTGGCGGCGTCGGCGTCGCACAGCTGCCACGTCGCCCAGATCGTCGATTCGGTCGGGCCGTAGGCGTTGACGAAGCGGCGCCCGCGCGCCCAGCGCTGCACCAGCGCCTGCGCGCAGGCGTCGCCGGCGACGACCAGGGTGCGCACGCTGGCGAAGCTGGCCACGTCGTCGACGCTCGTCAGCACCGCCGGCGTCAGGGTGAGGTGGGTGATGGCGTGGCGCTGCACCGCTTCGGCCAGGGTCGTGCCGGCCAGCAGCGCGCCGGCCGCGGGCACGACCAAGGTCGAGGCGTGGCAGAGCGCCATGACCATTTCGAACACGCTGGCGTCGAAGCTGAAGGACGCGCACTGCAACACGCGGCTGCCGGGTTCGACCGCGAGCGCGTCGGTCTGCGCGGCGACCAGATTGCACAGGCCGCGGTGCGGCACCATCACGCCCTTGGGCTTGCCGGTCGAGCCGGAGGTGTAGATCACATAGGCCAGGTGGTCCGGAGTCAGGCCGAGCGCCTGCGCATCCGGATTAGCGTCGGACAGCGCCGCCCACGGCGCGGCCGGGTCGTCGAGTTCGACCACGCTCGCGGTCATCAGCGCGCGGCTGGCCGGCAGGCGTTCCTGCACCGCGCTCTGGGTCAGCACCACCTTCGGCCGGCTGTCGTCGAGCATGAAGGCCAGGCGTTCGGACGGATACTGCGGATCCAGCGGCACGTACGCCGCGCCGGCCTTGAGCGTGGCCAGCATCGCGACGACGAAGCCGGCGCCGCGTTCCAGCGCCAGGGCGACGCGATGATCCGGACGCACGCCGAGCGCGATCAGGTGATGCGCCAGACGGTTCGCGCGGGCGTTGAGTTCGGCGTAGCTCAGGCGTTCGTCTTCGTGCACCAACGCGACCACGTCGCCGGCCTGCGCGGCCTGCGCTTCGATCCAGGCGTGCACGTGGCGCTGCGGCGGCAACGGACGTTCGCTGCGGTTCCACTCGCGCAGCTCGCGCTCGCGCTGCGCCGGCGTCAGCAACGGCAGGCGGCTCAGCGCCTGCGCGTCGTCGGCGATCATCGAACGCAGCAGCACCTGCCAGTGGCCGATCCAGCGTTCGATGGTGTCGGCGTCGAACAAGGCGGTCGCGAACACCACCTCGCCGTGCAGGCGCTCGCCTTCTTCGCTGATCGACCACCACAGGTCGGTCTGCGCGCGCGTCTGCGGCGCGTCCATCGCTTCGACCTGCAAACCCGGCAGCTGCGGCGCGGGATCGGTCTGGTTCTGCATCACGAACACGACCTGGTACAGCGCCGTGTAGGCCAGGCTGCGCACCGGCTTGAGCGTTTCCACGACCTGCTCGAACGGCAGGTCCTTGTTCGCCTGCGCGGCCAGCGCGGTGTCGCGCACCTGGGCCAGGAACGCGGCCACGCTGGGGTCGCCGGACAGATCGAAGCGCAGCGCCAGGGTGTTGAGGAACAGGCCGATCAGCGGTTCCAGCTCGGTGCGGTTGCGGTTGACCATCGGCGTGCCGACGACCAGGTCCTGCTGCCCCGACAAACGCCCCAGCAGCGCCGCCCAGGCCGCGAGCAGGGTCATGTACAAGGTCGTGCCGTGGCGATGGCTGAAGGCGTGCAGCTCGCGGGTCAGCGCCGGGTCGAGGCTGAAGCGGCGGCGGTCGCCGGCGTGTTCCTGCACCGCCGGGCGCGGCCGGTCGGTCGGCAGTTCCAGCAGGTCCGGCGCGGCGCGCAAGTGCTCGCGCCAGTAATCCTGCTGGTGCTGCAACAGATCGCCGTCGAGCCAGCCGCGCTGCCACAGCGCGTAGTCGGCGTACTGCACCGGCAGCGGCGGCAGCGGGTCTTCGTGCGCGGCGACGCCGTCGGCGTAGGCGCGGTACAGCGCGCCGAGCTCGTCGATCAGCACGCCCATCGACCAGCCGTCGGAGGCGATGTGGTGCTGGGTCAGCAGCAAGGCGTGGTCGTGCGCGCCGAGCCGCAGCAGCCGGCCGCGCACCGGCGCGGCGCGTTCCAGGTCGAACGGCGCGCGCGCTTCTTCCAGCGCGTGGCGTTGCAGTTCGGCCTGCGGATCGGCGGCGCCGGACAGGTCGTGCCGGCTCAGCGCGAACCCGCCGGCCGCTTCGATGCGCTGCACCGGCTGGCCGTCGACGCGCTCGTAGCGCGTGCGCAGCGCTTCGTGGCGCTGCACGATCCGGCTCAGCGCCGCGTCGAGCGCGGCTTCGTTCAATCCGCCGCGCAGGCGCAGGCCGAGCGGGATGTTGTGCGCGGCGTTGGCCTCCTCGCCCATCTGGGCGACGAACCACAGCCGCTGCTGGGCGAACGACAGCGGCAGCGCGTCCGGCCGCGGGCCCGCGCTCAGCGCCGGCAACGCGCCGGCCTGCGACGAGGCCAGCGTCGCGGCGAAGTCGGCCAGCACCGGCGTCGCGAACAACTGCGGCAGCGAGGCTTCGAGGTTCAGGCGCTGGCCGATCCGCGACAGCAGCCGCATCGCCAGCAGCGAATGGCCGCCGAGGTCGAAGAAGTCGTCGCGACGCCCGACCCGTTCGACCCGCAGCAGTTCGGCCCAGATCCGCGCCAGCTCGCTTTCGATTTCGCCTTGCGGCGCTTCATAAGCGCGGTGCGCGTAGTTCTCGTCCTGCGGCGCCGGCAAGGCGCGGCGGTCGAGCTTGCCGTTGGCGGTCAGCGGCAGGCGTTCCAGGGTCACGAACGCGGTCGGCACCATGTAGTCGGGCAGCTCGCGCGCCAGCGCGTCGCGCAGTTGCGCGGCCGCGGGCAGCGACTCGCCGACCAGATAAGCGACCAGGCGCTTGTCGCCGGCGGCGTCCTCGCGCACGTGCGCAGCGACTTCGCCGACCCCGGGCAGGCGCGCCAGCTGCGCTTCGATCTCGCCGAGTTCGATGCGGAAGCCGCGCAGCTTGATCTGATGGTCGTTGCGGCCGAGGAATTCGAGGTTGCCGTCGGGCAGCCAGCGGCCGAGGTCGCCGCTGCGGTACATGCGCGCGCCGGCGCGGCCGGCGAACGGATCGGCGAGGAAGCGTTCGGCGGTCAGCTCGGGGCGGTTGAGGTAGCCGCGCGCGACGCTGGCGCCGCCGATCCAGATTTCGCCGGCGACGCCGTCGGGCACCGGCAGCCCGTGCGCGTCGAGCAGATAGATCGCGGTGTTGGCGATCGGGCGGCCGATGTGGATCGTCGCATCGTCGCTGCGCAGGCGGCCGGAGGTCGCCACCACCGTGGTTTCGGTCGGGCCGTAGTTGTTGATCAGCGCGAACGGCAGATCGGCTTCGGGCAGGCGGCTCAGGCGGTCGCCGCCGGTCAGCAGGCTGCGCAGCGCCTGGCCGGGTTGCAGCCGGCTCAGCGCGATTTCGGCCAGCGCGGTGACCAGGAAGCCGCTGTGCACCTGCTGCGATTCCCACCACTGCAGCAGTTGCATCGGGTCGCCGGCCGCGGCCTGCGGCGGCAGCGCCAGGGTCGCGCCCATGCTCAGCGCCGGCCACACTTCCCAGGTGCAGGCGTCGAACGCCACGCCGGCCATGCTGGCGGTGCGCTCGCCGGGTTGCAGCGGGAAGGTCTCGCAATGCCAGCCGACCAGATTGGCGAGTTGGTCGTGTTCGACCATCACGCCCTTGGGCTGGCCGGTGGAGCCCGAGGTGTAGATCACGTAGGCCAGGTCGGCGCCGTCGACACCGACGGCGTCGCTGGCTTCGTCACCGGTGTCGTCGCGGTCGAGTTCCAGCACCGGCACCGCTGCATCCAGCGCGAGCTGCGCGCGCAATCCGCTCAGGGTCAGCACCGCCTTGGGCGCGCTGTCGGCGAGCAGATAGCTCAGCCGGTCCGGCGGATAGGCCGGATCCATCGGCACGTAGGCGCCGCCGGCCTTGAGCGCGGCGAGCATGCCCGTCACCAGCTCGGCGCTGCGCGGCAGCACCAGCGCGACCCGATCGTTCGTGCTGACGCCCAGCGCGCGCAAACGCCGCGCCAGCCGCTGCGCGCGCGCATCCAGCCCGGCGTAGCTCAGCGCCCGGCCGTCCTGCTCCAGCGCCACCGCGTCCGGCGTTCGCGCGGCCCAACGTTCGAACGCGCGGTGCGCGCCGTCGTGGCGCGGGTACTCGCGCGCGGTCGCGTTGCGCTCGCGCAGCAAGCGCTCGCGCTCGGCGGGCTGGACCGGGTCGATCTTCCAGGCCTCGGTGTCCGGCGCCTGTTCCAGCGCATCGACCGCCTGTTCCAGCACGCGTTGCAGGTAATCGCAGATGCGCTCGGCGTCGACGCCGGCGACGATTTGCAGGCCGAGGCCGAACTCCGCGCCGTGCCCCGGATCGTCGACCGACAGATTGAAGGCGTAGTTGGTCCGCTCCTTGAACGCGAGCAGTTCCACGCCCTCGCCCCAGCCCAGCGCCACATCGATGCCGAGCGCGCCGGCGCTGTAGTGATAGTTCAGCAGCGCCGAGAACAGCGGCGTCGACGCCGGCAGCGCGCTGCAGCGCTGCGCCAGCGCCAGCGGCGCGTGCTCGTGCCAGACCAACTGCGACAGGCTGGCGTGGGTCGCCAGCACGCCGTCGCGCACGCCGATCTCGCCGAGGCGCACGCGCACCGGCAAGGTATTGATGAACAAGCCCATCGCGCGGTCCGCGCGCGAACCGCCGTGCATGCGGCCGAACAGCACCGTGCCGAACACCGCTTCGTCCTGGCCGGTGGTCTTGGCCAGCACCTGGCCCCAGGCCCAGTGGAACAGGCTCGCGGCGCTGACGCCGAGCGCCTTGGCCTGCGCGCGGATGCGCTGCGACAGAACCGGGCCGAGCGAACGCTGGGTTTCGCGGATGTCCTGGCCGCCGCCCTGCACGTCCTTGAGGCCGAACGGCGCAGTCGGTTCTTCGACCTCGCCGAGCATGCGGCGGAAGTAGTCTTCGTGCTCCTGCACGCCGACGCCGAGGCGCGCCTGGGCGACGAAGTCGCGGAACGGCACCGGTTCGGGCAGCTCGCTTTCGCGGCCGCCCTGGATCCAGGCCAGCTCCTGCATCAGCAGGTCGCTGGTGACGTGGTCCATGATCAGGTGGTGCTGCAGCAGCACCAACAGCCAGCGCTCGCCGGCGGCGTCGAACGCGGCGAAACCGCGCATCTGCGGGGCGCTGCGCACGTCCAGGCGGTACCGCGCCGGGTCGGTGTGCGCGTGCAGCTGCGCTTCGACATCGGCGCCGTCGAAGGCCAGCGTGTCGACCGCGAACGTCGCCTTGCGCCACACCACCTGCACCGGCTCGCTCAAGCCTTCCCACAGCACCGCGGTGCGCAGGATGTCGTGGCGGTCGATCGCGGTCTGCATCGCGCGCACGAACCCGTCCAGGCGTTCGCGCGAGTCGAACGCGAGCGTGGTCGACAGCAGGTAGGGATCGCCCTGCTCGTTCAGCAGGTGATGGAACAGGATGCCTTCCTGCAACGGCGCCAGCGGATAAATGTCTTGGACGTTGGCGGCGCCGCCGTCGACGGTTTCGACGATGCGCGCCAGTTGCGCCTCGTCCAGCGCGACCAGCGGCAGCATGTCCGGGGTCAGTTCGGTGCAGCCGGCCGGAATCCGGTTCGCCGGCACTTCGACTTCGCGCCAGTCGCGCTGGCGCGCCCGCTCGACCGCGCGCGCCAGCGCGGCCAGGGTCGGCTCGGCGAACAGGCTGCGCACGTCGGCGTAGAGGCCGCGGTCGCGCATGCGCTCCATCAACTGCACGGCCAGCAGCGAGTGGCCGCCGGACTCGAAGAAGTGGTCGTCGCGGCCGACCCGCTCGACTTGCAGCAACTCGGCCCAGATCTGCGCCAGCGCGGTTTCGGTCTCGCCTTGCGGCGGCGCGTAGGCGCGCTGGACGTACGCGTCCTGCGCCGGCGCCGGCAGCGCCTGACGGTCGAGCTTGCCGTTCGGCGTCAGCGGCAAACGCTCCAGGATCACGAACGCCGCCGGCACCATGTATTCGGGCAATTGCGCGGCCAGCGCGCCGCGCAGCTCCGCGGCCGGCGCGATGCCGGCGCCGGTCAGGTAAGCGACCAGGCGCTTGTCGCCGGGACCCACTTCGCGCGCGTGCACCACCGCTTCGTCGACGCCCGGCAGCGCGCGCAGCAGCGCCTCGATCTCGCCGGGTTCGATGCGGAAGCCGCGGATCTTGAGCTGGTGGTCGTTGCGGCCGAGGAATTCGAGATTGCCGTCGGGCAGCCAGCGCGCGAGATCGCCGGTGCGGTACATGCGCGCGCCTTCGTTGCCGGCGAACGGATCGGCGAGGAAGCGCTCGGCGGTCAGCTCGGGACGGTTGAGGTAACCGCGCGCGACGCTGGCGCCGCCGATATGGATTTCGCCGGGCGCACCCTGCGCCACCGGCTTGCCGTCCTCGTCGAGCAGATACACCGAGGTGTTGGCGATGGGCCGGCCGATGTGCAGGGCCGCGTCGTCGGCGCGCAACGCGCCGGAGGTCGCGACCACCGTGGTTTCGGTCGGGCCGTAGTTGTTGATCAGTTCGAACGGCAGATGCGCATCGGGCAGCCGGCTCAGACGGTCGCCGCCGGTCAGCAGCCGGCGCAGCGGCCCGCTCGCGGCGCCGCGCTTGAGCGCGATCTCGGCCAGCGCGGTGACCAGGAAGCCGCTGTGCAGCTCTTGCGATTCCCACCATTGCAGCAACTGCATCGGGTCGGCGGATGCCGACGCCGGCGCCAGCACCAAGGTCGCGCCCATGCACAGCGGCGGCCAGATTTCCCAGGTGCAGGCGTCGAACGCCAGACCCGCCGCGCACGCGCTGCGCTCGCCGGCTTCGAGCGGGAACGCATCGCAATGCCAGTCGATCAGGTTGCGCAGGTTGCGGTGCTCGACCATCACGCCCTTGGGCTGGCCGGTCGAGCCGGAGGTGTAGATCACATAGGCCAGATGCTCGGCGGCCAGACCGGTTTCGGCGCGGGACAGGTCGCTGCCGTCGAGGCGCTCCCACGGACGCTGCGCGGCGTCGAGCGCGATCCGCGGCGGCGACGCGCCCGCGTCGTCGTCCTCGCCCAGCGTCAGCAGCAGCTTGGCGCCGCTGTCGGCGAGCATGTAGCTCTGCCGTTCCGGCGGATAGGCCGGATCCAGCGGCAGATACGCCGCGCCGGCTTTCGCGGCCGCCAGCATCGCCACGATCAGCTCGGCGCCGCGCGGCATGCGCAGCGCGACGCGGTCGTCGGCGCCGACGCCGAGCGCGCGCAGATGCCGCGCCAGGCGATTGGCGCGCGCGTTGAGTTCGCCGTAGCTGAGTTCGCATCCGTCCTGGCGGATCGCCGCGCTCGACGGCGCCAGCGCGGCGCGCCGTTCGAACAGTTCGTGCGCGCACAGATGCGCGTCCAGGGAGTGACGGTTGACGATCGGGGCGGCCGGAGCGTTGTCGCTGCGACGGGTGTGGTCCGTTCTCATCGGTGTCCCTTCATGTGGTCGCGCCGCATTGCCGCACTGGCGAGTAGCACGGGCTGCGACGGGTGGTCGATCTGTTCGGGAATGCGGAATGCGCCGCGTTTTTCGGCAAAAAAGGCCGTTCAGCCGAAAATCGCGCGCACGAATCCAGGAGGCGATGCCCCCGGTTCGATGGCGATGGATATGCGACAGCCGCGCGAACGCGTGGCGTCAATGATGTGGAGGGCTACATGACAGTGTCTTGTGCATAAAGCATGCGAATGCAGGCGATCGGTCCGTGATAAATCCGCGCATGAGCGCGGCGCGCATGAAAACAACCGCGGGCCCGGAAAAAGCGCCCCGGAAGATGAGACGTCTATCTAGTGCTTGTTATGACGGAGCAACGCATCGCCCGGAGCGCGGTGGAGACGGCGAGTGCGTCGGCGAATTCCCGTCCGACGGATGTATTTCTATGCGGAACCTTGCGCTCGTCGGAATTAAATATAAAGAGATGGCAGCGACTGTTGTGTGATCTCTCTCCGGTTTGTTTCTTCCACTCGAAGTGCGCGTGTGATTGCGGTCAAGGAGTCAATCAAGTTCGCATCGTCTGCACAATCGGCGCGAGCCGACACGCGCGCCGATGCGCATCCGACCCGATTCACGCGCGCTTAGATGTAATGAAATAACCCTGTTTTTCAGGGAAAAAATGCGATACACGCGCGCGACGAAACGCTGCATTCAAACGCGCCATGATGTTTGTCATGTTGCGAAAGTGTTTCGCGATCGATGCATCGCGATGGCAATCCGCGATTCAAATGAATCGGATGAACGCGAATATGCGGCGGGTTTCGACAGGCTGCCGATACCATTCAACCGGGGTTTCCCCGTCAACTGATGTTTGTCATTCGCGGACCGTTCCGCACAGCGCGTCGCGTTAATCGCAGCCGGGTTTATCGATGCGGAAAAATTTTTACGATCCGGAGACAAATCGGCGGTTGTGCGACGGCGATTGCGTTTGAAGCGTTGTCGCGTTCGCATACGCCGACGCGTCGGCTTGCGTTGCGGCGGGCGGCCGTGCTGGCGCTGCGTCGGCGTCGGTTCGCATCGCGCGCTGCCGCGCATCGTTGCGCGCCGGGCCGCGATGGCGGTCGCTGGGTTCGCGGTGCCGTGCGCGAGTGGGCGCCACCGACTCGCGCAATGCGCCGCCGTGCGATCGCGGCGGCGGCGCGCGCTTGCCGAACACAGGGGCGGCGCGCGACCGCGCGCCCTGCCCTGCGCGGCCGCGATTACGAGAGCGCGAGCGCCTGCGCGTCGGGCGCGGCCACGGCGCGCAGCGGCGCCTGGCGCCGGCATTCGAGCAACAGCGGCGACGCCAGGTCGCAGTGCGGGTGCATGCGGATCAGGCCGTGCACCGCGCCGGCCAGTCCGGTCATCAGGCCCGGCGTGAACGCCTTGCGGGTGACGCCGCCGACGATGCCGTGCTCCTCGATTCCGGACACCACCTCGGCGGTGCACGCTTCGCGATCGCCGGCGCAACCCTGCGGATCCAGCGCGGCCGCGCGCACCAGCAATTCCCATTGCGAGAAGTCGCCGTGGCAGAGGGTGTGGGTCAGGCCCCACTGCCCGCGCGTCAATGCCGCCGCGCGGCGCAGGTCGCGCAACGCGGCCGCGTCGCCGCTGCGCGCATACACGTCGGCCGCGGCCAGTCCGATGCCGACCCCGCCGTTGCACCAGGTCGGGAAGTTGACGCTGTCGACCATGCGTACGTCGTGCCAGTTGCCGCTGGCCGGATCGAACGAGGCGTCCTGGAACGCGAACGCCGCCGCGGCCAGATCGCTCCAGCGCCGGCGTTCGTCTGCGTTACCGGCATCGCTGTCGGCCAGCCGCGCCAGCGCCCAGCCCATGCCGTAACCGCCATGGCCGAAGCCGCCGATCGGATCGGGAAATGCCGGCGACAGCCAGTACGCGCCGCGTTCGTCGCGCAGCGCGGTCGCTTCCAGCCGCCGCGCCGCGTCGGCGGCCAACGCCGACCAACGCGGATCGCCGCTGGCGCGGGACAGTTCCAGCAAGGGCACGATCGCGCCGGCGCTGCCGCCGGTGATGTCGAGGAACGGTTCTTCGGCGAAGCCGATGCGTTCGAGCTGCTGCGCGCAGGCGACCGCGTCGTCGAGCAACTGCGGCCGGCCGAGCAGGTCGTGCAGGACCAGCCAGGCCCAGATCCGGCTGCCGTCGCCGTTGAAGCCGCCGACCACCGCCGCGGCTTCGGCGCGGGTCTGCCGGCGCATCGCCAGCAACGCGCCTTCCAGCGCGGCGTCGACGCCGTCGACCGCGTCGGCGCGGCCGTGCGCGACTTCGTGCCGATAGCCGGCCAAGGCCACCGCGACGCCGCCGAGGCCGAAATACGCGTCCGCGCCGAGCGGCTGCACGTGCCAGCCTTCGCCGCCGAAGCTCTCCGGCGAAATCCAGGTGGCCGAACCATCGGCGGCATGCACCGACAATCGCAGCAAGCGCTGCATGGTGTCGGCGGCGAGCGCGCGCCGGCGCGCGTCGAGATTCTCGCGGTGCGGCCGGCGCGCGTAATGCGAGCGGCTGTCGCGCTCGCTCGGCCCGTCGGTCTCGCTGTTGAGCTGGGTGACCACCAGCGAGCTGCGGATGATCATTTCCTCGAGCTCGATGCGCATGCGCCGCCACTCGTCGAGGGTCTCGCCGATGCGCGCCGCGTTCAGCGGTTCGACGAAGGCCGGAATGTCGCCGAACCGCAGCGCGTCGATTTCCTCGCCGATCTGCTGCGGCGACGGCGCGACCGCCGACGGGCTGCGCGAGAACAGCGCCTGCGCGCGTTCGATCGCCTTGTCCTCCTCGTGCAGCGAGGCCGGATGCCAGAGCATGCGCCCGACTTCGACATAGACCTGGGTCGGCCGGCGCACGTCGCGCGCGCGGCTGCCTTCGAACGCGGCCAGCAGCGGCGCCAGCGCGCCTTCGGCGTCGAGCGCGCGCAAGTGCCGCGACGCGTCGAGGAAGCCGTCGCTGATCTGGTCCCAGTAACGCGACACGTCGGGGTTCGCGCTGGGATGGTTCTGCGACGCCGACAGCTCCGCCTCCATCATCTGCACCCGCGCCTGGGTGGTGCCGTCGCCGACGATCACCGGCACCTGCAACTGCGGCTGTTCGCCCGGCAGCGAGCCGGCCGCGGACAGGTCGGCGCGGCCGAAGCCGAGCACCGGCGAGCGGAACGGCACGATGCCGGTGCGCAGCACCGAGTTCTGGATCAGCTCCTGGGCCTGATCGTAGGCCGGGCCGAACTTCGACGGCGCGGCCGGACGCACCGGCGCGAACAGGCTTTCGACGTCGACCACGTACGGCACCGGGCCCGACGCGACCAGGTTCTCCAGATGGATGTCGGTGCCGCCGAGCACCCGCAGCACCGCCAGCCAATGGCCGAGGCGGCGGTAGAAGTCGCGCAGCTCGGCTTCGCCGTCGCAATAGCGGTGCTCGACGAACGCGGCCCAGCCGTAGTCGCCGCGATCGAGCACGTCGGGCACGCGGATGCGCTGCGCTCCGCCGAAAATTCGCGCGAGGAAACCGTCGAGCACCGCGTCGATGCGCAGCGAACGCGGCTTGTACATCAGTTGCCCGCCCGCGAACGCGAGCTTGGCCACGGTCTGGCCGCCGTCGTGCAGGTCGCCCTCGCCCAGGCCGATGCGCAGCAGGCGGCCGAGCTCGCGGCCGCTCCATTGCGACAGCAGCGCGCGGTCGGCGCGGATGCGCGCGACCAGGCTCTGGATCGCCGCGCTTTGCAGCTCCAGGGTGCGCCGCAGCCGCGCCAGCAGCGGCGGATAGCGGCGTTCGAGATGGACGGCGAATTCCGGCGTCTGCGCGCGCGCGACGAACTGGGCGAAGCGCTGCGCGTCGTCGCCTTCGAGTTCGCCGCTGTGCTGCGCCGCATGCAGTTCCAGCAACAGCACCCGGTTGAGCTTGAGCCGCGCGTTGGCGTACAGCGCCTGCGCGGCGGTCGCGCGGATCAGCGCGGCTTCGTCGGCGTCCCAGTCGTACGCGGCCAGGCGCGCGGCGAACGCGGCGCTTTCGGCGGCGACGAAATGATCGATGATCGGGCCGAAGCCCTCGTCCATGCGGCTTGCGGCCATCGTGTGCGGTCTCGGCTACGGGCTTGCGCTCGATGCGCCGCGGGCGGCGTCGATGGCGCGGGAGAAGGTGTGGGAGCGTACGGCGCGATGCGCCGCAGCGATCGCGGCAGGCGACGCGTGCGCCGCCTGCCGCGGGGCCGCATCAGATGCAGCAGATGCAACGGCCGCTGGGGCAGGTGGAAACCGACGTGGAGTGGGTGATGGGCGCCCGCATCGCGTCTTCGACCGCGTTTTCGCCTTCCAGGAACAGCGGGCCGGCCGGATTGTCGAAGCCGCCGACGTTGGCCGAGCCGGTCAGCCAGCCCTTGATCAGATCGTTGTCTTGCATGGTGTGTCCTCCCTGATTACTGGATGTCGCCCAGCCCACGGCCGTTCCCTGTTTCGAAATCCCGCCGCACCCGGGCACTGATTTCCAACGCTTGCCTGTGTTGCTTGTCGCTGAGGCGTGGCCGTCCGCGCGGAGGATCCGCACCGCGTTGCATTGCCGGAGAGACCACCGCCGCACTCTAGACAGGCGTTCGACACGCTGTCAAATCGCTGTAGTCATGCGCAACGCTGCGGCTGCGCGCGCGGATGCGCCGATACGCGACGCCGCGCGCAGCCGGCGCCCGACGCCAAAGTCGGCAACTCGCCGTCGTGCGCGGCGATATTGCGAACGCACAATCGCGCAGCGCGCAGCCGCACCGCTGCGACAGCGATATGCTGGCGATGGCGGCGCCGCGCGATGCGGCATCGCCCCCTCACGACGCCGAGCCCTAGCGGAGTTGCACGATGTCCACGTTCTCCGAATTGATCGAAACCTTCGAGCCCGACACCGAGATCCTGCCGCCGCCGCACTGGTTCCAGGGCCGCACGGTCTACGGCGGGCTCACCGCCGCGCTGGCGCTGCGCGCCGCGATCCGCGCCGCGCCGCTGGGGCTGCCGCCGCTGCGCGCCGCGCAGGTGGCCTTCGTCGGCCCCGCGTCCGGTGCGCTGCGCTTTCAGGCGCGGGTGCTGCGCCAGGGCAAGTCCTCGCTGTCGGCGGACGTGGAGGCCAGCAGCGACGGCGAGGCCGCGCTGCGCGCCTTGTTCGTGTTCGCGCAGCCGCGCGCGAGCCGCATCGCCCACGATTTCTCGCAACGCCCGGCGGTGCGCCCGCCGGCCGAGTGCCCGCGCCTGCCGATGCACGAACTGGCGCCGCGCTTCCTCGGCAATTTCGACGTGCGCCTGGCCGGCGGCTCGGCGCCGGTGTCGGGCGCGGCGAATCCCGAGTTCGTCGCCTGGGTGCGCCACCTCGACGACAACGGCGTGGAGCCGGAAGTGGCGCTGGTCGCGCTCGCCGACGCGCTGCCGCCGGCGGCATTGGCCAGCTTCACCGAGATGGCGCCGGTCAGTTCGATTGCCTGGAGTTTCGAGATGCTGGCGCCGCCGAGCGCGCGGCGCTGGTTCCTGCTGCGCTCCTTCAGCCAGCACGCCGCGCACGGCTGCTCGGTGCAGGACATGGAGATCTGGGACGAATCCGGCCAGCGCGTGATGGCGGGACGGCAGTCGGTGGCGTTGTACCAATGACGACGCCGCGGCGAACGCGGCGCCGAAACGACGCAGCCGCCCGGACGGACCGGGCGGCTGCGGGGGTGGCGAAACGAATTCGCTGCTTTGCGGCAGGCGCGAACTACATGACGCAGCCGGCGACCACCTTGTACTTCTTGGTCACCTCGCCATAGCCCGTGTCGCCGCAGCTGGCGGGCTGGCGCACGCCGACCACGGCGCCGGCGTCGTTGTAGTAGATGGTCGAGCAGAAGCAACCCTGCGATTGGGTGGCGGCGCCGGTGCTGGCGGACGCGGCCAGCAGGACGCCCAACGCGATCAGCTTGATGCGGTGCATCGAACTCTCCTTCGACATATGCGCGGCGCTGTTGCCGCGGGCGCACGATACACCGCTGCGTTCGCAGTACATGAAACCCGATGCCGCGCGGAACTGTGTGGAGATTGCGATGCGCGCAGCGCGACGCAAATGAACTGTGAGCGCCATCGGTTTTTGCGATGCGCGCCGCGACCGCGCGATGCGCAGCCGGCGACCGGCCGCAACGAAGATCCCGCCGTCGCCGCGACGTATAGTGCCAGCCCGGCCCGCAACCGGATCCCCCTCTCCCGCCCGAGCGCCTCGCCATGCCGCCGACCGAACCCAACGCCCGCCTCGTCGAAATCCGCACCTACAAGCTCAAGCCCGGCCACGCCGAACGCTTCGTCGCGGCGATGGCCGCCGCGCTGCCGATGGTGCGCGCCAGCGGCATGGACGTGGTCGCGTTCGGGCGCAGCGACCACGAGCACGAAAGTTTCTGCCTGATCCGCGCCTATGCCGACCGCACCGAGCTGGCCGCGCAGCAGGACGCCTTCTACGGCTCCGACGCGTGGCGACAAGGGCCGCGGCAGGCCTTGATCGACTGTCTCGACGACTACCTCAATACCTTGCTGTGGCTGGCGCCGGACAGCATCGAAGCCCTGCGTTCGCGCAACGCCTTCGACGGACCGCAGCCGCAGTAGCCCGGGCGCGCATCGCGCGCCCGCTTCAGCGACGCCCCGGCGCCGGCGAACCGGCGCCGGCCGCGCGGCCTACGCCCGCCGCCACGGCCGCAGCCGCGCGAACCAGCCTCGGCCCGGCCGCGCCGGATTCGCGGCGGCGTTCGCGCGCCGCGCGCGCTTGCCGGCCTTGCGCTGGGTGCGGTCGTGCAGCCACAGGTAGATCGCCGGCGTGCTCAGCAAGGTCAGCAACTGCGACACCAGCAGCCCGCCGAGAATCGCGATGCCGAGCGGCTGGCGCATTTCCGACCCCGCGCCGAAGCCGATCGCCAGCGGCAGCGCCGCGCCCATCGCCGCCATCGTGGTCATGACGATCGGCCGGAACCGCACCAGCGCCGCCTCGATGATCGCATCGACCGCGTTCATGCCGCGCTCGCGTTCGGCGACCAGGGCGAAGTCGACCATCATGATCGCGTTCTTCTTGACGATGCCGATCAGCATCAGCACCGCGATCACCGACATCAGGGTCAGCTGGGTCTGGGTCACCAGCATCGCCAGGAACGCGCCCATGCCCGCCGCCGGCAGGGTCGACAGGATCACCAGCGGGTGGAACAGGCTGTTGTAGAGGATGCCGAGCAGCACGTACATCAGCACGATCACGCTGACCAGCATCAGCGCGGCGCCGCCGGCGGCTTCGATCAGTTTCTGGTTGGAGCCGGAATATTCCTTCTGCACGCCCGGCGGCAGCGGCGTGCGCCCGATCAGGTCGTCGACCGCGCGGATGCCGTCGACCTGGCTGACCCCGGGCTTGAGGTTGTAGCTGATGGTCGAGGCTTCGAGCTGGTTGTAGTGCGAGACCTTGGTCGGGGTGATCGTCGGGGCGATGGTGGCGATCGCCGACAGCGGCACCATGCCGCCCTGCCCGGTGCGCACATAGGTGTCGAGCAGTTGTTCCGGGCCCGACCCGCGCGCGCGCGCCGAGGTCAGCACCACCCGGTACTGGTTGATGTCCGAATAGATCAGCGACACCGGGCGCTGGCCGAAGGCGTTGTACAGCGCGTCGTCGACGTCGGCCACCGACAGGCCCAGGCGCGCGGCGGCCTGGCGGTCGACGGTGATCGACTGCTGCTTGCCGACGTTGTCGAAGCTGGTGCCGACGTCGCGCAGCTGCGGCAATGCGCGCAGGCGCTGGGCCAGGCGCAGGGTCACGTCCTGCAGGCTGCTGCCGCTGGAACTGGTCAGTTGCAGCTTGTATTGCCCGCCGCTGCCGCCGCGCCCGCCGTCGCCGCCGCCGAAGAACTGCACCGAGTTCAGCACCACCTCGACATCGGCGACCGGCTTGAAGCGTTTGTTGAGCCGCTCGACCACCGCGTTGACCCCGACCTTGCGCTCGCGCGCCGGCTTCAGGTCGACGAACAGGCTGGCGGTGCCGCTCTCGCCCGCGCCGAGGTCGCCGCCGCCGAGGATCGTGGTGACGTCGGCCACGGCCGGGTCGGCCTGGACCACGGCGGCGACTTCGCGCACGCGCGCGGCGAACAGTTCCGGCGCGACGTTGGCGTCGGTGCGCACCGACACGTCCATCATGCCGAGGTCTTCGTCCGGCATGACCGAACCGCCGGCGGTCATCGCCACCGCCGCGGCCAGCGCGCCGGTCAGCACGATCAGGCTGATCGGCTGCCAGCGCATCAGCCGGCGGTGGCGCATCGACCACACCAGCATGCGCCGGTACAGCTCCAGCGCCGCGTCGTCCCAGCGGTGCAAGCGGCGTTCGAGCCGGGCGAAGAAGCGCGGATCGTCCGCCGTCGGGCCCGGATCGTGGCGCAGGTACTTGCCGCACAGCGCCGGCGTCACCGTCAGCGACACCACCGCGCTGACCACGATCGCCACCACCAGGGTCACCGCGAACTCGCGCACCAGGGTCACGAACATGTTGTTGCCGAACACCATCGGCGCGAACACCGCGACCAGCGACAAGGTGATCGAGACCACGGTGAAGCCGATCTCGCGGGTGCCGTTGAGCGAGGCCTCGAGCGGCTTCTGCCCGAACTCCATGTGCCGCACCACGTTCTCGATGACCACGATGGCGTCGTCGACGACGAAGCCGATCGCCAGCACCAGCGCGATCAGCGAGAAGGTGTTGAGCGAGAAGTCGAGGAAATACATGGCGATGAAGGCGCCGGCCAGCGACAGCGGCACGCTCGCCATCGCGATCAGGGTCGGGCCGACCCGGCGCAGGAACAGCAGCATCACCAGCGCCACCATGACCACGCTGAGCATCAGGGTGAACTCGACTTCGTGCAGCGCCGACTTGGTGGTTTCGGTGAGGTCGAAGATCGGATGGATGCCGACGTCGGCCGGGACGATCCGGCCCAGGCCCGGCAGCGCGGCGCGGATCGCCTCGACCGTCGCCACCGCGTTGGCGTCGGGGCGTTTGCTGATCTGCAGCACCACGGTGCGCTCGCCGTTGAACCAGGCGCCCTGGTGCTCGTCTTCCTGGCCGTCGAAGATCCGCGCCACGTCGCTGAGCCGGATCGGCGCGCGGTCGCGCACCGCGACCACCAGGCCGGCGAAATCGGCGGCGCGGTGCAGCGAGGTGGTCGTGGTCAGCAGCAGCCGCTGCGGGCCGTCGCGCACTTCGCCGAGCGCCGAGGTCACGTTGGCCGCGGTCAGCGCGTTCTGCACTTCGTTCGCGGTCAGGCCCTTGGCGGCGAGCGCGCGGTCGTCGAGTTCGACCCGCACCGCGCGCGGCGAACCGCCGGACAGCTGCACCGTGGCCACGCCGGAAACCCGCGCGATGACCGGCTTGGCGAGGCTGTCGGCGACTTCGTACAACTGGTCGGACGACAGCGTCTTGGAGGTCATCGTCACCAGCAGCACCGGCAGCTGCGAGGTGTCGAACTTGAAGTACTGCGGCGGCGACGGCATGCCCGCGGGCAGGTCCGACATCGCGGCGTTGATCGCCGCCTGCACGTCGCGCGCGGCCGAGTCGGCGTTGATGCCGAACTCGAACATGATCTGCACCTGCGCGCTGTTTTCGTTGGCGGTGCCGGAAATGTCCTTGACCCCGGGGATGCGCCCCAGGTGCCGCTCCAGCGGCGTCATCACCGTCGCCGCCATGGTCTGCGCGCTGGCGCCGGGCATCTGCGCGAACACCACCACCGCCGGGAAATCCAGCTGCGGCAGCGCGGCCACGCCGAGCATGACGAACGACCACAGCCCGGCCAGGACCAGGCCCAGGCCCATCAGCGAGGCGCCGATCGGGCGGCGGATCACCGGCGCGAACAGGTTCCAGCCGCCGGCGTCCTCGCGCCCGCCGGGACGGCCGTCCGCGCCTTCGCCGTGGCCGCCCTCGCCCGCGGCGCTCATGCCTGCGCCACCGCGGCGCGCGCCTCGCGCGCTTCGCGCCGGCGCCGCAGCCATTCCTGGTAGCGCTCCATATACAGGTAGATCACCGGCGTGGTGTACAGCGTGACCAGCTGCGACAGCAGCAGGCCGCCGACGATCGACAGGCCCAGCGGCCGGCGCAGTTCCGAACCGATGCCGGTGCCCAGCGCCAGCGGCAGCGCGCCGAGCAACGCGGCCAGGGTGGTCATCATGATCGGGCGGAAGCGCAGCAGGCAGGCGCGGCGGATCGCCTCGTGCGCGCTGGCGCCGGCGCGCTGCGCCTCGATCGCGAAGTCGACCATCATGATGCCGTTCTTCTTGACGATGCCGATCAGCAGCACGATGCCGACGATGCCGTCGACCGACAGGCTCAGCCCGCACGCCATCAGCGCCAGCAACGCGCCGACCCCGGCCGGCGGCAGGGTCGAGATGATCGTGATCGGGTGGATGTAGCTCTCGTACAGCACGCCGAGCACGATGTAGATCACCACCAGCGACGCCAGCAGCAGCCACACCACGTCGGTCTGGCTGCCGGTGAACTCGGCCGCCTTGCCGACGAATTGGCCGCGCACCTGGGTCGGCAGCTGCAGTTCGTCGCGCGCGCGCTCGATCGCTTCGACCGCCTGCGACAGCGAATAGCCGGGCGCGACGTTGAACAGGATCGTCGCCGCCGGCAGCTGCTGCTGGTGGCTGACCACCAGCGGCGTGTTGACCACCTTGGCCTCGGCCAGGGTCGACAGCGGAATGATGCCAGCGGCGCCGACGCGGATGCCGGTGTCGCGGTTGCCGATGCCGGTGGAGGTGGCCGAGTTGCTCGACGCGACCTGGCCGAAGCCGGTGGCGTTGCTGCCGGTCAGCGCGCCGGAACCGTTCGAGGCCACCGCGAGCTGTTCCAGCAGCGCGTCCTTGGTGCGGAACTGCGGCGCCACTTCCAGCACCACCCGGTACTGGTTGATCTCGGTGAAGATGGTCGAGATCTGGCGCTGGCCGAACGCGTCGTAGAGGGTGTCGTCGATGGTCTGCATCGGCACCCCGAGCACGCTGGCCTTGTCGCGGTCGATGCTCAGCTGCAGGGCGCGG
This sequence comes from Lysobacter enzymogenes, assembly GCF_017355525.1. Lineage (NCBI taxonomy): Bacteria > Pseudomonadati > Pseudomonadota > Gammaproteobacteria > Lysobacterales > Lysobacteraceae > Lysobacter > Lysobacter enzymogenes. The sequence continues at coordinate 859,269 of NZ_CP067395.1, read as the reverse complement.
CCCTGGCTCGACAGGTTGTTGTCGACGTCGACCAGTTCCGGCAGCTCGCGCAGCGCCGCGGTCATGCGCGCCGCCTGCGCCGCGACCTGGGCCGCGTCGACGCCGGACAGCGAGTACTGGTATTCGGTCGCGGCGACGCGGGTGTCCAGGGTCACGTCCTGCACCGGCTTGAGGTACAGCGCGACGCCCGGAATGCCGGCGGCGGCCTTCTGCAAACGCGGCAGGATCTCGTCGAGGCCGTCGCGGTCGCCGCGCGTCTTCAGCACGATCGACAGCTGGCCCTGGTTCAAGGTCGGGTTCATGCTGCCGGCGCCGATGAAGGCCGACACGCCGGTCACCGCCGGGTCGTGGCGCAGCGCCTCGGCCACCGCCAGGGTGCGCTGCTGCATCTGCGGGAACGCCACGCTCTGGTCGGCCTGGACCACGCCGGTGATCAGGCCGGTGTCCTGCTCGGGCAGCAGGCCCTTGGGAATGGCGATGTACAGCACCACGGTCAGCGCCACCGCCGCCGCGGCCACCGCCAGGGTCAGCGCCTGCCGCGCCAGCACCCAGTCCAGGCTGCGCTCGTACAGGCCGACCGTGCGCGCCCACAAGGTGCGCTTGCCGTCGCCGCGCTCGTGCGCGTCCTCGCTCTCCGGCAGCGCGTCGGGCTTGAGCAGGTAGGCGCACATCATCGGCGTCAGGGTCAGCGACACCAGCATCGACAGCACCACCGCGGTGCTCAGCACCCAGGCGAACTCGTGGAACAGGCGGCCGGTGACGCCGGGCATCAGCAGCAGCGGCAGGAACACCGCCACCAGCGACACGGTCAGCGACAGCACGGTGAAGCCGATCTGGCGCGCGCCGATCTCGGCCGCTTCCTTGCCGCTCTTGCCCTGCTCGATGTAGCGCACGATGTTCTCGATCATCACGATCGCATCGTCGACCACGAAACCGGTCGCCACCACCAGCGCCATCAGCGACAGGTTGTCGAGCGACATGCCGGCGAAGGCCATCACCGCGAAGGTGCCGGCCAGCGACAGCGGCACCGCGACCGAGGGAATCACCGTCGCCCACAAGCGGCGCAAGAACACGAAGATCACCGCGACCACCAGGCCGATGGTCAGCAGCAGGGTGAACTGGACCTCGTGGACCGAGGCGCGGATGGTTTCGGTGCGGTCGGAGAAGATGTCCAGGTGCACGTCGGCCGGCAGCACGCTGCGCAGTTGCGGCAGCAGGTCGCGGATCGCAGCGACGGTCTGGACGATGTTGGCGCCGGGCTGGCGCCGCACTTCCAGCAGCACCGCCGATTTGCCGTCGGCCCAGGCGGCGAGCTGGTCGTTCTCGATGCCGTCGATGACCTCGGCCACGTCCGACAGCCGCACCGGCGCGCCGTCCTTGTAGCTGACGATGGTCTGGCGGTATTCGGCGGCGTCGGCGAGCTGGTCGTTGGTGCCGATGCTGTAGGACTGGGTCTTGCCGTTGAGCGAGCCCTTCGGCGCGTTGACGTTGGCCCGGGTCAGCGCGCTGCGCAGGTCTTCCAGGGTCATGCCCATGTTCGACAGCTGCGCCGGATTGACCTGGATCCGCACCGCCGGCCGCAGGTTGCCGGCGATCGACACCAGGCCCACGCCCTTCACCTGGGCCAAGCGCTGGGCCAGGATCGAATCGGCGAAGTTGTTGACCTCGCGCAGCGGCCGCGTGTCGGAGGTCAGCTTCAGGGTGACGATGGCCGCGTCGGCCGGATTGACCCGGTTGTAGACCGGCTGGTACGGCAGCGACTGCGGCAAGGTGGCCTGGCGGATCGCCGCCTGCACGTCCTGCGCGGCGATGTCGATGTCGCGGTCCATCGCGAACTGCAGGGTGATCGTCGACAGGCCCGCCGACGAATCCGAGGTCATCAGCTCCAGCCCGGAAATCTGCCCGAACTGGCGCTCCAGCGGCGTGGTCACCAGCGCCGCCATGGTGGTGGCGTTGGCGCCGGGGTACTGGGTGGTCACCACCAGGCTCGGCGCGTCGATCTCCGGCAGCGCCGCCACCGGCAACTGGCGGTAACCGAGGATGCCGAGCAGCAGCAGCCCCGCCATCAACAGGGCGGTGGCGACCGGGCGGCGGATGAAAAGGGTCGAAAAGCCCACGGGCGGGTCCTTGCTCAGGCGTCGGCCGGCGCTCAGCGCGCGGCCGACGGCGCCTTGGCGGCGGGAGTGTCGGACGGCTTGGCGTCGGCCTTGGCCGGCGCCGGCTTGCCGGCGTCGCCCGGCGCCAGCGCGGTGACCTTGCTGCCGGGCTTGAGCCGGAATTGGCCTTCGGTGACCACGCGCTCGCCGGCCTTGAGGCCCGAGACGACCAGGATCCGGTTGTCGTCGGCCTCCACCCCGGTCTTGACCGTGCGCATCGCCACCGTGTTGTCGGCCTGCACGACGTAGACGTATTCGCTGTCGGTGCCGCGCATCACCGCCTGCACCGGCACCACCAGCCCGCTTTCGATCGTGCGCAGGCGCAGGCGCACGTTGACGAACTGGCCCGGCCACAGCGCGTTGTCGGCGTTGTCGAACACGGCGCGGGCGCGGAAGGTGCCGCTGTCGGCGCTGATCTGGTTGTCGACCACGTCGAGGCGGCCGTCGGCGGTCAGCGCGTGCGCGTCGCCGCGGTCGAGCGCGCCGACCATGACCGGCCCGGCCCGCTGCGCCTCGCGCACGCCCTGCAGCTGGCGTTCGGGCAGATTGAACAGCACGTGGATCGGGTGCACCTGGGTCAGCGTGACCAGCGCGGTGCCGGCGTTGAGCACGTTGCCGACGTCGACGCTGCGCAGGCCGGCGATGCCGGAAATCGGCGCGGTGACGCGGGTGTACTGCAACTGCACCTGGGCCTGGCGCATCGCCGCGTCGTTGGCGGCGACCGCGCTTTCCAGCTGCGCGACCTGGTTGCGCTGGGTGTCCAGGTCGGTCTTGGACACGTACTGGCGATATTCCGGCGCGTTGGAGCGCTGGTAGTTGGAACGCGCGGTGGCCAGCTGGGCCTGGTTCTGGCGCTTGGACGCGGCGGCCTGGTCGTAGCTGGCCTGGGCGGTGCGCGGATCGATCCGCGCCAGCAGGTCGCCCTGCTTCACTTCCTGGCCTTCGCGGAAATCGATGCTGAGCAGTTCGCCGCCGATCTGCGGCGCCACCGTGACTTTGTTCAGCGCGTTGACCGTACCCAGCGCGTTGACGAACACCGGCACCGACTGCACGCCGGCGGCGACCACGGTGACCGGCACCGGCGCATCGGCGCCGGGGTCCTTGTCTTGCTTGCGGCCTTTGCCGCGTCCGAGCAGCGCGACCGCCAGGCCCACCACGAGCACCGCTGCGAGCAACCACAAACCCACCTTCACCCAACTACGCATCCGGCCAATTCCTTTGAGACGATAGTGTGTCGACCCAGCCGATGGCGCGGGCGCTCCGCGCCGGCCCATCGGTGGCTCGCCATCATAGCCACGGCGGACTACAGCATGACGCGCGGCGGCGAACCCGGACGGGCCGGAAGTTCACCTCGCCGTTAGCTGGGTCCGCAACCGCGGGTGACGCGCTTCACGCTTCGCGACTCGCGACGTCCGCGGCAACGCCGGCCATTGTCGCAAGTCCGCGGCGGCGAAGCTTGCGCGTAGCTTGCGGCGGCGTAACCGCGATGGCGTTCATGTGACGAAGCGTGACGCGCGCAGGCGAACGCGCGAACGCCGGCGGTTCGCGGCGACGGCGCTGCGCGGCGGCGACGGGCGCTCAGCGGCGCGCGACCGCGTCCTCGTGCAGCGATTCGTTGAGCTGGTCGACGACGATGGCCCAGGCGGCGTCGGCGTAGAGCTGCTCGCTCAGCAACTGGCGCTGGGCGGCGCTCCAGTACGGCGCTTCGGCCAGGGCGACGTCGGCGGGCAGTTGGTGATCGCGGATGAACGCGCGGATCGCCTCGTCGCCCGCGTCCAGGCCCAGTTGCAGGAACAGGTTGGTCATGCGCGGTTCGTTGGTGTTCATGGCGAGGTCCTGGCGGCGAAGGGGCGTGGGAGTCGCGCGGCCGGCTGGCGCGGCCGCTGGTGCGGCGTTCGTGCGGGCGGCGCGCAAGCGACCCTTGCGGACGGCGCCCTGGCGGCGAGTTTGCCCGACACGCCGATCCGGCGAGTCTGCCCGATGGATCCGCCCGCGCGGTTTGCCTGTCGGGCCCGATGGCCGCTTTTGCGCAATCGGCCGGCGCATGCGCCACCGCGAAGCCCGGGTTGGGAGCGCGGTCGCGACAGGCGTCCTTACCTGTGACACCCCTGCCCCGCGCCCGCCCGACCCGACCGAATGAACGCGCCCGACGCCCTGTCAGAACCGCTCGCCGCGACCCGCAGCCAACGCCTCAAGGCCGCGACCCGCGCCACCCACGACCGCCTCGACCGACGCATCATGGCCGGCGACATCTTCGCCAGCCGCGAGCGGTTCGCCCGCTTCGTGCGCGTGCAATACCGCTTCCACCGCGATATCGACGCGCTCTACGCCGACCCAGCGCTGGACGCGCTGCTGCCCGAACTGGACGCGCGCCGGCGGCTGGGCCAGATCGCCAGCGACCTCGGCGATCTCGGCCATCCGCTGCCGCCGGCGGCCGCGCCGGCCGCCGCAGCCCTGCCGCTGGCGCAGGCGCTGGGCTGGCTGTACGTGGCCGAGGGCTCGAATCTCGGCGGCAGCGTGCTGTACAAGCTCGCGGCGAAGCTCGGCCTGGACCGCGGCTTCGGCGCCCGCCACCTGGCCGCGCATCCCGACGGCGTGGCCCGGCACTGGCGCCAGTTCACCGCCGCGCTCGACGGCGCGGCGCTGGACGCGCGGCAGGAAGGCGACGTGATCGCCGGCGCCGAGGCCGCGTTCCGGCGCGTGCGCGGCCATGTCGAGGAAGAATTCGCATGAACCGGCCGGCCCGCGCTGCCCGCCCGGACCGGCGCTGATGCGCTGGCTGTGGTTCGCCCTGGGCTGGCTGATGCTCGCGCTCGGCTTCATCGGCGCGCTGCTGCCGGTGATGCCGACGACGATCTTCCTGATCCTCGCGGTGGCCTGCTTCGCGCGCAGTTCGCCGCGGCTGGAGCAGCGCCTGCTCGCGCACCCGCGCTACGGCCCGACCCTGCGGCTGTGGCGCGAGCAAGGCGCGATCTCGCGCAAGGGCAAGTGCTTCGCCGGCGCCGGCATGGCGCTGGGTTTCGCCCTGTTCTGGTGGGGCGCGCATCCGTCGTGGAAACTCGCGCTGTGGGTCGGGCTGGTGTTCGCCGCCAGCGCCGGCTACGTGCTGTCGCGGCCGGCGCCGCGGGTGCGCTCGCTGGGTTGACGCCGGCTCGCTGGGCCGCGATCCGCCGTCCCGCGAGCGCCGCGCCGAAGCCGCGAGACCGGATGCAGCGGCGGTTCGCGCCGCCGCATCCGCACAGCGATCAGCGCGACAACGCGCCGCGGCTGGGCGCTTCCTGCCCGCTGCTTTGCTGCTGCTGCGCCTGTTCCTGCGCCGGCGCCTGCGGCTGTTGTTGCTGTTGCTGCGCCGCCGTCTCGAGCTTCTCCAGATTCGGCGCCAGCGGCTGCTTCGCCGCCTCGTTCTTGTCGACGTGGGCGCGCAGTACATCGCCGTCGTTGCCCGGGTTCTTCCACACCGCGAACACGTTGCCGTTGGTCTGGCTCGGCACGACCTCCTGGATTTCCGGCAGCTTGGCCGCGCGCGCCTCGACCGCCAGCGCGCCGGCGATGCGCTCCTTGTCCTGCTGATTGCCGTAGACGCCGGCGTCGGGACCGAGCTTGTCGAGGCCGGCCAGCGCCTGCTTGAAGTACGGGTCGCCGCGCAGCTGCGCTTCGCGGTCGGGATCGGGCTTGGCGTCGCTGGTGCTGAAGGTGCGGCCGGAATTGCCGAGGCCCGGCTCGCTGGGCTTGATCGACTCGTCCAGCGCCCGGCCCGAGGCCGGCGCCCAATGGCCGAAGAAGCCGTCGTTCTTCGGCTCCGGCAGTTTCGCGTCGCGCAGCACACTGTCGGCCAGGGTGTTGGAGTTCTGCACCTGCGGGTCGTACGGGTACTTGTCGCTCTTGCTCTGGGCGTCGGCGACCATCTTGTTCCAGGTCGCGGACAGGTCCGGACCGGTCGCGATCTGCTCGCGGTACTGCTTCTGCCCGGTCGCGTTGGCGTTGTCGGGATGGTCGGGGTTGCTGCTGTTGTACGGCAACGGCGCCTCGACGTGCATCCGCCCGTACGGCAGGTCGGGCTTGGCCTCGCCGGTCCAGCCGCTGATGGTGTGCTGCTCGCCGTTCTTGTCGGTGTAAAGCAGGAACTTGTGGTGGTAGTCCTTGCCCGCGATCGAACCGATGTTGCGGTAGCCGACTTCGATCTTCTCGTCCATGTGCGGTGCGGCTCCTTATTGGTTCTTCAGATGGACGGCGGCGACTTTGGCGAGCTTGCCGGCGGGGTCGAAGGAAAAGGTCATCACCACCGAACGCGCGTCGGGGTCGAGCATGGCCTGGCCCTTGTTGTCGCGCACCACCAGCTTGTCGGCGCTGTCCTCGACGATCTTGGAGCTGTCCGAAGCCGCGAACAGGCGCGTCACCGCGGCCTTGTCGGTGCCCAGCGGAATATGCCGCAGCACCACGTCGCTGACGTCGAGCTGTTCGAAGCGCACCGGCTTCCGGGACGAATAGATTTCTTCCAGCATCTGCGAAACTCCTGTTTTCATGGGTGCTTCCTTCTTGGTTCCGTCGCGGGCCAACGCGCCATTGTGCGCGCCCGCCGTCCCGCACGACGAGAGCGACGCGGCCAGCGCGGCGACGGCCAGCGTCGTGGTCAACCGCCGCCGCGTCGAGCGCGGCCTCGATGGGGTCCCTGACATCTTCGATCTCCTGGCCTGGAACGCGCGGCCGCCGACGATAGCGGACGCGGCGCCCAGTGTCGCCGCTGCGCGCCGCCCGGTGTGTGCGGGCGGTGCGGCAAACGGCGTTGAGTACGGGTTTGCGTTCAGCCGCCTGAGCGGTCAGGCACCCACACGAAGCTGTCGCCTTCGGCCTTGAACCGGCCCAGGCCCGGGAACGGGAAGTGCACGGCGTAGACGTGCAGGTTCTCGGCCGCGGCGCGCTTGAGCAGGGCGCGGCGGCTGGCCTGGGCCTTGGGCGCGTCGCCGTCGTACTGGATGGTCCAGTCCGGGCGCTGCACCGAGACGATGGAATGGTGCGCCGAATCGCCGATGTAGAGCAGAGCGTCGGCGCCGGAGCCGATCCGGTAGGCGCTGTGGCCCGGGGTGTGGCCGTCGACCGCGACCGCGGCGACCACGCCCGGCACCAGCTCGGCGTTGGGTTCGAAGGTCTGGACCTTGGGCGCGATCGCCGCGACCAGCTTGGCGTTGTCGGCGCCGGCCTTCAGCGAGGCCCATTCGGCCGAGGTCAGGTGGATGGTCGCGTTCGGAAACGCCAGCGCGCCGGCGCGGTCGAGCAGGCCGCCGACGTGGTCGGGATGGCCGTGGGAAATGAAGATGTCGGTGACCTGCCCCGGCTCGGCGCCGGCGGCGCGCAGCGAGGCCGGCAGACGGCCGGCCTTGGCGAACGAGGCGTCGGCGGCGCCGGTGTCGAACAGCAGGGTGCGCTCGCCGGCGCGCACCAGCAGCGGCTGGATGCTCAGGTGCAGCACGTCGGTCGGCTGGCCGGCGGCGCTGAGCAGCGCGGCGACCTCGGCCGGCGGCCGGCCGACGCCGAGGGTCTTGCCGTCGTTGGCGACCTCGATGTCGCCGTCCTTGAGCGCGAAGGCTTGCAGCGCGCCGATGCGGAACGCGAACACGTCGGCGTTCTGCGCCGGCGCGGCGTCGGCGGGCTTGGCCTCGGCGGGCGCAGGCGTCGCGGCGGCCGGCGCGGGCGCGGCGGCCTGATCGGCGGCCGGCGGACGCGAGCAGGCCGAAACGGCGGCGCCGGCCAGCAGCGCGGCGATGAGCAGGGAAAGCGGGCGACGGGTCATGGGGGGTTCCGGTGGGAGGGCCAAGTCGGCCGAAAACGCCGGCGGGCGCGATCCGCGACCGCCGGCGAACCGGGCGAGCTTATGCCTGCGGCGCGGAGCCAACAAGCCGGCGCGCGCCGTCATCGCGGCGCATGCAGCGTTCCATCGATGTCGCTGCGAAGGCGTTGGCGTCAGCGCGCCGATGCGCCGGCGTCTTCGTCCTGGCCGGCGCACGGCGAGGCCTCGTCCGCCATCGCCTGCGCTGCCGCGCGCACCGAAGCGCGCAGCATCGGGCCGTGGCCGAGCCCGGCGAACTCGCGATAGCACGCGCTCAGTCCGGGTTTGTTCTGCAAGCGTTGCGCGAGCTGGCGCGCGGCGTCGGCCGGCACCGCGGCGATGCGCGCGCGATGCGCGGCCACGCGCGGGTCGGCGGGCGCGGCCGCAGCGCGCGCGCCGTCGCGCGGTTCGCGCTCGCGTTCGCCTTGCAGGATCGCGACGCTGGCCGGACGCGCGAGTTGGCGTTCGAGAAACCCGCGCTCCGGCGCGCCGAGGATCGCGCCGCGGTCCCACCACAGCGACGGGCTGGCCGCGAACCACTGCGCGAACGCGTCGCTGCGTCGATAGAGCAGATCGAGCGCGAACAAACCGCCCAGCGAATGGCCCCACAAGGCTTCGCGCGAGCGGTCGATGCGCGCGCGCCGGCGTACCTGCGGCTGGATCCGTTCGACCAACACCCGCGCGAACGCCTCGGCGCCGCCGCCGCGCGCGCCCTGCCCCGCGCCGTCGTCGACCGCGCTGGGCGTGTAGTCGTCGCGGCGCTGGGCCGCGTCGATGCGCAGGTCGTTGTCGTAGCCGACGAACGCCAGTACCGGCGCCCGGCCTTGCGCCAGCTGCGCCAGCAGCGCGTCGTCGAACTCCATCAACGCGGCGTTGCCGTCGAGCATGTAGAGCGCTGCGTAGCCGCGCTTGGGCGCGCCCTGTTTAGGGATCGCGAGCTGGATCCGCCAGCGCCGCAGCCCGTCGGCCGAGGCCACGACGAAGCGTTGGAAACGGTAATGCCGCGACGGCGCGTCGGCGACGGTCGCGCCGGTGCGCTGGTTCGGATCGGGCTGCGCGTGCGCAGGGGCGAGGATCGCGCACAGCGCCAGCGCGGCGACGGTCAACGCATGCAGATGGATCGCGCAGCGGCGAATGACGGGCCGGTCGGCGACCGCGATCGGATAAGACATCGGATCAAACTCCTGCGCCATGCGCCCGAACCGGCGTCGGCGCGACCGCCGCGCCCTCGCCCGCCGACCACACGCTGTCGACATGGCCGCGCAGCATGCGCCGCCGCGTGCGCAGCGCGATCAGCGCGAACGCCGGCACCGCGGCCAAGGCCGCGCCGTCGACGATCGCGCCGGCGCCGCCATGGTTCCAGGCGCCGCCGAGGCCCCAGACGCCGGCCAGGCTGGACAGCGGAATCGCCAGCGTAAGCGCCGCGCACGACCCTGCCAGTTCGACCGCAGCGCGCGCGGCGCCGCGCGCGAACGCCCAACCCAACGCGGCCAGAAACACCGCGTAGTAAATGCCCTGATGCCACGTCGCCACGTCCTCGACCCGGGCCGGCAGCCACTTGGTCGCCGCCAGGGTCGCCGAGATGCCGGCCACGCAGCCCAGGCTCGCGCCGACGGTGAGGCAGCCCAGCGCGCGCGCCGCGCGGGTCTGTACCGCTGCGCCGTGGCCGCGGTCCTTCTTGCGCCGCGACTCGATCCACAACAGGTTGCCGGTGTAGAACAGCGCCGCGCCGGCCAGGCCGAGCAGCAGATACATCCAGCGCACGGTGTTGCCGCCGAAGCTGCCGAAGTGAAGCATGAAGAAGGTATTGACCGCCGCGTCCCAGCCGCCCATGCGGCCGGGCAGATCGTGCGGATCGACTGCGCCGGTGTACGGGTCCAGATGGGTCGACGCGTAGGTGCGCGCGCGGGTCCCGTAACGCGTGTCCAGGCCGGTGACGGTGGCTTCCAGCCGCCCGTCGCGCTGCTCGAACGCGAAGCCGAACACGCGGAAGCCCGGCAATTGCTGCTGCACCCGTTGCAGCAGTTGTTCGACCGGCAGCGGTGCGGCGCCCGGCGCCGGCGGCGGCGCGGCCTCCTCGCGGCCCCACTGGATGCCTTGCGCATACACCGCCTTGCCCTGCGCGTCGTAGAACTCGTCGTGGAAGGCGAACACCACGCAGGTCAACGCCATGACCAGATGGAACGGCAGGCTGACGATGCCGAGCGCGTTGTGCGTGTCCAGCCACAGGCGCTTGATGTTCTTGCCGATGCGCAGCGCGAACAGGTCCTTGGCCAGGGTCGGCAGCACCACGATCAGGCCCGACACCAAGGCCAGCGCGTACAGCAGCGATACCGCGCCCATGATCCAGCGCGCCAGCGGATCGGCGAACGGCAGGCCGACGCGCTGGTGCAGCGTGTCGATCCACTGCGCCACCGGCGCCTTGCGCAGCCGCTGGGTCTGCAGTTCGCCGTCGGCGCCGAAGCTGGCGCCGTGCTCGACGTACTCGCGGCGCTTGGCGCCGGGTTCGCGCCAGATCACCCGCGCCGGCGCATCGGCTTCGGGTTCGACCATCACCAGATAATGCTTGCCCGCCTGCGGATGCGCCGCGATCGTCGCCCGCACCAGTTCGTCCGCGCGCGCCAGCGGCACCGGTGCGGCCAGCGTCGACGGCGGCGTCGCCCAGCGCTCCAGCGGTTTTTCGAACATGGTGATGGCGCCGGCGTAGAACGCGACGAACAGCATCAGCCCGGCGAGGATGCCGGCCCAGATGTGCAGGTCCTTGTAGACCTTGACGATGTCGCTGCGGACCTTCATGCCGCCGCCATCCGGGTCAGCGCCAGCGCGGCGAACGCCAGCAGGTTCGCCGCCCCCAGCCACAGCCACGCGCGCAGGCTGCTGCGGAACAGGAACACCAGCGAGAACGCCGCGCACCACAACGGCGCGATCAGCCACATCACGAACTGGATGCGGCCGCCGTCGCCGTCGACCGCTCCGGGCCCCCACCAGGCGAACAGTCCCGACAATGCCAACGCCAGCGCGAAACCGAGTATCAGCCCGGCCGAGCCTTTGCCGAACCAGTGCCGGCTTTGCAGGCGCTCGCCGCTCATCGCGCGCGCTCGCGCCGGCGCGCGCGCCAGGCGCCGAGGAACGGCGCCAGGGTCGCGCTGAGCATCAGCAGGGTCAGCCACATCGCGATCGCCGCGGCGGTGCCGAGGTCGGCGCACAGCAACGCGAGCGAGATCGCGGCGCATGCCAGCGCCGGCCACGCGCCGCCGCGACCGGGCCAAGGCCCGGCCGCGCGCCATTGTTGTTGCGGCGACGCCAGATAGAACCACCAGCCGCTCAGCACGCCGAACGCCATCGCCGGCCCTACCAACCACGCATTCATCGGCTCGCTGCCTGTAGGAGCGGCGCGAGCCGCGACGCGGCCGTGTCGGCAGCCGAGGAAAGGCACGCGGGCCGGCGTTGCGGCCGGCGCGTGGCGGGGCGTGCGGCGCGAACGGATGCCCCGCGGTCGCGACTCGCGTCGCTCCTACAGGGCGCTGTCACCAGCTCAACCGCACGCTCGCGACCACGCTGCGGCCGCTGCCGTAGTAGCACGAAGCCACGCTGCCGCAGGTCGAGATATAGGTCTTGTCGCTGAGGTTGCCGATGTTCAGCGCGAACTGGGTCGCCGGGCCTTCGCCGCTGTCGACGCGGTAGCGGATCGCCGCATCGAACACGGTGTAGGACGGGATCTTGTACAGATTCGCGCTGTCGCCGTAGCTCTCGCCGTTGTAGCGCACGCCCGCGGCCAGCCCCAGGCCTTCCAGCGCGCCCTGGTGGAAGGTGTAGTCCAGCCAGCCGGTCGCGGTCCATTCCGGCACCTGCGCCAGCTGCTTGCCGCGCAGCGCGGCTTCGCCGCGGGTCACTTCCGAATCCATGCGCGAGGCCGCGCCGATCACGCTGAAGCCTTCCAGCGGCGTCACCCGCGCTTCCAGTTCGAGCCCGCGCACGCGGCCTTCGCCGCTCTGGGTCTGGCAGCGCAGCGCGCCGCTGGCGCCGCAGTTGACGTGGGTCGGATCGGGATCGTCGACCAGGATGTTCTGCTGGCGCAGGTCGTAGGCCGACAGCGTGATCAAACCGTCGAAGCTCGACGGCTGGAACTTCACCCCGCCTTCCCACTGCTTGCCCTTGATCGGGTCGAACGGCGTGCGGGTGAAGCTTTGGTTGATGTCGGTGGTCGGCGGCTGGAACGATTCGGCGTAGCTCAGGTACGGCGACCAGCCGCCCGGTGCGGCGTACAGCACGCCGGCGCGGCCGGTGAAGGCCTCGTTCTTCAGGCGCGTGCGCACCCACGGCGTGGTCCGGCCGGTGGCCGGCGTGTAGGTCGCGGTGGCGGTGTCGTCGTCGGTGCGGTCGTAGCGGCCGCCGAGCAGCAAGCGCCAGTTGCCGACCGCCATCTGGTCCTGCAGGTAGACGCCGGTCTGCTCGTTGGTGCCGCGCGACAGGCCGACCGAGCGCACCACCGGGACGTAGCCGGTGTAGACCGGATGGAAGATGTCGATCAGCGCCGGATTGCTCATCGCGCCGCGGCCACCAACCCAATCGGCCTTCTGCCAGTCCACGCCGAACAACAGCGTGTGCGCGACCGCGCCGGTGACGAACTTGCCCTGGATGCGGGTGTCGAGGGTGTCGCCGTCGGAGTCGCCGTCGCCGTATGTCGCGCGGCGGTTCTGGGTGCGCCCGTCCGCGCTCAGCGCGCCGAGGGTGATCACGCCGCGGTACAGCGAGTCCACATGGGTGCGGCGGCCGCTCTGGCTCAGCGTCCAGTTTTCGTTGAAGCCGTGCTCGAACAGCCAGCCCGCGGTCCACACGGTGCGATCAAAGGTGTTCCAGGTCGGCTCGCCGATGAAGGTCGTATTCTTCATCCGCCCGTAGCGGGTCGGCTTGAGCGTGCCGTCCATCGGCAGGAACTGATAGGTCGAGCCGCCGTCGTCCTTCTGGTACAGGCCGAGCAGCGTCAGCCGCGTGCGCTCGGCGATCTGCCAGGTGTAGCTCGGCGCGAGGAACCAATGCTTCTGCTCGGTGTGCTTGATCTGGGTGTCGCCGTCGCGGTACAGGCCGACCAGCCGGAACAGATGCGCGTCGTCGGCGCTGCCGCTGCCGACGTCGAACGCCGCGCTGTACTGGCCGTGGCCGTCCAGGCTCAATTGCAGCACCTGTTGCTGGTCCGGCGTCGGGGTCTTGCTGACCTGATTGACCATGCCGCCCGGCGCGACCTGTCCGTACATCACCGCCGACGGCCCCTTGAGCACCTCGACCCGTTCCAGGTTCCAGGTGTCGAACATGGTCCGGTTCCACTGCCCGCCCTGCGGCGCGCGCAGGCCGTCGAGGGTGACGTTGTTGCTCCAGCTGCCGGCGTCGTAGCCGCGGATGCGGAAATCGTCGACGCGGTTGTCGATGCCGCTGCTTTCCAGCGACACGCCGGCGACGTAGCGCATGGCGTCGTTGAGGTTGCGCACGCCGCGCGCGTCGAGTTCCTCGCGCGCGATCACCGCGATCGACTGCGGGGTCTGGGCGATCGGCGTGTCGGTCTTGGTCGCGCCCTGCGAATGGGTGGTGGTGCGGTAGGCGTTGACCCGCACGGTGTCCAGGGTCTGCGCATCGGCCGCTTCGGCCGGCGCGGGCTCGTCGGCCAGCGCCGCGAACGGCAGCGCCAGGACCAGAGCGAGGGAAAGGGAAAGCGGCGAGCGCGCGAAAGCGCGCAGAGATCCTTCTGCGTACACGAGAGTCGGCCCAATGGAAGGGTTTGGCTGACTGCACGCGCAGCGGCTGGCCGGCGTATGGTAGCAAATGAGAACGGATCGCAATAGAGACGGCTCGGCGCGTGCGGCGACAAGGCGCTGGCAGGCGATGAACGCAACCGTGGATGGTCGCCAGCCGGGCCCCGAAGATTTCTTGGTTTCGAGCCGTTTCTTGCTGCGGCGTTGACATGCCTGCGGTTATCACCGGCGCATGAAGCCATCCAATCCATCCCCTCCCCGCTCCCGCCGCGGCCTGCGTTACGTCGACGACGGCGAAGCCGGCTTCAGCCGCCGCCGCGCCGGCCGCGGCTTCGTCTATCGCGATGCGCGCGGGCGGCCGTTGCGTGCGCCGCGGCAGCTCGAACGCATCCGCGCGCTGGCGATTCCGCCGGCCTACACCGACGTGTGGATCTGCGCCGACGCGCGCGGCCACCTGCAAGCCACCGGGCGCGATGCGCGCGGGCGCAAGCAATACCGCTATCACCCGCAGTGGCGCGCCCAGCGCGAGGAAAGCAAGTTCGACCGCATGATCGGTTTCGCCGCCGCCCTGCCCGCGCTGCGCCGGCGCGTGCGCGCCGACCTCGCCCGCCCCGGCCTGCCGCGCGAGAAAGTGCTGGCGATCGCGGTCGCGGTGATGGCGCGCACGCTGATGCGCGTCGGCAACGACGAGTACCAGCGCAGCAACGGCTCGTTCGGCCTGACCACGCTGCGCAACCGCCATATCCGTTTCCTGCGCGGCGGCCGCGCCGAACTGGATTTCCGCGGCAAGGGCGGACAGCGCCAGCGGATCGAACTCGACGACGCGCGCCTGGTGCGGCTGGTGCAGCGCTGCCAACATCTGCCGGGCCAGGCTTTGTTCCAATATCTGGACGAGGACGGCCGCCGTCAGGCCGTGGGCTCGGGCGACGTCAACGACTATCTGCGCGCGGCGATGGACGGCGATTTCAGCGCCAAGGACCTGCGCACCTGGGGCGCGACCGCAGCCGCGTTCCGCTGGCTGATGCGCGCCGAGACGCCGCCGCCGGGCCGCGACGGGCATCCCACCCAGCGCGCGCTGGCGCGGGTCGAGAACCAAGCCGTCGCCGCGGTCGCGCAAATGCTGCGCAACACGCCTACGGTCTGCCGCAAGTCCTACATCCATCCGGCGGTGCTGGAAGCGTGGCGGCGACAACGCCTGCCGCAGCCCGCGCGGCGGCCGTCCACGCACGGCCAATGGGAACGCGCGACGCTGCGCTTCCTGCGCCGCTGGCGCTGAGGCTCAGCGCTTGTCGCCACCGGCGGCCTTGAAGCCGAACCGGCGCTCGGCCGACTTCAGCGCCGCCAATACCAACAGCGTCAGCGCCGCGGCGGCCAAGGCCAGCACGTGATAACGCAAGCCGGCGCAGGCGCCGATCACCGCCGCCATCAGCAGCGAGGCCGCGGTGGTGATGCCGGCGATATCGCGGCCGCCGCGCCAGGCGAAGATGGTGCCGGCGCCGATGAACGACACGCCCGCGATCACCGCTTCGACCAGCCGCATCGGGTCCATGTTGACGAGGAACGGCAGCCGGAAGCGCGGATCTTCGAGCGCCAGCAGCCCCATGCCGATCAGCAGCGACGAGGCGCCGGCCACCAGCATGTGGGTGCGGAAACCCGCGGGCCGGTTCTTCAGTTCGCGTTCGAAGCCGATGGCGCCGCCGAGCAACATCGCATAGGCCGCGCCGCCGACCACCCACAGTTGATCCATCCAGTGCATGCCTGCGCTCGCGTTCGGGTTCGCTTCGTATTTAGCGGCATGCGCGTAAGCCGTGGGTGATGCGCGCAGCGACGTGCAGGCGATGTAAGCGGCGCGTTAGCGCGCGGTGATGCCGGCGCGAGCGCGTCCGCGACGTCCTCACCCGCGGGTCACGGCTGTTTAATGCCGCCGCGTCGATAGTCGTCTGCAACCGGCGCAAGCAGCGCCGGCAACTTCCCCGCAGTTTTCACTGCCCCGCAGGAGAGCACCATGACGGATAAAAAGACCGAGCACAGCCTCAACGACCTGATCCAGATCGCCCGCGACGGCGAGCACTTCTATTCCGAAGCCGCGAAGAAGGTCGGCGACACCGAACTGGCCGGCACGTTCCTGCGCATGTCGACCTCCAAGAGCGCGATCGTCGAGCAGCTCAGCGCCGAAGTCGCCGCCGCCGGCGGCGAGCCGGCCTCGAGCGGCACCTTCGTCGGCTCGATGCAGGAAATGTACGGCCGTGTGCGCGCCACGCTCGGCGACACCCGCTACGGCTACGTGGCCGAGCTGGAAGAATCCGAGGACCGCTTGCTGAAGGCCTTCAACGAAGTCCACGGCGACCCCAACGTCGCCCCGTCGGCGCGCGCCGCGGTCGAGCGCCTGCTGCCGCAGGTGCGCGAGAGCCATCGCGAGATGAGCCAGCGCAAGCACGCCATGAAACACTGATCCGCTCGACGCGCAGCGAAGAAAACGCCGGCCTTGCGCCGGCGTTTTCTTATCCGGACCGCCGCGCCCCGGCTCGCGCCGGCGGCGCGGCGCGCGCGGGCTCAGGCCCGCTTCTTCGCCCGCGTGCGCTTGGCGGCTTTCTTCGCCGGCGCTTTTTTGGTCGCTGCTTTCTTCGCCGGCGCCGCTGCGCTCTTTTTCGACAGGCTGCGCTTGAGCAGGTCGGCGAAGTCGATGACATTGGTCGCGGCGTTCTCCGGCAGCTTGGCTTCCTCGGCCTGCTTGCCGCGCACCACCTTCTTGGCCTTGACCCGCTGCTGGATCACCTTGTGCAGGCGGTCGCGGAAATCGTCCTTGTACGACTCCGGCTTCCATGCCGAGCTCATCGATTCGATCAGCTGCTGCGCCATCTCGACCTCGCGCGCCGAGATCTTCCATTTCGCCAACCCGCCGACCGGCAGCTTGTAATCGTCCGGGTCGACCAGTTCCTGGGCGTAGCGCAGGATCAACAGGATCAGCGCATCGCCGCGCGGCGCCACCGCGGCCAGGTACTCGCGGGTGCGGATGACCACGCGGCCGATGCCGACCTTGCCGGTCTTCTCCAGCACCTCGCGCAGCAGCACATAGCCTTTCTCGGCCTTTTTTCCGGGCTCCAGCACATAGGGCTTCTCGTAGTACTCGCTGCCGATCGCGGCCGCGTCGACGAAGGCGTCGATGTCCACAGTCTCGTTGTTGTCCGGCGCCGCGGCGGCGATGTCCGACGATTCCAGCACCACATAACTGCCCTTGTCGTACTCGAAGGCCTTGACGATCTCCTTCCACGGCACCTCCTCGCCGGTCTCCTCGTTGACCCGCTCGTAGCGGATCGGCGCCTTGTTCCGGCTGTCGAGCATGCGGAAATGCAGGTCGACCCGGCGTTCGCCGGTCATCAGCTTGACCGGGATGTTGAGCAGGCCGAAGGAAATCGTGCCGGTCCAGATCGGGCGCGCCATGGTGCGGACTCCTGATGACGTGGTCGGGGACTGTGCTACGCGCCGGGTTCAACGGCGGTGAAAGGCCGCGCCGCGGCCGCTGCGGGACGCGATCCCGGCGCCGCTTAGCGCGACGTTCACGCCGGCGTCGCCGCGGCCGAATCCGCGCGCGCTTAAGGTCCTGGCTGGATCCGCTACCCGGCCCCGTCTTATGCCCGCCCCCACGCCAGCGCCCGCCACGCCCACCGACGATCGCGCCCACGGCGCGCGCAACGTCGCCACCGTAGACCTCGCCAGCCCCGCGCCGGGCTTGCTGGAAAGCCTGTCCCCGCGCCCGCGCGCGCCGACCTATCTGCCGCCGCGTCGCGCGCACGCGGTCGCTGCGACCCGCCTCGCGTTCGTGGCCGCGGCCGTGGCGCTGGGCGTATCGGCCTGGCGCCGGATCGGGCGATCCTGAGCGTCGCCGCTAGCCTTCGCCGCGCGCCTGCAGCCGTTCCATCACCCGGTCGAGGTTCTGGCGGACATCGTCGATCCCCGCCCACGGATGCCGGCGCAGGCGCTTGACCCGCGCCTGCGCCGAATCGATGTCGAAGGCATGGCCGCTCTTGATCCGTCCCAGTTCTTCCCAGCGCAGCGGCATCGCCACCGGCGCGCCTTCGCGCGCGCGCAGCGAGAACGAGGCGACGCTGGTGGCGCCGCGCCCGTTGCGCAGGTAGTCGACGAAGATCTTGTTCTTGCGGAATTTCTTGCTTGCGGTGGCGATGTACTTCAGCGGTTCCATCGTCGCCAGGCTCTCGGCGAAGCCGTGGGCGAAGGCCTTGGCCTGGTCCCAACCGCAGGCCGGCGCGACCGGCACCACCACATGCAGGCCCTTGCCGCCCGAGGTGCGCACGAACGAGACCAGTTGCAGCGACTTCAGCAACGAGCGCAGCTGACGCGCCGCGGCCACGACTTCCGGCCACGCCACGCCGGGCCCCGGATCCAGGTCGAACACGATCCGGTCGGCGCGGTCGGGCCGCGCGGCGCTGGCGCCCCAGGGGTGGAACTCCAGCGCGTTGAACTGGACCAGATTCATCAGGCCGCGCAGATCGCGAACCACCAGATAATCGGCGTGCTGGCCCGAGTCCTCCTGCAGCGCGACGCTGTCGACCTCGTCGAGCCCGGCGGTGTGGTGTTTCTGGAAGAAGCACGGCCGCGCCGCGCCCTGCGTGCAGCGCACGATCGACAAGGGCCGGCCGGCGATTTCCGGCAGGAGCCAGTCGGCCATCGCGAAATAGTAGGCGGCGACGTCGTGCTTGGTCGCGCCGATGTCGGGATAGACGACGCGGGTCGGACTGGTCAGGCGGATGTCTTCGAGGGCGGCCGGTTGGGCGCGCGTGGATTTGGCGGTCATGGCGGGGCGCCTGGACGATTTGGGAGAGGCGGCTTTCGTGTCGCCGGCTTTGTCCCGGCCGGCTTTCGACGCGGCGCCGCGCCGCGCCGGCGCGCGGTCGCTGTCGAACAGATCGGCGGGTTTCTTGTCCGGACGCAGGGTCTTCAGCGACGCCTGCCGCAGCAGCCCGTTGCCGCCGATGCCACGATAGAACGCTTCGATCACGAACTTCGGCGCGAACCAGCGCGCCGCGCGCAGATCGGTGTCGTGCGCCGGCACGCGCACCGATTCGGCCGCCGTGCCCTTTGGCAGGCGCGCGGCGATCCGCTCCAGCGACTCCGCGGAAAAGCCGGTGCCGACGCGGCCGGCATAGACCCACTCGCCGCGCGCATCCGGCCGCGCCAGCAACAGCGAACCGAAGCCGCTGCGCGCGCCCTTCGGCGGCGTGTAGCCGACCACCGCGAACTCGTCGCTGCTCAGGCGCTTGCTCTTGCGCCATTCGTCGCTGCGGCCCGGATGGTGCGGACGGTCGCCGCGCTTGGACACGATGCCTTCGAAGCCCTGTTCGCCGGCCAGCGCGAACGCCTGCCCGCCCTCTGCAACGACGTGCGAGCTGTAGCGCAGATGCGGGCCGGCGTTTTCCAGCAACGCTTCGAGCAAGGCCTTGCGCTGCGTCAGCGGCGCGGCGCTGAGGTCCCAGCCGTCGAGGTGCAGCAGGTCGAACAGCACCAGCGTCAACGCGCCGTGTTTCTCGCCCGACAGCGTGGCCTGGAGCAGATTGAAATCCTCGCGCGCGCCGCGCCCGGCGATCAGCTCGCCGTCGAGCGCGGCGCTGCGCAGGCCGAGCGATTCCACCGCGGCGGCGATCTCGGGAATCTTGCCGGTCCACTCCAGCGCATTGCGCGACCACAGCCGCGCCTTGCCGCCGGCCACCGCGGCCGCGATGCGGTAACCGTCCCATTTGATCTCGTGCAGCCACTGCCCGCCCGCCGGCGGGCCGTCGGCGAGCCGCGCCAGTTGCAGTTCGAACGCGCCGCCGCCGAGGCTCGCCTTGCGCGCGCCCGTCAGTTTGCGCGCCGCGGCTCCCCAGTCGCGCCGGCGCGCACGCGGCGGCGGCGGCTCGTTGAGTTTTTTCTTGCCCTGCTTGCCGCGCCCCGCGCGGCGCGCATCCGCGTCCGACGGCGGCGCGACATCGGCGAGCAGGTCGTCGGCTTCGAGCGTGCCGGCATAACCGTCGCGGTCCTTGAACAACAGCCATTGCGGCTGCCGCGTCGGCTTGCCCGACCGCACCAGATGCCAGCCGCCCTTGAGCTTGTCGCCGAACAGTTCGAAGCGCAGGTGGCCCTTGGCCAATTGCGCCTCAGGATCGCCGTCGGTCGTCCACACGCCGCTGTCGAACCGGGCGACATGGCCGCCGCCGTATTCGCCGTGCGGAATATCGCCTTCGAACGAGGCGTAATCGAGCGGATGGTCCTCGACCTCGACCGCCATGCGCTTGACCGCCGGGTCGTAGGACGGCCCCTTCGGCACCGCCCAGCTCTTGAGCGCGTCGCCGACCTGCAGGCGGAAGTCGTAATGGCGGCGGCTGGCGTGGTGCAGTTGGACCACGAAGATCGGCCGCCGGCCGCGCGGCGGCGCGCCGGGCTCGGGCTCGCGGGTGCGGTCGAAGCGGCGCTTGCGCCGGTATTCGTGCAGGCTCATCGCGCAACGCGGTCCACAGCCGCCGCAACGATGGCGATGACGATCGGGACACTCTGCCGCACCCGGCCTCCTCTGGCGCGATACGCGCCGGCAGTCGGCCTCCAGGCTAGGACGGCGATCGCTAGCGGCGAGTCGTCGCCTCGGCGCGGATCGTTGATCGGGCGATAACGAACGCCCCGGATCAGCCGGGCGGCGCCGGATGCGCCGCGTACAGGTTGGCGACCGCGACCGCGCCGTCGTCGAAGCGCACCGGCACCAGGATGCGTAGGTACTGCGCGCCCTCGAACTCGTCCAGCCGCGGCCAGTGCGCGGGCAGTTCCTCGCTGGCGAAGGCCTGCACCGCCACCGGCTCGCCATCGGGCGACCACACCAGCGCCGGATAGCCCATGTCCGCGCCCCAACCGACCTGCTCCAGCCGGCCGTTGACCGTACCGGCGCGCCAAACGCCGGGCACCGCGCTGAGGTGATGGTGGTTGGGCTCGCCGGGCGCCAGCGTGCCGTACACCGCCAGGCGGCGGTCGGCGCCTTGGTGCTGCGCGAAATGCGCTTCCAGTGCGGCGCGTTCGTCGCCGCCCGCGGCTTCGCCGCGCAAGCGGTTCAAGCGCAGCATCGCGTCCAGTTCGGCCGCATCCAATCCCACAACTCGCATCGCATTCTCCGTACGTCCGCGTCGGTGTCGTCCGGCCAACATCTCACTCTTGCAGCCAGCGCCGCAACAAGTCGCTGGCGAGTTGCGGCTGTTCCATCGTCGGCAAGTGCCCGCATCGGGCGATGCGTTCGAGCGTCGAGGCGGCGATGCCGCGATGCATTTCCTCGGCCGCGGCCGGCGGCGTCAGTTGATCGTCTTCGCCGACCACGATCAGGGTCGGCACCGCGATCGACGCCAGCAACGGCCGCGAATCCGGCCGCTCCAGGATCGCGGTCTGCTGGCGCCGGTACGCCTGCGCGCCGACGCGCTGCGCCATCGCCTGCACCTCGCGGCCGACCGGGCCGTCCACGTGTTGCGCATGAACCAGGGTCGGCAGCAATTGCCGGGTCACGCCGGCGAAGCGGCCGCGGTCGAGCAGGCGCAAACCGGCGCGGCGCTGCATCGCCCGCAGCGGCGAATCCGGCGCGGCGCTGGTGTCGAGCAAGGCCAGCCTGGCGACCCGTTCGGGCTGCTGGCGCAGGATTTCGAACGCGACATAGCCGCCCATCGACAAACCCGCCAAGGCGAAGCGCGGCGGCGCGGCGGCCAACACCCGCGCCGCCATCGCGGCGACGCTGTCGTCCTGGGTCAGATCGGCCACCGCGATCTCGGCCAGATCGTTCAAATCGCGGATCTGATCGCGCCACAGCCGCTCGTCGCACAGCAGGCCCGGCAGCAACAGCAAGGCCTGCTTTTCGTTCCGCTCATCCGACACGCGCCCGACCTCTGCCTTCGACCTGCAACGCCAACACGATACCCGCCGCCGCCAGGCTCGCGGTCAACGCGACCTCGCCGCCCCAGCCGCCATGCTGCCAGGCCCAGCCGCCGAGCGGACCGGTGATGCTGGAACCGAAGTAATAGAACAGCAGATACAAGGACGAGGCATGGCTCTTGTCGTTGCCCGCCAGGCGACCGACCCAGGCGCTGGCGACCGAATGGCCGACGAAGAAGCCGAAGGTGACCAGACTGATGCCGGCGACGATCGCCGCCATCGACTGGCCCAGCGTAACCACCGCACCCACGCCCATCAGCGCCATGCCGGCGGCGAGCGGCCAACGCCCGCCGTAACGGTCGGCCATGCGCCCGGCCAGCGGCGAGGAGAACATGCCGAACACGTAGGCCAGGAAGATCAGGCTGATCTTGCCGGGACCGAGCAGATACGGCGCGGCGGCCAAACGGAAACCAACGTAGTTGAACAGCGCCACGAACACGCTGGTCAGCACGAAGCCGACCGCGAACAACCGCAGCAAGCCCGGATGGCGCAGGTGCGCGGCCCAGGCGCGCAGATGCCGCTGCAACACGAACCCGCGCTGCGGCACGAACCGCCGCGACGGCGGCAGCAGCGCGGCGAAGCCGAACGCCGCGGCCAGGCCGACGGCGCCGATCGCCGCCATCGCCGTGCGCCAGTCGCCGAGTTCGACCAGCACGCCCATGCCGACCCGGCCCATCATGCCGCCGAACGCGGTGCCGGCCACGTACAGCCCCATCGCGCCGTTGAGATGGCGCGCGTCCATTTCCTCGGCCAGATACGCCATCGCCACCGCCGGCACGCCGCCGAGCAAGGCGCCTTCGGCCAGCCGCGCCAGCAACAGCAGCGACCAGTTCGGCGCGAACGCGGCGAGCAGGTTGCAGGCCGCGGCCAGCGCCATCGAGGCGAACATCAGCCGGCGCCGCGCGACCTGCTGCGACAAGGCGCCGGCGGCGAAGATCGCCAGCGCCAGCGCGGCGGTGCTCAGCGACAGCGCCAGCGAACTGGTCGCCGGGCTCAAGCCGAAGTCGCGCGCGAACTCCGGCAGCAGCGGCTGCACGCAGTACAGCAGCGAGAAGGTCGAACAACCGGCGAGGAACAGGGCGAAATTCGCCCGCCGGTACGCGGCGGTGCCGCGTTCGATGCCGGGATGCGGCGCCGCCGCGGGACCGCCGGCCAGGACAGGAGTCGTGCTCATGGCGGCAGGATGGCGCCGTCGGCTTCATTCGTCCAATATATGAAACAGTAGCTGTCGATATCTTTTACAGATATCGAAGTCTTGCGGGAGAGCATCGATGGAACTGCGCCATATCCGCTACTTCCTCGCCGTCGCTGAGGAAGCCAATTTCACCCGCGCGGCCGAACGCCTCGGCATCGGCCAGCCGCCGCTGAGCCAGCAGATCCGCGACCTCGAAAACGAAATCGGCGCGCGCCTGTTCCATCGCGTGCCGCACGGCGCCGAGCTGACCGAGGCCGGCCGCGCCTTCCTCGAACGCGCGCGCGCCCTGCCCGAACTGGCCGGCGCCGCGGTGCGCCAGGCCCAGCGCGCCGCGCGCGGCGAAACCGGCGCGCTGCGCCTGGGCTTCACCTCCTCGGCGATCCTGACGCCGCTCACGACCCAGGCGATCCGCGACTTCCGCCGCCGCTATCCGCAGGTGGAACTGACCTTGGAGGAAGACAACAGCGCGCACCTGTCGGCCAAGCTGCGCGACGGCAGCCTGGATCTGGCCTTCCTGCGCCACGACGGCAGCGAGAACGAAGGCGTGCTGCTGCATCCGCTGCTGGAGGAAGCGATGATCGCCGCGCTGCCGGTCGGGCATGCGGCGGTGCGCGACGGCCGGCGCAAGTCGATCCGGCTGGAGCAACTGCGCGAGGACGCGCTGATCCTGACCCCGCGCCACGTCGGCCCGACCCTGCACGAAGCCATCCTCGGCGCCTGCCGCCGCGCCGGCTTCGAGCCGCGCATCGGCCAGTACGCGCCGCAGCTGGCCTCGTCGCTGGCGCTGGTGGCGGCCGAACTCGGCGTGGCGATCGTGCCCGAGGCGATGCGCCGCTTCGCCCTGCCCGGCATCGTCTACCGCGACATCGCCGGCTTGCAGCCGATCGCGCGGCTGGCCTTGGCGCAACTGCCGGAACTCGATTCGGCGCCGGTGCGCAATTTCGTCGCGCTGGTGCGCGAGGGGTCGTAAGCGCCGGCGCTCAGACCAGGCGTTCGGAACCCACCGCATGCACGCCGGGTTCGGCGCGCAACGCCGCTTGCAACAAGGCCTGCGCGATGCGCGGCGCCGGATTGAGCCGCCAGCGTTGCGGCAGCAGCGGCGCGGCGATGCGCAACACCTTCGTCGCCACGACTTCGCCGGGCCGCGGCTGCTCGCGCTCGCCTTCGATCAGGCCCGGCCGCACATAGGTCAGCGACTCGAACCCGATCCCGGCCAGCGCCGCCTCCAGCTCGCCCTTGACCCGATTGTAGAAGAACATCGACCCCGCATCGGCGCCCAGCGCCGAGTTCAGCGCGTACGCGCGCACGCCGCCGCGGCGGGCCGCCTGCGCGAACGCCAGCGGATAGTCGTAATCGACCTTGCGGAAGGCCGCGCGCGAACCGGCCGCGCGCATCGTAGTGCCGAGCGCGCAGACCGCCGCGTCGGCGCGCCACCACGGCGCATCCGTTGGCAGCGCGTTCCAGTCCAGCAGCGGCGCGTCCAGCTTGGGGTGCGGCGGCAGCGGCCGCCGGGTCGGTGCGGTCACCCGTTCCACCGCCGGGTCCGCCAGCGCCAATCGCAAGACATGGCCGCCGACCAGACCGCTTGCGCCCGCCAACAACAGTTTCATGCGTCCTCCCGGATCGTCGCCGCGCCCGCGCCGATGATCGCAGATCGCGCGCCCGCGGGCGCCGGGCCGGCGTCGCGAAAAGCGCGCTGCCGCGGGCGTCGATCACCTTATGCAAACGCGCCAGCGGTTTTGCTGGACGCGTCCCTCCTCGCCGAACCGCACATGGACCTGAAAAGCGGCTATCCGTTCTGGGCCGTCCGCAACGGCCTGATGCACGCCTTCCCGCAACTGCGCCAAGACCTGCGCTGCGAGGTCGCGATCGTCGGCGGCGGCATCAGCGGCGCGCTGATCGCCGACGAACTCGCCGCGCACGGCTTCGATGTGGCGGTGCTGGAGCAACGCGACGTCGCCTGGGGCAGCACCGCGGCGAGCACGGCGCTGCTGCAATACGAGATCGACACCCATCTGATCGAGCTGACGCGCATGTACGGCGAACGCCGCGCCGCCCTGGCCTACCGCGCCTGCGCCGACGCGGTGACGCGACTGGGCGAGGTCGCCTCGCGCCTGCGCGATGTGGATTACCGCCGCCAGCGCAGCCTCTACTACGCCAGCCGTAGCGGCCACCTGCCCTTGCTGCGCGAGGAGGCCGCGCTGCGCGCGCGCCACGGTTTGCAGGTGCGCTGGTTGGCGCAAGACGAACTCGCGGCCGACTACGGCCTGCAGGCGCCCGGCGCGATCCTCAGCGAATGCGCGGCTTCGGTCGACCCTTACCGCATGGCCTCGCGCTTGCTCGCGCGGCTGCGCCGGCGCGGCGGCCAGGTCTACGACCGTACCTGCGTCGAAGCGGTCGACGCCGGCGCCCGCAGCGTCGAACTGCGCACCGCCGACGGCGTGCGCGTGCGCGCGGATCACGTCATCGTCGCCGCCGGTTACGCCGGCCAGCAATGGATCAAGCAACGGCTGGCGCGCAACCGCAGCAGCTACGCCTTCGTCACCGATCCGCTGCCGGCCGACGACTTGCAGGCGCTGCGCGAGACCGTGGTGTGGGAATCGGCGCGGCCGTATCTGTACCTGCGCAGCACCGGCGACGGCCGGCTGGTGGTCGGCGGCTGCGACGACGCCGTCGACCTGCCGGCACGGCGCGACCGTCGCGTGCAATCGCGCGCCGACCGGCTGGTACGGCAAGTGCAAAAGCGTTTCCCGCGCCTGCGACTGCAACCCGCCTTCGCCTGGGCCGGCACCTTCGCCGAAACCGCCGACGGCCTGCCGTGGTTCGGCGCGCACCCGCAGTACGGGCCGCGCGTGCTGTTCGCGATGGCCTACGGCGGCAACGGCATCACCTACAGCATGATCGGCGCGGAACTGCTGCGGGCGCGGATCGAGCGGCGCAGCCACCCTCTGGCGCGCTTGTTCTCGTTCGAACGCGAACCGCGCTGAGCTGGATCCGCTGGACCTGCAGCACACCGAACTGGAAGCGCTGGCCGCATTCCTGGAAACTCTGTAGCCGATCCCACCCCGCCGCCGCGCGCCCATGCCGTCCTGGACCGGAACCATCCGCATCCGCGAGGAGTTCGCCCTGGTGCATGCCGCGCCCGGCGATGCGGCGCCGCATCGGCACTATTGCCATCAGGTCGTGCTCGCGCGCAGCGGCACGGTCGCCGCGCGCATCGACGGACACTGGCGCAACGAGCGCGTGCTGGCGATCGCCTCGCAATGCGAGCATGCGCTGCAAGCCGACGAGACGCCGTGCTTCCTGCTGTTCGCCGAGCCGATGAGCTTCGAGCTGGCGGGCTTGCGCGATGCTTTGGCGCAGGCGCCCGCCGATGCGGATGCGCTCGCGCAGGCCGCCGCCGCGTGCCGCATGCCGCGCGCCCTGGATCCGCGCGTCGAGCAGACGCTGCGACGCATCGACGGCTTGCTCGCCGAGAAGATTCCCGCCGCGTCGCTGGCCGCCGCCGTGCAGTTGTCGCTGAGCCAGCTGGAGCGGCTGTTCGGCGCGCAGCTGAACCTGTCGGTGCGGCGCCTGATCCTGTGGCGGCGGCTGCGCCTGGCCGCGGCCGAAGCGCTGCGCGAGCGCAGCCTGACCGTGGCCGCGCACGCCGCCGGTTTCGCCGACTCCGCGCATCTGTCGCGCGCGTTCCGCCAGTTCTTCGGCGTGCGCGGCAGCGACTTGCTGCGCGGGATGCGGCTTCAGTCCTGAGCCAGCGCCGCGCGCAACGCCGGCGGCGGCGTCGGCGAAGCGACGCAGGCTTGCGTGCGGAACGGCTCCAGCAACTGCCCGGCATAGTCCTGCGGATAGTCCGGACGGCTGCCGATGCCCAGGTCGGCGCTGCCGACGCGGTAGCCCGGCGCCCGCGCCGCGGTTCCGAGCAAGCGGTCCCAGACGCTGAAAAACAGGGCGAAATTGACGTCGCCGGCGCGGCCGTAGCGCAGATGATGCAGGCGATGCACCGGCGCCCAGGCGAACGCGTGGCGCAGCGGGCCGATGCGCATGTCGACGTTGGAATGCTGCAATTGCAGCTGGATCGCGATGGCGAAGGCGAGCACGCAAGCCGCGTCCAGCGGCAGGCCCAGCGCGATCAGCGGGCCGACCCCGGCCGCCGCTTCGATCAGCTGATGCAGCGGGTGCTTCATCAGCCCGTTGAAGCCGTACATGCGGGTTACGCTGTGGTGCACGGCATGGAAGCGCCACAGCCAGGCCGAGCGGTGGCTGGCGTAATGGGCCAGGGTCAGGCCGAGGTCGGCGACGACGATCGCCGCGGCGACCTGCAACGGCAGCGGCCAGGACTGCGGCCACAGCGCCGGCCACGGCCGCCACAGCGCGGCCAGCGGCAGCAGCGCCAGCCCGGCGGCGTTCAGGCCTTCGTTGACGACGAAGTGGATCGCGTCGCGGCCGCGCTCGCCTTCGCCGCGGTTCCACTCGCGCCGGTACGGCGCCGCGCGTTCGCTCAGGAACGACACCGCCAGCGCCAACGCCAGCAATGGCGGCAACGCCCAATGCGCAGGCAGGCCGAGGCCGCCGACGGCGAACAGCGCCGCGCCGATGAAACCGAAGAAGAACACGGGGGCGTACAGGCTCTTGAACAATGCGGACATGCGCGGCGCCGGAGGATGGACGGGGCGCAGGATGGCGCCGGCCCTGCGCCCCGCGCTTGTACAAACGGCGCATCGGCGCGGCGCCCTGCCCTCGGGCCGGCACCACGCGGCCTCCACCGCCGCTGCCCTATCCTGCCCGTCCCTTTGGCCCGATGCCCGGCGCGCCCAGGATGGCGTCATACGGAAGGATCCGACGGCCGCCGCGCATCGCCTCACCGCGATGCCTCCCCCGCCATGAAAAAATTCCGCAAATTCCTGTTGCTGCTGATCGCCTTCGCGGCCATCGGCGGCGTGCTGTTCCTGTACTGGCCGCTGTACCAGCGTTCGGTGCCGCCGGCCGGCGACGAGCCGCCGGTCGATGTGGTGCTGGTCGGCGCCGGCATCATGAGCGTGACCCTGGCGACGTACCTGCAGGAATTGCAGCCGGACTGGAAGCTGCGCATCTACGAGCGCCGCGACGGCGTCGCCGAGGAAAGCTCGGACGGCTGGAACAACGCCGGCACCGGCCACTCCGGCTTCGCCGAGCTCAACTACACCCCGCAGCTGGCCGACGGCAGCGTCGAGACCAAGCGCGCGGTCGAGATCGCCGAACAATTCGAGATCTCGCGCCAGTTCTGGTCGCATCAGGTGCGCGAAGGGCGCCTGGGCGCGCCGAGCGACTTCATCAACCCGACCCCGCACATGAGTTTCGTCTGGGGCGAGGACAACATCGATTACCTGCGCAAGCGCCGCGAGGCGCTGGTCAAGAATCCGCTGTTCTACGGCATGCAGTTCTCCGACGACGCGGGCCAGATCAAGCAATGGGCGCCGCTGCTGATGGAAGGCCGCGACCCCAAGCAGCACGTCGCCGCGACCTACATGCCGCTCGGCACGGACGTCAATTTCGGCGTCATCACCCGCCAGCTGACCCAAGGCTTGCAGCGCAGCCCGAACTTCGCCCTGAACCTCGGCCACGAAGTCACCGCGTTGCGCCGCAACGCCGACAAGACCTGGAGCGTCACCGTCAAGGACCTCAAGTCCGGCCAGGAAAGCACGGTCAAGAGCCGCTTCGTGTTCATCGGCGCCGGCGGCGCCGCGCTCAAGCTGCTGCAGCTGTCGGGCATTCCCGAGGCCAAGGACTACGCTGGCTTCCCGGTCGGCGGCCAGTTCCTCGCCTTCACCGCGCCGGCGATCGCCGACCGCCACCACGTCAAGGCCTACGGCATGGCCGAAACCGGTTCGCCGCCGATGTCGGTGCCGCACCTGGACGCGCGCAAGCTCGACGGCAAGCCGGTGATCCTGTTCGGCCCGTTCGCGCTGTACAGCACCAAGTTCCTCAAGCACGGCTCGTGGTTCGACCTGTATTCCTCGGTCAACCACGACAACGTCGGCGAGATGCTCAGCGTCGGTTCCGAGAACCTGGACCTGGTGAAGTATCTGATGAGCCAGGCGCAGTTGAACGACGACGACCGCCATGCCGAGCTGTTGAAGTACTTCCCGACCGCCAAGCGCAGCGACTGGACCCTGGTCACCGCCGGCCAGCGCGTGCAGGTGATCAAGCGCGATCCGGTCAAGGGCCCGGTGTTGCAGTTCGGTACCGAGATCGTGATCGACAAGGACCGCAGCATCGCCGCGCTGCTCGGCGCTTCGCCGGGCGCGTCGACGTCGCCGCCGATCATGCTCGACCTGATGGCCAAGGCCTTCCCGCAGCAGGTCGCGGCTGGCTGGGGCGAGAAGCTGCGGCAGATCGTGCCTTCGTACGGGCGCAAGCTCAACGAGGACCCGGCGCTGACCAACGAGATCCGGCGCATGACCAGCCAGACGCTGGGGCTGCCGTATCTGGAAGT
This sequence comes from Lysobacter enzymogenes, assembly GCF_017355525.1. Lineage (NCBI taxonomy): Bacteria > Pseudomonadati > Pseudomonadota > Gammaproteobacteria > Lysobacterales > Lysobacteraceae > Lysobacter > Lysobacter enzymogenes. Next base: position 829,922 of record NZ_CP067395.1, on the reverse strand, counting down.
TCCCGTCGCCGGTGCGCCACCGGCCGCCGCACCGGCCGCTGCGCCGCAAGCGCCGCCGGCCAAGAACGCGCGCCAGCAGAATCCGGAATTGCAGGCGATGTGAACCCGTGCGCCCGTCGCGCCGTCGCGCGGCGCGACGGGCGCAACGCTACCGCGCCTGCGCGCGAACCCGGCCGCAAACCCGGCCGCGCGCACGGATGCGGCGGAACGCGTCGGCGCCGTCGCGGCGAACCCGATCACACATCCGGATTTCCCGCGATCCGCGCGGTTTGCGCCGTCGCCGCGAAAAACCGCGCCCATCTGTGATGCAGCGCGCGCATGGATGCGAAGCGCATCGCTACTTCGAGCCGCCGCGCCACGGCCGCGTTGACCGCGCCGACAACACGACGTAACACTGTCTTGCCAGCTTGTCGCGCGCATCCAGGCTGCAACCGCCGCCGCAATCCTTGCGTTTCCATCGGCCGGTCCGCGCGCCCGCAGGTCGCGCCGGATCCCGTCCGCGCGCACCGCGGCCCGTCGCGCCGGCCCCTCATTCCAGCGATCCGGAGCCGCCCGCAGTGAACAGGCGCAACCCCCTCCTCCCCGGCGCCGCGCCGGTGCCGCAGCACGGCGGCCGCGCATGAGCCGCGCTTCGTCCTCGCGCGACCTGTGGCGGCTGATCCGCACCGGCCGGCCCTCGCCGGTCGCGCTGTCGGCGGCCGCGTTCGCGGCGATCGCCTCGGTCGCCGGCACGCTATGGTTCCCGGTCCAGACCAAGCAGATGATCGATGGCTTCGGCCGCGGCGAAGTCGATCTGTGGGCGATGGCCGGACTGGTCGCGATCCTCGCCGCCGCGGCCCTGCTCAACGCCGCCTCGGCGTATCTGCTGGCGCGGGTCGGCTATCAGCTGGTCGCGCGCCTGCGCCAGACCTTGATCGACAAGCTGCTGCGTCTGCCGGTGGCCTCGTTCGACCGCGAAAGCAGCGGCGAACGGGTCAGCCGCGTGGTCCGCGACTGCGAATCCATTTCCGAACTGATCGCGCGCCAGACCGTCAACCTGCTGACCGGCGTGTTGCTGCTGGTCGGTTCGATCGTGGTGCTGCTGTTGCTGGACGTGCGCCTGACCCTGACCCTGATCGGCTCGATCGGCGCGGCGTTCGCGATCATGATCCCGATCGCGTTCCTGCTCGACGGCCTGTCGCGCAAGATCCAGGACCGCACCGCGCGCTTCAGCGGCATCCTCACCCACATCTTCCAGGAAATCCGCCTGGTCAAGGCGTTCACCGCCGAGCCGCGCGAACGCGAGCGCAGCCGCGAGGAGATCGACGGGCTCAAGCGGCTGGGGCTGAAGGTGGCGCGGGTCAACGTGCTGCTGGAACCGCTGATGAGCCTGGCGATGACCCTGGCGATCATCATCATCCTGGTCTACGGCGCCGCCCGCGTCGCCGCCGGCGAAATCACCGTCGGCACTTTGACCGCCTTCATCCTGTACATCTTCAACGTCGCCACGCCGCTGATGCAGCTGACCCACTTCACCGCCGAGTTGCAGAAGGCCAAGGGCGCTTCGGCGCGGATCGCGGCGATCCTGCTCGAAGACGAAGAAGAAACCCGCCCCGGCACCGTCGCGCGCACGCCGGGCCAGACCCTGGAATTCGAGCAGGTGTCCTTCGCCTACGCCGACCGCGACGCCGCCGTGCTGCGCGGCATCGACCTGCGGTTCGAACCCGGCCGCACCGTGGCCCTGGTCGGCACCAGCGGCAGCGGCAAGACCACCTTGCTGTCGCTGATCGAGCGCTTCTACGAACCCAGCGGCGGCCGCATCCTCTACGGCGGCCGCCCGATCGGCGAGTTCGATCTGCGCCAGTGGCGCGGCAGCATCGGCTACGTCGCCCAGAGCGCGCCGGTGATGCCCGGCACGGTGCGCGACAACATCGCTTACGGCCTCGACAGCGAGTTCAGCGACGAACAGCTGCGCTCGGCCGCGCGCCGCGCCGGCGCGCTGGACTTCATCGAGAAGATGCCGCAAGGCTTCGACACCGTGCTGATCGAACAAGGCAACAACCTGTCCGGCGGCCAGCGCCAGCGCATCGCGATCGCGCGCATGTTCCTGCGCGACCCCGACATCCTGATCCTCGACGAGGCCACCTCCGCGCTCGACAGCGAGACCGAGCATCAGGTCAAGCTGGCGCTCGACGAGCTGATGCGCGGGCGCACCAACATCATCGTCGCCCACCGCCTGTCGACGGTGATGCACGCCGACCGCATCTGCTTCCTCGATGCCGGGCGCATCTCCGGCATGGGCAGCCACGTCGAGCTGCTGGCCACCCATCCGCATTACGCGCGGCTGGTCGAGCGCCAGTTCCGGCGCCCGGCCGAGGCCGAACTGGCGGTCGCGCCCTGAGCGCCGTCGCCGAGCGCCGCGCTCAGAACCGCCAAGTCAGCGCCGCGCGCACGCTGCGCGGCTCGCCCCAGGTGTAGGTGCTGTAGGCGTCGAAGATCGTGTAGTAGCGCTTGTCGAGCAGGTTGTCGACGTTGAGCGTCGCCGAGAGGCGTTCGTCGAAGCGATAGCCGACCATCGCGTCCAGCAGCCAGTACGGCTCGGTGCGGTGCTGCACGCTGGCGCCGCCGGGCGCGCCGACCGGGCCGAAGCTGCTGCTCTGCCAGCGCGCGCCGGCGCCGAGGGTCCAGCCGCTCAGCGCGCCTTCGAACCGGTACGTGGTGTGCACGCTGAACTGGTCTTCCGGCTCCAGCGTCGAGACCTTGTTGCCGTTCTGGCGCGCGACCTTGTGCGCGTAGCCGCCCTGGATCTGCCAGCCCGGCCGCAACTGGCCGGACAGTTCCAGTTCGTAGCCTTCGGTGCGCACGCCCTGCAAGGCGCGGTACGCGTCGCCGCCGGTGGGCGTCCTGCCGCCGCTGAGCACCGGGTAGTTGTCCTGGTTCAAACGGAACACCGCGGCGCTGGCGTTGAGGCGGCCGTCGAAGAACTCGCCCTTCAGGCCGAGTTCGTAGTTTTCGCCTTCGCGCGGATCCAGCGCGCGGCCGCGTTCGTCCTGCTCGGTCTGCGGCTTGAAGATGGTGCTGTAGCTCGCGTACGCGGACAGGAAACGGTTGAGGTCGTAGACCGCACCGGCGTACGGCACGATCACCCCGCTCTCGCGGATGTCGGTGGTCTTGTAGTTGGCGATGCGGCTGCCGAGGATCAGCTTGAGCGGATCGGCGAGGTCGAAGCGGCCGACCACGTAGGCGCCGCTTTCGCGGGTGACCTCATCGTTGTCGAAGCCGTGCTGCCAGGCCGGCTCGGGGATGTCGCCGTTCCAGCGGCGGTAATCGGCCACCGTCGCCGGATAGTCGGCCGGCGCGAAGTAGCCGGTGCCGGTCCAGCGCTTGCGCGAGGCGCTGGCGCCGAACACCAGTTCGTGCTCGCGTCCGAACCAGGCGAAGTGGCCGCTGACGTAGGCGTCGAGCGCGTTCGACACGGTCTCGCCGACGTACTTGCCGAGCCACAGCCCGACCCCGCTGCCGTCGCGCGGATCCGGATGGCCCGATGCGGCCGCGCCGAGCGCGGCGTCGTAGCCGTTGACCTGATGGTTGAGCTGCACTTTCGCGACCCAGCCGTCGCCGAAGCGGTGTTCCAGGGTCGCGAAGCCGGTGCGGGTGTACTGGCGCCAGCGGCTCCAGTCGGCGCCGTTGTTGAACGAACGCGCGACCTTGTAGAACTTGCCGTCGGCATCGAGCAAGGGAATGCCGCCCCAACTGGAGCCGCGCGGATCGCTGTCCTGGTAATCGGCGCCGACCGTCAGCAGCGTGCTCTCGCCGAGGTCGGCTTCGACGATGCCGTAGAACACGCGGGTGCTGCGCCGGTAGCGGTCGCTGTAGCCGTTCTTGTCCTGGCCGACCGCGACCGCGCGGCCGCGCACCCGGCCGCTGTCGCTGAGCGGGCCGGACACGTCGACTTCGGCGCGGTGCTCGTCCCACGAGCCCGCGCCCAGGCCGACGTGGCCTTGCCACTGGCGGGTCGGCTTCTTGCGGATCAAATTGATGGTCGCGCCCGGATCGCCGATGCCGGTCAGCAGGCCGGTGGCGCCCTTGAGCACTTCGATGCGGTCGTAGATGGCGGTGTCGCTGAGCGTGTTGCCGGCGGAGTACGCCGAATCGCGCTGCATCGGAATGCCGTCGTACTGGAAGTTCTGGATCGCGAAGCCGCGCGCGTAGTATTCGGTGCGCTCGCTGTCGTAGGTGACGATGCTGATGCCGGGGGTGACCCGCATGACATCGTCGATGCCGGTGAGGCCGAAGTCGTCCATCTCCTGGCGGCCGATCACGCTGATCGACTGCGGCGTCTGCCGCGGCGTCAGCACCAGCCGGGTCGCGGTGGCGATGGTGCCGGGGGTGTACGAACCGCTGCCTTCGGTGATCGTGCCGAGTTGGTTGGCCTTGACTTCGACCGCGTCCAGGTCGGTCGGGCTGGCCTGCGCGGCCTGGGTTGCGGGCGCGGCGGTTTGCGCCAGCGCAGCCGCCGGTGCGGCGCACGCGAGCGCCGCGGTCAGGGCGAGCGCCAGCGGCGCGCGGGCGAGGCCGCGCGACGGCGGCACGGCAACAGCAACGGAGAAATCGACGGGCACGGCGAACGCCTCACAGAGGAGATGGAGATTCCTCTGGCGGCGGCTGGAGGCGACGGGGTGCTGCGCGGAGAAGGTGCGAGCGGTCGCAGTATAGGCCGGAACCGCGGGCGGCGCCCGGGCCGTGCCTGCCTCAGCAATCGGCGGGCGGCGGCGCGACCGCACGCCGACAGACGAGCCGCGTGCGGCCCGCCGCCAAGGCCGCATCGCCATGCCCAAGCGCAGCGCTGCCTCGCTCAGGCGACGCAGCGCGACGGATCGGGCGCGTTACGGCGCCAGCAGTTCGAACTGCACCGCCTCGCCCGCCGTCGCCGACGGCGCCAGCCACAGGTCGAACAGGCCCGGCTCGGCCACGGCCAGGTTGTCGGTGCCGCGGAATTCCAGGTCGGCGCGGCTCAGCGCGAACTCGACCTCGCGGCTTTCGCCCGGCGCCAGCGCGATCTTGGCGAAGCGCTTGAGCTCGCGCACCGGGCGCACCCGGCTGGCGACGCGGTCGCGCAGGTACAGCTGCACCACTTCTTCGGCCGCGCGTTCGCCGATGTTGCGCACCTGCACGCGCGCGCGCAGTTCGCCGTCCCAGGCCAGCGTCGGCGCGTCCAACTGCGCCGCGCCGTACTCGATGCGGCCGTAGGTCAGGCCGTGGCCGAACGGATACAGCGCCGCGTGATCGACTTCGCGCCAGCGCGTGCGGAACGCCTCCAGGCCGCCCGGAATGTAAGGCCGGCCGGTCGACGGATGGTTGTAGTAGTACGGCTGCTGGCCCGAATCCCGCGGAAAGCTCACCGGCAGGCGGCCGCTGGGGCCGTGCGCGCCGAACAGCAGATCGGCCACGGCATGGCCGGTCTGGCTGCCGAGGAACCAGGTCACCAGCACCGCATCGGCGGCTTGCAGCGGGCCCAGCGCCAGCGCGCGGCCGCAACGCAGCAGCACGATCACCGGCGTGCCCGCGGCCAACACCGCCTCGGCCAGCGCCTGTTGCGCGGCCGGCAGCACGATCTGGGTGCGCGACTGCGCTTCGCCGGAAAAATCGCTGGGCTCGCCGACCGCGAGCAGCACCGCGTCGGCGCCGCGCGCCGCGGCAACCGCGGCGTCGATGCCGCCGTCGATGGCGTCGACGAAGCCGCTGCCTTCGACCACGTCCAGCGCGGACGGGTCGGCGAGCGCGGCGCGCAGGCCGGTTTCCAGGTCGATCTCGCGGCTGGCGTCGCCGAAGATGTTCCAGCAACCGGCGAGGTTGGCGCGGTCGCGCGCGAACGGGCCGATCAGGGCGATGCGCTGGCCGGACTTGCGCAGCGGCAGCGCGGCGTTCTCGTTCTTCAGCATCACCACGCTGCGCCGCGCGGCCTCGCGCGCGAGCGCGTCGTGCGCGGCCAGGTACGGCGCCGGGCCCGGCGGCGCTTCGTTCAAGGAGCGGTACGGATTCTCGAACAAGCCCATCCGCGCCTTGACCGTGAGGATGCGGCGCACCGCGGTGTCGATGGCCTGCAGCGACACCTTGCCCTCGTCGACCAGCGCGTGCAGGTGATCCATGAACACACCGCTCTGCATGCTCATGTCGAGGCCGGCGCGGATGCTCAGCTCGGCCGCGTGCTTCTCGTCGGCGGCGTAGCCGTGCGCGATCAGCTCGAAATCGGAGGTGTAGTCGGAAACGACGAAGCCTTCGAAGCCCCATTGCTCGCGCAGCACGCCGGTCAGCAGGTCGCGGTTGGCGGTCGCGGGCACGCCGTTGATGTCGTTGAACGAGCTCATCACCGTCAGCGCGCCGGCTTCGATCGCGGCCTTGAACGGCGGCAGGTGCACATCGAACAGGGTCTGCGGCGACAGGTCGACGGTGTTGTAGTCCAGCCCAGCGCTGACCGCGCCGTAGGCGGCGAAATGCTTGGGGGTGGCCAACAGCGAATCGTCGGCGGTCAGGTCCGGGCCCTGGAAGCCGCGCACGCGCGCGCGCGCGAACGCGCAGGCCAGCACGGTGTCCTCGCCGGTGGTTTCGGCGACCCGGCCCCAGCGCTGGTCGCGGGCGATGTCGACGACCGGAGCGAAGGTCCAATGCAGGCCTTCGCGGGTCGCTTCCACCGCCGCCGCGCGCGCGGTGCGCTCGGCCAGCTCGGGCTCGAAGCTGGCCGCTTCGCCGAGCGGAATCGGGAACACGGTGCGCATGCCGTGGATGACGTCGGCGCCGAGCAGGATCGGGATGCCGAGGCGGCTTTGCTCGACCGCGATCTGCTGCAGTTCGCGGCCTTCCTTGGCGCCGACGCCGTTGAACAGCGCGCCGACCTGCCCGGCCCGGATCATCTCGCGGGTGCGCTCGGGCCCCCACTGGAACGAGTCCGGATTGACGTCGAAAGCGAAGGGGCGGATGGAGTCGGCGAGGATCGACAGCTGACCGATCTTCTCCTCCAGCGTCATCCGATCGATCAGTGCCTCGATATCAACGCGGCCGGTCATTTAGTAACGCTGCCCTGCATGGAAATAATCTCTGTTCATCATATGTAACCGATTACATGAGTGTCAACGCGCGCCCTGCCGGCCCATCCCGGGCCTACCCGCCGAACGCGCGAAAGCCGCGCGCCGGCGCGGCCTCGGGGCCGCACCGGGGAGCGGAGAGTAGACGATTCGCGGGGGCGACGCTGCCCGGGGCCGCCCCAGGGCGGGCGGCGCGGGGGTATACGGTTCGCCGGCGCGGGATGGGGGTTGCGTCGCACGGCGGAGGTCGCGGTCGCGCCTGCAGTCGGGAACGCAGCTGCACAGCCCCCTGTAGGAGCGACGCGAGTCGCGACCGCGAAACTTGGCTTGCGTCGCAAGCCGGATGTCGCGGTCGCAGCTCGCAGCACCTACAGTCTGAAACGCGGCGACGTAGCCCCCTGTAGGAGCGACGCAAGTCGCGACCGCGAAACCCCGCCTACGTCGCCAGCCCCGTTACCGAGCGCTCAAGCCGCCAACTGCTCGTCGCTCGGCCCGAAGAACTCGTAATGCACCCGCTCCCCCGCCACGCCCGCGCGCGCCAGCGCCGGCACCAGCGCGCGCAGGAACGGGCGCGGGCCGCACAGGTACACGTCCGCGTCCAGCAGCGGCACGTTCGCGCGCAGCCAGTCGATGTCGATCAGGCCATGACGATGATCGCCGCCGGCCGAGGGTTGCGCGTAGAACGTGCTGACCCGGGTGCGTCCGTGCGACGCGGCCAGCGCCGCGACATGCGCGGCCATCGCATGGCTGGCGCGGTCGGCAGTGCCGTGCACGTAATGGGTCTCCAGCTGCGGATGCCGCGCGACGATGGTTTCGAGCATGCTGACCATCGGGGTCAGGCCGACGCCGCCGGACAGCAGCACCACCGGCCGCGGCGGCGCGTCGGACAGGAAGAAGTCGCCGGCCGGCGGGGTCAGTTCGATCCGCGCGCCAACGCCGAGCGCGTCGTGCAGGTAGCGCGAGCCGCCGTGCCCGCGCGCCTCGCGCTTGACCGTGATGCGGTAGCCCTCGCGATTGGGCGCGCAGGAAATCGAGTAGTTGCGCTTGACCGCGCCCTGCCCCGGCACTGCGTAGCGCAGGGTCAGGTACTGCCCGGGCCGGTGCGCGATCACCGCGCCGCGGTCGGCCGGGCGCAGGTCGAAGGAGACGATCGGCGCGTCCGTAGCGGCGTTCTCGACGCGCCTGCCGGCGATCAGGAACTCGCGCCAGCCGCTCCAGCCGCCGGCCGCAGCGGCCAGTTCGCCGCGCAGTTCGGCCTCGCGGCGCATCAGCAGATCGGCCAGGAACCAGTACGCCTCGCCCCACGCGGCCAGCACTTGCGGCGTGGCGACGGCGCCGAGCACTTCCTCGATCGCGCCGAGCAAGGCGCGCGCGACGAAGGGATAGTGCTCGGGCAGGATGTGGTAGCCGATGTGCTTCTGGGCGATGCGCTCGACCGCGCCGGCCAGCGCCGGCAGGTCGTCGATGTGCTGGGCGTAGGCCAGGATCGCGCTGGCCAGCGCATGCGCCTGGGCGTTGTCGCCGCCCTGGTTGGCGTGGTTGAACAAGGCGGCGATCGATTCGTCGCGAAACAGCCGGCGGTACATCGCGGTGGTGATGGCGTGGCCGTGCGCGGCCAGTGCGGGCACGGTGGCGCGGACGACGGCCACGGTGGCCTCGTTCAATGCGGTGGTCATGGCGGGGTTTCCTGTCGGTCAGTGATCGGCGCGCGCCTGCGCGAGCAGGCGCTGCAAGTGTTCGGCGATGCGCCCGGCGCGCGCCTGCACGGCGGCGGCGTGCGCCGGCGGCAGCGACTGTTCGCTGCAACGGCGCCACAGCGCCAGCCAGCGCGCGAACAGCTCGGGGCGGATGTGCGCGGCATGGCGCAGATGCAGCTGCGCCGGATTGCCGCGGTAACGGCCGCTGCCGAGCATCAGCGAGGTCCAGAAGTCGACCAACCGGCGCTCGTGTTCGTCCCAGTCGTCGACCGCGGCGGCGAACACCGGACCGAGCTGCGGGTCCGCGCGCACCGCCGCGTAGAAGCGGCGCACCAGCGCCGCCAAGGCGGCTTCGTCCAATCCATCGAGGCTGCGCATCGCGCCCTCTTAAACATTCATCACGAATGCATGATATCGCGCGCCGCTAAAACATGCAAAAGAAATGACTGTTATGATGCCGCGACCCGATGTCGCACCCGCTTAAGCCGCCCGCCGATGAAGCTGAGCCTGTACACCGACTATTCCCTGCGCGTGCTGATCCATCTCGGCACGCACGAGGGCGAACTGGTCTCGATCGCGCAGATCGCCCAGTCCTACGGCATTTCCCACAGCCATCTGACCAAGGTGGTGCAGGACCTCGGCGCGGCCGGCTTTATCGAGACCGTGCGCGGACGCAACGGCGGCATCCGCCTCGGCCGCGCGGCCGGCAAGATCGGCCTGGGCGAGGTGGTGCGCCACACCGAAGCGCATTTCGATCTGGTCGATTGCAGCGACTGCCTGATCGCGCCGGCCTGCGGTCTGCCGCCGATCCTGGCCGAGGCGACGCGGGCGTTTTTCGCGGTGCTGGACGGTTATACGGTGGCGGATCTGCTTGGGAAGCAGCGGGCGTTGCAGCGGTTATTCGCGGTTGGGGCGTGACTGCGCGGTTGCGTCGCAGGCCGATTGTCGCGGTCGCGACTTGCGTCGCTCCTACAGTCGGGAATGTCGCGACGCAGGTCTTGTAGGAGCGACGCGAGTCGCGACCGCGAAACCTCGCTTGCATCGCAGGCCGATTGTCCCGGTCGCGACTCGCGTCGCTCCTGCAGTCGCAAACCGCGGCCTTACTCGCGGCCTGCGGCCAAACGCTTGCGGATCGGCTCGAACTCAGGACCGGCATTGCGCGTCACCGGATCGGGCTTGCCCTGCTCCATCGCGTCCCAGTAACGCCAGTCGACCTTCTTCTTGCCCAGTTCGTAGTCCATCGCATCCCACGCGTCTTCGCGGAAGGCGTAGAACGCCCAGTGCGCGCCGGCGCGGTCGAGCGCGGTCAGCACGTCGTCGAGGTAGCGCGCGCAATCGTCGAGCTGGCGCACGCAGCCGAATTCGCCGGCGACCATGCGCGCGGCCGGCACGCCGCGCGCCTTGGCCCAGTCGAAGGCCTGGGCCAAGTGCGCGCCGACGCGTTCGCGGTTCCAGATTTCGTCGCGGCCGCCGTACGGGGCCGGGCCGGGATAGACATAGGGTTTGGCGCGCTTGAGGTTCGGCGCGCTGGTGACCTGGTACGGCTCGTACATGTGCACGCTGTAGAGCGCCTTGGCGTCGTCCAGCGGCGCCGGCCAGTAGGCGAAGCCGCCGGCGGAGGCGTACCAGCCGGCGTCGAGCATGATCGGCGTGTCGGGGTCGACCTCGCGGATCGCGCGCACGATGTGCTGGTAGAACGCCGGCAGGTCGCGCGCGCCGCCGCGCTGGCGCGCGTACCAGTCGCGGCGCTCGCCGGCGCTGGCGTACTCGCTGAGTCCGCCTTGCTTCTCCGGCGCCGGCTCGTTGATGAGGTTGTAGGCGGCGATGCCGGGCTGGTCCTTGAGCTCGCGCGCCAGGTCGCGCCAGAACCGCGCCGCCGCGTCCCAGCGCTCGCGGTCCTGCCACAGCCGGTCGTCGAAGCGGCCGCCGTTGTTCTGCGCCCAGCGCGAGTACGGCAGCGACAGCGGCGCGACCACGGTCTTGAGCCCGGCCGCGTCGGCGCGCGCCAGCGCCGCCTTCAGCGTCTTCAGGTCGGGCGCCGACAGTTGCCGGTAATCGTCGGCGTCGCCGATCAGGAAGTCGCGGCGTTCGGGCTTCCATTTGTCGTAGGACAGCCGCACCCAGCTCGCGCCGTAGCCGCGCAGCGCCTGGAAGTACGCGGCGTCCGGCGGCAGCCGGTTGAAGCTGTTGCCGCCGTGGCGCGGCGCGTCCCAGAAGCCGATCAGGTCGGCGGCCGCGGCCGGCAGCGGCGCGGCCAGGGCGAGGGACAGGGCCAGGGTCGGCAGCGACGGCAGGCGCATGAGGATTCTTCGCGTACGGCGCTGCAGGCTAAGAATGCCGCGATGAACATCGGATGAGACCGTCGCTGCCGACAAAGTCAGCAAGAAGAATGCCGACGAAAAACCTCTACCGCGTCGCTAAACATCTTGGAGGCACTTCTATTGTCATAAAACCGTTCGATCCAGCTGGAATCGTGTCCGCCTTCCCGCCCCCCGACCGGAACCGGATCCATGAAACCGATCGCCCGCCTCGCCGCCCTGGGCCTCGCCCTCGCCGCCCCCGCCGCGTTCGCCGGCGCCTGCACCAGCGCCAACAACGAGCAATACCCCAGCGGCCGCAAGCCGGTGCTCAGCATTGCCGACCTGAACGAGCAGACCGTGTCGATCTGCTACCAGGACTACAACCTGTACGCGTCGAAGGTCACCGGCACCAATCTGTGGTCGGCCCAGCACCTGACCCGGGCCAAGGTCATCGGCGCCGAATCGATCAAGCGCATCGATTCGACCTTCTTCAGCGAATCGGGCTTCCCGACCACGCACAAGAGCTACACCAACAGCGGCTACGACCGCGGCCACATGATGCCGGCCGGCGACGCCTCGACCACGCCGGCGCAGAAGGAAACCTTCTCGGTCGCCAACATCGTGCCGCAGGCGCCCAAGCTCAACCGCGGCACCTGGGCCAAGATCGAGAACCTGACCCGCACCGTGGCCAAGGAATGGGACGAGGCCTACATCGTCACCGGCCCGGACTTCGACGACATGGACACCACCATCGCCGGCGGCGCGGTGGTCGTGCCGACCCAGACCTGGAAAGCGGTGTACGTGCCCTCGGCGAACGTCGCCGGCGCCTATTGGTGCGTCAACACCGACGCGTCGAGCTGCTCGCTGATTTCGCTGAACGAGCTCAAGCGCCGCGCCTTCGTCGATCCGTTCCCGAGCCTGGGCACGGCGCTGCGCGCGCAGACTTCGTCGGATTGGAACGACATCCTGGTCCTGCCTTGAGGCCGCGCCGGCGCGCATCCCACCGAGTCTGGCGGGGCGCGTGAAGCACGCAGCCGATCACGAAAAAGCCGCGCCTCCGGGGCGCGGCCGTTGCGCCCTGAGGGCAGCCGCCGCGCTGTACTCGTGACGTAGCGATTGCAGTCGTCCGCGCGTTCGGGCGTTGCGATCGCCGCGCCCCCTCCCCCAGGAGCTCCATCGATGAAGTCGCACACCCCTGTGCTCGCCGCCCTGCTCGCGGCGGCGCTGCTGCCGGCCGCGACCGCCTGCGCCGGCAACCGGCCGCTGATCGTCGCCCACCGCGGCGGCACCGCCGACTACCCCGAGAACACCTTGCTGGCGATCCGCGGCGCGCTCGGCAACCGCGCCGGCGCGATGTGGCTGAGCGTGCAGCTCAGCGCCGACGGCGTGCCGGTGCTGTACCGCCCGCAGGACCTGTCGGCGCTGACCGAAACCAGCGGTCCGGTGTCGCAGTACACCGCCGCGCAGCTGGCCGGGTTCAACGCCGGCTACCAGTTCCGCGATCCCGATCCGAACGCGGCCGTGCCCTATCCGTACCGGGCGCGGCCGCAGCCGCTGCCGAGCCTGGACGCGGCGCTGCAACTGATCGGCGGCCGGGTGCCGGTGATGCTCGATCTGAAGACCGCGCCGGACCAGCGCGTGGTCGACGCGGTCGCGCAGGTGCTGGAACGCCGCCAGGCCTGGCGCAACACCCAGTTCTATTCGACCGAGGCCGGCTTCGACGCGATGCTGGCGCGCCATCCCAAGGCGCGCCGCTTCGAGACCCGCGACGCCACCCGCGGCCGCTTGTTGCAAGTGGCGCTGGAACAGCGCTGCGAACCGCCGCCGGCGCCGGTGTGGACCGCGTTCGAGCTGCGCCGCCGGCTCGAGGTCAGCGAGACCTTCACGCTCGGCCAGGGCGTTACCGATCTGGCCGCGGCCAGCCTGTGGACGCCGCAGGCGGTGGCCTGCTTCCGCGAACGCAGCGCGGCGGTCGGCATCCTGGTGATCGGGGTGAATTCATCCGACGACTACCGTCGCGCGGCCATGCTCGGGGCCGATGCGGTGCTGGTGGATTCGCCGGCCGCGGCGCGGCAGTGGACCCTGCCGCCGCGGCGGCCGTAACCGGCATCGCCAGCGCCGGGCCGCGCAGCGTGCGGTCCGGCGCTGCCGCGATCCCACGCTACGCCGGAGACTGCCGCGCATGAACGCCCCGCTGATCGCTCATTTCGCCCGCCATTGGTGGGTGCTGCTGGTGTACGGCCTGATCGGCCTCGGCTTCGGCGTGGCCTGCTTCGTCGCGCCCGGCGCGAGCGTGGTCGCGCTGGTGTGGTCGTTCGGGCTGATGGCCTTGTTCGAAGGCGCGTTGAGCGCGGTCGCGCTGTTCTCGGGCCCGTCCGGATTCGGCAAGGCCTGGCTGGCGCTTTACGCGCTGGCGTCGCTGGCGTTCGGCGCGCTGGCGCTGGCGCGGCCGCTGGCGATCGCCGATGCGCTGATCCTGCTGCTCGGGCTGTGGCTGGTCGTCGGCGGTGTGCTGCGCATCTTCTGGTCGGTCGCGCTGCGCAAAGCGATCGGCAACGAATGGTCGCTGGCGCTGAGCGGGCTGCTGGTGCTGGGCCTGGGCGCGCTGTTGCTGCTGTATCCGCGCGTGGCGGTGGTCGGTCTGGTGTGGTGGATCGGCTTCGGCGCGCTGGTCTTCGGGCTGTTGCAGGTGTTCGTCGCGCTGCGCGTGCGCAGGCTGTCGCGCCTGCGGGTCTGAGCGCCGCTCAGCCGCCGCGCCAGCGGCGCAGGCCGCGTTCGCCCTCGGCGCTGATCGACAAGGCCCGCGACTGGCGCTGGCGCCGCACCCAGGCGTCGGCGAGCAAGCGGTCGAGCAAGGCCGCGCCGAGCTGGCCGCCGATGTGCGGCCGGCGTTCGCTCCAGTCCAGGCACGGCCGCAGCGGCGGCCGGCGCGCGGCCGGGTCCGGCGCGGCGATGCCGAGCCGCTGCAGCTCGCGTTCGCCGGCCTCGCTCAACCGCCACAGGCCGTCGTCGGCGCGGATCCAGCCCGCCGCCAGCCAGGCCTCGGCCAGCTCCACCGCGACCCGCCCGGCCAGATGGTCGTAACAGGTGCGGGCGTGGCGCAGCGCCGCGTCGCGCGGGCCCAACTGCGGCGAGCGCGGCGGCGGCAGCGGCGCGATCGCCATCAGCGCTTCCAGCGCCTGCGACACCTGCGCCGAGGCCAAGCGGTGATAGCGATGGCGCCCTTGCCGTTCGACCGCGAGCAGACCCGCGTCGACCAGCCGGGCCAGATGCCCGCTCGCGGTCGGCGGCGCGATGCTGGCGCAGCGCGCGAGCTCGCCGGCGGTGCGGCTGCGGCCGTCCATCAGCGCGGCCAGCATCAGCGCGCGGGCGGGATCGCCGATCGCGGCGGCGATGCGGGACAAAGGCGGGCCGGTATCGTCCATGCGCCGATGATGACGCAAGCGCCGCCGGCATGCTTCGGCGCGGGCCGAAGCGTCGCGGCCGCGGCGCTCAGCACACTGCGCGCTCCTTTCTGTCGGAGCGCGGCGATGCGCAGACGCGATTTTCTCGGTGCCGCCGCGGTCGGCGCGGCTTGGTTCGGCAGTGCGGCGGCCCGCGCCGATGCAGGCGACGGACTCAGGCCTGCGTCCGCCGCTGCTGCGAACGAGCCCGGCCAGTCCGGCGACGGCGGCTGCGGTGTGTCGAACACAGCGCGCAGCGACGATCCGCAAACCGTCTGGGTGCCGTGGACCGGCGACGACGGCGAACGCCTGCGCCTGGCCGCGATCCGCCGCCGCGGCGCGGGCCCGGCCGTGCTGTACGTGCACGGCGCGACCTTTCCGGCCGCGCTGTCGGCGGACTGGCGCATGCAGGGCGTGTCGTGGCTCGACGACCTGCAAGCCGCGGGCTTCGACGCCTGGGCCTTCGATTTCGCCGGCTACGGCCGCTCGCAACGCCCGACCGCGTTCGCCGGCGCCGCCGACGCGGCCGCGCCGTTCGGGCGCGCGCCGGCGGCCGCGGCGCAGATCGTCGCGGTGCTCGAACGCATCCGCGCCGAACGCGGCGACGCCGCGCCGGTGCATGTGATCGCGCATTCCTGGGGCACCCTGCCGGCGCAGCGCGCGGCGATCCTGCGGCCGGAACTGATCGCGCGGCTGGTGTTGTTCGGCCCGGTGGTGGCGGCCGCGACGGCCGGCGCGGAGTCCGCCGCGGCGCCCGCATGGCAGTGGGTGACCGCCGCCGACCAACGCCCGCGCCAACGCACCGGGATGCCGGCCGACCGGCCCACGCCGGTCTCGGACGCCGAACTGGAGCGCTGGATCGCCGCGTACCTCGACAGCGATCCGCAATCGGCGCAGCGCACGCCGCGCGCGGTCCAGGTCCCGGGCGGGCCGATCGCCGACATCCTCGCCAGCGACCGCGGCGAGGCCTTGGTCGACAGCGCTCGCATCCGCCAGCCGACTTTGATCGTGCGCGGCGAATGGGACCACGTCACCACCGATGCCGACGCCGCGCGCCTATTCGCCGCGCTGACCGGCGCGGCCGACCGGCGCGAGGTCAAGATCGCCGGCGGCAACCACTGGCTGCACCTGCAACCGCAGCGGCGCGCGCTGTGGGCCGAAACGCGCTCGTTCCTCGGCGAAGGCTGAGCTTCAGCGCTTGCCGGCGAGGCGATAGGCGACCAGGGCGTTGGCATGGCCGTGGCCGATGCCGTGCGCGCTCTTGAGTTCGGCCACCAGTTCCATGTGCTTGCGCGCGCCGAGCGCGTCGATGAGTGCGAACCAGTGCGCGACCGGCTTGCCGTAGGTCTTTTCGATCGAGGGAAAGTACGAGGCCGGGCCTTGCACTTTGTCCGCGCTTGCGGCGGCGGGCTTATTGGCGTTTTTCGCCGGGGCTTTGCTCGCGGCGGGCGTCTTCGCAGCGGGTTTTGCCGCGGCGGTCTTGGCCGCGGCTTTTTTCGCAGGCGCCTTCGCCGGCGCGGCTTTCTTGACGGCTTTCTTGGCGACAGTCTTGGCGGCGGGCGTCTTGGCTTTGCTGGCGGCGGCCATGCGGGTTTCTCCTGAAGGAACGTCGATAGTGCGGCAAACGCGGTCGCGATGGAGGTGACAAATGTGAGATCGACGTTTGCTGAAAGCGATCAGTGCGGGATGGCGCTGAAGTCTCTGGATGTTCGGCTTCGCCGAAGTAAGAGCGGAGCCCGCGATCGCGGGAATGACGGCTGGAAAAGGCGCGGCGAAGCCCACCTATCGTCGTTCCCGCGAAAGCGGGAACCCAGGGCTTCATCGAGACATAGCGCTGAAGTCTCTGGATTCCCGCTTTCGCGGGAATGACGGTCGGGAGAGACGCAGTGAAACCCACCTATCGTCGTTCCCGCGAACGCGGGAACCCAGGGCTTCATCCAGGCATGACGCTGACATCCCTGGATTCCCGCATCGCCCACCCGGACCGCATCGCCCGCGCCACTGTCGCGCCGGCCTGCGCATGCGCATCATGGCCACGTCCCCCGCCCGACCCGCCCAGCCTGCGCATGCCCCGCTCCGCCAACGCCCGACCGCGTTCCGCCTTGCCGACGCCCGCCCCGAGCGCCGCTGCGCCGGCGCAAGCCACCCTCACCGTCTGCATGCTGATCTACCCCGGCGCGCAGTCGCTGGACATTTGCGGGCCGCTGGAAGTGTTCGCGCTCGCGAGCCGGCAGGCGCAGGAACAATCGCCGCAACGGCCGCCGCTGTACCGGCTGCAACTGCTCGCCGCCGATCTGGCGCCGGTGCCGCTGGCCGCCGGGCTGCGCTTGAGCCCAGACGCGCACTACACGCAGATGCCGGCCGATACGGACACGCTCATGGTCTGCGGCGGCATGGGCGACGCGCTCGATCTCGCCCGCGCCGACCGCGCCCTGGTCGACTGGCTGCGCCTCGCCGCGACGCGGGTGCGGCGGGTCGCCTCGGTGTGCAGCGGCGCGCTGCTGCTGGCCGAATCCGGCGCGCTCGACGGACGTCAGGCCAGCACCCACTGGCTCGACGTGGCCGAGCTGCGCGCGCGCTATCCGCGCGTGCGCGTGCAGGCCGACGCCATCTACACCCGCGACGGCGAGACCTGGACCTCGGCCGGCATCACCGCCGGCATGGACCTGGCCCTGGCGATGGTCGCCGCCGATCACGGCCAGGCGCTGGCGCTGCAGGTGGCCAAGCGCATGGTCATGGCCAGCAAGCGCTCGGGCGGGCAAAGCCAGTTCAGCGGCGAATTGCAGGCGCTGGACCTGCCCGACCCGTTCGCCGCGCTCGACGCGTGGATGCGCGCGCACCTGCGCCAGCGCCTCGACGTGGCCCGGCTCGCCGCGCGCGTGCACATGAGCCCGCGCCAGTTCGCCCGCCGCTTCAGCGCCGCGTTCGCCGCCACCCCGCACAAGTACGTCGAGGGCTTGCGCATCGAAGCGGCCAAGCCGCTGCTGGAATCCACCGCCAAGGACATCGCCCGGATCGCGCTGGAATGCGGCTTCGGCAGCGCCGAAGCGATGCGCCGCGCGTTCGCGCGCACGCTCGGCGTCGCGCCGAGCGACTACCGCCAGCGCTTTCGCGCCGACTGAGGTCGCCGCGCCGGACGCGCGCGGCGCGGCGCGCGATCTGTCCGCAATGGCCCGCTGCGCGTCCGTTTATGCGCGCCGCGGCTGCCTATCGTGGCGCGCATCCCCTCACGACTTCTATCGCCATGCGACTGCGCCGCACGCTGCACCGTTTCGTCCTGCTCGTATCGCTGTGCGCCGCGCTGTGGCCGGCGGCCGCGGCCGCCGCACATGCGCCGCACAGCCAGCCGCCGGTGCGGGTCGGCATCGTCCTGTTCGACGGCGTCGAGATCATCGATTTCGCCGGCCCCTACGAGGTGTTCGGCAACGCCGGTTTCGGCGTGACCACGCTGTCGCCCGACGGCAAGCCGGTGACCACGGAAATGGGGCTTAAGGTGACGCCCGACGCGTCGCTCGCCGAGGCGCCGCCGTTCGACGTGATCCTGATGCCCGGCGGCGATGTCGGACAGGCCGAACAGGACCCGCGCATCCTCGACTTCCTGCGCCGCCAGACCGGCGCCGGCCGCGAACTGCTGTCGGTGTGCACCGGCGCGTTCGTGCTCGCCTCGGCCGGCCTGCTCGACGGCCTGGAGGCGACCACCTTCACCCCGCGCATCGACGAGCTGGCGCGGCGTTTTCCCAAGGTCAAGGTCGTGCGCGACGTGCGTTGGGCCGACAACGAACGCATCGTCACCTCCGCCGGGCTGTCCTCGGGCCTGGATGCGGCGCTGCATGTGGTGGCCAAGCTCCGCGGCGTCGAACAGGCGCGCTCGGTCGCGCTGCATCTGGAGTACGACTGGAAACCCGATGGCGGCTTCGTGCGCTCGCGCCTCGCCGACCGCCATCTGCCCGCCCAACTGGAAAAGGCGGTCGACTGGCCCAAGGACCTCGACGCCCGCACCGAGTTTTCGATCGGCGACGAACGCCAGTGGCGCAAGCGCTATCGCGTCGCCAGCGCGACGCCGGCGGCGGAACTGCTGCAGCGCATCGGCGCGGGCATGGATCGCCAGGACGGCTGGACCCGCGCGCCCGGCGAGCTGCGCTGGCGCAGCGAACGCGAAGGCCGGCGCTGGCGGCTGAGCCTGAGCTCGCAGCCGGGTGCGGATGCCGGGCACTACTGGATCGAGCTCGGATTGAGCGCCGACGCCCAGCGCTGACCTGGGCGGCGGCCGAACCTGGGCCCGCTAGTGCGGCGCGGGCGCCGGAATCTCGAAGCTCAAACTGCTGAAAGTAGTTTCGAAATCCACTTCCGCATCGGCCGGCAGCGGCCGCGTCCAGATCGCGTTCAACAGCCAGGTGCCGGCGCCGGGCGCGGCGAATTCGGCGCGCCCGCCGGCGTCGGTGCGGCGCGCGTCGAGCGGCTCGGCGTCGTTCTCCAGCCGGGTCAGCTTGACCAATGCGCCCGGCAGCGGCCGGCCCTGCCACAGCACCCGCACCGACAGCCGCGCGCCGCGCGCGTGCGGATCGGCGTCGAGCAGTATTTCCAGCGGCAGGCCGACGGGCCGCGCGAGCAGCGCCGCGACCTCGACCGGCGCCGCGCCCGCGCCGACGCGCAGCAGCGCCTTGCTGCGGCGGCTGTAGCGCTCCGAACCCTCGGCGCCGTCGCGGCCTTGCAGGCGGCGCTGTTCCAACGCCGGGGTCAGGCCTTCGGCGCGCAGGTAATCGTTGAAGCGCGGCGCCGGCAGGCGGCTTTGCGCGCCGGCGTCGGTTTCCAGCACCAGCACCCACGCGCCGGCAGGCATGGCGAAGCGCGCATCGGCCGGCGCGCGCGGGTCGGGTTGCAGCTGCGGGCGCAGGTCGACCCGGCGGCCGTCGCTGGCGAGCGCTTCGAAACGCTGGATCCGCCGCAGCGGGATCGCCGAACGCTGGCGGTCGCGGCCGTGCCCGACCTGCAAGGTCAGTGCGGTGACAGCCTGCGGTTCGGGGCGATAAGGCTCCGGCTGGATCCAGAAATCGTGGGCGGCGGCCGGCGCGCAGCACAGCGCGGCCAACGCCAGGGCGAAGATCGAAACACGAAGCGGCATTGCGCTATCCCCTATTCCAGATGATCGGGCACATCGCCGGGCAGCGCCGGCCGTGCGGACAAGACCAGACTCAGCAGCGCCACCGCCAGCAGCCAACTGGCGGCGACTTTCAGCGCGACGCCGGCGCCGCGCGAGACCAACCAACGCGCCGGCAGCGCCAGCGCGATCCCGGCCGGCGACCACGGCGAGGACGCAGCGGCGCAAGGCGACGCGGCCGCGGCGACGCAGATGCCGGCGGCGAGCGCGCGCCACCCCGCCGCTCGCGCGCGGCCGCGCTCGGGCGCGTACTGCGCGCCCGCGGTCGCCAGCGCGGCGATCCAGCAGGCCGCGCTCGACTGCGCCGCATGCGCGCACGTCCACGCGGCGAACGACGGCGCGGCCGCCACCGCCCCTGTCGTTGCAATCCACGCCGCGACGAACGCCAGCGCAGCGCCCCACCCCGCCCGCGTCGGCAACGACCCGAGCAGCAGGCCCAGCGCCGCGCACAGCACCGCCGGCGCCCAGGCCGCGCCGCTCATGCAACCAGCGCCGAATACAGGAAGCCGGCGCCGACCGCCGCGACCGCCGCGCCGAAGCCGCACAAGGCCGCGCCGCTCAAACGCACGCCGAGTTCGCCGATGCCGATGCCGAGCACGTGCAGCAGGCCGGTGGCGAGCACGAAACCCAGGCTGTAGCCGGCCGGATCGGCCGCGACCGGCAACTCGCGCCCATGCGCGTAGCCGTGCAGCAGCGCGAACCCGGCGACCAGCGCGCACGCCGCCCACACCGGCGCGCGCCAGCGGCAAGCGATGCACGCGCCCAGCGCCAGCACCGACAGCGCGATGCCGCTTTCCACCGCGGCCATCGGCAAGCCCCACAAGGCCAGCGCCGCGCCGACGACCATCGTCAGCGGGAAGGTGAGCGGCAGCGCCAACCGCAGCGGCGCGCCGAGTTGCGCGCCCCAGGCGCCGACGCAGACCATCGCCAGCAGGTGATCGCCGCCGCCGAACGGATGCGCGAAGCCGGCGCCGAAGCCGCCGCTGAGTCCGGTGCTGGAGTGCGCGGCGGCTGTACCGGCGTACAAGCAAAGCGACAGCGCGGCGGATGCGCGCACGGGGCCGAGGCTTGCAATGCGGATGGCAAAGCATGGCGCTGAAGTCTCTGGATTCCCGCGTTCGCGGGAATGACGGCTGGGAAAGACGCGACGGAACCCAACGGCTGTCGTTCCCGCCGAAGCAGGAGTCAAGGGCGTCGTCCAAGCGACGCGATCCGGGCCGCGGCTCAGCGCCAGAGATGGCGCTGAAGTCTCTGAATTCCAGCGTTCGCGGGAATGACGGTTGGGAGAGACGCGACAAAACCCAATTGCTGTCGTTCCCGCGGACGCGGGCTCCGCTTGTACTTCGGCGAAGCCGAACGTCCAGTGCGTCGTCCGGGCGACGCGATCCAGGCCACGACCCAGCGCACGACTCACGGCGAATACTCCTTCTCCGCCGGCACCAGGAACGGAAACTCCGACACCGACGGCGTCTTCTCGTCGCGCAGCAGACCGTCGCTGATACCGTCGATGCTCGCATCCACCAGCAACGAGCGATAGACGTTGATCGCGGTCTGCAACGGCGTGCGCCCGCCGCAGTCGCGGCGGTACTGGCTGCGGCCGGCGGCCTGCGCCAGTTCCACCGCGAACGGCTGTTCGCAGCGGCGCCGGCGGCTGTCGATCCACAGGCGGTCGTCGGCCAGCAACTGCGCCAATGCGCGGTAGCGCCGCGCAGGCTCCGGCGCGGCCAGCAGCGAGTTGCCGCAACGGCCGTCGAAACCGTCGTACAGCGCCAATCCTTTCTCGATTTCCGGCACGAACTCGGCGCCGTCTTTCGGCTCGATCGCGTTGTAACGTTCCTTCAACCGGTTGCTGACGTCCTCGCCGTCGAGCGTGCCGAGCAGCGCATTGCCGGTCAGCACGCGGCCGGCGCGGTCGATCCGGCCTTCGCCCGATTCGGTCGCCGCCCACACCGCCAGCAGCGGGCCGCCGCGATTCACCGCTTTGAGGTCGATCTGCACCACCAGCGCGGCCGGGGTCCAGCCGGCGAGGAAGTTGCGCGCCGGGCCGCCGTCGGTGTGGCGCCATTGTTCGTCGATGCCCTGCACCGCCGCCGCGGGCAGGCTCGCGCAACCGGCCGCGTCGACCGGCGCGCCGGCGCGCAGGGCGGCGTCGGCGACGTTGTAGGCGGCGCGGGTGCCGCGCACGTTGTTGAAGAACGGGTCGTCGCGCAAGCCGGCGAACACGCGCAGACGATGCTGGTCGCCCCACAGTCCGGCTTCGCCGCGGGCGTCGCCGCGCGCGGCGTCGACTCCGTCGGCGACGCATTCGGCGCGGTCGGCGGCGGCGAAGCGGCAGACGATGGCGAGGCTGCGTTCGGCGCCGCCGAAGCGGTGCGCGCTGTCGATGCGGAACACGTAGCGCAGGCGGTCGGAGAAGGTATGGCCGACCACGGTCATGGCCAGGTTCAGATGGCGGCCGTCGGGCTGCATCCAGGCGTAGAGATCGCCGATGTCGGCGCGCGGGTCGGCGATGACGGTCGGCGAATCCAGGTGATCGGACGCGCGCGCCGGCAGCAGCGCGGCGGCGAGCGCGATCGACAGCGCCAGGGCGAGGCGGCGGCGGGTGCGCGGCGGGAACGGAGGGGACATGGCGGCGGCGTCTGGCGAAGGAGGCGCCAGTACACCGCCGCGGCCGCGCCGGCGCTGTCGGAATCTTTAGCGATCCCGGCCGCGCCGGCGGCGCCGGCGCTTACACCCGGCCGTGGTGCTGCTGCACGTCCATCGCCTGCACGCCGGGGTCGTCCTGGACCTGCTGCGGGTTCTGCTGCAGCTGGTGCAGTTGCCGGCCGCTGTCGTTGGCCGGCGTCGCGCGCGCGGCCTGCAGCTCGACGCTGGTGTGCACCATCGCGTCGGGCTGGCCGGTGTAGGCGTGGAAGTGGCCCTGGTTGTAGACCGCGCCGGTCGCGTCCGGCCAACCCTGGTTGCGCACCGCCAGGGTCAGCGCCGCGGCGACGTTGGCGGTCTCGGTCGGGGTCAGCCCGAGGCCGTGATGCAGGTTCTGGCCGGCGACCTGCCCGTGCAGCTTGTCGTACAGCGGGGTGTCGGGATTGCGCGCATGGCCGAGCGCATAACGCGGCTGCAACACGTGCACCGACTGCGCGTCGTCCTGCACCGGCTGCGGCGGCGGCTGATGGTCGAACCACCGCCGCACCTCGCCGAACGCGCGATGGTCCTCCGGCGTGTCCGGGCCGAATTCGACGAACGCGCGGTCGAGGTCGTTTTCCGGCTCCTCGTGCTCGCGGTCGCCGCGGTCGAGGTACTCGCCCTGCGCGTCGAGCTCCCATTCGTGCGAACAGTTGGCCGAACGGCTGACCAGGCGCAGATTCGCGGTGTCGTTGTACAGATCCAGCGCCTCGGCCTTGCTGATCGGCCCGCCGCGCTCGGCCAGCGCCGCGCGCGCGACTTCTTCGAACGGACGGATATGGTCGATGTCGAACGCGTCGCGGGTCACCAGCTGCCCGGTCGCCGGGCATTCGAACAGCGGCACCTCGCGGTGGTAGCCCTGGTCGGAGGTGATCGTAAAGCTGCCGCGGTACTGCTGCGACAGTTGGTGCTCGAACCACTTGCCTTCGACCCGGGTGTCGAAGCTCAACGAGGCGCGGCCGTCGTCGAGGGTCCAGTCCTGGAAGCGCGTGGTGGTGCGGCGGGCGCCGTCGCGGGCCGGGTCGAACGGCGGATGCGCCGCGCCGTGGTCGTAGTGGAAATGGCCGCGCGACCAGGTCTGCCACGCCTGCGAATCGGTGCCGGCCTCGAGCGCGCGTTCGGCCGCGGCGCGGCCGCGGTTGATCGCGCTCGGCAGCGCGCGCAGGTTGCCGACATCGTTGTAGGCCATGTGCGCGTCGGCCTGCGAGCGCGTGCCCAGCGCGGTCAGGTGCTGCTTCCACGGCTGCACGTGGTCGATGTCGAGCGCTTCGGCGCTGTGCCAGGTGTCCGAGTCGCGGTTGCGGTACAGCAGCAGGCTTTTCTCGCCCATCGTCGCCGGCACCACGTCCATGTGCTGGCTGGCCCAGTCGTTGCGCATGTAGTGCACGGTGGAATCGTAGAACGCCAGGCCGGTGCGGCTGGCGTTGGGGTTCCAGGCCCGCCCCTGCAGTTCCGGGCCGTGCGCGGTCGGGCGCAGTTCGTCCCAGCTCGCCAACTGCACCCGCCCGCCGCCGCTCAAGCGCTGATTTTCGATGCCCATGCCCTGCTCCGTCTCGCGTTGAATGCCTGCAACAACGCTTAAAGGCTTGGGCACAGGCCAGCCGCAGCGGCCGCTCGACCGACGTCGGGAGGACGGCTTGAGGGCGACGAAACGAAGCCCCCCTCGTCATGCCCGCGAAGGCGGGCATCCAGGGCTTCATCCAGGCATGACTCTGAAGCCTCTGGATCCCCGCGTCCGCGGGGATGACGGCTTAAGGAGGACGAGACGAAACCTACCCATCGTCATGCCCGCGAAGGCGGGCATCCAGGGCTTCATCCAGGCATGACTCTGAAGCCTCTGGATCCCCGCGTCCGCGGGGATGACGGCTTGAGGAGGACGAGACGAACCCCACCGATCGTCATGCCCGCGAAGGCGGGCATCCAGGGCTTCACCCAGACATGGCTCCGAAGTCTCTGGATTCCCGCGACCGCGGGGATGACCGCTTGAGGGCGACGAGTTGCGGACCGGCTGCGCGCAAAGCCCGCCCCGCGCACAGCCCGCGCCGCCGCCGATGCCGCATGATGTCGGCTTCGCCCCTGCCCCGTGCCCGCATGCCGCACTTGCGCGATCTGTCTCTCTCCGCCGTCGTCGCCGGGTTCGTCGCGGTCCTGGTCGGCTTCACCAGTTCGGCCGCGATCGTGTTCTCCGCGGCCAAGGCCGCCGGCGCCGATCAGGCCGAAATCGCGTCGTGGATGTGGGCGCTGGGGCTGGGCATGGGGCTGACCTGCATCGGCCTGTCGCTGCGCTACAAGGTGCCGGTGGTGACGGCGTGGTCGACGCCGGGCGCGGCGATGCTGATCACCGGCGCGGCCGGGGTGCCGTTGGCCGAGGCGATCGGCGCGTTCGCGATCGCCGCGGCGCTGACCGTGGCGCTGGGCTTCAGCGGCTGGCTCGAACGCGCGCTGGCGCGGCTGCCGGCGAGCCTGGCCGCCGGCATGCTCGCCGGCGTGCTGCTGCGCTTCGGCCTGAACGTGTTCACCTCGATGCAGAGCAGCTTCGCCCTGGTGTTCGCGATGCTGCTGTGCTTCCTGCTGGCGCGGCGCTGGCTGCCGCGCTACGCGGTGCTGATCGCGCTCGCCGCCGGCATCGCGGTGGCGGCGGCGCAAGGCGGCTTGCACCTGGACAAGCTCGAACTGGCGCTGGCGGTGCCGGTGTGGACCACGCCGCAGTTCTCGCTGGCCGCGACCGTCGGCGTGGCGATCCCGTTGTTCGTGGTGACGATGGCGTCGCAGAACGTGCCCGGCATCGCGATCCTGCGCGCGCACGGCTATCGCGACACCCCGGTCTCGCCGCTGGTCGGCTGGACCGGCCTGGCGACCCTGGCGCTGGCGCCGTTCGGCGCTTATTCGCTGTGTCTGGCGGCGATCACCGCGGCGATCTGCATGGGCGAGGACGCGCACGAAGACCCGCGCCGGCGCTACATGGCCGCGGTCGCGGCCGGCGTGTTCTATCTGATCACCGGCGTGTTCGGCGCCACCGTCGCGGCCGCGTTCGCGGCGTTCCCGCAGGCGCTGGTGATGGCCATCGCCGGCATCGCCCTGCTCGCGACCATCGGCAACGGGTTGGCCGCGGCGCTGCACGATCCGGGCGAACGCGAGCCGGCGCTGATCACCTTCCTGGTCACCGCCTCAGGCTTTACCGCGTGGCAGATCGGTTCGGTGTTCTGGGGCATGGTCGCCGGCGTGCTCGCGACCGCGGTGCTGCGTTGGCGCCGGCCGAAACCGGCGGCGACCGACCCGGCGCGCTGAACCGCCGACGGCGGCCCGACCCGGCCGCCGTTCGGACGATCCCGCCGCCCGCGCCGCGGCGCTATGCTCGACGTCCCGCTTACGGAAACCCCGCATGGACGCCCACCGCGCACCGCCCCTGGATTCGCCCGGCCTGCGCGCGCTGCTAAGCCCGAGCGTGCTGATCAGCCTGGCCCTGGCGCTGATCGCCGCGGCGCTGGCGGTGCTGTACCTGGTCCGCGGTGGCGCAGCGCCCGGGCCCGCCGCGGCGGCGGCCCACGCCATCCCGGCCGCCGCCGGCAACGCGGCGACGCCGGCGCCGGCGCCCGAACCGGTCGAGTTCCGCTGCGTCGACGGCCTGCGCGTGCGCAAGCAAGGCAGCAGCTATTCCAGCGACGGCCGCTGCTGAGCCGCGCCGCCGGCCGGCCCGACCGGTTCGGCGCAACCGCCCGCCCGCGCATTCCCGCGCGGCCAACCGCGCCGCCCGGCGCAGCCGCGCAACCCCGCCATGACGCCGCCACGCCTTTGAGCTAGCGTATGCGGCTTGCTGCACCCGCAACGCATTCCGCACGCCCTCCCGCACCGCCCGGATCGCCGCTCCGATGCGCATCGTCGACGCCAGCTACGGTTCCAACGAAGACGGCCTGATCTGGGGCTATCGCTTCGTGCCCGGCCAGCCGGCGCAGGCGATCAGCACCGACGCGGTCGCCGCGTTCCTGGCCGCGCCCGCCGACGGCGACGACGGCCGCGGCTTCCTGTGGCTGCATTTCTCCCTGTCCAACACCGGCAGCGAGCGCTACCTGCGCCGCGCCCTGCAACTGCCCGACGCGTTCTACGACAGCCTGCGCAGCGAGGTCGGCTCGACCCGGCTGGAACTCGACGACAACGCCCTGATCGCGGTGATCCACGACGTGCTGTTCGACTCCAGCTTCGACGCCTCGGAAGTCGGCACCACTACCTTGTGCATCGGCCCGCGCCTGCTGGTCAGCGCGCGCCTGCGCCCGCTGCGCTCGGTCGACCAGCTGCGCGCGGCGGTGCGTTCGGGCCAGTCGTTCCGCTCGCCGGTGGAACTGCTCGCGCACCTGCTGCGCGACCAGGCCAGCGTGCTCGGCGAGATCCTGCGCAAGTGCACCCAGCAGGTCGACCGCATCGAAGACCGCCTGCTCGACAACCGCATCGCCAGCGACCGTACCCAGCTGGGTTCGCTGCGCCGCAGCCTGGTGCGCCTGCAGCGGCTGCTGGCGCCGGAACCGACCGCGCTGTTCCGCCTGCTCAACCGCCCGCCGGACTGGATCGGCCGCGACGACATCGGCGACCTGCAACAGGCCGCCGAGGAATTCTCGACCTCGATCGGCGACTCGGCCGCGCTGGTCGAACGGGTCAAGCTGATCCAGGAAGAACTGGCCGCGCTGGTCAACGAGCAGACCGGCCGCACCCTGTTCGTGCTGACCGTGGTCACCGTGGTCGCGCTGCCGATCAACCTCGTCGCCGGCCTGTTCGGCATGAACGTCGGCGGCATGCCGCTGGCCGAGAACCCGCACGGGTTCTGGAGCGTGGTGCTGGGCCTGTGCGTGCTGACCGGGGTGCTGGCCTACGCCGCGTTCGGGCGCCGCCGCGACTGACATCGCAATCAGCGAGCGGCTGAATGCGCGCCGCGTTCACGCGCTCCGTCGCTACATCACAAATCCAAACGAAGTCGGCCACGACAGCGGCGCGCGTTTGGTATAGAGGAGCGGCAGCCGCCGGGAGGGCGCTGGCCCGCAACGGTCCGCTGCGACATCGCACGTCCACAAAAAACCATATGAGGGACTATATGAAGAAGACGATCGATATGCCGCTGATCGTGAAGAGCGGCCCGCGTTTGATCGAACCGACGTCGACCCTGGAAGCCCATCAGGTCCAGCAGGAAGTGACCGTCGACGAGCTGGATTTCCTGGAAGCGCACGCCAAGTAAGGCAGCACGAACGCGCCCGGCGCGAGCCGGCGCGGCGACGGCACGGAGGCCGCCTCCGTGCCGTCGTGTCCGTGCTCCGCACCCGCCGCCTGCCGCGGCCGCGGTGCCGATCCGTCCGAACCCTCCGATTCGGTCGCCCAGCGCAAGGGAGAGCGCAGCCGATGATTCCCCTGGAACGAGAACGCAGCCTCGACGAGGCCGAACGCTCGCTGCGCGGCTTTCTCGACGCGCAAGGCTGGCGCGCGGATCTGCAACGCATCGGCGAACCGTTCGCGGCGACGATCTGCTCGCTGTACGACGACGCCGACGGCCGCCTGCTCGGCAACGGCTTCGGCAAGGGCGAAGCCGCGCCGTCGCGGGTCGGCGCGTTGTTCGAAGCGGTCGAGCATCTGTTCACCGGCAAGGCGCCGGCGCAGGCCGAACCGATCCTGCGCAGCGGCGCCGATTGCCTGGCCGATCCGCGCCTGGCCGCGCTGCCGTTCCGCGCCACCTTCGCCGCGCAGCCGCAGCGCCGGCTCGCCTGCCGCGCCTATCGCTCCTTCGTCGAAGGCGAGCCGGACATCGCCTTGCCGCTGTTCCTGTCCTATCCCACCTATCTCGACTGGCGCGGTCCCGACGACGATTTCGATTACGCCGCCGCGCTGCGCTTCGGCTCCAACAACGGCACCGCGATCGGCAGCAGTCTGGCCGAGGCTGCGGTGCACGCGATCGGCGAACTGGTCGAACGCGACGCATGGTCGCTGTTCCTGACCGCGCACTACCTCGGCGACCCCGCCGCGCACGGCTACCGCCTGGAACCGGACGACCTGCCCGCGCCGCTGGCCCAGCGCCTGCGCGCGGCCAGCGCGCAGCTGCAGCGCGAGATCCTGCTGATCGACGCCACCAGCGACCTCGGCGTGCCGTGCTACATCGCCACCGCGACCGATCTGCGCGACGGCGAACTGATCCATCCCTGCGGTTACGGCGCCTCGCTGTATCCCGAACACGCCGCGACCCGCGCGATCACCGAGCTGGTGCAGTCGCTGGAACTGCCGCGCATGCAGCCGCGGCTGGCCGGCTATTCGCAGGCCGTGCTCGACGCCTTGTCGGCGTATCCGAAACTGCGCGACTGCGCGGTGTTCGCGGTCGACCGCGCGCGCCTGCGCCGCGGCCGCTGGGAGCATCCGGCGCCGCCGCCGCTGCCGCCGGCGGCGCTGCTGGAGCGGATGATCGAACGTCTGCGCGCGCGCGGGATCGACCTGCATTACGCGATCAACCACGACGAGCCCGGGCGTTTCTGCGTGGTCAACGTGGTGTCGCTGCCGCTGGAGCGGTTCTTCCTGGTGTGTTCCGGCATCGTCATGGCGCCGGGGCAACGCGGGCGCGATCTGCTCGCCGGCCGCTTGCCGGTGCCGGGCAGCGCGGCGGCGCGCGCGGACGAGGTGGCCGTGGCCTGAGCGCGCCGCGGGCGCGGCGCGCTTGCGCTTTTGTGGGAGGAGCTTCAGCTCCGACGCGGTTGGCTCAGGTCACCGCGATCCGGGCGCCGCAGTCCGCTTGCACGAGTCGAAGCGGAAACTTCGGCTCTGAAGCCCCTCCCGCAACAGCGCATTCCTCATCCGTTCCGCTCGCCCTGGAACCGGTCCAGGCGCAGCCCGATCGCTGCGCAAGCCGATCGACAGCGAGCCCGATCGACGCACCGACCGTTCAAGGCGGAAATTCGATCACCGAGTTGGCCTCGGGCAATTCGTTGCGGCGCTGCGCCGCGACTTCGTCGGCGCGCGGCTGCCACGGCTGCTGGCCCATGCCTTTCGCGTCCGGGTAAGCGCCGAGCAGGCGGAAGCCTTCGAAGCCGTAGCCCACGCCTTCGCCGAGCAACGGCACCGCCGCGTCGGCGACGTGGAAATGCAGGTGCGGCCCGGTCGAATCGCCGGTGAAGCCGAGCTCGGCGATCGCTTGGCCGCGGCGCACGCGCTGGCCCTGCTTCACTTTCAGGCTGCCCGGACGCAGGTGCTCGTACACCGCGTAACGGCCGTCGCCGAGCGCCAGCGCGACATAGTTGCCGGCGGCACGGTCGAAGTCATTGCGGGTCTGCTGCGAGACCCGCTCGTTCTCGGCGATGCCGTCGCGCGCGGCGGCGATCGTGCCGTCGGCGACCGCGAGCACCGGCTCGCCGTAACCCAGCGCGTTCGCCGCCACGTCGGCGTCGCCGCGGGCGCTGCGTCCGTCCGCGTCGAGGCGGACGAAGTCGATGGCGTAGCGCCCCGGCAGGCGCGCGCGTCCGTCGAGGGCGTAGAACACCCGCCGGTGCCCGCGCGGCCACTGCGGCGCGTAGATCGCCGCCCACGGACCGCCGCGCAGCGGCGGCGCCAGTTGCAGTTTCGCGGCCGCGCGCGGGACCGTCTGCGCGCCTTCGACCTGGCCCGGCTCGGCGTCGGCGGCGGAAAATTCGACCTTGTGCCGCAACGCGCGCGGCGCGCGCGCCGGCAGGTCCAGTTCCACGTACAGCACCGCGCGCTCGCCCGGCTGCAAGGCGCCGTCGAGGGTCGCGTTCTGCGCGCCGATCACCCGCGCGCGCGCGGCCAGCGCGTCGCCGCGCCAGCCCGCCAGCGCCGCGCCGCTGTCGGCGTCGAGCACGCTCAGGCCGTCCAGGCGCAACGGCGCCGCGCCGAAGTTGGTCAGGTGCAGTTCGTACAGCAGGCGCTCGCGGCCCTGCACCACCACCGGCGCGGGCGCCAGCGGCACGTTGAGGTCGAGCGTGTCCACCGGCGCCGCCGACGCGGACGCGGCAGCGAGGACGAAGGCGAACGCGAACAGGCGGCGCAGCATGCGGCGGTTCCGTGCGGAAGAAACGGGCGGTAGCGGGCGAACGCGAGCTTCGTCCAAGCCCGCGACCGCGTCCCCTGCCGTTTGTCACCAACCCCGGCTGCGCCGCGCCGGCGCTTCAGCCGCAGTTGGGCCGGCGCCCGCGCGCTACGCTCAGTCCAGGTCGGCCAACACCACGCTCATCCACGGCACCGCCAGCGACAGCCGTCCCTGCGCGTACGCCGCGCCGTCGGCGATGCGCTGCGGCGGCTGGAACTGGGCGCCGGCGAAGTCGGCCGGATTCATGCCGCGGCCGTAGCGCCACGCGCTGTAGCGGCCCGCCACCGCGCCGGTCAGCGCCAGCTCGACCTGCCGGTCCACGCTTTCGGACTTGTTGATCAGCACGATCTTGCGCGGGCGCTCGGTCGCGAACACCTCCATGTCCGGCAGCTGCGTCGCCGCCGCGACCATGACTTCGCCGTAGCGCCGCGACCACGCGCCGCCGCTCCACGCCGACACGCCCCAATACGCCGGCAGCCGCAGCTGGCGCCCGTTGGGCTGGTCGTTGTTGCCGCTGCCGTCGGTGATGAGGCCGAGCGGGCCGTTGTTGTCCGAATACTGGTACGCGTTGCCGCCGGCGCGCAGCACATGGCCGATCAGCGAAGCGGTGTGCACGGTGTTGCGCGAGGTGTAGAACGCGCCGCGCCACTGCGCGCCGTACCACGAGTTGTAGTTGAACTCGCCGAGCTGGATCGCGATGCCCGGCGCGCGCGCGCCGAAGCTGCGGTCGATCTCCGCGCGCAGCCAGGCGATGGCGGCGCCGTAATCGCCGGTGGCGCGCAGGTTGTCGAGCGGCTCGCCCTTGCCGTACTTGTGGAAGTCGACCACGTCGGTGTCGGCGTGGGCGGCGGCGAAGAACTTGCGGAAGTCGGCGTATTTGTAGTCCGCCCAGGTCACCAGCGACGGCCCCGCCAACGACAGCGGCTGCGCGCTGGCCGCGCGCATCGCGGCGGCGATGGCGTGGAAGCCGTCGCTGCCGTTGCCGCCGTTGAGGTAGGGGTCCAGGCCGAAGCCGTTGTCGGGTTCGTTGCCGACGATGTAGTCCAGCACCGGCCCGCCGCGCTGGCCGCCGCCGTCGTTGAAGTAACGCACCAGGGCCGCGGCGTCGGCGGCGCGGATGTCGTTGTCGCCGGTGCTGCCGCCGACCGCGATCATCGGGATGCCGTCGATGTCCTTGATCGCGCGGATGTAGGCCTCGCCCTCGTTGCCTCCGTGGATGCCGCCGGCGGCCGAACCGACCTGGCCGTCGTGGTGGAACAGCGGAATGCGCCACACCAGCGGCCCGAGATCGTGCAAGTACTGCCGCCACTGCGCGCGTGCCGGCCCCTTGATCAGATTGCTGCCGCCGTCGGCGAAGGTGGACACGGTGGAGCCGAGCGAATAGGCCGAGGTCGGCCGGCCGCGGGCGCCGAAATCGACGCTGGCGTTGGCCGCGGGCGCGGCGATCGCGACCTGGGCGGCGAACGCCAGCGCGGCGATGGCCGCGGCGGCGACGGCCGACACCACGATGTTCAAGGGGCGTGAGCGAACGTGAGCGTGCATGCGGGTCCTGGCGTCGGTGGGAGGAATGCGCGCGGTCGTGCGCGCGGCGTCGCGGTTCACGGCCATGCCGACACGCGCACGTAGTCGACGGTCAGGGTGCTGTCGAGCGCCGCATCCGGCGCGCCGGCGAACGAGCCGACCGCGATGTTCAGCAGCACCGTCGCCGGCGACGCCTCGGGCACGGCGAACGGCAGGCTGCGCACGCGCCGACCGTCGACGTAGAACTCGGCCGCGCCCTGCGCGCCGGGACGCCAGCGCGCTTCGTAGACGTGCCACTGGGTCGCATCGACCGCGAACTCGCCGCCCTCGCCCGAACTGTCGCTGTGCACGTGGTATTCGGGACGCCAGCGCGAGCCGTTGAGGCCGTTCTCCATCAGGTCCAGCTCGCCGTGGCGCGGCCACAGCGCTTCGGGCTGGCCCAGGGTCCAGATCGCCGGCCACGCGCCGGATTGCCAGCGCGACATGCGCGCGCGCACCTGCACCCGGCCGCCGCGATGGCTCGCGCGGCTCATCAGCCGCGCCGAGGTGTAGCGATAGCCGTGGTAGTCCTCGCGGCGGGCGCGGATCACCAGTTGGCCGCTGCCGTTCAGCGCGGCGTTGCGGCCGCCGTCGGTGTAGCACTGGTCTTCGGCGCCGTTGCCCCATTCGCAGCCGGTCTGCTGCTGCCACTTGGCCGGATCGGGCTGGGCGCCGGCGGGACCGTCGAACTCGTCCTGGAACAGATAGGTCTGGGCCTGCGCGGGCGCGGCCAGCGCCAGCAGCGCCGCGGCGGCGGCGGCGGCGAACAGCGGGAGTCTCATCGGTTCTGTCTGTGTCGCGGAGAAGGGGCGCGACCTTAGGCGCGGCGGCTGTCGCCTGCCTGTCGTAGCGGCCGCCGCCGCGCCGTTGCGCCGTTGTCGTCCTCGAAAGCGCCAACCCGTTCGCGCTTCGGTGCGGCCGTCGCGGTGCGCTTCGGTGCTTGCGTTCGCGGCGGGCATCGCGAATCATCGCCACTCCCGCGGCCAAGGAGGCCGCCAGCGCCCTCACCGACATGGACCGTCGTTCCGCCCGCGCCCTGCGCCGTTTCGCCCGCATCGCCGCCGCCGTACTGGCCGCGACGGCGTTGGCCGCCTGCACCTCGACCGTGCCGGACCGGCAGATCCGCGAAGACTTCGCGACCTTGCAGACCACCGGCGCGATTCCGGCCAAGGCCCGGCTCGAACGCATCGAATTCACCGACGGCCGCCGCGACGGCGCCGATGTCGAGGTCTATTTCTGCCTGCCGGTCGGCGATCCGGGCCGCGGCTGCGAACCGCGCAACGCCGGGCTGTCGTACCAGAAGCTCGACGGCCGCTGGCAGTTGTTTTCGGTCGAGGCCGAACAGCTCGTGCAGTAGCCGGGTTGCGCCCGCGGCGGCCCGCCGACGTTCAAGCCGGCTGCTCTGCCTCGCCCGCATCGCCCGCCCGCGCCAGCCACGCCTCGTTCTTGCCGGGCCGACGCAGTTTGTCGAGGCAGCAGTACACCACCGGCGTGGTCAGCAAGGTCAGCACCTGGCTCGCCATCAAGCCGCCGATGATCGCCACGCCGAGCGGCTGGCGCAGTTCGGCGCCTTCGCCGAATCCGATCGCCAGCGGCAGCGCGCCGAGCGCGGCGGCCAGGGTGGTCATCAGGATCGGACGGAAACGCAGCATCGAGGCCTCAAAGATCGCCTTGCGCGCGTCCAGCCCGCGCGCGCGTTCCGCGTCGAGGGCGAAGTCGATGATCAGGATCGCGTTCTTCTTGACGATGCCGATCAGCAGCACCAGCCCGATCAGCGCGATCACCGAGAACTCCATGCGCAGCAGCATCAGCGCCAGCACCGCGCCGATCCCGGCCGAGGGCAGCGTCGACAGCACGGTCAAGGGGTGGATCAGGCTTTCGTAGAGGATGCCGAGCACGATGTAGATCGCCACGATCGCCGCCAGGATCAGCAGCGGCTGGCTCTTGGCGGTGTCCTGGAAGGCCTTGGCGGTGCCCTGGAAACTGCCGTGCACGTTGGCCGGCAGGCCGATCTGCGCCTGCGCGCGGGCGATCGCGTCCTGGGCGTCGCTGAGCGAGCGGCCGGGCGCGAGGTTGAACGAGACCGTGGTCGCCAGCTGCGCGTCCTGGTGGTTGATCGAAGTCGGCGCGGCCGCATCGGCGAAGCGCGCGATCGCCGACAGCGGCACCATCTGCCGCGGGCTCTGGGTCAGCGCATTGCCTTGCGAGGCGCCGCGCACCGGCGCGGCGGTCGGGCCGGACTGGACCTGGGTCACCGCCGGGGTGGCGTGTGCGGGCACGTACAGATCGTTCAACGCGGAAGGATCGCGCGCATAGGCCGGATCGACTTCCTGGATCACGTGGTACTGGTTGAGGTTCTTGTAGATGGTCGAGACCTGGCGCTGGCCGAACGCGTCGTACAGCGCGTTGTCGATGTCGACCGGAGCGATGCCGAGGCGCGAGGCGGTGGCGCGGTCGATGCTGACGTAGCTTTCGACCCCGTGCGGCTGGGTGTCGGAATCCACGTCGGTCAGCTCCGGCTGCTGCTTCATCGCCGCGGTCAGCTTGTCGGCCCAGACCCGCAGGTCGCCGCTGTTGTCGCTCTTGAGCGTGTACTGGTAGGTCGAGTTGCTCGAGCGCCCGCCCAGGCGCACGTCCTGGACCGGGTTGAGGAACAAGGTCGCGCCGCTGATCCGCATCAGCTGCGGGCGCAGCCGCGCGATCACCTGCTCGCTGCTGTCCTTGCGCGCGGGCTTGGGCTTGAGGGTCAGGAACACGAAACCGCCGCCGGCGCGCGAGCCGCCGGTGAAGCCGACCACGCTCGCCACCGCGGGGTCGCGCCGCACCAAGTCGACGATTTCCTTGAGCTTGCCCTGCATCGCCTGGAACGAAATGCTCTGGTCCGCGCGCAGGCCGCCGGTCATCTGGCCGGTGTCCTGCTCGGGAAAGAAGCCCTTGGGAATCTTGACGAACAAATAGCCGTTGAGGACCACGGTCAGCGCCAGCAAAGCCAGCATCGTGCCGGTATGCGCCAGCGCCCAGCGCAAGCTGGCGCCGTAGGTCTGGCGCACCCGCTCCAGGCTGCGCTCCAGCCATGCGCCCACGCGCCCCGGCGGCTTTTCCTGCGCCTGCGGCCGCAGCAGCCACGCGCACATCATCGGGGTGGTGGTCAGCGACACCAGCAGCGAGATCAGCACCGCCGCCGACAGGGTCACCGCGAACTCGCGGAACAGCCGGCCGACGATGCCGCCCATGAACAGCAAGGGGATGAACACCGCGACCAGCGACAGGCTGATCGAGACCACGGTGAAGCCGACCTCGCGCGCGCCGAGCAGCGCGGCCTGGAACCGGTCCATGCCGCGTTCCAGATGGCGGCTGGTGTTCTCCACCACCACGATGGCGTCGTCGACGACGAAGCCGGTGGCGATGGTCAACGCCATCAGGCTGAGGTTGTTGAGGCTGAAACCGAGCAGGTACATGACCGCGACCGCGCCGAGGATCGACACGGTCACCGCCACGCCCGGCACCAGGGTCGCGCGCCAGCTGCGCAGGAACGCGCCGACCACCAGGATCACCAGCACCAGGGCGATCGCCAGGGTCGCGCCGACTTCGTCGAGCGAGGCGCGGATGGTGTTGGTGCGGTCGGAGGCGATCGACAGTTCGATGTCGGCCGGCAGTTGCTTCTTCAAGGTCGGCAGCGCCGCGCGCACGCCGTCGACGGTGCGGATGATGTTGGCGCCGGGCTGGCGGCTGATCACCGCGACCACCGCGGGCCGGCCGTTGAACAGGCCCATGGTGTGCACGTCCTCGACGCTGTCGATCACCCGCGCCACGTCGCGCAGCCGCACCGCGGCGTTGTCGCGCCAGGCCACCACCAGGTCGCGGAAGTCGGCCGCGCTCTGGCCGGTGTCGTTGGTGTAGATCTGCAGCGCGCGCTCGCCGTCTTCGACCACGCCCTTGGGCCGGTTCGCGTTGGCCGCCGAAATCGCCGCGCGCACGTCCTCCAGGCCGATGCCGTAGCGGTTCAGCGCGTAAGGATTGATCTCCACCCGCACCGCCGGCAGCGAACCGCCGCCGATCTCGACGTCGCCGACGCCGTCGACCTGCGACAGGGTCTGCTGGACGATGTTGGTCGCCGCTTCGTAGATCTGCCCCGGCGTGCGGCTGGCCGAGGTCATCGCCACGATCATGATCGGCGCGTCGGCCGGGTTGACCTTGCGGTAGCTGGGATTGCTCTTGAGCGTAGCCGGCAGGTCGCCGCGCGCGGCGTTGATCGCCGCCATCACGTCGCGCGCGGCGCCGTCGATGCTGCGGCTGAGGTCGAACTGCAAGGTCACCCGCGCCTGCCCGGTCGAGCTTTGCGAGGTCATTTCGGTGACGTCGGCGATCGTGCCCAGGCGCCGTTCCAGCGGCGTGGCGACGTTCGAAGCCATCGTTTCGGGACTCGCGCCGGGCAGGTTGGCGCTGACCGAGACGGTCGGGAAATCCACCTGCGGCAACGGCGACACCGGCAGGCTGAAGAACGCGGCGATGCCGCTCAGCGCCAGGCCCGCGGTCAGCAGCACGGTGCCGATCGGCCTGCGCACGAACGGCGCCGACAGGTTCATGCGCGCGGTTCCGTTCCCGGCGCCGGGGCCGCGCTGGCCGCGGCGCCGCCCGCCGCGCGCGCGCCGCGCTTGCCGAGCCGGTCGAACGCCAGATACACCACCGGCGTGGTGAACAAGGTCAGGATCTGGCTCAGGATCAGGCCGCCGAAGATCGCGATGCCCAGCGGCCGGCGCAGCTCCGAGCCCTCGCCCCAGCCGAGCATCAGCGGCACCGCGGCGAACAGCGCCGCCAGCGTGGTCATCAGGATCGGCCGGAACCGCAGCAGCGCCGCCTGCCGGATCGCCGCCAGCGGCGCCATGCCCTGCTCGCGTTCGGCCTCGATCGCGAAGTCGATCATCATGATCGCGTTCTTCTTGACGATGCCGATCAGCAGGATGATGCCGATGATCCCGATCACGCCGAGGTCCGAGCCGCTCAGCATCAGCGCCAGCAGCGCGCCGACGCCGGCCGAGGGCAGCGTCGACAGGATCGTCAGCGGATGAATGTAGCTCTCGTACAACACGCCGAGCACGATGTACACGCACACCACCGCGGCCAGGATCAGCCACAGCTCGTTCTGCAGCGAGGCCTCGTAGGCGTTGGCGGCGCCGAGGAACGACAGGCTGACCCCGGCCGGCAGGTTCGCCTGCGCGGCGACCGCGCGGATCGCGTCGACCGCGCTGCCGAGCGACACGCCCGGCGCGGTGTCGAAGCCGACCGTCGCCGCGGGGAACTGGGCGACGTGATCGACCTGCAACGGCGCGGGCCGTTCGCCGACGCTGGCGATCGCCGACAGCGGCGTCGGCGCGGTCGCGGTCGGCAGGTGCAGGCGGCCGAGGTCGGCCGGGCTGGTCGCCAGGCCCGGCGCCGCTTCCAGGATCACCCGGTACTGCGAGGTCTCGTTGAAGATGGTCGAGACGATGCGCTGGCCGAACGCGCTGTACAGCGCCTCATCGACGGTCGAGGCGCTGATGTTCATGCGCGCGGCGCTGTCGCGGTCGATCGCCACGTAGGCGGCGGTGCCGGTGGCGCCGGCGTCGGTGACGACGTGGCGCAGTTGCGGCAGGTCGCGCAGCTTCGCGACCAAGGTCTGCGCGGTGCGGTCGACCGCGGCCTGGTCGGAACCCTGGATCGAAAAGCGGTTCTGGGTCGGCCCGGTTTCGGCATCGATCGTCAGGTCCTGCACCGGCTGCACGTACAGGCTCGCGCCGGGCACCGCGGCGGCGCGTTCGCGCAGGCGCTGCATGATCGCTTCCTGCGAAGAACTGCGCGCGTCCTTGAGGTCGATCAGCATGCGCCCGGCCGACAGCAGCGTGGTGTTGGCGCCGTCCACGCCGATGTAGGAACTCAGCGAGGCCACGTCGGGATCGGCCAGCAGCGCCTTGGCCACCGCCTGCTGCGCTTGCGCCATGCCGGCGTAGGACACCTCGCGGTTGTAGCGCACCTGCGCCTGCAGCTGGCCGGTATCCTGGACCGGGAACAGGCCCTTGGGAATGACGATGTACAGCAGCACCGTCAGCGCCAGCGTCGCCGCCGCGACCAGCAGGGTCGCGCCCTGCCGCGCCAGCACCCAGTCCAGGGCGACGCCGTAGCGTTCGATCGCGCGGGCGATGAAGCCGTCGTGCTCGTCGTGTCCGCCCGGCTTGAGCCAGCGCGCCGCCAGCATCGGGGTCAGGGTCAGCGACACCACCGCCGAGATCACGATGGTGATCGCCAGGGTGATCGCGAACTCGCGGAACAGCCGCCCGACCACGTCGCCCATGAACAGCAGCGGGATCAGCACCGCGATCAGCGACACCGTCAGCGAGATGATGGTGAAGCCGATCTGGCGCGCGCCCTTCAGCGCGGCCTGGAACGGCGGCTCGCCGCGCTCGATGTAGCGCGAGATGTTCTCGATCATCACGATCGCGTCGTCGACCACGAAGCCGGTGGCGATGGTCAGCGCCATCAGGCTGAGGTTGTCGAGGCTGAAACCGAGCAGGTACATCGCCCCGAACGTGCCGATCAGCGAGATCGGCACCGCCAGGCTCGCGATGACCGTGGCCGCGACGCTGCGCAGGAACGCCAGGATCACCGCGACCACCAGCGCGATCGCCAGCAGCAGCTCGAATTCGACGTCGCGCACCGAGGCGCGGATGCCGGCGGTGCGGTCGCTGAGCAGTTCGACCTTGAGCCCGGCCGGCAGGCCCGCCTGCAATTCGGGCAGGCGTTGCTTGATCGCATCGACGGTGGCGATGACGTTGGCGCCGGGCTGGCGCTGGACGTTGACGATGATCGCCGGGGTCAGCCCCGACCACGCGCCGAGGCGCACGTTCTCGGCGCTTTCGACCACGTGGGCGACATCGCGCAGACGGATCGGCGCGTTGTCGCGCCAGGCGACGATGAGGTCCTGGTATTGCGCAGCGCTGGTCAGCTGATCGTTGGCGTCGATCGCGTAGGAACGGCTGGGCCCGTCGAAGCTGCCCTTGGCGCCGCTGGCGTTGCCGCTGGCGATGACCGATCGCAGGCTGTCGATGCCCAGGCCGTACGAGGCCAGCAACTGCGGATCGGCCTGGATCCGCACCGCCGGCCGGTTGCCGCCGCTGAGCGAGACCAGGCCGACGCCGCCGACCTGGGAAATGCCCTGGGCCAGACGCGTGTTGACCAGGTCCTGGACCTTGGTCAGCGGCAAGGTGTCGGAGGTCACCGCGAGCGTCAGCACCGGCGCATCGGCCGGATTGACCTTGGCGTACACCGGCGGCGCCGGCAGGTCGGCCGGCAGCAGGTTGCCGCCGGCGTTGATCGCCGCC
This sequence comes from Lysobacter enzymogenes, assembly GCF_017355525.1. Classification (NCBI taxonomy): domain Bacteria; kingdom Pseudomonadati; phylum Pseudomonadota; class Gammaproteobacteria; order Lysobacterales; family Lysobacteraceae; genus Lysobacter; species Lysobacter enzymogenes. The sequence goes on along the minus strand of NZ_CP067395.1, from coordinate 790,604 downwards.
TGCACTTCCTGTTCGGCCACGTCCAGGGTCTGGTCGAGGTCGAACTGCAAGGTGATGACCGAGGCGCCGGCGGCGCTGGTCGAACTCATCCGGCGCAGGCCCGACATCTGGCCGAACTGGCGCTCCAGCGGCGCGGTGACGGTATGCGCCATCACTTCCGGGCTGGCGCCGGGATAGGCGGTCTGCACCTGGATGGTCGGGTAATCGACTTCCGGCAGCGCCGACAGCGGCAGCAGGCGGAACCCGGCCAGCCCGGCCAGCACGATCGCCGCCATCAGCAGCGAGGTGGCGACCGGGCGCAGGATGAAGGGGCGCGAGGGATTCATTGCCCCTCGCCGCGCTGGCTTGCGCCGCCCTCGCCCGCTGCGCCGTGCGCGCGGCGGTGGCCGCGGCCTTCGCCGCCGGCCGCTTTGCCTGCACCGTTCGCGCCGCTCGCGCCGGCGTCGCCCGGCAGGCGCACCGCGGCGCCGTCGCTGAGCTGGTCGCCGCCGGAGATCACCACCTGCTCGCCGAGCTTGAGCCCCTGCGTCACCGCCACCGTGTCGCCGGCCGCGGGACCGCGCGTCACTTTGCGCAGCTGCGCCTTGCGGTCGGCGCCGACGACGTAGACGAAATCGCCGTTCGGCCCGGTGCGCAGCGCTGCGGCCGGCACGGTCACCGCATCGGGCAAGGTGTCCAGCAGCACCCGCACGTTGACGAACTGGCTCGGGAACAAACGCGCGTCGTCGTTGCCGAAACGCGCCTTGGCCTTGACCGTGCCGGTGCCGGGGTCGATCGCGTTGTCGAGGGTCAGGAAACGGCCCTGACCCAGCACCTGGGTGCGGGTGCGGTCGAGCACGGTCGCCGCCGGCGGATCGCCGCGCGCCAGCCGCGCCTGGATCCGCGGCAGATCGTCCTGCGGCGCGGTGAACTCGACATCGATCGGACTCACCGCGGAAATCACCGCCACGCCCGCGGCGTCGCCGGGCGTCACGTAGTTGCCCAGATCGACCACGCGCAGGCCGACCCGGCCGGCGATCGGCGCGCGCACCTGGGTGTAATCGAGATTCAGCGACGCGGTGCCGATCGCCGCGCGGTCGGCGGCGACCACGCCGGTGAGCTGTTGCACCGTCGCCGCCTGGGTGTCGTAGTCCTGTTGCGCGATGGTCTGGTCGTGGGCCAGCGGCGCGTAGCGTTTCAGGGTCAGACGCGCCACCTGCAACTGCGCCTCGTCGCGCGCCAGCGCGCCGCGCGCCTGGTCCAGCGCGAGCTGGAACGGCCGCGGATCGATCCGCAGCAGCACCTCGCCCTGGCGCACCGTCTGCCCTTCCTTGAACGCGATCTCGACGATGTTGCCCGACACCTGCGGGCGCACCGTCGCGGTCGCCAGCGGCGTGACCGTGCCCAGGGCCTCCAGGGTGATCGGGATCGAACCGGCGCGGGCCACGGCGATGCCGACGGTCGCGGTGGGCCGGCGGTTGCCGCGCTCGTTCGCGGCGCGGCCGTGCACCAGCCACCACGCCAGCGCCAGCAGCGCGGCGACGCCGAGCAAGGTCAGCAACACGCCGCGATGGCGGCGCGGCCAGGAGTCGCGCACAGCGGCGGCAGGCGGCGGCGGTGCGGGACTGGCGTTCGGCGTCGAGCCCATGGCCTGCATCCGATCGGAGGGGGAGTCGGTTAACGCTAACGCGCCCGGCGGCGCGCGGTTGTCCGCATTACAAGACCGTAATCCCGCGACCATCTTCGGCCGCCGGCGTGAACGCGATGTGGTGGCAGGCTGTGCCGTTTGAGCCGGAACGGACGCCGCGCCGGGGCTGGCGCGGACCGGTCGTCCTGTTTCTCAAGAGAAGAATGTCTGTGTTGCGCAGACGCTTCTTCGTTCGTACCGGCGACTGCGCTCGGCCGAATCGCATCGGAACCCGGTTCGCTCGCGCAAACGCGGCCGCATCCGCAATCCGCACCCGCCACGCCAAACCGCGCCGGCCGTCGCGGCCACACCGCTGCCACGGACGCGGGTTAGGCTCGGGCGTCCCCGCGCGCAGAGCCATCGCCATGCCCGACCACGACGCGTCCCGCCGCCGCTTCCTGCTGCAATCCGGCGGCGCCCTGAGCCTCGGCGCGCTCGGCGGCGCCCTGCCCGCGCTGGCGGCGCCGGCGCTGATCGCCAGCGAATCGGCGCGGCCGACCCTGCCGTACGGCCTGCAGTTCGGCGATGTCGGCGACGGCCGCGCCACGGTCTGGGCGCGCGCCGACCGCGCCGCGCGGATGTGGGTCGAACTCGGCGACGAAGACGGCTTCCGCCGCGCGCTGCGCCTGCGCGGTCCGTGGGCGACCGCGGCCAGCGACTTCACCGCGCGCCTGGACCTGCCGCTGCCGCCCGGCGCCGCGCGGCGGGTGCGGGTCGCGTTCGAAGACGCGCGCAGCGGCGTGCGCAGCGACTGGTGCGAAGGCCGGCTGCGGCCGGCGCCGTCCGGCCCGCTCGCGCACGCGCGGCCGGTGCGCTTCGTCTGGGGCGGCGACGTCGCCGGACAGGGCTGGGGCATCAATCCCGAGATCGGCGGCATGCGCATCTTCGAAGCCATGCGCCAGCGCGATCCCGATTTCTTCCTGCACTCGGGCGACACCATCTACGCCGACGGCCCGATCGCCGCCGAAGCCGCGGCCGAGGACGGCCGGGTGTGGCGCAACCGGGTCGCCGAGGGCGTGCACAAGGTCGCCGAAACCCTCGACGAATACCGCGGCCGCTACCGCTACAACCTGCTCGACGACAACCTGCGCCGCTTCGCCGCGCAGGTGCCGCAGATCTGGCAATGGGACGACCACGAAGTCGTCAACAATTGGTCGCCGGGCAAGGATCTCGCGGCCGATCCGCGCTACACGGTCAAGGACATCGATACCCTGGTGCGGCGCGCGCGCCAGGCGTTCCTGGAATATTCGCCGCAGCGCCGCGGCTGCGATCCGCAGCGCGCGCGCATCGACCGGGTCGTGCGCTACGGCCCGCTGCTGGACGTGTTCGTGCTCGACATGCGCAGCTACCGCGGCGCCAACAGCGACAACCTGCAAACTGCGCCTGACATCGATACCGGCTTCCTCGGCCGCCGCCAGCTGCGCGAACTGGCCGACAACCTGCGCCGTTCGCGCGCGCTGTGGAAGGTCGTCGCCGCCGACATGCCGCTGGGCCTGCAAGTCCCCGACGGCACCGACGCGCACGGCCGCGCGCGCTGGGAAGCGGTCGCCAACGGCGACCCCGGCCTGCCGCGCGGGCGCGAACTGGAGTTCGCCGAACTGCTGCGGGCGATCCGCGGCGTCGCCAATGTGGTCTGGCTGACCGCCGACGTGCACTACTGCGCCGCGCATTACTACGACCCCAACCGCGCCGCGTTCCAGGAGTTCTCGCCGTTCTGGGAATTCGTCGCCGGCCCGCTGAATGCCGGCTCGTTCGGCCCCAATCCGCTGGACGCGACCTTCGGCCCGCAAGTGGTGTTCCAGAAAGCGCCGCCGAAACCCAACGCCTCGCCGCTGGCCGGGTTCCAGTTCTTCGGCGAGGTCAACATCGATCCCGACAGCCGCGCGCTCAGCGTGGACCTGCGCGATCCCGACGGACGTAGCGTGTTCGCCAAAACCCTGTCGGCAACCTGACGCCGGCATTTCGTTCATCGGGTTCACGCGCCGTCGCCGATCGATTCGATACTCGCGCCAAAAGCAGCACGCACACGCACGCTGCGCGTGCGGATTCCATGCAATCGAATAACGTCCGGTTTTTTCCGCGGCGCACGGGAATTTCCGCGATCGGCCGGCGCGCGCGCAGCGCATTCGCGCGAATCTGTGATCGTCCCCGTGACGCAGTGCGATAGACATCGCTACTTGGACAGCGCAATGCGCGTGAGCGTTGACCGCGCCGACACCGCGACGTAACACTGTCGCGCGCTTTCGCCGAGCGCGCTGCGCCGCACCGGCGCCGCGCGCTTGCGGACGACAGCGACACGACAAGAAACGCCAGAAGAACACGACAAGCACCACCGGCGCGGCGCGCCTTCCGGCCGCCGCAACCTTTTTCGCGCGACACGCGCTTTCGCAGCCCATCGCACGGCGCGTTTTCGTACGACCCGCTTCTTCGCGACACGGAGCCAGTCCCTTGAAGAACCCCATTCCGCCGCGCGCCGCGTCGCGCCGCCTCGCCCCTGCGCCGCCGTCGCCGGCCGCGCGCGCCGACGGCACTGCGTCGCGCGCGGTTCGCGCGCGCTGAAGCACTCGCCATGCGCGCACCGTCACAGCGCCCGGCGCACCGCGGCGCATTGCGCCCGCGCCGCGCGAGCGCGCGACCGCGTGCGCGCGCGAAAGCGGACGCCGCGCACTCGCGCGCCGCGTCGCCGTTCCCATTCCCCCCGTCATGAGTACCGCGCCGATGATGTCCTCGATGTCCTCGCCCCCTTCGCCAGGACGCAAGACCCTGCCCGCCCGCGGCCAACCCTGGAGCGAACTGCACGACACCCTGTCGGCGCTGCGCAGCGCCGACACCGACTGGCGCCACGGCCGCGATTCGCTGGACGTCTACTACGCCGGCGAGGACGTGCTCGACGTCGCCCGCCGCGCCTACGCGATGTTCATCAGCGAGAACGCGCGCGCGCCGCAGTTTCCGAGCCTGCAACGGATGCAGGAGGATCTGCTGCAGATCTCGCTGTCGCTGCTCGGCGGCGGCCGCGAGGCCGCCGGCACCGTCACCATCGGCGGCGCCGAGAGCGCGTTGCTGGCGGTGCGCAGCGCCTACCGCGCGTTCCGCGCGCGCCGGCCGCAGGTGCGCCGGCCGCACCTGCTGGTGCCGGCCAGCGTGCATCCGGTGTACGAACAGGCCGCCGACATGATGGGGCTGGAGCTGATCCGGGTCGCCATCGGCGGCGATTACCGCGCCAGCGTGCAGACCATCAGCCAGTGCATCGAGGCGGAGACGATGATGATCGTGGCCTCGGCGCCGTCGCTGCCGTTCGGCACGATCGATCCGATCGAGGCGCTGGGCCGGATCGCCCGCGACCGCGACGTGTGGCTGCACGTGGACGCCTGCATCGGCGGTTTCCTGGCGCCGCACGTGGCGCGGATCGTGCCGGCGGTGCCGCGCTTCGACCTGAGCCTGCCGGGCGTGCGCTCGCTCGCCGCCGACCTGCACAAGTTCGGCTACGCCGCCAACGGCGTGTCGGTGCTGCTGTACGCCGACGCCGACGACCAGGCCCACCAGTTGTTCGAATACGACCAGTGGCCCAAGGGTCTGTGGCGCAGCCAGACCCTGTCCGGCACCCTCGCCGGCGGCGCGGTCGCCTCGGCCTGGGCGGTCATGCACTACCTAGGCGAAACCGGCTACCGCACCCTGGCGCAGCGGGTCATGCACCTGCGCGACCGCTACCTGGAAGGGATCGAGCGCATCGGCGGCCTGCACGTGCTCGGCCAGCCGGACCTCAGCGTGATCGCGTTCGGTTCCGACGAATTCGACATCCACGGCATCGGCGATGCGATGCAGGCGCGCGGCTGGCACATCAGCCGTCTGGCCGCGCCGGCCGCGCTGCACATGACGGTGACGCCGGTGCACGATCAGGCGGTAGAAGCGTATCTGGACGATCTGGCGCGGTGCGTGCTGGTAGCTCGGAACTAGCGAGGACAGGAGATAGGAGTTGGGAGATAGCAAAAGCGGGACGCTGAAACGCAAGAAGCGAGGGTGAGCTTCGCTCACGCCTCGCTTCCGGTTTTCGGCTTCTGGCTAGCTCCTAGCTCCTAACCGCTATCTCCTGGCTCTCAGCTTCTGAGCTTAAGGGCTCGGTTCACGCCCAGCGCGACCATCGTGCACACCGCGCCGGACAGCAGGTACACGCCGACGAAGGCCAGGCCGAAGTGCGCGCACAGGCCCAGCGCCACCAGCGGCGCGAACGCGGCGCCGATCAGCCAAGCCAGGTCGGAGGTCAGTGCGGCGCCGGTGTAGCGGTACTTGGCGCCGAAGTTGGCGGTCACCGAACCGGCCGCCTGGCCGTACGACAGGCCGAGCAGGACGAAACCGACCAGGATGAAGACGTCCTGCCCGACCTCGCCCGAACCCAGCAGGGTCGGCGCGAAACCGCTGAACATCGCGATCGCCGCGGCCAGCGCGGCCAGGGTGCGCGGACGGCCGAACTTGTCGGCGATCCAGCCCGACGCGACCACCGCGCCGGCGGCCAGGGTCGCGCCGACGATCTGCACGACCAGGAACTGGGTCACCGACTGGTCGGAATACAGCACGATCCACGACAGCGGGAAGATCGTGACGATATGGAACAGCGCATAGCTGGCGAGCGCGGCGAACGCGCCGATGACGACGTGGCGGCCCTTGGCGCTGAACAGTTCCAGCACCGGCGTCGGCTCGAGCTGCTGCTCGCCGAGCTCGCGCTCGTATTCGTGGGTGACCACCAGGCGCAGGCGCGCGAACAGCGCCACCACGTTCAGCGCGAACGCGGCGAAGAACGGATAGCGCCAGCCCCAGTCGAGGAAGTCGGCGCGCGACAGCGCGGTGCTCAGATAAGCGAACAGCGCCGCGGCGATGATGAAGCCGACCGGCGCGCCGAGCTGGCCGAGCATCGCGTACCAGCCGCGGCGTTCCTTCGGCGCGTTCAGCGCCAGCAGCGACGGCAGGCCGTCCCAGCTGCCGCCCAGGGCGATGCCCTGGCCGAGCCGGAACACCGACAGCAGCACCAGCGACAGCGCGCCGATCTTGGCGAAGCCCGGCAGGAAGGCGATGCCGGCGGTGCAGGTGCCGAGCAGGAACAGCGCGACGGTCAGCTTGGTGCTGCGGTCCCAGCGGCGCTGGATCCACATGAACAACACGGTGCCGAACGGACGCGAGATGAAGGCCAGGGCGAAGATCGCGAACGACCATAGCGTGCCTTCGAGCTTGCCCAGGTGCGGGAAGAACACCGACGGGAACACCAGCGCCGAGGCGATGCCGTAGACGAAGAAGTCGAAGTATTCCGAAGCGCGGCCGATGACCACGCCGACCGCGATGTCGCCCGGCGCGACCTCGGCGTGCGAGTCGGTGCCGTGCACCGAGACGGTCGAGGAATCGGGCCCGGAAGCGTGGGGATGTGCGTGATTGGGCGTTTGCATCGTCGGTTGCAGCTCGGTGCGGTTGCGAAGGGCGTCGCGGGGCGCGCGGCGGTTGTGCCGGAACGGGCGGAATCGTTCATCCGCCGCTGCCGATACCTTACTCCTGACCGCGACGCCGCGCCGTTCGGGAAACGGCGGAAACTCCCGACGAACGGGCGAAAACGCCCGAAAACCCCGGTTTTTCCGCATTACCCGACGCGCCCGCTGCGGCCAGACGCGGCAAAACTCCGCGCATAAGCCAGCGCCCCGAAGACCGGGACGGCGTAAGCTTCCCACCGCGATTGCTGCACTGCCATAGGACAAAACGTCCAATCGTCCCGGTCATCGCTGCGGCGCACAATTGCGCGGTCGCCGCGAGCCTCGCGGCCTTGTCGTGCTTAAGCGTCAGGTTGATGAACGCAATCAAGTCCCTACTCCGTCCGCTGCTCCTGGCCTGCGCGCTGCTGCCGCTGGCCGGCTGCAACACGCTCCTTCTGAACGCGCCCGGCGACGTCGCGCGCCAGCAAGGCGATCTGATCATCGTCTCCACCGTGCTGATGCTGCTGATCATCGTGCCGGTGATCGCGCTGACGCTGTTCTTCGCCTGGCGCTACCGCGCGTCGAACTCCGAGGCGACCTACAAGCCCGACTGGGACCACTCGACCCAGCTCGAGCTGCTGATTTGGGCCGCGCCCTTGCTGATCATCGTCGTGCTCGGCGCGATCACCTGGGTCAGCACCCACACCCTGGATCCGTACCGCCCGCTCGACCGGATCAAGGCCGGCCAGCCGGTCGCCGCCGACGTCAAGCCGCTGGAGATCGAAGTGGTGGCGCTGGACTGGAAGTGGCTGTTCCTCTATCCCGAGCAGAACATCGCCACGGTCAACGAGATCGCCGCGCCGGTCGACCGTCCGATCAAGTTCAAGATCACCGCCTCCTCGGTCATGAACTCGTTCTACATCCCCGCCCTGGCCGGCCAGATCTACGCCATGCCGGGCATGGAAACCCAACTGCACGCGGTCATGAACCACCCGGGCCAGTACGACGGCTTCTCGGCCAACTACAGCGGCCACGGCTTCTCGCACATGCGCTTCAAGTTCCACGGCATGGACCAGGCCGGCTTCGATAAGTGGGTCGAGAGCAACCGCGCCAGCGGCCAGACCCTGGAACGCGCCGGCTACCTGGAACTGGAAAAGCCCAGCGAGAAGGAACCGGTGCGCCGCTTTGCTGCGGTCGCGCCGGGCCTGTACCACGCGATCCTCAACCGCTGCGTCGACTCGTCGAAGATGTGCATGGACGAGATGATGATGATCGACGCCAACGGCGGGCTCGGCAACAGCGCCAACGCGCTGGCGCCGCGCCGGCGCGGCGATCTGCGCGGCGGCCCGGTGGTGCTCTCGGCGATGTGCGTCACCGAACCGTCCGCCACCCCGAACTGGGGCGTGGCCAACCTGGCCCCCTGAGCGTTTAGCGCAAGCATTCAACCGCGCGCCTCGCGCGCGCAGGTCCGTACGCGGACTCCGGAGCGAAGATGTCTGACCAATCCAACCTCGCCAAGCTGATCTTCGGCCGGCTCACCTGGGACGCGATCCCGCTGCACGAGCCGATCCTGCTCGCGACCTTCGCCATGGTCGCGATCGGCGGCATCGCCGTGCTCGCGCTGCTGACCCGCTACAAGCTCTGGGGCTATCTCTGGAGCGAGTGGTTCACCAGCATCGACCACAAGAAGATCGGCATCATGTACATCGTGCTGGGGCTGATCATGCTGATGCGCGGCTTCGCCGACGCGATCATGATGCGCATGCAGCAGGCGATGGCGTTCGGCGACAACGCCGGCTTCCTGCCGCCGCACCACTACGACCAGATCTTCACCGCCCACGGCGTGATCATGATCTTCTTCGTGGCGATGCCGCTGGTGACGGGCTTCATGAACTACGTGGTGCCGCTGCAGATCGGCGCGCGCGACGTGGCGTTCCCGTTCCTCAACAACTTCAGCTTCTGGATGACCGCCTGCGGCGCCGGCCTGGTGATGGTGTCGCTGTTCGTCGGCGAGTTCTCCACCGCCGGCTGGCTGGCCTACCCGCCGCTGTCGGGCATCGCCTACAGCCCCAGCGTCGGCGTCGACTACTACATATGGGCGCTGCAGATCGCCGGCGTTGGCACCCTGCTCTCGGGCGTCAACCTGATCGCGACCATCGTCAAGATGCGCGCGCCGGGCATGAGCATGATGAAGATGCCGGTGTTCACCTGGACTTCGCTGTGCACCAACGTGCTGATCGTGGCCGCGTTCCCGGTGCTGACCGCAGTGCTGGTGCTGCTCTCGCTCGACCGCTACGCCGGCACCAACTTCTTCACGAACGATCTGGGCGGCAACCCCATGATGTACGTGAACCTGATCTGGATCTGGGGCCACCCGGAGGTCTACATCCTGATCCTGCCGTGCTTCGGCATCTTCTCCGAGATCGTCGCCACCTACAGCGGCAAGCGCCTGTTCGGCTATGCCTCGATGGTGTACGCGACCGTGGTCATCACGATCCTGTCCTACCTGGTGTGGCTGCACCACTTCTTCACCATGGGCTCGGGCGCGAGCGTCAACTCGTTCTTCGGCATCACCACGATGATCATCTCGATCCCGACGGGCGCGAAGATCTTCAACTGGCTGTTCACCATGTACCGCGGCCGCATCCGCTTCGAGGTGCCGATGCTGTGGACGGTGGGCTTCATGGTCACCTTCACCATCGGCGGCATGACCGGCGTGCTGCTGGCGGTGCCGCCGGCCGACTTCGTCCTGCACAACAGCCTGTTCCTGATCGCCCACTTCCACAACGTCATCATCGGCGGCGTGCTGTTCGGCCTGTTCGCCGGCATCAACTTCTGGTGGCCCAAGGCGTTCGGCTTCAAGCTCGATCCGTTCTGGGGCAAGTGCTCGTTCTGGTTCTGGCAGATCGGCTTCTTCTTCGCCTTCATGCCGCTGTACGTGCTCGGCCTGATGGGCGTGACCCGGCGCATGAGCCACTTCGACGATCCCTCGATCCAGATCTGGTTCGTCATCGCCGCCTTCGGCGCCGCGCTGATCGCGATCGGCATCGCCTGCATGCTGATCCAGATCTTCGTCAGCATCCGCAACCGCGAGAAGCTGCGCGACCCGACCGGCGACCCGTGGCAGGGCCGCACCCTGGAGTGGTCGACCTCGTCGCCGCCGCCGGCGTACAACTTCGCGTTCACCCCGGTGGTGCACGACAACGACGCCTGGCACGACATGAAGCAGCGCGGCTTCCAGCGTCCGACCTCGGGCTTCATCCCGATCCACATGCCCAAGAACACCGCCGCCGGCCTGGTCATCGCCCTGCTCAGCACCGTCTGCGCGTTCGCGTTGATCTGGCAGATGTGGCTGGTCGCCGGCGCGTTCTTCGCGGCGATGCTGATCGCGACCATCGTCCACACCTTCAACTACAAGCGCGACTTCTACATTCCGGCCGACGAAGTGGCCGACACCGAAGGCAAGCGCACGCAACAACTGGCCGCCGCCCATGTCTGACGCCACCGCCATCCTGACCCACGCCCAGGCGCAGCCGGCTTCCTCGGCCGCGCACTTCCTCGACCTCAAGGGCAAGCACCATCCGGAGAACAGCACCCTGCTCGGGTTCTGGCTCTACCTGATGAGCGACTGCCTGGTGTTCGCGGTGCTGTTCGCCACCTACGGCGTGCTTGGCCGCAGCTACGCGGCCGGGCCGTCGGGCGCGGACCTGTTCGACCTGCAGTTGGTGGCGATCAACACCTCGATGCTGCTGCTGTCGTCGATCACCTACGGCTTCGCGATGATCGCGATGACCAAGCGCAAGCTCGCCGCGGTGCAGGGCTGGCTGGCGATCACCGGCCTGTTCGGCCTGGCCTTCATCGGCCTGGAGCTGTACGAGTTCGCCCACCTGATCCACGAGGGCGCCGGTCCGCAGCGCAGCGCGTTCCTGTCCTCGTTCTTCGCCCTGGTCGCGACCCACGGCCTGCATGTCACTTTCGGCATCGTCTGGCTGGTGGTGCTGATGACCCAGCTGAGCAAGCACGGCCTCACCGCCGCCAACCGCCGCCGCCTGCTGTGCCTGTCAATGTTCTGGCACTTCCTCGACGTCGTCTGGATCGGCGTCTTCACCTTCGTCTACCTGATGGGAGTGCTGCCGTGACCCAGTCCGCGCACCACGACAACGCACACGCTCACGGCGATCACGGCCACGACGGCCACGATCACGAGGAGCACGATGACTACCACGGCACCGTCAAGGGCTACACCGTCGGCTTCCTGCTGTCGGTGCTGCTGACCGCGATCCCGTTCTGGTTGGTCATGGCCAAGGTGCTGCCGTCCTCCGGCGTCACCGCCGCGGTGATCCTCGGCTTCGCCGTGGTCCAGATCGTCGTGCACATGGTCTACTTCCTGCACATGAACACGAAGTCGGAAGGCGGCTGGAACATGCTCGCGCTGATCTTCACCATCGTGATCGTGGTGATTACGCTGGCCGGCTCGTTGTGGGTCATGCATCACTTGAACGTGAACATGATGCCGATGCCGCATGAGATGCGGAACATGCCGTAACAGCGGGAAAAGAAGGGAATCGGGATGGGGGAACTGAGGTTCTGCCTGTGCCGGTCTCTCGGCGGCGGGTGCGGTTTCGCACTCGCCGCGCTCTTGCCAGGACGTCGTCCGCTACCAGCACGTCATCCCCGCGAACGCGGGGATCCAGAGACTTCAGCCGGCCGTTTCCCGGCAACCCGCGCCTCCATCGCGCGGTCTCCCGCCCCGGTCCACGCAGGGCTATCATCCCCACGCAACCGGCTCGCCCCTCTCGTCTTCCGCACGAGGCCAATCATGGCGACCAGCGTCAAACCGCCGCGCAGTTCCTTCGTCCTCGGGCTCATCGGCGCCGTGTTCCTGGCGCTGTTCGCCGGGCTGATCGCGCTCGGCGCGTGGCAGGTGCAGCGGCTCGGCTGGAAGCGCGACCTGATCCAGCGGGTCGACTCGCGCGTGCACGCGCCGCCGGCCGCCGCGCCGGGCCCGTCCGAATGGCCCGAAGTGAGCGCGGCGCGCGACGAATACCGGCACGTGCGGCTGCGCGGCCGCTGGCTGCCCGGCGTCGACACCCGGGTGCAGGCGGTGACCGAGCTGGGCCCGGGGTTCTGGCTGCTGACGCCGCTGCGCACCGACGCCGGCTACACCGTGCTGGTCAACCGCGGCTACGTGCCCGACGCCAGCGCCGCGGCCGCAGTCGTCGCGCCTGCCGGCGCAACCGAGGTCGTCGGCCTGCTGCGGCTCAGCGAGCCCGGCGGCGGTTTCCTGCGCACGAACCAGCCGGCGCAGCAGCGCTGGTTCTCGCGCGACGTCGCCGCGATCGCCGCCGCGCACCGCCTCGACGGCGCGGTCGCGCCGTACTTCGTCGACGCCGAACGCGCCGCGCCGCTGCCCGGCGACCTGCGCACCGCGCCGCAATGGCCGGTCGGCGGGCTCACGGTGATAAAATTCCCCGACCATCACTTGCAGTACGCGCTGACGTGGTTCGCGCTGGCGCTGATGGTGGCCTGGGCGGCTTGGCGGGTCTGGAAGGAAGAAGCCCGGCGGCGCGCGGCGCACAAGACGCCCTGACGCCCCCACAGTTCCCCAACCCCGCTCCATCTTCCCCGCCTTAAGCTTCAACGCCGCAGTCCACTCCGTGCTTTACTCGTTCCTCCCCCCTCTCCACTCGCTTCTGCCCAAACGCATGCAGCCCGACCAGCCCCTCCCGGCTTCGCGCGACGGCACCGGGGTCAAGAACATGCACCAGCTGATCCAGCTGCGCTGGATCGCGGTGATCGGCCAGGTGGCCACCATCGTCTTCGTCCACTACGGCTTCGGCATCAAGCTGCCGCTGATGCCGATGGCGATCGTGCTGGCCTGCCTGGCCGCGTTCAACCTGGTCAGCTCGCTGCGCTGGCGCAAGCGCGAGGAAGTCACCAACGGCGCGCTGTTCCTGGCCCTGCTGGTCGACATCCTGACCCTGACCGCGCAGCTCTACCTCAGCGGCGGCGCGGCCAATCCCTTCGTGTTCCTGTACCTGCTGCAAGTCGCGCTGGCCTGCGTGCTGCTGCGCACCTGGGCCAGCTGCGCGGTGGTGGTGGTGACCAGCGCCTGCTTCATCGCCCTGACCACGTTCGCCGGCCCGGTGGTGATACCGGCCGACCCGACCCGCGGCCTGCGCGATCCCTACGTGCAGGGCCTGCTGCTGTGCTTCACCCTCAACGCGACCTTGCTGGTGGTGTTCATCACCCGCATCGGCCGCAACCTGCGCGCGCGCGACCAGCGCCTGGCCGATCTGCGCCAGCGCGCGGCCGAGGAAGAACACATCGTGCGCATGGGCCTGCTCGCCTCCGGCGCCGCGCACGAGCTCGGCACGCCGCTGGCGACGCTGTCGGTGATCCTCGGCGACTGGCGGCGGATGCCGCCGTTCACCCAGCAACCCGAGCTGTTGCAGGAGCTCGACGAGATGCAGACCCAGCTGACCCGCTGCAAGAGCATCGTCACCGGCATTTTGCTGTCGGCCGGCGAAGCGCGCGGCGAAGCGCCTGCGATCACGACCGTGACCGAATTTCTCGACGACCTGGTCGACGAATGGCGCACGACCCGCCCGGTGCGCGGATTCGACTACCAGAACGGCTTCGGCGAGGATGTCGCGATCATCTCCGACTCGGGCCTCAAGCAGATGATCTGCAACGTCCTCGACAACGCGCTGGAGGCTTCGCCGGGCTGGGTCGGGCTGGAATCCTGGCGCGACGAGGAGCGGCTGGTGCTGCGCGTCAGCGACGCCGGCCCGGGCTTCTCCGCGGCGATGCTGTCGCATTTCGGCAAGCCGTATCAGTCCAGCAAGGGCCGCCCCGGCGGCGGCCTGGGCCTGTTCCTCGCCCTCAACGTCGCCCGCCAGCTCGGCGGCAGCATGGTCGCGCGCAACCGCGAACCCAGCGGCGCGGTGGTCACCATGAGCCTGCCGCTGGCCGCGCTGACGCCGCCGGAGTCCGACGATGAGTGAGGACCTGCCGCCGCTGCCGCCCGGATTCGACGACGACGACGACGAACCGCGCCGGCTGCTGATCGTCGAGGACGACGCCGCGTTCGCGCGCACGCTGACGCGTTCGTTCGAGCGCCGCGGCTACCTCGTGCACAACGCCAGCAATCTCGCCGAGGTGCAGGCGCTGCTGCGCGAACACACGCCGGGCTACGCGGTGGTCGACCTCAAGCTCGCCGGCGGCGATTCCGGCCTGGCCTGCGTGCAGGCGCTGCACGCCCACGACGAGGACATGCTGATCGTGGTGCTGACCGGCTACGCCAGCATCGCCACCGCGGTCGAGGCGATCAAGCTCGGCGCCCTGCACTACCTGGCCAAGCCGTCCAACACCGACGACATCGAAGCCGCGTTCGGCCGCGCCGAAGGCGACGCCAGCGTCGAGCTGACCGAGCGCCAGACCTCGATCAAGACCCTGGAGTGGGAACGCATCCACGAGATGCTCGCCGCCACCGACTTCAACATCTCCGAGACCGCGCGGCGGCTGGGCATGCACCGGCGGACGCTGGCGCGCAAGCTGGGCAAGCATCGGATCAAGTGAGTCCGCTGCGGGCGCGGCGCAGGCGGTCGCGCTTTCGGCCCGGTGCGCGCATCGAGTCGAGCCCGATCGAATCGCAGCGCCCGGCCCTACCGTCATCCCCGCGAAAGCGGGGATCCAGGGCTTTATCGCAGCAGCACTCTGAAGTCTCTGGATTCCCGCTTTCGCGGGAATGACGGCGTGGAGGAGACGACCCAAACCTACCGTCATCCCCGCGAAAGCGGGGATCCAGGGCTTTATCGCGGCAACACTCTGAAGTCTCTGGATTCCCGCTTTCGCGGGAATGACGGCGTGGAGGAAACGACCCCACCCTACCGTCATCCCCGCGAAAGCGGGGATCCAGGGCTTTATCGCGACAGCACTCTGAAGTCTCTGGATTCCCGCTTTCGCGGGAATGACGGCGTGGAGGAATCGACCCAAACCTACCGTCATCCCCGCGAAAGCGGGGATCCAGGGCTTTATCGCAGCAGCACTCTGAAGTCTCTGGATTCCCGCTTTCGCGGGGATGACGGCATGGAGATTCGCGCGCTGTGATACGCATCGGCGCGTTCCGCTTGAATACGATTGCAGCCCGCCATGCTGCGCTGCGTCTTGCTCCTAAAGTCGTTGTCGATGCCCGCGGCCCTCGCGGCGCGCACGATCACGGAGAACGGCGACGATGGACGAACACCGATCGAGCAAGCAGCGACGCGCCGGCAAAACCTTGCGCGCCCTCGCCCTGGCCGCGCTGGCCAGCGCGCTGAGCCCGGCGCATGCCGCGATCGACGCGCAACAACTCGGCGCGCGCTACGACGCGGCCCAGGCCAACCTCGCCTTCCGCGTCTATTCCTCGCGCGCCACCCGCATCGAAGTGTTCCTGTACAAGAACCCGACCGGCGCGCAGGAAGTCGCGCGGCTGGCGCTGAGCAAGGACGCCGCGACCCAGGTCTGGTCGCTGTCGCTGCCGACCGCGACGATCAAGAACACCTACGGCATCACCGGCACGGTCTATTACGGCTACCGCGCCTGGGGCCCGAACTGGCCTTACGACGCCGCCTGGACCAAGGGCAGCGCGACCGGCTTCGTCAGCGACGTCGACAACGCCGGCAACCGCTTCAATCCGAACAAGCTGCTGATCGACCCGTACGCGCGCGAGATCAGCCAGGATCCCAACACCGCCGCCTGCGCCGACGGCACGATCTACGCCAGCGGCGCCGCCCACCGCGCCAAGGACAGCGGCCTGTGCGCGAGCAAGAGCATCGCGCTGGCGGCGGACACTTCGTCCGTCGGCAGCAAGCCGACCCGCGCGCTCAAGGACGAAGTGGTCTACGAAGTGCACGTGCGCGGCCTCACCCGCAACGACGACGGCGTGCCCGCGGCCGAGCGCGGCACCTACAAGGGCGCCGCGCGCAAGGCCGCGGCGCTGGCCGCGCTGGGCGTCACCGCGGTCGAGTTCCTGCCGGTGCAGGAAGCGCAGAACGACCAGAACGACGTCGATCCGAACTCGACCACGGGCGACAACTACTGGGGCTACATGACCCTCAACTATTTCGCCCCGGACCGCCGCTACGCCTACGACAAGACGCCCGGCGGGCCGACCCGCGAATGGAAGGCGATGGTCAAGGCCTTCCACGACGCCGGCATCAAGGTCTATATCGACGTGGTCTACAACCACACCGGCGAAGGCGGGCCGTGGGGCGGCAGCGACGGGCTCACGGTCTACAACCTGCTGTCGTTCCGCGGCCTCGACAATCCGGCCTATTATTCGCTCAGCAGCGACTACAAATACCCTTGGGACAACACCGGCGTCGGCGGCAACTACAACACCCGCCATCCGGTCGCGCAGAACCTGATCGTCGACTCGCTGGCCTATTGGCGCGACGCGCTCGGCGTCGACGGCTTCCGCTTCGACCTGGCCTCGGTGCTCGGCAACAGCTGCCAGCACGGCTGCTTCAACTTCGACAAAAACGACAGCGGCAACGCGCTCAACCGCATCGCCGCGGAACTGCCGCCGCGCCCCGCCGCGGGCGGCGCCGGCCTGGACCTGATCGCCGAGCCGTGGGCCATCGGCGGCAACTCGTACCAGGTCGGCAATTTCCCGTCCGGCTGGGCCGAGTGGAACGGCCTCTACCGCGACGCGGTGCGCAAGAAGCAGAACAAGCTCGGGCAGGAGACCGTCACCACGGGCACCCTCGCCAGCCGCTTCGCCGGCTCCAGCGATCTGTACGGCGACGACGGCCGCAAGCCGTGGCATTCGGTCAACTTCGTGGTCGCCCACGACGGCTTCACCCTCAACGACCTGTACGCCTACAACGACAAGCAGAACAATCAGGCCTGGCCGTACGGCCCTTCCGACGGCGGCGAGGACCACAATCTGAGCTGGAACCAGGGCGGCATCGTCGCCGACCAGCGCAAGGCCGCGCGCACCGGGCTGGGCCTGCTGATGCTCAGCGCCGGCGTGCCGATGATGACCGGCGGCGACGAGGCGCTGCGCACCCAGTTCGGCAACAACAACACCTACAACCTGGATTCGGCCGCGAACTGGCTGTACTGGACCCGCAGCGCGGTCGAAGCCGACCACGAGACTTACACCAAGCGCTTGATCGCGTTCCGCAAGGCGCATCCGGCGTTGCGGCCGGCGGCGTTCTATTCGGGTTCCGACGGTAACGGCAACGTCATGGAGCAGTTGCGCTGGTTCAAGCCCGACGGCGCGCAGGCCGACAGCGCCTACTTCAATTCCAGCGACAACCACGCCTTGGCCTGGCGCATCGACGGCAGCGAGTTCGGCGACAGCGCCAGCGCGATCTACGTCGCCTACAACGGCTGGTCGGGTGCGGTGAACTTCGTGCTGCCGTGGCCCGGCAACGGCAAGCAATGGTATCGGGTGACCGACACCGCGACCTGGAACGAAGGCCCCAACGCGGTGGCCTTGCCGGGCAGCGAGACCTTGATCGGCGGCGAGAACGTCGTGTACGGAATGCAGGCCCGCTCGTTGCTGCTGTTGATCGCGAAGTGACCCGCCATCGGCCCGCGACGGCGTCCGCGGCCTTTCAGGCAGCTGAAAGAAGTCACATGCGAATTCACGCAACGTAGTTCGCGCTTATGAAAATCTCGGCCCTTCGCGGCGCCCGACTACGGGACCGCCGCGCAGGGCCGACGCCAACCGGCGCTGTCGCGCGAACCTCGTTGGCGCATTCATCCGGACTGGAATCGCGATCATGAGCGGCAAACCCACCATCGTTCTCGTACACGGCTTCTGGGGCGGCGCGGCGCATTGGGCCAAGACCATCGTCGAGCTTTCGCGCAAGGGCTACAGCGACCTCAAGGCGGTCGAAGTGCCGCTGACCTCGCTGGCCGACGACGTCGCCCGCACCCGCAAGATGATCGAACAGGCGCCGGGCCCGGTGCTGCTGGTCGGCCACTCCTACGGCGGCGCGGTCATCACCGAAGCCGGCACCCACGATAAGGTCGCCGGATTGGTCTATATCGCCGCATTCGCGCCCGATAGCGGCGAAAGCCCCGGCGGCATCACCCAGGAGCACTTGCCCGCGGCCGCGCCGAACCTCGCGCCCGACAGCGACGGCTATCTGTGGCTGAAGGCCGACAAGTTCCACGAAAGCTTCTGCCAGGACCTCAGCGCCGACGAAGGCCTGGTGATGGCGGTGACCCAGAAGGCGCCGCTCGCCAGCACCTTCGGCGACACGATTTCCAAGCCGGCGTGGAAGTCCAAGCCGAGCTGGTACCAGATCTCGGCCCAGGACCGCATGATCGCGCCGGAAAACCAGCAGCGCATGTCGGCGCGGATGAATCCGAAGAAGACGATCACGCTCGACGCCAGCCACGCCTCGCTGGCCTCGCACCCGGGCGAAGTGGCGGCGCTGATCGACGAGGCGGCGAAGGCGCTGGGCTGAGTCCGCTACGTCGGCGGCGTCGCGGTCGAACGGAAACTTGCGCCGCAAGCGAAGCATCGCAGTCGCGGCGTCACAGCGGCGTACTACCTGTAGGAGCGACGCAAGTCGCGACCGCGACAACGCAACTACGACGAAACTTGCGCCGCATGCGAAGTATCGCGGTCGCGGCTCGCGCCGCTCCTACAGTCGCTGCATCACAGCAGCGTACTACCTGTAGGAGCGACGCAAGTCGCGACCGCGACAACGCGACTACGACGAAGCCTGCGCCGCAAGCGAAGTATCGCGGTCGCGGCTCGCGCCGCTCCTACAGTCGCTACGTCGCAGCGGCGCACTACCTGTAGGAGCGACGCAAGTCGCGACCGCGACGACGCAACTACTACGAAACCAACGCCGCAAGCGATGTGTCGCGGTCGCGACTCGCGTCGCTCCTACAGGTAGAGAACGTAACAACGCCGCCGCTCAACCAATCGGCGCATACGCCCGCGCCGTCGCCAGATACCGGCTCGGCGGCATCCCGATCAGCCGCTTGAACATCGTCGTGAACGCCGAGGCGCTCTCGTACCCCAGGTCCAGCGCCAACGCCGTGATCGCCTCGCCGGCCGCCAGCCGCGGCAGCGCGGCGAAGATCGCGGCCTGCCGGCACCATTGGGCGAAGCTGGTGCCGGTCTGGGCGCGGAAGCGGCGGGTGAAGGTGCGCCGGCTCATCGCCAGGTCGCGGCACCATTCGTCGATGCCGTCGTGCGGCGAGGGATGCGCCAGATACGCGCGGCAGCGTTGCGCCAGGCGCGGTTCGGCCGGGAACGGAATGTCCAGCGGCAGCACCGGCGCGCGCTCGATCTCGCGCACGATCAGCGAATAGATCAGGTCCGGCCGCGAACCGCTGTCGGTCTCGGCCTGCAGCGGCAGATCCAGGGTTTCCAGCAACAGCTCGCGCATCAGCGCCGACACGCCGATGACCCGGCAATCCCCCGGCAGCACCGCGCTGACTTCGGGTTCGACGTAGATGCTGCGGGTGCTGATCTGCGCCAGCACGTGCACGTCGTGGGCCATGCCGGCCGGAATCCACGCCGCGCGCTCGGGCGGCACCATCCAGCGCCCCGCCTGGGTGCCGACCACCATGATCCCGTGCGCGCCGTACAGCAGCTGCGAGCGGCGATGGCTGTGGCGGGCGATGCGGTGCCCGGTCGGGTACTCGTTCGACGTCGCCACGATCCGGCCCGGCAAGTGGTCGGCCTGACCGGCCAGGACATTGCGCATTGGCCCGATCTCGAAGAATGTTGACCCGAACTATAACGCGGGCAAGGCCGCGCAGGCGTTTACTGAATGCGCCGCGCCCGCCCCGCCTGGACGGTCCCGTCCGCGCCGGTCCGCCGCCCCCTCCCCGCCTCGCCTGACGCCATGACCTCCCTGGATACCGCTACGCCCAGCGTTACCGCCGACAGCCCGGCCGTGCCGCCGGTTCCCGAGTACCAAGCCCCGCCCGCGCCCGCCGGCGAAACCGCCAACAAGATCGCCCTGCCGATCCTGACCATGCTCAGCGTCTGCCACCTGCTCAACGACATGATCCAGTCGTTGCTGCCGGCGCTGTATCCGCTGCTGAAGCAGAGCTTCCAGCTCGATTTCGGCCAGATCGGCCTGATCACCCTGACCTTCCAGGTGACCGCCTCGCTGTTGCAGCCGCTGGTCGGCATCTACACCGACAAGCGGCCGATGCCGTGGTCGCTGGCGATCGGCATGGGCTTCACCCTGACCGGCCTGTTGCTGCTGTCGCGCGCGACCAGCTTCCCGATGCTGCTGCTGGCCGCAGCGCTGGTCGGTTCGGGCTCGTCGGTGTTCCACCCCGAGTCCTCGCGGGTCGCGCGTATGGCTTCCGGCGGCCGCCACGGCCTGGCGCAGTCGTTGTTCCAGGTCGGCGGCAATCTGGGTTCGGCGCTGGGGCCGTTGCTCGCGGCCTACATCGTCATGCCGCGCGGCCAGGGCAGCGTGGGCTGGTTCGCGTTCGCCGCGCTGGCGGCCATGCTGCTGCTGAGCCGCATCGGCCTGTGGTATCGCGAACAGATCCCGCTGCAGCGCAAGGCCGGCGCGCGCGCCGCCGCGGCGCCGAAGCTGCCGCGCAAGACCATCGTCGCGACGATGGTGGTGCTGGGCCTGCTGATCTTCAGCAAGTACTTCTACATGGCCAGCCTGTCGAGCTATTACACCTTCTACCTGATGCACAAGTTCGGGGTCAGCGCGCAGAGCGCGCAGGTGCATCTGTTCGTGTTCCTCGGCGCGGTCGCGCTCGGCACGCTGGCCGGCGGACCGATCGGCGACCGCATCGGCCGCCGCTACGTCATCTGGTTCTCGATCCTCGGCGTGCTGCCGTTCACCCTGCTGCTGCCGCACGCCAACCTCGCCTGGACCACGGTGCTGACGGTGATCATCGGCCTGATCCTGTCGTCGGCGTTCTCGGCGATCCTGGTCTACGCGCAGGAACTGGTGCCGGGCCGCACCGGCGTCATCGCCGGCCTGTTCTTCGGTTTCGCGTTCGGCATGGGCGGCCTCGGCGCGGCCGCGCTGGGGCAACTGGCCGATCACGTCGGCATCGAAGCGGTCTACCGCCTGTGCGCGTACCTGCCGGCGATCGGGTTGCTGGCGTGGTTCCTGCCGAAACTGGAAAAACAGGCGAAAGGCTGAGCCGCGCGGCGCGGTCTCGCAGACTGAGACCGCGCCGGCGTAGCCTGCGCGGATGCATCAGACCTCGCTGTTCGCCGCTCAACCGCAGCAACCGATCCTCGACGCCGAGGGCGGCGTGCGTTACCTGCCGGGCGTGTTCGCGCCCGAGTTCTGCGAGCGGCTATTCGCCGAGTTGTGGGAGCACGCCGCGTGGAATTCCGAGCAGCGGCTGATGTACGAGCGTCTGGTCGAAGTGCCGCGCCGGGTCGCGCGGTACCGCATCGGCCGCGACGAACTGCCGCCGCTGCTGCAAGCCGCCGCCGCGCGGGTCGGCGAGACCCTAGGCGCGCCGTTCGACAGCGTCGGCCTGAATCTGTACCGCGACGGCCGCGACAGCGTCGCGCCGCACAACGACAAGCTGCACGACCTGGCGCCAGGCCAACCGATCGCCGTGCTCTCGCTCGGCGCCAGCCGGCGCATGACCGTCCGCGCCAAGCGCGCACCGCACGCGACCTGGCATATCGAACTGGAGGCCGGCAGCCTGCTGGTGATGAGCCATGCCTCGCAGTACCGCTACGATCACGGCATTCCGAAGGATCCCGGCGTGGTCGATCCGCGCATCAGCGCGGCGTTTCGGGTAAGGCGCGGTAGCTCCCTGTAGGAGCGGCGCGAGCCGCGACCGCGACAACGCAACTGCGCCGAAACTTGCGTCGTAGTTGCGTTGTCGCGGTCGCGGCTCGCGCCGCTCCTACAGGGGAGACACGAACTTACGCTTGGCCGGGCGATTGCGCCGGCGCGGCGTCGTCGCCGGCGGCCAGCGCCGCCCAGCGCAGTTCCACGCCGTTGCGCCGGCCTTTCTCGGTCAGCTTGAGTCCATCGGGATCGACGGTCAGCGTGTAGGCCTTGCCGTCGATCTCCAGTTCGCGCCGCAGCGGTTTGTCGAGTTTGGTCATGGTGCACTCCTGAGCGTTGGGCCTAGGGAACGGTGCGGCCGGCGCCGCGGTACCAGTCGAGCAGACTGGCCGGCAGGTGCCGGTCGAGATCGGGAGTCAGCGCGCGATGCGCGTCGAGCGTATCGAGCAGGTTGCGCCGCAGCGGCGCCAGCCCGGGGTCGTCGAGCAGGCTGGTGTCGCCCTGCAATTGCGCCAGCAGTTCTTCGGCGCGCGCGTACAAGGCATCGCCCTGCGCCGCCAGTTCGCGCGCCAGCCAGGCCGACAGCGGCCGGTGCACGGCGTGCCCGTCGGCCCGCCAGCGCTCCGCTTCGTCTTGCAGCTGCGCGTACGCGCCGCGATACCACTCGCCGAGCCCGGCCGCCTGCTCGCGCACGGTCAGCGGCGCCGGCGCGTTGTGCTCGCGCAAGCGCAGGTGCAGCGCCTGTTCGAGCGTGCGCGCCTCGCGCACCTTGTCCAGTTCCACGGCGAAGGCGCGGTCGAGATCGAAGAATTCGAAATAGCGCGGTTGCAGCGATTGCGCGCGTTGCAGCGGGTTGCGCGAGTGGCCGATCTTGAGCAGGTCTTCGTACGCGCAAGGCAGCACGTACAAGTAGCAGCGGCCCTCGCTGGCGCCGGCGGGACGGTCGGGTTCTCGGCTGCGCAAGAAGGACATGGGCCCGATCATCCCCCAGCCTTTGCGAGCGCGGTGTGCACGCCGCGTCAGGATCGCGCACCGCTGCGACCTGGTTCACGTTCGCTCACGACCGGAGCGACGAACGGCGCGATCTGCAGGAGACGCCGCTCCCAAGAACTCAGATCCGATCGCGCACGCCGCGCACGCCGCTGTGTTCGGCGCAATGCGCACAGCAATAGTAGTGCCCGTCGTTCTCGACGCCATGCCCGACGATGCGGCAGTCGCAGTGGCCGCAGCGCGGCGCCAGCGCATGGATGGCGCATTCGAACGAGTCGAAGGTGCCGGAACGGTCGGGCATGGAAACGGTGAAGGCTTTATCGTAGTCGTTGCCGCAGACATCGCAGGTCGGCATGGGGTCGCTCCTGCGCTTATAGCGCGATAGTGTATGGATACCGTTTGGCGCGGCTGGCCGACTGTAGGAGCGACGCGAGTCGCGACCGCGCCAACAGAACCACGACGAAACCCGCGCCACGAGCGAAGCCTCCAAGCCGCGGCTCTCACCGCTTCAACGCACCGCCATCAATCGGTGAAACCTCGCTCCGCCGACCGCACCGGCCGAACCCGCGCGATTTCATCGATCCACAGATAATCGCTGCGCCCGCTGGCCGGGTCGTCGATCCGCAGCACCGCGTTGACGCCTTCGCGGCCGTCGGGGTCGAGAAAGGTCTGCAAGCTCGGGCGCACCGTCACGACCGCGGCGCGCCAGCTGCCATCGATCAGCTGCAGATCGATCAAACCTTCGTCGGGCAATTGCGCGATCAAAGCCGCCAGCCGATCGATGTCGGCGGCGTCGCGATAAATGCGGTCGGCGAGCTGGGTCACGGAGCCTCCCGGACTGAGACGATGCCGCCAGGCCGCGGCGGCACGGGCGCGGCTGCGTCGCGCGGGCATGCTTCGAACGCCTGCCCGCGCGACGCCCGGCTCACTTGCGCGAATGCGACGCCATCAGGCCGCTGGTGTCGACTTTCTTGACGCCGTCGATATTGCGCGCGATCGACGCGGCCTTGTCGGCCTGGGTCTTGTCGACGCTGCCGCTGAGCTTGACCACGCCGTTGACGGTCTCGACCTTGATGTCGGTGCCGGGCACGCCGCTGGTGGCCATCAATTCGGTCTTGACCTTGGTGGTGATCCAGGTGTCGCTGACCGGCTGCTTCGAGTCGGCGTTGGCGGTAGCAGCCGCCGGATCCTGGGCCGCGTCGGCGCGGGTGCCTGCCGATTGCGCGTAAGCGCCGGAAGCGAAGGCCAGACCCAGCGCAGCGGTGGCGATGAAGATGGTTTTCATGGGGCAGTCTCCTGAAAGAGCACGATTACGGAACAGCCGGTCGGCTGCGATGGTCGGTACGACTCAGTGAGAGTCCTTGCGTCCGGATCCCGATTTCTTGCCGCCGTGATCCTGTTTGTTGACGGTGCGCCAGGCGCGTTCTTCGGCTTCCTGCTTCGGCACGCCTTCCTTGCGATAGCTTTCCTCGATGTGTTCGGCCTGACGTTTCTGCTTGTCGGTGTAGGACGACTTGTCGCCGCGTGACATGCTCGAATCTCCGTTGGGGCGAACCGCGTGGGGCGGGCCGCGTGGATCGATCGCGTCGTCGGCGAAGCCGCAGTGGGCGGTGTTCGGCGACGGACGGCGCGAATGGCGCATCGCGTTGTCGGTGTCCACGCTAACGGCGACGCGGTTAAGCGCCGAGGACCGTGGCGTTAAGGCCGAGTGGCGGATTCATGCGCGCGGCGTCACGGCCGGCGCGGGCGACAGGCGCGAATGCGCGCGGCCTTGCGGCCCGACGCCTCGCGCGGATCACCGTAATCCGGCAAGGCGTCGGGCGCAGGCCCTCCCAAGAAACTGCAGGCGTCAACGGTCGGCGTCGGCTGCCTCGCCGCGCGAGGCCTCATCGCGCGGTTCCTCGCCGCGAAAGCTATGGCGCTTGCCGCCGCCGCGCCGCTTAGCCTCGTCGCGCGCCTTGCACGCCAGATCTTCGTAGCGCTTGCGGAAGCGCTCCAGCGCGTCCTCGTCGAGTTCTTCCAGATCCAGCAAGGCGTTCTCGGCCGCGCGGGTCGCGCGGATCAACTCGTCGAGCTTGATCTGCACCGCGGCGGAATCGCGGTTCTGCGAGTTCTGGATCAGGAACACCATCAGGAAGGTGACGATGGTGGTGCCGGTGTTGATGACCAACTGCCAAGTGTCGCTGTAGCCGAACACCGGCCCCGACACCACCCAGGCCAGCACCACCGCCACCGCCAGGCCGAAGCACAGCGGATGGCCGGTGAAGCGCGCGGCGGCCTTGGCGCCGCGCTCGAAACTGCGGCGCACCAGGTTCATCGCGGGCCGCGCTCGCGTTGCAGGCGCTCGCAAGCCGCGGCGGCGACCGCGCGCGCGTCGTTCCAGTCCAGACGCGAGGCGCCGTGTACG
The DNA here is from genome assembly GCF_017355525.1 of Lysobacter enzymogenes. Lineage (NCBI taxonomy): Bacteria > Pseudomonadati > Pseudomonadota > Gammaproteobacteria > Lysobacterales > Lysobacteraceae > Lysobacter > Lysobacter enzymogenes. The sequence goes on along the minus strand of NZ_CP067395.1, from coordinate 765,335 downwards.
CGACGGTAGCGGTCGCGCAATTCGGCTTCCGCCAGCGGCCGGTCTTCGATCTGGCCGCGCATGTACGCGTCGAGGCCGAGCTTGACCGCCGGCTCGTAATCGCTGAAACGCAGGCCGGGCCGGCCGAACAGCAAGCGGTAATGCGCGCGCCAGTAGCTCAGTTCCGAGTCCAGGTCGAGCGCGTCGGGCGACGACCGGCTCGGCGCGCGGTCCGCGTTCGCGGCGGCGGTGCGGGCGGTCGGCGGGCTATGCGGGGTGTCCAGGCGCATTGCGTTTCCTCGAAGGCTGCAGCGCACGGACCGACCCGGCGCGCAGTGGCAGGATGCGGATGCGGCGCAACGATCAAATCGCAAGTCTCGTAGGCGAGACGTGCAGGTTGGCGCATTCGCTCGTTCACGGCCCCCGCGGGCAACCATGCCACCGCTCGGCGCGAAGATCGCGTCGACGCGGCGCCGATGCATTTTTTTCGGGTTCAGTTTCGCGCGAACATGCGCGACGCGTGTTCGAACGCGAATGCGACAAACGGCGATGCGGCGCGCGATTGCGCACGCCGCGCGCATCCGGATTTACGTTATTTTTCGTTTCGTCGGAACTGCGTCGCGCTTTTGCGCTGAACCGCTCAGCGCCGCGCGCCGTCCGATTCAGCGCGCGCCGAGGCCGAGATTGCGCATGACTTCGTCGATGCGCGAGTCCGCCGCCGCAGCGACGCTGTCGGGACGCCGCAACAGCAAGCGCTGGACCTCGCGCTGCGCATCGGCCGGCAGCGTTTCGATCCACTCCACCTGCCCCGCCAGCAGGCTCGCGACCGCGACGCCGTCGCGGAAGGCGATGCGCGCGCCGGGAATGCGCGGCACCTTGGCGCCGGCGAGCACGCTGCCGGTCAGGTTCAGCGGATCGGCCGCGGACACGCACAGCACTTCGCCGTCGTGTTCGCGCTGGCGCACCTGGCGCAGCGCGGCGACCGCGTCGGGCAATGCGTACTGTTCGCCGGCCATGCCGCTGACGAAGCGGCCGCCGCGGATTTCGCCGCGCGCTTCCAGGCGCCGATAGACCCGCAACAGGTCGCGCCACGGCGGCAGCCACGCCGCCTCGCGCTGGATCAGCCGCCAGAACACCACGCCGTAGCGTTCCAGCAGGCGCCAGGCGATGTGTTCGAGCGATTCGGCCGCCTGCGCAGCGTCGGTTTGCGCCGCGCCGGCTGGCGTGGGCGCTTGCTCCGGCCGCGTCAGCGACCAGCGCCCGGCGTCCTGCAGGTCGGTCAGCATCGCCCGGCGGCGGCGCTGGCCGTGGCTGCTGGCGCGCTTGGACGGCGGCACCAGCAGCGCGCGCAGGCCGGCGTAGCTGTCGCAGGTGATGCGGCCGCGCACCACCAGTTCGCCGAGCGCTTCCTCCAGTTCGGTGCGCAGCAGGTGCGCGGAGCGTTCGAGTTCGTCGAAGAACGAGGCGCCGCGCGCGGCCAGCGCGTCGAGCACGCGTTGCGCGCGCGAGGACACCGGCGCGGGATCGGCGTTGCGGCCCGCGGCCCATTGCCAATCCGCCAGCGCGCGCCGCGGCAGCAGCACGATCGGGGTCTGGCGCACGCTCGGCACGCCCTGCGGCGGCGCCGGCTCGGCGCCGGCGGCGAGGTTGTGCGGGCGCAGCCGCGCCCAGGTCACCCGACCGGCCGCGCACAGTTCGTCGAGCCAGCCGGATTCGTAGTCGCCGATGCGCGCCGGCAGCAGTTCGCTCTCCCACACCGAGGCCGGCGCTTCGAAGCCTTCGAGCTGTTCGAGCACCGCGCGCAGCGCCTGCGGCCCGCTCATGCGCGCGGGGCGCGCGAGCTTCTGCCAGTCGAACAGGAAACGCGCGTAGTCGCGCGGCGCCACCGGTTCGATCTCGCGGCGCAGGCGCCCGACCGTGTAGCGGTGGATGCGCGCGAGCAGATGGCGCTCGCACCATTGTTCGTCGCCGCCGAGCAGGCTGTCGGGTTCGAAACGGCCGCGCATGACGTAGCCTTCGGACTCCAGGCGCAGCAGGGCTAGTTCCACTTCGCCCGGTTCGCGCTGCGCGTCGGCGGCGAGGACCGCGGCCGTGGTCGGGCCGAGCGCGGTCAGGCGCGAGCGCAGCACGTCGATCAGCGCGGCTTCTTCGCTCCATTGCGCCTGCGCGTACTCCGCCGGCACCGTCACCGCCGGCTGCGCCTGCGCTTGCGGGAACAACGCCCGCGCTTGCGGCAGGTTTTCGGTCGCGACCCACCACGCAGGCGCCGCATCGCCTTCGCGCAGGCGCAGCGCGGTGGCGCGTCCGGCTTCGGCCAGCGCCTGCAACCAACCGTCCCAGGCATGCGCTTGCGCCTCGCCCACAGCGACGAAACCCAGGCCCATCAGCGCTTCGTGCATTTCGTCGGCGTCGCGCACTTCCGGCCAAGCTTCCTCGCGCACCGCCGCGATCGCCTGCGGGTCGAGCCGGCCCAGATCGTCGGCGCTGTCGGCATCGCCGTGGCGCCGTGCCATCACCGCCTGGGTGCGGCGTTCTTCGATCGGCGCATCGTCGAGGAAGGCGTAAGGCTTGGCGCTGAGCGCTTCGGCGGCGATCGGCGACGGGCCGGTGACGTCGCGGCCGAGCACGCGGATCTCGCCGGCCTCCAGCCGCCGCAGCATGCGCAGCCAGCCTTCGCTGTCCATCGCTTCGTAAAGGCAATCGTGCAAGGTCTGCGCGACCAGCGGATGATCGGGCACCTCGCGCTCGCCGGCCAGATTCTCGGCGCAGGCGACCTGATCGGGAAACACGGTCGCCAGCAGATCCTCGCTTTTCATCCGCTGCAACTGCGGCGCGACCTTCTTGCCGCCGACGAAGCGCGGCAACGCCAGCGCGGTGGTCGCGACCCAGCGCCAGCGCGCGCCGAACAGCGGCGCGTCGAGCAAGGCCTGGGTCAGCACGTCCAGCGCCGAGGCCGAATGCAGGTAGCGCGCCACGTCTTCGAGCGGGAAGCTGTGGCTGGTCGACAGCGACAGCACGATCGCGTCCTCGGTCGCGGCCGCCTGCAGTTCGAAGTTGAACTTGCGGCAGAAGCGCTTGCGCAGCGCCAGCCCCCAGGCCTTGTTGATGCGGCTGCCGTAGGGCGAATGGATGACCAGCTGGGTGCCGCCGGATTCGTCGAAGAAACGTTCGAACACCAGGGTTTCCTGGGTCGGCACCAAGCCCAGCGCATGGCGGGTGCGGCCGAGATAATCGGCCAGTTGCAGCGCGCTGGCGGAATCCAGCGCGAACTCGTCGGCGAGCAGGCGCGCCGCGCCGGCGCTGTCGGCGGCGCGCGCGAACGCCGCGTCCGCGGCCGCGCGCAGGCGCGAGACGCTGTGCGAGAGTTCGTCCGTGCGTCCCGGCGCTTCGCCGAGCCAGAACGGGATGTTCGGCGGCTGGCCTTGCGCGTCCTCGACCCGCACCTTGCCCGGCTCCACCCGCAGGATGCGGTAGCTGGCGTTGCCGAGCTGGAACACGTCGCCGCCGAGGCTTTCGACCGCGAAATCCTCGTTGACGCTGCCGATGATCTGCGCCTCGGGCTCCAGCACCACCGCGTAGTCGCCGGTGTCGGGAATGGTGCCGCCCGACATCACCGCGGTCATGCGCGCGCCGCGCCGGGCGCGCAGCCGCTTGTTCACCGCGTCGCGATGCAGGTACGCCGCGCGCGGCCCGCGCCGGGTGGTGAAGCCGTCGCCGAGCATGCGCACGATCTCGTCGAATTGCTTGCGTTCGAGTTGCGCGTAAGGCCAGGCGCGGCGCACGCAGGCGAACAGTTCGTCCTCGCCGCAGTCGCGCATCGCCGCCTCGGCGACGATCTGCTGGGCCAGCACGTCCAGCGGCGCCGGCGGGATGCGCAGCGCGTCGAGTTCGCCGCGGCGCACGCTGTCGAGCAGCGCCGCGCATTCGACCAGATCCTCGCGCGTGGACGGGAACAGCCGGCCCTTGGGCACGCCGCCGACGTGATGGCCGGCGCGGCCGACGCGTTGCAGGAACGCGGCGATCGCGCGCGGCGAACCGAGTTGGCAGACCAGATCGACATCGCCGATGTCGATGCCCAGTTCCAGCGACGCGGTCGCCACCAGCACCCGCAGTTGCCCGCGCTTGAGCCGCTGTTCGGCGTCCAGGCGCAGCTCGCGCGACAGGCTGCCGTGGTGCGCGGCGACCGCGTCCTTGCCGAGCTTGTCGGCCAGATGTTTGGCCGCGCGCTCGGCCATGCGCCGGGTGTTGACGAACACCAAGGTCGTGCGGTGCTGCTCGACCAGTTCGGCCAGACGCGCATAGACCTCGTCCCACTGGTCGTGCGACATCACCGCGCTCAGCGGCGAGCCGGGCAGCTCCAGAGCCAGATCGCGGCGTTTGTCGTAACCGATGTCGACGATGGCGCAGTCGGGCGTGCCGTCGGCGGCGACCGCGTCGCTGCCGACCAGGAAGCGCGCGACCGCGTAGATCGGCTTCTGCGTCGCCGACAGGCCGATCCGCACCGGCGGCGCCGCGCACAGTTCGCGCAAACGCTCCAGGCTGAGGCTGAGGTGGCTGCCGCGCTTGTCGTCGGCGACCGCGTGGATTTCGTCGACGATGACCGAACGCACCGTCGCCAGCATCGCCCGCCCCGATTCGGAGCCGAGCAGCACGTACAGCGATTCGGGCGTGGTCACCAGGATGTGCGGCGGGCGCTTGCGCATCGCCGTGCGCTCGCCGGCCGGGGTGTCGCCGGTGCGCACCGCGGTGCGGATGCCCGGGTCGGCCAGCCCCATTCGCCGCAACTGTTCGGCGATGCCGGCCAGCGGCGCTTCCAGGTTCAGATGGATGTCGTTGGACAGCGCCTTCAGCGGCGAGACGTAGACCACCTGGGTTTCGTCGCCCAGGCCGTGTTCGAGCCCTTCGCGCACCAGCGCGTCGATCGCGGCCAGGAACGCGGTCAGGGTCTTGCCCGAACCGGTCGGTGCGGCGACCAGGGTGTTGCGCCCGGCGCGGATGTTCGGCCAGGCCAGTTCCTGCGCCCGGGTCGGCGCCGGAAACGCGCCGCGGAACCAGGCGGCGACGGCGGGATGGAAGTCGTCTAGCGGCATGAGCGGCGGCCTGCCGGCGGCGGCGATGCGGGGAGAGTCCCGAGATGGGGGCGATTGTGGCATCGGCCAGCCTGGCGGCGGCGCGTCTCAGCGGGTGCGACTGAACGATTCACCGGCCCGGTCTCACCCGCCGCGGCCAACCTTGACCTTACTATCATGGGAACCCCCAGCCTGTGCGGCATCGAGCCAATCGGGAGTCCCCCATGAGCGCTACCGCCGTACCCAACCCCGCCCTGCAACGCCTGCGTTTCGAGGTGGCCGGCATGACCTGCGGCTCCTGCGTGGGCCGGATCGAAAAGGCCTTGCGCGCCCTGCCCGGGGTCGCCGAGGCCACGGTCAACCTGGCCACCGAGAGCGCCGAGGTCGCCTACGAGCCGTCGCTCAGCCCGGCCGAGCTGGTCGCCGCGGTGCGCGCCGCCGGCTACGCCGTGCCGGCGCGCGAAACCACCCTGGACGTGAGCGGGATGACCTGCGGCTCCTGCGTGGGCCGGATCGAGAAGGCGCTGCGTGCGGTGCCCGGGGTGCTCGCGGCCACGGTCAATCTGGCCACCGAGCGCGCCCGGGTCGAGGCGCTGGGTTCGGTCGAGCCGGCCGCGCTGATCGAGGCGGTCGCCCGCGCCGGCTATCAGGCCCGCCTGCCGGGCGGCGACGGCCCGGGCGACGGCTCCGGCGGCGGCGCGCCCGCGCACGAGGCCGTCGGCGCGGCCGATCCCGCCCCCGCCGGCCACATCGATGCGCGCGAAGCCCAGGCCCAGGCGGCGCTTCGCCGCCAGACCCACCATCTGCTGCTGGCCGCGGCGCTGACCCTGCCCCTGGTCGCGCCGATGCTCGGCCTGCTGTTCGGCGAACACTGGATGCTGCCGGGCTGGGTCCAGTTCGCCCTGGCCACGCCGGTGCAGTTCTGGCTCGGCGCGCGCTTCTACCGCGCCGGCTGGGCCGCGCTGCGCGCCGGCAGCGGCAACATGGACCTGCTGGTCGCGCTCGGCACCAGCGCCGGTTACGGCCTGAGCCTGTACCACCTGCTGCGCGGCGAAACGATGGCGCTGTACTTCGAGACCTCGGCCGCGATCGTCACCCTGATCCTGCTCGGCAAGTGGCTGGAAGCGCGGGCCAAGCGCCAGACCACCGCGGCGATCCGCGCCTTGCAGGCGCTGCGGCCGGCGCGCGCGCGGGTGCTCAAGGACGGGGTCGAACGCGAGATCGCGATCGCCCAGCTGCAGGTCGGCGACCGCGTCGTGGTCCTGCCCGGCGAACGCATCGCCGCCGACGGCCGCATCGTCGAAGGCCGCACCCATGCCGACGAATCGCTGATCACCGGCGAATCGCTGCCGGTCGCGCGCGGCGAAGGCGACAAGGTCACCGGCGGCGCGGTCAACGGCGAAGGCCGGATCGTGGTGGAAACCCTGGCGGTCGGCGCGGAAAGCGCGCTGGCGCGGATCATCCGCATGGTCGAGGACGCGCAGGCCAAGAAAGCGCCGATCCAGCGCCTGGTCGACCGGGTCAGCGCGGTGTTCGTGCCGGTGGTGATCGCGCTGGCCGTGCTGACCCTGATCGGCTGGGGCGCGTACAGCGGCGACTGGAGCCAGGCGCTGCTGCACGCGGTCGCGGTGCTGGTGATCGCCTGCCCGTGCGCGCTGGGCCTGGCCACGCCGACCGCGATCATGGCCGGCACCGGCGTCGCCGCGCGCCACGGCATCCTGATCAAGGACGCCGAAGCGCTGGAAAGCGCGCACCGCATCGGCATCGTCGCGTTCGACAAGACCGGCACCCTGACCGAAGGCAAGCCGGTGCTGGCCGAATGGATCGCCGCCGACGGCGACCGCAACGCGCTGCTGACGCGCGCGGCGGCGCTGCAATCGGGCAGCGAACATCCGCTGGCGCGGGCGGTGCTGAACGCCGCGGCCAGCGAACGCGTCGCCGTCGCCCAGGCCGCGCAACTGCGCGCGGTGCCGGGCCGCGGCGTGCGCGGCGTGGTCGCCGGCGAAGCGCTGGCGCTCGGCAGCACCCGCATGCTCGAAGAAGCCGGCGCCGAACTCGGCGGCTTGCGCGCGCAGGCGCGCGACCTGGCCGACCGCGGCCACAGCGTCTCGTGGCTCGCGCGCGAGCGCCTTGGCGCCGCGCCGCAGGTGCTCGGCTTGCTCGCGTTCCGCGACGCGCCGCGTCCCGGCGCGCGCGCGGCGATCGCGCGGCTGCACGCGCTGGGCCTGCGCACGGCGATGATCTCCGGCGACCACGCCGGCGCCGCCAACGCGGTCGCGCAGCAGCTCGGCATCGACGACGTGCGTTCCGACGTGCTGCCGGAACAGAAAGCCGCGGCCGTCACCGACCTCGCCAAAGGCGGCGCGGTGGCGATGGTCGGCGACGGCGTCAACGACGCGCCGGCGCTGGCCGCGGCCGACGTCGGCATCGCCATGGGCAGCGGCACCGACGTGGCGATGCAGGCCGCCGGCATCACCCTGATGCGCGCCGAACCGGCGCTGGTCGCCGACGCCATCGCCATTTCCCGTCGCACCACCCGCAAGATCCGCCAAAATCTGTTCTGGGCCTTCGGCTACAACGTCGTCGGCATTCCGCTGGCCGCGTTCGGCCTGCTCGACCCGGTGTTCGCCGCCGCGGCGATGGCGTTCTCCAGCGTCAGCGTGCTCGCCAACACCTTGCTGCTGCGCCGCTGGAAGCCGTCGGCATGAACGCCGCCGCGCGCCCGTTTTCGTTGAGGAGTCCGCAACCGATGAACCGCCACCTGTCCGCGCCCGAACTGGCCCAGGCCAAGGCCGAAGGCCTGCACAACATCGGCGAGGCCGCGCAGCTCAGCGGGGTCAGCGCGAAGATGATCCGCCACTACGAGAGCATCCGCCTGATTCCCGAAGCCGGGCGCAGCGTCGCCGGCTACCGCCTCTACAGCGACGCCGACCTGCACCGGCTGCGTTTCATCAAGCGCTCGCGCTCGCTGGGTTTTTCGATCAAGCAGATCGAGACCCTGCTGGGGCTGTGGGACAACCGCTCGCGCGAGAGCGCCGAGGTCAAGCGGCTGGCGCTGGACCACGCCGCGGAACTGGCCGAGAAAGTGCGCGAGATGCAGACGATGCAGCGCACGCTGGAGGAGCTGGCGCGCCAGTGCCACGGCGACGAGCGGCCGGATTGTCCGATCCTGCAGGATCTGGCGGCGGAGTGCTGCGATAGCGGCAAGGCGGCGCGGGACTGAGGCGGCGGTGGAATCGTCTCGGTCTTTCGTGGATCGGCCTTGCCTCGGGGTTCATCGCGGCTTTCGGCGCTGCCGGCGCGCGGGATGATAGGTCGTAGTTGCGGTGGTGCGGTCGCGGCTTGCGCCGCTCCTACAGGGATTGCGGCCGGCTTCGTTTGTTCCTGTAGCGGCGCAAGCCGCGACCGCGTCGCCGCACCTACGACGCAAGCCGAGATTCAGTTGAGCTTGGCCACCCAAGCCAGCGGCGCGCGCTTCATCCACCAGCCCACCGCCGCCCACGGCCACCACGGCACGTAGGCCTTGTTCTTTTCGCCTTCGATCGCGCGCGCGAGCAAACGGCAGCCGGTCGCCTCGTCGATGATGAAGGGCGTGTGCGACGCCGGCGCGCCGTCGTTCATTTCGGTGCGGATGTAGCCGGGAAAGATCGTGCTGACCCGGATCGAGGGCTTGCGCAGCATGTCGGTGCGGATGCCTTCGGCCAGCGCGGCCACGCCGGCCTTGCTGGCGGCGTAAGCGGTCAGGCCGCCGCGCAGGCCGCGCATCGCGCTCATCGAGGAAATCAGCACCAGATGGCCCTGGCCGGCGGCGCGAAAGATCTCCATCGCCGCTTCGCACTGCGCCAGCGCGGCGAGGAAGTTGGTTTCGACGATGGCGCGGTTCAAGGCGAACTGGCCCTTGCCGACCGGCGCGCCCTGGCCGATGCCGGCGTTAACCACGACCCGGTCGAGGCCGCCGAGTTCGTCGCGCAGTTCGCCGAATACGCGGAACACCGCGTCGTGGTCGGTGACGTCGAGGCTGCGCACGGCGACGCGGATGCCCGGGTGCTCGGCTTCGAGTTCGGCCTTGAGCGCGTCGAGCCGGTCGATCCGGCGCGCGCACAGCGCGAGGTCGCGGCCGGCGCGGGCGAACTCGCGGGCCATGCCGCGGCCCAGGCCCGAACTGGCGCCGGTGATGAGGATGCGCTTGCGCATGTCGGTGGGCCTCAGCGGTAGGTGATCAGGCCGTCGCGCGGATACAGGTGCGCGTGGCCGTTGAAGGTGGACAGGCGCAAGCCGCCGCGGGCGACGTGCACCTGGGTGTGGCTGGCGTTGACCAGGGTCCAGCTCAGGCGCAGCGCCTGCGCGTCGGGCGCGTCGAGCAGGTGCTGGGCGATCGCCGCGATCGGGCCGCCGGAGGTGAACACCCAGACGTTGCGCGCGCCGGCGGCGGCGGCGGCCGCGGCCTGCACCGCGGCCACGCAGCGCGCGCGGAACGCGGGCCAGGCTTCGTCGTAGTCGTGGTCGAATTCGCCGCCGGCCCAGCGCTGCATCGCCGCGGAGAACAGGCTCTGGAAGGCGCGGTGCGGGTCGGTTTCGGTCTTGAGGTCGGCGCGCAGGCGTTCGTGGTCGGCGTACTCGGGGCGGTGCCGGGCGAGGATCTGGACGTGGTCGAATTCGTTCCAGCGTGCGTCGCAGGTGGGGGCCCTCGCCCCAACTCCTCTCCCGCCAGCGGGAGAGGGGCTTGCTTGCGCGGCGGCGGACGGATCGTCGCCGGCGAACATCGCGGCGAGGCATTCTTCCGCGGTCTCGCGATGGCGGCGCATGCCGCCGCAGATCGCTACGTCGCCCTCGCCCGCCAGCGGCGCCAGCGCGGCGCCGAGCAGGCGCGATTGCTCGCGGCCCAGCTCGCTGAGTTGATCGTAGTCGGCGGCGCCGAACGCGGCCTGGCCGTGGCGGATCAGGTGGATCGTAGTCGTCATGCGCCGCGCCTCGCGCGCGCGATCGCGCGATGGCAGCGCCAGTGCAGGTAGTTCACCGACAGCCAGAAGCGCTTGAACGCCGGGTTGCGGGTCTGGCCGTGGTGATAGCGGTAATAGATCTGCTGGGCGATCGCCGACAGCCGGAACAGGCCGTAGACCTCGTAGAACGCCCAACTGCGCGGGCGCCAGCCGGTGCGCTCGCTGTAGTAGTCCATGACCTCGCGCCGGCTCGGCATGCCCGGCAGATGGGTCGGCTGGCGGCGAGTGTCGCGGGCGATGAAGTCGTCGTCGGCCTGGACCCAATAGGCGAGCAGATTGCCTACGTCCATCAGCGGATCGCCTAGCGTCGCCAGTTCCCAGTCGAGCACGCCGACGACCCGGGTCGGGTCGGCGCGGTCGAGCACCACGTTGTCGAAACGGAAGTCGTTGTGGGTCAGGCGGATCAGTTCGTCCTGCGGCAGATTTTCGCCCAGCCAGGCCATGATCTTGCCACCGCGCGGGACGTTCCAGGTGCGCGCGTCGCCGTAGCGCTTGCTCCAGCCGGCGATCTGCCGGTGCGCGTAGCCGGCGCCGGGCGCCAGGCCGTCGAGGCCGGCGGCGCGGTAATCCACTTGATGCAGCGCGATCAAGGTGTCGAGCACGTTGTGCGCCAGCGTCGCCACGCGTTCGCGCGAAAGCTCAAAACCCGGCGGCGGATTCTTGCGCAGGATCAGCCCGTCCAGGCGCTGCATCACATAAAACTCCGCGCCGATCACGCTGTCGTCGTCGCAGTGCGCGTACATCCGCGGCACGAACGCGAACACCGGCCGCAGCGCCTGCTGGATGCGGAACTCGCGGCCCATGTCGTGCGCGGACTTGGCTTTCTTGCCGGCCGGCGGGCGGCGCAGGATCAGGTCGTCGTTGGCGTAACGCAGGCGGTAGGTCCAGTTCGACGCGCCGCCGGCGTACTGGGCGACCTCGGGCAGGCCTTGCAGATGCGGCAGGCGCGGCTTGAGCCAGGCGTCGACCGCGGCGGCGTCGAGTTCCTCGCCGGCGCGCACCGGGCGCGCGTCGTCGCGCGCGGGCGCCGCGTCCGCGCTCATGCGCGCCCGTCCGCCGGTTGCGAGCGCGCGCGGCCGCCACCGCCGGCGCGGCGCATCGCCGCTTCGAACCAGTTGTAGGGAAGCAGGCGCTTGAGCATCCAGAAGCGCTTGGCGGACGGATGGGTGAGGATGCGGAACTCGCCGCGCGCCACGCCCGCGCGGATGCGCGCGGCGATCGAGTCGGCGTCGATCGTCGAATCGGCGACCAGCTTCTTCATCCAGCGCGCATAACGCGGATCGCGGGTGCGCAGGCTCTCACCGAGGTTGGTGCGGAAGAACGCCGGACAGGCGACGCTGACCCGCACGCCGTCGGGTTCGAGCTCGGCCTTGAGCGTTTCCGACAGCGCCACCACCGCGGCCTTGGTCGCGTTGTAGGCGCCGGCGAACGGCGGATGCACCAGCCCGGCCATCGAAGCGATGTTGAGCAAGGCGCCGCCGCGCTGGCGCTTGAGCATCGGGATGAACGCCTTGCAGCCGCGGACCACGCCGAGCAGGTTGATCTGCACCATCCATTCCCAGTCGGCCAGCGGCATCGCCTCGACCGGGCCCATGTCGGCGACGCCGGCGTTGTTGACGACCAGATCGGCGCCGCCCCAATTGGCCTGCATCCACTGCGCCGCCGCGTGCAGATCGTCTTCGCGGGTCACGTCGCAGTGCAGGTAATGCGCTTGCGGCTGCAAGGCGCGCAGCGCCGCCAGGGTTTCCTCGCCGCGCGCGGCGTTGACGTCGCCGATCAGCACGCGCGCGCCGTCGCGCGCATAGCCTTCGGCCAGCGCGCGGCCGAGGCCGGAAGCGCCGCCGGTGATGAAGACCCGCAAGCCCGCGCTCATGCCGCCTCCTGCTTGCGGCCGAAGCCGTACTTGGCCAGTTCGACCCGCGCCACCATCGCCCGATGCACTTCGTCGGGGCCGTCGGCGATGCGCAGCGCGCGCGCCAGCGCGTACAGGCCGGTCAGCGGCGTGTCGTGGCTGACGCCGGCGCCGCCGTGGATCTGGATCGCCTCGTCGACGATCTGCTGCAGCATGTTCGGCGCGACCACCTTGATCGCGGAGATTTCGCTCATCGCCTGCTTGACCCCGAAGCGTTCGATCTTCCAGGCAGCGTACAGGGTCAGCAGGCGGGCCTGGTCGATGGCCATGCGCGCTTGCGCCACCCGTTCCAGATTGCCGCCCAGGCGCAGGATCGGCTGGCCGAACGCCTCGCGCTGCGCGCCGCGGCGGATCAGCAGCTCCAGCGCGCGTTCGGCCGCGCCGATCGCGCGCATGCAGTGGTGGATGCGGCCCGGGCCGAGCCGGCCCTGGGCGATGGCGAAGCCCTGCCCCGGGCCCTGGATCAAGTGGTCGAGCGGCAGCCGCACCCGGTCGAAACTGACCTCGCCGTGGCCGTACGGCGGGTCGTATTCGCCGAAGGTCGGCAGCATGCGTTCGATCGTTACGCCCGCCGCATCCAGCGGCACCAGCACCATGCCGTGACGCGCATGCGGCGCGGCGTCCGGATCGGTCAGGCCCATGAAGATCGCGACCCGCGCATCGGGATGGCCGATGCCGGTGGACCACCACTTGCGTCCTTCGACGACCACCTCGTCGCCTTCGATGCGGATCTGCGCGCGCATGTTGGTCGCATCCGACGACGCCACGTCCGGCTCGGTCATGCAGAACACCGAGCGGATCGCGCCGTCCAGCAAGGGCCGCAGCCAGCGTTGTTTCTGCGCCGGGCTGCCGTAGTGGTACAGCACTTCCATGTTGCCGGTGTCCGGCGCGTTGCAGTTGAAGATCTCGGCGCAGAACTCGTAGCGGCCCATCGCCTCGGCCAGCGGCGCGTAGTCGAGCACCGACAGGCCGGCGCCGAGTTCGGGATCGGGCAGGAACAGGTTCCACAGGCCGGCCTCGCGCGCCAGCGCCTTGAGTTCGGCGATGCGCGGATGCACGCGCCAGCGGCGCCAGTCGGCGCCGGCGTTGAGTTCGGCGTTCTCGCGCCGGTAGACCGCGTCGAACGGGGCCACGTGGCGGTCGAGGAAAGCTTGCAGGCGCTGCAGATAGTCCTGGCTGCGCGCGCTGGGGGCGAAATCCATGGCGAGAGTTCCGGATGCCGGAACGCTCCGGCCGCAACGAATCCTAGGCCCGCGGCCGGAATGAATGAAGTGATCTTTGCTAACGTACTGTTATGAATCAGATTCAGCCGCGCAGCGAGCAGCTCGACCTCAACCTGCTCAAGGTGTTCGAGGCCGTGTACCGCGAACGCAATCTGAGCCTCGCGGCGCAGGCGCTGTTCCTGACCCCGTCGGCGGTCAGCCATGCGCTGGCGCGGCTGCGGCGCCAGTTCGACGACCCGCTGTTCGTGCGCGACGGCCGCCGCATGAGCCCGACCGCGGCCTGCCAGCGGCTGGCGCCGCCGCTGCTCGACACTCTGGCGCGGCTGCGCGAACTGCTGAGCCACCGCGACCGTTTCGACCCGGCCGCGAGCCGCCAGGGCTTCCGCATCGGCCTGCCCGAAGCGACCGAGAGCGTGCTGCTGCCGGCGCTGATGCAGGCGCTGCGCGCGCAGGCGCCGGGCGCGACCCTGGCCAGCGTGGCCTTGCCGCGCCGCGACCTCGGCCGCGAACTGGCCGCCGGGCAAGTCGATCTGGCGGTCGACGTGGCCTTGCCGGTGCGCGACCCGGTCCGCCACCGGCCCTTGTTCCAGGACGGTTTCTGCGTGGTGCTGCGCGCCGGCCATGCGCTGGCGCGGCGGCTGAGCCTGAAGCAGTACTTGCAGGCGCAGCACGTGGCGGTGTCCGCGCGCGCGACCGGACAGGTGATCGAGGACTTGGCCCTGCTCAATCTGGGCCATCAGCGCAGCATCGCGCTGCGCTGCCGCAGCTACCACGCCGCGTGCGCGGTCGCGGCGCAGTCGGATGCGTTGCTGACCTTGCCGGAGAGCGTGGCGGCGCGGATCGCGCCGGAAAGCGGCTTGGCGCGAGTGAAGCTGCCCTTCGCGCTGCCGGCGGCGCAGGTGCATTTGTACTGGCATGCCAATCGCGAAGGCGATCCGGCGAATGCGTGGCTGCGCGGATTGGTGGAGACGGTGTGCGGACGCGCGACAGGTGGGTAAAAACGCGGCGCTCCCTGTCTGCTCCGTATCCGGCGTTCCGGCGAAAGCCGGAATCCACAAGCTGTTGCCGTTGCCGTTGCTTTTCGCTCCCCCCGCCGCCCCGAACTCGCCGCAGGCAAACAGAGACCCGAAGGGCGCGCGCATGGATGCGCGCGTGCGGGACCGGGCCAGGATGGCCCTTGTCCCGCATCCCTGCGCAGGCATCGAACGATAGTGGCTCTTGATTCGAAAACAAGGAAAGCGCCTTTCTTTGGTTACTTTCTTTGGCAAGACAAAGAAAGTAACTCGGCCGCTTGCGGACGAAAGCTCTGGATTGTGGCTTGTCATCATCCGCCATGAAGACAACGACGAAAGCCACCGCGGAACACCGCCCCCGCTGTAGGAGCGACGCGAGTCGCGACCGCGAAAACACAACTACGACGAAACCTGCGCAATGGCTGCGAGGGCGCGGTCGCGACTCGCGTCGCTCCTACAGTCGGGTACGAACCTTTAGCGGGCCTCGTTGTGACGAGTGAGGACAAGCAATGATCAACAGCTTCCGTCCGCAAGCGGCCGGGTCACTTTCTTTGTCTTGCCAAAGAAAGTAACGGCGGAGTCAATATCCAAGTGCATCACCCCACCGCAATCACATCCTCAATGGAAAAGTTCACGGGCCGGCCGTACAGCTTTTCCAAAAACACCTCAGCCGGCATGCGCACGTCCATGCTCACTCGCGGTCGCATGTTCAGGCGCCAGGCGATGCGATCCAGATCGCGCTGACTGTGTACCGACAGGTCCGTGCCTTTGGGCAGATATTGGCGCAGCAGGCCATTGATGTTCTCGCAGCGGCCGCGTTGCCAGGGGCTGTGCGGATCGGCGAAGTAGACTTTCAGCCCCACCCCCTTGCTGAGCTGACGGTGCAAGGCCATTTCCTTGCCTTGATCGTAGGTCAGCGTTTTGCGCAGTCGTGGCGGCAGCCGTGCGAAGGCCTGGGTGAAGCCCTCCAGCACGCCTTGGGCGGTGGCGTCGGGCAGCCGCACCAGCATCACGAACAGGCTTTGCCGGCAGACCAGCACCCCCACCGACGATTGGTTGCGGGCGCCCTTGATCAGGTCGCCTTCCCAGTGGCCGGGCAGGAGCCGTTCCTCGACCTCCCGTGGACGGTCGTGAATGCTGGGCAGATCGGTCATTCGGCCGCGGGCATCGGGCGTGCGAGGCTGCGGTCGCCGTGCCGCGCGCTTGTGTCGCAACAGGATCTGGCGACGCAGTTCGCCGCGCGGCATCGCGTACAAGGCGGTGTAGATGGTTTCGTGGGACACGTGCCAAGCCGGGTCGTCGGGGTGCAGTCGACGCAGTTTGAGCGAGGCCTGCTGCGGCGACCAGCCGGCGCGAAGCAGGATCAGCACCTCGGGCCACAGCGTGGCGCCGACTCGCAACTTGCGCGGCCGACGAGGCCGCTGCCGCAGCCCGACCGCTCGTTGCTGGGCCAGGGCCGCATCGTAGCCCTGGACCTTGCGCGGCCGCCCGGTCAACGCCCGGCCGTTGCGCGGACGATGGCCGTTGCGGCGTAGTTCGCGGGTGATGGTGCTTTGCGCCCGCTGCAATTCACGGGCGATTTGACGGACGCTGAGGCCTTGGCGGACCCAGGCCATGATGGCGCCACGTTCTTCTGGACTGAGGTGCGCGTACTGCTGGCCCATGTACAGAACCCTTGGGTGGGTGATGCACTTGAGCTTAGAAACCGCCAACCAAAGAAAGGCGCTTCCCTGTTCTTCGAATCAAGAGCCACTATGTTTCGATGCCTGCGCAGGGATGCGGGACGAGGGGCATCCTGCCCCGGTCCCGCACGCGCGCATCCATGCGCGCGCCCTTCGGGTCTACTTTTGTCTGTGGCGAGTTCGGGGCGGCGGGGGGAGCCAAAAGCAACGGCAAAAACGGATTCCGGCTTTTGCCGGAACCCATTTTGATTTCGCGTTGTCTTGCCCGACTCAGGTCGGCGGCATCGCCGCGACGACTCAGAACTTCCAGCCCACCAACACCGCGACTTTTCCGTCGGCCAGCTTCTTGTCGTCCAGCCCCTCGGAAATCTTCGGGCCGTAACTGGAAGTCGTGGTGTATTGCAGCTCGGCATGGACCGGCCCGAACTCGCGCGTCAGCGCCAACAGATAGTCGTTGTAGCTGTCGCCGAGCGGATCCTGCAGGTCGTAATAACCGATCTGCGCCTTGAGCCCGAAGCCGCTCTCGCCGAGCGGCCATTCGCCGCCGGCGTTGCAGTAATAGCCCTTGCCGCCGAGGCCGAAGATATCCGGCGAATAGGCCAGGCCGACGTGGTAGTGCTCGGCGAAGCTCAAGGTGCCTTCCAACTCGGTGTAGTCGTAGTCGAAGCCGCGCTTGGCGCCCGGGTAGGCGGCGCGGGTCAGGACCACGTCGAGTTCCAGGCCGGGGCGCAGTTCGCCCGACCAGCCCACGTAGCCGTCGAGTTCGTAGCGCACGCCGTCGTGTTCCTCGCCCGGGGCGGTGAAGTCGATGCTCGAGGCCCACAGGCCGGCGTAGAAGCCGCTGCGGTGTTCGAGGTTGATCTCGGCCTGCAGCGCCGGGTCTTCCTGGGTCTGCGATACGCCGCGCCAGACGTAGTCGCTCATCGCGGTGACGCCGCCGCGCAGGTTCCAGTCGCGCTCGCTGTCGCCTTCGCCTTGGCCGGATTCCTGCGCGCAGGCCCAGGGCGCGGCCGCGGCCAGGGCGGCGGCCAGCAGCAGTTGCGGGGCGCGCAGGCGCGCATGGAGGCGGCGGTCGGACATGCGGAATCTCCCTGATGGCCCGCGCAGCGGCGGAACGAAGCGGCGAAAACGTATACCGGCGGCAGCGGCCGAGCCCTGCGGCGGCGGCGCGGGCCGGCGGCCGGAGCGCGACGATACAGCAGGCGGCGGCGCGGCGCGCGAGGAGCCGGTCGCAAGCGCACGCGCCGGTCCCGGCCCGGTGCATGTCCGGCGCAGCCCTGAGCCGCCACGTCGCCGCCGCTGCCGAAGGCGCGGCCCGTCGCGCGCACACCGGCGCTCGCCTCGCATCGCGGCGCCGACCGCGCGCAAACGCGCCCTAGACTCGCCAGACCCGATAATTCGTTGACACCGCGCGGCCCGTTTCCGAACATCCCCGCCAACGCCCCGCCTGCGCTCCGCCCCGGCGGGCCCGTCTTCCTGGAGAACACTGTGAGATACGACGCCGTGACCCTGCGCCTCGCCCCGCTCGCCTGCGCCGTCCTCATGCTCGCCGCCTGCGGCGGCAAGCCCGCCGCCGACGCCAACGCCCCCGCCGCCAAGCCCGGCGCCGAGGAGAAGGTGCTCAACGTCTACAACTGGTCGGACTACGTCGCCGACGACACGGTCAAGAACTTCGAGGCCGCCACCGGCGTCAAGGTCAACTACGACGTCTACGACGCCAACGAAACCCTGGAAAGCAAGCTCAGCGCCGGCGCTTCGGGCTACGACGCGGTGTTCCCGTCGGCGCGCCCGTTCGCCCAGCGCCAGGTCAAGGCCGGCATGTACGCCAAGCTCGACAAGAGCAAGCTGCCGAACTGGAGCCACCTGGACCCGCAGCTGCTGCAGAACCTGGCCTCGATCGACCCGGGCAACGAGCATCTGGTGCCGTACATGTGGGGCACCACCGGCCTGGGCCTCAACGTCGACAAGATCAAGCAGGCGCTCGGCGAGAACGCGCCGTTGGATTCGTGGTCGTTGCTGTTCGATCCGGCCAACGCGGCCAAGCTCGGCAAGTGCGGCATCACCGTGCTCGATGACGATCAGGAGGCCTTCGGCGCGGCGCTGATCTGGCTCGGCCGCGATCCCAACGCCGGCGCCGCCGACGAGATCGACGCGGTCAAGAAGGTCTACGCCGCGATCCGCCCGTACGTGCGCACCTTCAACAACGCCGAGTACAAGGACGCCTTCGCCAACGGCGACGCCTGCATCGTGATGGGCTATTCCGGCGACATCGCCCAGGCCAGCACCGCCGCGTTCGACGCGGCCAAGAAGGCCGGCAAGCCGGCGCCGAACCTGCGCTTCGTAATTCCGAAGGAAGGCGCGATCCGCTGGGTCGACGTGATCGCGATCCCCAAGGACAGCAAGCACCTCGGCAACGCCCACGCTTTCATCGATTACCTGCTCGACCCCAAGGTCGCCGCGGCGATCAGCAACCACGTCGCCTACGCCAGCGCCAACAAGGACGCCGCGCCGCTGGTCGATCCGGCGATCGCCCAGGACCAGGGCGTGTACCCGCCCGAAGCGGTGCGCGCCAAGCTGGTCGATCCGCGCTCGCTGCCCGAGGACGTGCAGCGCCAGCGCGTGCGCGCCTGGACCAGCATCAAGAGCGGGCACTGAGCGCGTGAGCGTCCCCGTCCGCAGCCCCGCGCTGGAGCCCTGGCGCGATCCCGCCGCGCAGCCGTTCGTGCGCATCGAGGGCGTCACCAAGACCTTCGGCAAGGTCTACGCTTGCGACGACATCTCGCTGGACGTGTACCGCGGCGAGTTCTTCGCCCTGCTCGGCGGCTCGGGCTCGGGCAAGAGCACCTTGCTGCGGGTGCTGGCCGGGTTCGAATCGCCCGACCGCGGCCGGGTGCTGATCGACGGCATCGACGTCACCGACCTGCCGCCGTACCAGCGGCCGGTCAACATGATGTTCCAGAGCTATGCGCTGTTCCCGCACATGAGCGTGGCGCAGAACATCGCCTTCGGCCTCAAGCATTCCAGCGGCGGCGCCAAGCCCGGCGCCGGCGAGATCCGCGACCGCGTGCAGCAGATGCTGGAGCTGGTGCGCATGCCGCAGCTCGGCAACCGCAAGCCCGACCAGCTGTCCGGCGGCCAGCGCCAGCGCGTGGCGCTGGCGCGCGCGCTGGCCAAGCAGCCCAAGCTGCTGCTGCTCGACGAGCCGCTCGGCGCGCTCGACAAGAAGCTGCGCGAACACACCCAGTTCGAGTTGGTCAGCATCCAGGAACGCGTCGGCACCACCTTCATCATGGTCACCCACGACCAGGAAGAAGCCATGACCATGTCCTCGCG
This sequence comes from Lysobacter enzymogenes, assembly GCF_017355525.1. Lineage (NCBI taxonomy): Bacteria > Pseudomonadati > Pseudomonadota > Gammaproteobacteria > Lysobacterales > Lysobacteraceae > Lysobacter > Lysobacter enzymogenes. The sequence continues at coordinate 746,124 of NZ_CP067395.1, read as the reverse complement.
TATCGCGGTCATGGACGCCGGCCGCATCGTCCAGGTCTCAACGCCCGCGGTGCTGTACGAATACCCATCGACGCGCTTCGTCGCCGAATTCATCGGCGGCATTAACCTGCTCGAAGGCCGCGTGCTCGGCCAGGACGGCGACGGCGATCTGCGCATCCAGTGCGACGGCGTCGGCGGCCAACTGCTCGCGCGCCATCCCGATCCGTTGCCGGAAGGCACCGCGGTCGGCATCGCGGTGCGGCCGGAGAAGATCGACGTGCACGAGAGCAAGCCCGAGGGCTTCGACAACGCGGTGATGGGCAAGGTGCGCGATATCGCTTACCTGGGCGATGTGTCGATCTATCACGTGCAGACCGAGGCCGGCGCGGTGCTGCGCGTGCAGGAGACGCATGTGGCGCGCAGTTCGGAGCCGCATTACGACTGGGACGATACGCTGTGGCTGTCGTGGGATGCGGCCAGCGCGGTGGTGCTGACGTCGTGAGCGGCGGACTTTCGCATTCGGGTTTCGCGGCCGCAGCGGCGACGGGAGCGCGGGCATGAGCGCGCAACAGCAAAAGCGCGGCTCGGGGATTTGGGGTTTCTGGGCGGAGGTCGTTTATAACCTCTTCGGTTGGTTCCGCGCCGTAGGCGACGAATTCCGCACACGACGCGGGCGGCTCTTGGTCACCGCGGTCCCGATGCTGTGGCTGGCGCTGTTCTTCTGCGTGCCGTTCCTGATCGTGCTGAAGATCAGCTTCGCCGAGTCGGTGTTCGGCCAGGTGCCGCCGTACACGCCGCTGCTGGAAACCGCCGAGAACGGCGCCACCACACTGCGCCTGCACGCAGCCAACTACGCCGCGCTGCTGGCCGACCCGCTGTACATCGCGGCGTACCTGAAGTCGCTGCTGTTCGCCAGCGTCTCGACCCTGTGCTGCCTGCTGCTCGGCTATCCGATCGCCTACGGCATCGCCCGCGCGCCGCGGCTGTGGCGGCTGCTGCTGTTGGTGCTGGTGATCCTGCCGTTCTGGACCAGTTCGCTGCTGCGCACCTATGCGCTGATCGGCCTGCTGCGCGCCAACGGCTGGCTGAGCCAGTCGCTGGTCGGCCTGGGCCTGCTCGAACCCGGCCAGGCGGTGCTGCACACCAACCTCGCCGTGTACATCGGCATCACCTACAACTACCTGCCCTTCATGATCCTGCCGCTGGCGGCGACCCTGATCCGCCTGGACTTCACCCTGCTGGAAGCCGCCGCCGACCTCGGCGCCAAGCCGTGGCAGGCGTTCCGGCGAATCACCCTGCCGCTGTCGTTCCCCGGCATCCTCGCCGGCAGCCTGCTGGTGTTCATTCCGGCGGTCGGCGAGTTCGTGATCCCCGACGTGCTCGGCGGCCCGGACGCGCTGACCATCGGCCGGGTGCTGTGGACCGAGTTCTTCACCAACCGCGACTGGCCGCTGTCGGCGGCGATCGCGGTGGCGATGCTGCTGCTGATCGTGTTGCCGACGCTGCTGTTCGAATACATCGAAAACCGTCGCGTCGCGCGCGAGGCCCAGTCGTGAAGCGGCGGCCGTTCGCGCTGTACACGATGATGGCGCTGGGCTATGCGTTCTTGTACCTGCCGATCGTGTCGGTGATCGTCTATTCCTTCAGCGGCTCCGACCGCGCCACCACCTGGGGCGGGTTCTCGCTGAAGTGGTACGCCGCGCTGGCGCAGAACGAGCAGATCCTGGAGGCGGCGCAGCGCAGCCTCATCATCGCCGCGATCTCGGCGACCGCCGCGGTCGCGCTCGGCACCGCCAGCGGCCTGGCGCTGTCGCGCTTCGGCCGCTTCCCCGGGCGCGGCATCCTCAGCCTGATGAACTCGGCGCCGATGGTGATGCCCGACGTGATGCTCGGCCTGTCCTCGCTGCTGCTGTTCGTCGGCCTGCAGCAGGTGTTCGGTTGGCCCGAGCGCGGCATGACCACGATCACCCTGGCCCACATCACCCTGACCGCGTGCTACGTCACCGTGGTGGTGCGCTCGCGCATGACCTCGATGGACGCCAGCCTGGAAGAAGCGGCGATGGACCTCGGCGCCAAGCCGTGGCGGGTGTTCTTCGTCATTACGCTTCCGTTGATTGCGCCTGCGCTGTTGGCCGGTTGGCTGCTCGCCTTCACGCTTTCGCTGGACGATCTGGTCATCGCCAGCTTCACCTCCGGCCCGGGCTCGACCACGCTGCCGATGCTGGTCTATTCCAAGGTCAAGCTCGGCGTCACCCCGGAGATCAACGCGCTGACCTCGATCATCGTGGTGTTGGTGGCGATCGGCGTCAGCGTCGCCGGCGTGCTGATGCACCGGCGCGAACGCAAGCTCGCGCGCAGCCAGAACTGAGACTCGCCGGCCGCCGCGCCGTGTGCGCGGCGGCACGCGCATTCATGCACGCGTTCACATCCGTGCAACCGCGCCGACACGTGGCTTTGCTCTCCTAGCGCGCGGGGACACGCACGCCCACGACGCTGCGCACTACCGGCCGACGCCCACCGGCGCGATCCGGCCTTTGGCCTTTCACCTGCATTCTCCTCGCGGCCGCGCGATGCGGCCGCTGCCGTACGCCCTTCGTCAGCACGCAAGTCCGCGTCCCCCGGATGCTGCGCATCCGCGCCGGTTCCATCCAACCTTCAAGGAGACAACTCATGGACTACGCAATCCGCGCCAAGCTGTTCGCGGCCGTCGCCGCGCTCGGCCTCGGCCTGCTCGCCGCCCCGCACGCCGATGCCGCCAGCCAGTGCAAGACGCTCAAGCTGCTGCCGGGCGTGGTGCAGGTCTACGCCACGGTCGACGGCGCCGCCGCCGGCGACAGCGCGTTCTGCACCGCCGACTTCGCCTGCCCGACCGGCTCGACCAAGGTCGAAGTGTTCGGCACCGCGCTGGCCACCACCCGCGACGCGGTCATCGCGGTCGACAACACCGCCAACCTCAGCAGCGGCGAGCAGGTGTCGTCGAACTGCATCACCACCGTGGTCGGCAACGGCAAGCGCGTCTCGGTCAGCACCTGCAACGCCAAGGCCCAGGCGCCGGCCAACAAGGGCACCGCCGACACCTCGGCCTGCTCGGTCTACGCCGAAAGCCCGGCCGGCGCGCGCGTCGGCGCCAACGCGACCTGCTTCTGCGGTACTTGATCCGTAGCCGATCCTGATCCGAGCAGGATTGATCCAAGCAAGATCGAGCCGCGCAAGACCGATCCACGCCTGACCCGAGGCACCGCCGCCAGGCGGACGGGCAAGAAAAAAGCTCCCCGATGCGACCGGGGAGCTTTTCTTTTTTGCGCGATCGCTTTTGCGGTGCGGCTCGCTGCGAGGTTGCTTCACAGCATCGTTTCGAACCTGCCGCCATGCGCGGCGGCGGCAATCCCTGCCGCCGCCGCGCCCGCGATCAGTTGATGCAGCTGTTGATCGAACCGACCGCCGAGCTGCGGAACAGGGTGTTGCCGTCGATGTAGGCATAACCGGTCGGCAGCGCGACGCGCGGGTCCGGAGCGCCGGCGGTGGTCGGGCCGTAGAACTGCTTGAACAGGTTCTTGATCGGGGTCGCCTTGGCGCCGTTGCCGGCGTAGTAGGCGGCCAGGTAGGTCACCGCGGCGATCGGATAAGCGCCCGAGATCACGGCGGTCGGGTTGACCAGACGGGTGCAGTTGCGCGCCGGAGCGGCGACGCTGGCCGGCACGTCGCCGACGGTGGCGCCGTCGAGCACCTTGGCCGACAGCAGCGCGGCCGGAGCCAGGCTGACCGGACCGGTCGAACCGAACAGGGCCGGGTCGTTGCCGTTGACCGAGGCGTACATCACGCCCTGGCTCAGCACTTCGGCGATGTCGGCGTAGCCGAACGCGTCGGTGGTCGACTTGACCTTGGAGACCACGCCGTTGTTGCCGGCCTGGGCCGAGGACGCCGAGTAGTTCGGCAGCGCCAGGGCGGCGGCGGTGGCGAAGCTCTGGTTCGGCTTGAAGAAGTCGGTGGCCAGGCCGAACTTGCCGTTGCACTGCGCGGCGAGGTAGCTGGTGAAGGCGAACGAGGTGCCGCTGCCTTCCGAACGGTAGACGATGGTGATCGGGTGCGAGCCGGCCACCGGCGAGGTCAGGCGCGAGTCGTTCCAGTTCTTGATGTCGCCGGCGAAGATGCGGCACACCTGCTCGGTGTTCAGCGCGACCGAGGTCAGGCCGCCGGCGGTGTCCTTGAACGGCAGGGCGATGGCGCCGGCCAGGACCGGGATCTGCACGATCGCGGTGCGGGTGGACGCCATGTTGGTGATGAAGGTGTTGTAGTCGGCGGTCGCGATCGGCGCGTCGGTGCCGATGAAGTCCGGAGCCGACTGGCCCGAGACCGAGCTGAAGCCGGTGATGCCGGCCGGCGAGCAGGCGCCGTTGGCGAAGATGCCGTCGTTGTTGAGGATCTTCTTGCCGGTGCCGCTGCCGGTCTGGCAGTACGACACGGCGTCGGCCGAGTAACGGGTGTGGTAGTCCTTGAACACCGGAACCTTGGTGCCCGTGGAGTTGCCCAGGCCGGCGACGCTGAAGGTCACGGCCGGCAGGGTGATGGCGGAATCGCGCGACAGCTTGGCGACCGGCGAGGTGCCGTTGTACAGGTCGCCGACGTAAGCCGGGGCCGGGAAGGTGGCGCCGCCGCCGTACAGATCGGCCGCGTTGGCCGAACCAGCGAAGACCAGGACAGCGGTAGCGGCCAGCAGGCCGACATGAAGCTTGTTGCGATGCACGAGACGTCTCCTTTTGAGGGTGCGGGCCGAATGCCCGCGGATCAATCCGTATCGATTCGTTGCAGGGCGCCGACGCTTCGCCTCTGACGGGCTGCGTTGGCGCGGCGACAGAATGGGTGCGGCGTGTGCAAGCGCAGCGACCATGCGGGTAAGTATTTATTACATGCTTCAAGTGACTAATCGGCCGAGATTTAGCGCGATCTAAATCGTGTTTTCGTAGTCGATGCGAAGGTTTTGTGTCTGCGCGCGACGACGCGGTTACGTAGATGACAGCTTGTGCGCGCACTGCGTCACGGTCATGAGCGATGAGTCCAGAGTGCGATTGCGACGCGGATCAACTGTCATCTGCGTGGGAATCGGCGCTGCGGGTGTGTTGGTTTGCGCGGGTTTCCTGGCTCGCAATCGGCGTTGCGAAAACCGGGCGAGGTTCTCAGCGATTCGCAGTGGCGTGGAGACTCGCTGGCGATGGAGATCGTGGCGGCGGCGTGTGCGGATGCGGCGTTGCTGTCTGCGTGCGCGGTTCGCAGCGCTTGCCGGGTTCGCGACGGGATGATGCGCTGCGATGTCGCGCGAGTGTTTGTGCGGGAACGACAGTCGAACAGTCATCGTTCTTTCGGCAACGCAGTGATGAAAATTGCGGCGTTGTTTGGTTTTCGTGGTCGCAGCTTGCGCAGCTCCTACAGGGAGGGAGCTGGAGGTTACGGCGTTGTTCAGTTTTCGCGGTCGCAGCTTGCGCAGCTCCTACAGGGAGGGCGTGGGCGTTGCGTCCAGGCTGGCTGACACGCAGGTGCGGCGCTTGCAGAAAAAAGAAGGGCGGCCTGTCGGCCGCCCCGTTTCGTTGCCCTGCCCTCGCGCCGAGGCGTCGGCGCCAGTCGTTACGGCGAGTTCGCGCAGCGCGGGTTGTTGGCCTCGCATTGGCCGAAGCCGATCACCTGCACCGAGATCACCGCCGGCAAATCGCGGCCGCCCATCGCCGGACGCTTTTCCGCCATCTGCTCGGCGACCGCGTTGACGCCGGAACTGGCCGACGAGGCCGCGCTGAGCGCGCCGGTGTCGACGTTGCGCGCGACCGGGATGCCGATGGAGTTGCCGTCGACCTGGATGTTGTCGGCGTTGGCGATGGTCTGCGCGGCGACGATCAGATTGCCGCCGATGCGGATGCCGGCGTCGCCGGCGTCGATGGTGCCGCGCGGGGCGATCAGTACCGCGTCGCCGGCCTTGCCGGCCGCGGCGGTCTGCAAGGTGGCGATGCCGGCGCCGGTGACCAGGCCGCGCGCGTCGATCCGGCAGTACTGGTCGACGTCGCAGACGTAACGCACCGGCGGCTTGTCCGACGAGGTCTTGGCGCCCTTGCCGGCGTTGATGTCGCCGTTCGAACTCCAGATCGTCAGGTCGCCGCCGCGCTGGGTGAAGATGCGGCTCTGCGCCAGCAGCACGCTGCGGTCGGTGAAGATGCCGATGTCGCCGACATCCAACGTCAGCACGCCTTGCTGGTTCGGGCCGATCACGGTCTCGCCGCGGTTGTTGGTCACCAGCGGCGGCGCGGCCACGCTGCCGACCAGCACTTCGCCGCCGGGGCCGAGGATGCGCACGTCGCCGCCCTGCTGGGTCTGCACGGTCGAGCCGCGCATGTCCATGCGTCCGGTCGCGACCGGCGCGTCGGCGCCGTTGGCGCCGCCGTCGAGGCGGTTGGCGGTGTAGCCCAGCGCCGACGGGAACAAGGTGTTGATCGCGCGGTAGCCGGCGGCGTACTTGCCGAACTCGGGGCTGGCCGGGTTCTTGTTGTCGCGGCCGGCGCGTTCGAGCAGGTCCAGGAACACCTTGTCGACCAGACGCTGCTGCGCCGCTTCGGGCAGTTGCGCGAACTCGGCCCAGGCCTGCTGCGGCGACAGCTCGGCGTCGCCGTTGCCGCCGGCGTCGCGGCGCTGCTGGCGCACGTAGGCGGCGAGCCAGCCCGCGTACGCCGCGGATTCTTCGCCGGCCGGATCGAGATAGCGCGCGGCGAACGCGCGCGTGTCGATGCCCGGCGCGACGCCGAAGCGCACGACCAGATCGGCGCCGTCGTAGCCCAGCCCGGCGTTGTCGCGGTTGCCGATGGTGCGGATGCCGCCGCCTTCGGCGCGCAGTTGGTTGAACGCGTAGGCCTCGTTGGCCGACGTGAACGGGCCCAGATCGCGCCCGGCCTGGATTTCGAAGCTGCCCGGCCCGCCGAGTTCCATCCAGTTGTAGCGGCTGACCCGGCCGCTGATGCTGCGGCCGAGCGGACGGTAGTACAGATCGCGTCCGGCCAGCACGCGGGTGGCGTCGCTGGCGCGGTAGTTCTGTCCGCGCAGGTCGAGGTCGACGATGTCGCGGCCGGCGCGGATCGTCGCCGGCTTCGGCAGTTCCAGGGTCAGGGTGTTGAAGCTCTGGCGCTGGTCCGGCTGGCCGTTGACGATGTCGCCGAGCGCGTACACCCGCGCCGGCTCGCGGTCGTCGCGGTGCAGGTTGGCGCGCTGGTCGCGGCTGGGGATGAACACGTCCAGGCGCGAGAAGTCGAACGCGGTCTGTTCCGGCAGGCTCGACAGCGGTTGCAGCGGCGACGGCATCCAGGCCGGGTCGATGTCGAGCAGGCGCAGCGTGTCCAGGCGCGGGAACGCGTCGGCGTACAGCAGCACGTCGCCGCCGGCGAGCAGGCTCAGGCCGCCGCGCACGGACGGGAACAGCTGGCCGCCGTTGCGCACGCGCACGTCTCCGGCGATCGCGGTCAGGCTCAGCGAACCCGGCAGCACCTGCGCGAACAGCGAGCTGCTGCCGATGTTGTACGGCGCCTGCGGGCGGTTCGGGTCGCGGCCGCCGTAAGCGAACAGCGCATCGCCGAGCAGCAGGCTGCCGAGCTGCACGTCGCCGGTGGTCGAGACCGCGTTGAGCGCGGCATCGGCGCCGAAGCTCTGCGAATCGACCTCGCGCTCGCTCAGGCGCGCGTACGAGGGATTGAGCACCCGGCCGATGTCGACGTCGCCGCTGGCGCCGACGTTCCAGCGCGCGTCCTGCATCGCCAGGATCGGCGCCACGCCGGAGCTCATCGTCGTGGTCTGGCTGCTGACGTTCTCGATAAACACCGGCACGTTCAGGTCGTAGGCCGAACCGATGCGGCCGCCGGCGTTGAGCGAGCCCTCGCCCTGGGAGACGAAGAAATCGCCGCCGAGCACGTCGCGGCCGGCGCTGGCGCGCAGGTCGCCGCCGCCGAAACGGCGCAGGCCGCCGGCGCCGTCGCGCAGCCACGTGGTCGGCGAGGACGCCGACACTTCGACCAGATCGCGGCCGGCGTCGAGGCGGATGTCGCCGCCGACGCTGAGCAGGCCCTGGGCGAAGCCGCCGAAGTTGATCGAGGTCGAGATCAGGCGGCCGTCGGCGTCGGCGACGTTGCCGGTCTGCATCCACGGCCACCAGTACTGGACCAGATAGCTGCCGGCGACGCCGCTGCGGCGGCCGTCGCTGTCGCGGATCTGGCGGTTGCCGACGATGTCGCGGCCGGCGCGCAGGCTGAGGTCGCCGGCGGCTTCCGGATTGACCGCGCCGGTGACCGCGACCAGCGGGCCGCCCAGGTTCTGCGGCGAGCTTGCGCCTTCGACCCGCGGCCGCGAGGTGTCGGCGCGGGTGCCCTCGCCCGGGCGGCCGGCGGTGTAGACGCTGGCCGGCGCGTCGCGGTCGGCGAAGCGCACGTCGCGCGCGGCGACCAGTTCGATCTCGCCGGTGCCGGTGCGCAGCACGTTCGGCAACAACAGATCGCTCTGGCCGTTCTTGCGCAAAGTGGTGTGGCCGTCGAACACGATGTCGGCCGCGCCGCTGCCGGCGCGGTCGGGCGCGACGCTGGTGAAATCGGCGCCGGCGACGAAGCGGTAGCGGCTGCTGTCGCCGCCGGCGAGCTGTTGCTCCAGCCACGGCGTCGGCCGTTCGGCGCTGGCCTGCAGCATCGGCGTGCGGTCGGCGGCCGGCGGCACCGGGCCGAGCACCGGCAGACGCGGCACCCAGGTCATCGGCGGCACTTCGCCGTTGGCGACGCGGTTGGCCAGGTCGAGCACGTAGCTGCGGTAACGGTCCAGATAACCGGCGTAGTCGCCGGGGCCGGTCGGCGGCGCGGGCTCGGCGATGCCGGCGTCGCCGGTGCCGGCGATCGAGATCAGCAGGTCGATGAAGCCCATCAGCGAGGTGCCGGGGCCGACGATGTTGTCGAGCGCGCTGTCGGGCTTGGTCATCATGCCGAACAGTTCGTCGTACTGGCCGTAGTACTGGCCGGATTCGTCGTTCGGATCGTACGGCTGCGGCGCGGGCAGGAACTGTTCGCTGTCGGGCATGCTCAGCGGATTGTTCTGCAGCCAGGTCATGCGCGCGGCGACCGAGCCGTCGTAGTTGCCGACCGCGCCGCTGCCGGCGGCGTTGTAGTTGTAGAAGCCGTCGCTGATGCTGGCGTTGACCTGCACGTCGCCGGCCGCGCGCAGGGTCAGCACCGGCGCGGCGCCCTGGTAGCGGAAGTCCGGCGCGTTGCGGTCGCCGGAGTTGAGGTTCCAGTTGGTCAACACCCGGATCGCGCCGCCGTCGCGGCTCGCGTCGGGATTTTGCAGCTCGATGCCGGGACGCGCGCGGAAATTCGCAATGCCGGCGAAGCGCTCGCCGAAGGCGAAGCCCGGGGCCTGGGCGAAACGCATCAGGGTGCCGGGCGTGTGCTCGACGCTGTCGCCGTTGAGGTAGCCGTAGAAACCCTGGTGCGCCGCGTTGGCCGCGTCGGGCGTGAAGTAGTGGGTCTTGAGGTAGAGCGCGAGCTGCTCCGGCGTCTGCGGCGCGGCCAGTTCGGCGCCGCTGGCGTCGCGCCACTTGCCGGCGACGAGCTGGCCGTCGGAACCGTACCAGCCGGCCGGATCGACGATGCCGTCGAAATGGCGCTCGGGATGCTCGGGATTGACCGCGTCGCCGGCGCTCCACACCGCGTACGCTTCCAGCCCGACCTCGCGCGCGCCGACGATCGACGCAGGATTGTCGACCGCGACGTTGACGTCGCCGCCGACCAGCAGCGGCGCGCGCAGTTCGACCTTGCCGCCGGACAAACCGCCGGCGCTGCCGCCGCGCACGTCGATCAGCGCGTCGCGGCCGATGCGGATGACGCCGGCCGCGTCGCTGGCGACGTTCTGATAGCCGAACGACTCGTTGAGGGTGCCGTCGCTGCGGCCGCTGGTGCCGATGCGCACGGTGCCGCCGCGCTTGCCGGCGGCGCTGCCGTTGGCGAGCAGGCGGCCTTGCAGGTCGACGCCGTGGCGGCCGTACAGCTCGATCCGGCCGCCGGCGCTGCCGGAGGCGTCGATGTCGCCGAGGATGCGCACGTTGCCGTTGGCCGCGTCGCGCAGCAGCACGTCGCTGCCGCCGTCGGCGATCAGGCTGACCTCGCGCGCCTTCAGGCTCTGGCCGGCGCTGAGTTGCAGGTCGCCGCTGCGGCTGCGCACCGCGATGCTGCGGTCGATGCCGCTTTGCGCCAGCCGCTGCGCCAGCGTGTCCAGGTCCAGCGCCGCGCCGCTGTCGAGTTCGATGCGGCCGCCCTGCCCCTTCGGCGCCGCGCCCTTGAGCGCGCCGTCGAGCGCGATCGCGCCCTGCGGCGCGAGCAGGCGCAGCTCGCCGGCGTCGCCGCCGCCGGCCGCGGCCGACACGTCCAGCTGCGCGCCGTTGGCCAATGCAATCGAGCCGCGCTCGGCGCGCAGTTCGATCCGCCCGCCCGGCGCGTACACCGGTTGGTCGAAGATCGCCTTCGGCAACGCCGACACGTCGATCGCGCTGCCCGCGTCCAGGCGCACGTCGCCCTGGGTCGCGACCAGGGTCGCGCGGCCGGAATTTGCCCGGATCAGCGCGCTGCCGGCGATGCTGGCGCCGCGCAGTTCCAGCGCGCCGCCCTGCGGCCGCGCCGCGTCGGCCGCGGCGTCGCCGACGCGAGCCAACGTGATCGCGCCGCTGCTGCGCAGGCTCTGGTCGGCGCCGCCATCGGCCTGGATCACCGGCGCTTGCAGGCGCAGATCCGCCGCGCCGAAATCGACGCTGCCGCGGCCGCCGGCGGAAATCTGCTTGGCCGCGTCGACCGACACCTTGGCGAAACCGGCGAACTGCGAATCGCCGCCGCTGAAGGCGACCGTATCGCCGCGCAATTGCAGCGTGCCGGGCCCGGCCGGCGCGTCGCCGGCGGGGCCGCCCCGCACGCCGAGTTCGTTGCCCAGGCTCAGGCGCTGCGCGCTCAGCCGCACCGCGCCGCCGTCGCCGCCGAAGCGGCGCGCACTGAGGTTGAGTTCGCGGTCGCTGTCGACTTCGATGTCGCCGTAGAACGCCATTTCGCCGTAGCTGCGCAGGCTCACCCGCTGGGCCTGGCCGAACTGCGCGAGGGTGTTGCGGCCGACCACGAAGCCGTCGTAGCGCGCATCCGGGTCGGCGCTGAACACCACCCGCCCGCTGCTGGCCTGGATGTCGCGCCCGGCCAGCACCGCGCTGGCGTCGACGCGGGCGTTGCCGGAGGCGTCGAGCATCAGCGCCGCGCCGCCGTCCAGGCGCGCGCCGGCGCCGACGTCGAGCAGGCCGTGCGATTGCTCGAACGCCGGCAGGCCGCGCCGTTGCAGGGTCGCCGCGCCGGCGTTGGACACCCGCAGCAGCGCGCCGTCGCCGCTGATCGCGGGGCGGTTGCTGGCGCTGTCGGCGTTCTGGCCGATCACCAACTGCAGATCGCCGGCGCCGGCCAGGGTGCCGCGCGCCTGGATCACGCTGCCGTCCTCGATGCGCACGCCCTGGCTGCCGTCGCCGGCCTTGGCCACCAGCACGATCTCGGGACCTTGCAGCGGCGAGGCGGCGTCGTTGGACACCAGCACGTCGCGCGCGCGCGCCGAGATCGCGGTGCCGTCGCTGCCGCGCTCGCGCACGCCGCCGATCAGCAGGCTGCCGGCGCCGAGCGCGCTGAGCTGGCCGGCGTCGAGCTGCACATAGCCTTCGCGCGCGGCCTGGTTGCGGCCGCGGATCTGGATCGCGTCGGCGACCACGTCGATCTGCGCGGCCGCGCCGCCGTCGGCGGCGGCCACGTCCAGGCGCGCGGCCAGTTCCAGCGCGCGCTGCGCGCTGAGCACCAGCTGGCCGCCGTCGCGCGGCAGCTGCGGGGCGAAACGACCGGCCTTGGCCGCCTGTTCGGAGAAGAACTTGTTGGCGCGGCTGAGCTGGTATTGCGAGTACTGGCCCCACACCGCCGCCGACTGCACGTCGAACGACTGCGAACGCGCATCGCGCGCGCCGCTGAGCGAGTCGACGTAGTAACCGGCGACGCGGTGGGTGCCGTCCGGCGCGGTCAGATTCTGGCTCGACAACGCGTCCTGGCCGCCGCTGCGCTGGACCACGCGGAACGCGCCCGGCAAGGTCGCGTAGCGGCCCGGCAGCAAGGTGTAGACGCCGTCGGCCAGCCCCGGCACGCCGGACAGATACACCGACTTGCCGACCTGGCTGGCGCCGGCGCCCTGGCTCAACAGCGGGTCGCTCGCCGCCAGCGGCGACTGCGCGCCCGGCACGATCGCATAGACCTCGCGGCCGTCGGCATACAGCGGCGCGCGCGTGCCGCTGCCGCCGTCGGCGTAGTTCACCGCGAAGCTCGACAGCACGTCGCGGCTGCCGCCGGTGCCGGCGATCCATTCGAACGCCTGCAGATCGCCGCCGCCGGACAGGTCGACGCGCGCGCCGTCCTGCAACGACAGCTGCGCGCCGTCGAGCGAGATGCGCTTGAGCGGCGGCGCGGTCAGGCGCTGCTCGACCTCGTTGCCGTCCCATTGCAGCGAATCCACGGTCTTGCCGTACGGCAGCACGCGGCCGTCGAGCGAGACCGAAGTCAGGCTGCCCGGCGCCAGCGTCACCGTGCGCGTCGACGTCAGCGCGAGCTGGTTGAACAGCGCGCGGGTCGCCGGGTCGTCGGCGTTGGCCGCGCCGAGCACGATCTGCCCGGCCGGCGCGCGCAACGTACCGGCCTGTTCGATGTCGGTGGCGTCCAGCAGCAGCTTGCCGCCGGCCGACAGCGGCAGCGGCGCGGCCGCGCCGTTGCCGGCGATGCGGATCGCGGTGTCGGCGCGGACGCCGGCCGCGTCCTTGGCGCCGAGCGCGCGCACGATGAAGGTCTCGCCGCTGGCCGGATACAGCTGCGCGGCGCGGAACGACAGGTTGCCGCCGCTCAGCAGTTCGCCCGGCACCAGCTGCACTTCGTTGTTGATCGTCGCGCTCTGGTAGAGGCTCGGCGTGTGGAAGCGGATGTCGCCGCGGCTGTCGAAGGCGGCGTCGGCGAAGTTGCGCAGCGCCACGCGTCCGCCGATGTCGATGAAGCCGGCCTCGACCTTCAGCGTCGCCGCGCCGGGCTTGCCGGGTTCCGGCAGCGCCGTCGCGGGGTCGTCGCCGAGGCCTTGCAGCGATACGTAGGCCGAACGCAGCGTCGCCGCGCCGCGTTCGCCGCCGGCCTGGAACGCACGCGCGTTGATCATCAGCGCGCGCGCCGGCGACAGGGTCACGTCGCCGTCGAACAGCACCGGCGCGATGCCGGGGCCGCGGATCAGGCCGTCTTCGCCGATCCCGACCAGCAGCGTGTCGACTCCGGAACCGTCGAGCGAGTCGGCCTGGAAATGCATCGTGCCCGAAGGCGTGTCGCGGCCCGGCTCGATCGCCCCGCCCGCGCGCGCGGACGCATCGAGCCGGCTGCCGCTTTGGTGGAACACGATCTGCGACGTCGCCAGCGGCGCGCGGCCGCCGCTGACGTCGAGCGGCCGCACGCTTTGCGCGGTCAGCAGCTGCACGCTGCCGCCGCGCGCCTGCGCGTCGCCGCCGGCGGCCTGGATGCGGCCGTCGAAGAACAGGCCGCCGGCCGCGGCCAGCACCAGCTCGCCGCCGTCGCTCCACACCGCGCGCGCCTGCAGCGGCGCCTGGCCGATCGCGCCGCTGTCGGCCGGCAGGTCGAAGATCGCGCGCGCGCCGGACAGATCCAGGCGCACGCCCTGCTCGACCACCACATAACCGCCGTCGTTGCTCAGGCGGATGCGGCCGCCGTCGAGCAGCTTGCCGTCGCGCGGCACCGCGCCGCCGTTCGGCAGCGGCGCCTTGAACGGGTCGAGCAGCGCCACGCCGGAGACATCCAGCACCGCGTCCTTGCCGACCCACACCGATTTGTCCGCGCGCCAGTAATCCACCTGCGATGGGCTGTGCGACGGCGACAAGGCCGTGCTCGAGGTGTCGCCGGACAGATCGATGCTGCCGCCGTGCGCGATCACCGAACCCAGCACGGTCAGCTGGCCGCGCGAACCCAGGCGCACCGCGCCGCCGGCGTCGACCTGCACCTGCGCGCCGCGTTCCAGCGTCAGCGTGTCGCGGACCTGATCGAGCCCGGCCACGTTCGGCAGGGTGCGGCCGGTGGCCGCGCCGGCTTCGAGGAAGAAGTCGGCGGCGTCGCGGTGGTAGTCGTCGAGGCGGCCGAACGCGCCGTACCGGCCCGCACCGGCGGCATCCAGCCCGGCGTAGAGATCGCCGCCGCTGGCCAGTCCGCGCAACGCGTCGAGGTTCGGCAGGAAATTGCGCTGCGACACGCTCAGCTGGGTGCCGGCAAGGATGCGCGCGTCGTGGCGCGCGACCAGATCGTAGGCGCCGAAATCGCCGTCGCGGAAGAAACCGGCGTCGAGGCGCAGCGTGCGCGCATCGCCGGCGAGCGGGTCGGCCGCCGCCGCGCCGATCAGGATGTCGCGCGCGTACAGGCTCAGCGTGCCGCCGCCGGCGAGGCCGCCGCCGCGCAGGTTCTGCGCGCTGAAGCGCAGCTCGCCGGCGCCGGGCTCGGCGGCGAACGCCGACGCGGGCAGGAACGGATTCAGCGACTGGGTGCCTTCGCGCGGCTGGTACAGCTTCAAGGCGATATCGCCGCCGCGGCCGAGCGGCACGCCGTCCTTGGCCGCGAGCTGGCCGTTCGGCAGGATCCGGCCGCCGCCGGACACGTCGAGCAAAGCGCCCGGGTCGAGCACGATCGAGCCGCTGGCGTCGCGGCCGCCGCCGGCGCCGTTCAAGAGCGGATATTCCGAGACGCTGAGGCTGATGCGGCCGGCGTCGATGTGCGCGCCGCCCTGGCGCTGGTCGGCGACGCGGTCGCGGTCGTTGACCCACTGCCCGCGCGCGAGCAGGCGGCCGCCGGATTGCACGGTGATGCCGCGGCGCGCGCCGGCTTCGGGATTCGGATCGTTTTCGCTGGTCGCGCTGAGCGCGATCTCGCCCGAGTCGGCTTGCAAGGTGCCGGCCACGTTCACCCGCGCGCCGCTCAGGGCGATGCGGCCGCCGGCGTCGACCTGCAGGTGCGCGTCGCCGGCCACGTCGATGCGCGAGAGCTTGTCGCTGAGCTCGACCGTGCCGAAGCCGGCCTGGTTCAACGCCTGCGCCGACAGCGTGCCGCCCTGCCCCTGGGTCAGGCGCTGCTGCATCGAGAAGTCCGCGGCCACGTCGGGCACCGCGCCGTTCTGCAAGGTCCACTGGCCATAACCGGCGCCGCTGACCGACACGCTGAGCTTGCCGCCGAGCGCCGGCGTGCCGCGCTCGCGCTGGTCGCGGCCGGATTCGGCGTTGGCGCGCAGCTCGCCGGCCAGCACCAGCCCGGTGTCGACCCGGCTCGCGTCGGCGCCGGCGTCCTGGCGCAGCACGATGTTGAGTTCGCCGCCGTCGCCGCCCTGCACGTAGTCGGACTCGTAGTAACGATCCGAACGCGCGAACGCCGAATAGAAATACTCGCGCACGTTCCAGCGCTGGTGGTCGAGCGAGAACTGGCCGGCGAAGCCGAGGTAGGACTGCGACGGGTCGGCCCCGGCCAGGCGATAGGTGCGCCCGTCCGCGCCGATGACCCGCGGGGTTTCGACCATGCCGCCCTGGTAATGCAGGAAGCCGCCGCTGACGTCGATCACCGAGCCGCCGCGGGCGACGAATTCGCGCACGCTGACGTTGATGGTGCCGCCGTCGACCAGCAATTGGTCGATCCCGCGCGGACGCTGGTCGGCGTAGCCGGCGGCGTTGAACAGCGGGCTGCCGACCCAGGCGCGGCCGTCGTCGGTGACGCCGCGCGCGCGCGCGTCGAGCACGACCTTCTTGCGGTAGAACGCGCCGCCGCGCAGCAGCGGCGAGTCGGCCAGTTCGTTCTCGCCGATGCGTTCGATGGTGATGAAGTTGTCGGACATCGGCCGCAGCACGTCGGCCAGGCCGGCGACGTTGATCTGCGCGCCGCGGTCGATCTGGATGCGCGCGACCTCGGGCTTGCTGGTGCCGTCGCGCAGCGGTTCCATGCCGACCAGATCGAGCTTGGCGCCGGGCATCAGCACCAGCGCGTTTTCCTGCAGGCGCATCTGCGCCGCGGCCAGCACCGCGTTGGGCGCCTGGAACGCCTTGTCCGCGGTCGCCGCCGAGGTGGTGGTCTCGCCGTCGCGCTCGGGCAGGATCGCGGTGACCGAAGCGCTGCCGAAGCTGAGCTTGCCGCCGGTGCTGCCGCTGAGGTCGGCCGGCTTGTCGACGCCGGCCGAACGCGAATGGTTGGCAGCCACTATAGAGATCCGTCCCGGCCGGCTGACCGACGTGGTCGTGCCGACATAGCCGTCCTGATGCAGGTCGTAGCCGGTCAGCGTGACCGTGCCGCGCTTGCTGGCGACGATGCCGGTGTTGTCCAGGCGCCCGTAGCCGGCGTTCGGCGCGCTCGCCTGCGGGGCCACGCCGCTGTAGCGCAGGCTCAGTTCGTTGCTGGCGCCGGCCGGCGCCGGGGTCGAGAACGCGCCGACCACCGCGGCCAGCTGCGCGTGGCCGTCTTCGGCGATCACGCTGCCGGCGTTGCTGAGGTTCGGCGCGGCGATCAGGGCGAAGCCGCCGGAACCGGTCTTGATCTGCGCGCCGGCGTCGATGCGGATGTCGCCGGACGCCTGCGGCCGCGCCGCGGCGCCGCCGCCGAATTCGGCCAGCTCGGAAGTCAGCACCGCCACGTCGGCCTTGGCCCGGCGCACGCCTTCGCCGATGAAGATGCGGTTGCTCTGGGCGATGTCGTTGCTGAACAAATTGAGCGACGACGCCAGCAGCGAACGCGTATTGACCTGGCTGGTGCCGCCGAACACCACGCCGTTGCGGTTGAGCAGGTACACGCTGCCTTCGGCCTTGATCTGGCCGAAGATCTGGCTCGGCCGGCCGCTGGGATCGTCGACCCGGTTCAGCGCGATCCAGTCGTTGCCGCCGCCGCTCTGGTTGCCGCCGCGCTGGTCGAAATAGACCGTGGTGCGGCGGCCGATGTTGAAGCTTTCCCAGCTCAGGATCGCCTTTTTCTGGGTCTGCTCGATGGTGACGGTGACGTTGCCGCCGGCATCGTTGTTCTGGGTCGGGCCCTTGGCGCCGAGCCACAGCTTGGACTGGTTGAGGCGCGGGTCTTCGACCGCGATGGCGCCGGGTTCGAAGCGCACGCCCGCGGCGACCTTGAGCCCGCCCTGGACCAGACCGTCGGGGACTTGATTGGCCGCCGCCGACGCTGCCGCCGCGGCGCGCGCGGCGACCTGCGCGGCGTCGAGCGCGGAGCGCACGCGCGCGGCCTGGGCGAACGCGTCGAGCGAGCGCTGCGCCATGCGCTGCGCCTGCGCCGATTGCAGACCCTGCTGCTGCACGCTGCGCGCGGCCTGCGCGGCCGGGTCGGCGCCGCGGCGCGCGAACGGATTGGGATCGGCGTGGGCGACGCCGCCGACCAGGGCCAGCGAGATCGCCGCGCTCAGCGCCAACAGGCGCAGCCGCGCGGGCGAAGGACGGCCAGAATCGTTACCGGCGAGGGGCTTGCGGGTCATGACGGCTTCCTTTGCGCGGGCGGCGTGGGCGCGGAGGCGTCGCGCGGCGCGGCGACGCAGTGGGATGGGAGGTGGCGCCCGTGCGCGGTGCGAAGCGCGCGGGCCGGGCTACGGCGACTGCGATGCAAGCCTGGACTGCGATGCGGGACGTACGGGTAGAACACGACGCGCGGCCGCGCGCACGCGCCGGCCGCTGTGTCGCTGTACTCGCCGTCGTTGGCCGCACGCGCGCGCATCTCAGCGCACCGGCGGCCGCGCCAGCGGCGTGGTCGGAAAACTGCGTTCGGGCCGTTGCGGCGCGATCGACTTGCCGTACTGGTCGCCGAGCCGTTGCCGCGTCGCCGCCGGCACCGCCAGGCCCTGCCCGATCGGCGCCAGGCGCTCGCCCGGCGAATCGGCGGCGTTCACCGGCGCGGTTTTTTCGACTTCGGTCTTGATCGCAGCATTGATGCAATCCCAGCGCCCGGCCTCGTCGTGGCCGATGCGCACCTGCACGCACGGCGGCGGCGCCGGTCGCGAGGCCGGCAGAATCCGCCGCTGCGCCGGCAGCGCCGCGACGACGCCGCACAGCGCCAGCATCAACGCCGCGCGCGCGAACGTCCGCCGCGCGCGAAACCGCGCGGCGGGCGACGACAGCGCGGGCGCGCGGCGCAGGCATCAGCCGTTCGACGCCGTGCCGGCGGTGCGCGCGGCGGCGTCGCCGGCGCCGCACTGGGCGGTCTTGGCGCGTTCGTCCTCGAGCTTGTTCTCGAGTTCGCGCGCGCGGTTCTCGCGTTCGACCTGACCGAAGCCGAGCAAGGTCACCCGCTTGCCCTTGGCATAGGCGGGATCGCGATACAGCTGGGCCAGTTCGCGCCCGGCCTGATACAAGGCCTCGCTGCCGGCGGCGCATTCGGCCGCGCGGGCCTGCGCCGCGTCGAGCCGTTTCGCCAGCTCCGCGCGCTCGCGCTCCTTCTGCTGCGCGCTGTGCGCCGCCTGCTCCTGCGCGCTGCGCCACTTCAGCGCTTCCTCGCGCGCCTGCCCGGCCGACGCCGAGGCCTGGCCGAGGCGTTGCTGCAACGCCGCCAGTTGCGCGCCGTCCGCGGCCGGCGCCGGCTTGGCCGCGCGGCTCTTGAGTTCGTCGCGCTCGCGCTCGGCCGCGGCGGTGGCGGCCTGCTGCTGGGCCAGCGCGGCCTCGGTCGTGCGCAGGCGCGAAGCGGTGTCGCGCAGCGCATCGCGCAAGCGGGTTTCGTTGCCGCTCTGCGCGTGCGCGGCGGAGGCGGCGAACCACAGGGCGGCCAGCAGCGGCGCGCTGCGCAGCGCGGCGTGGCGGATCGAAGGAAGCGGCAGGCTCATGCGCGTTGTCCCCGGTCAGAACTGAGTGTTGAGATCGAGCTGGACCACATCGACCGAATACGGCTGGCCGGTGACCTCGTTGGCGCTGAGCCAACGCAGGCCCAGCCAGGTGTTGCGGGCCAGGCCGAGCGAGCCGCCGACGATGAAGCCGCGCGCGTTGGTGCCGCCCAGATGGAAGTCCGAATCGGTGAACGCGTCCGGCACCGCGTCGGATTCGACCCGCTTGTAGCCGATGCTGGCGTTCCAGTCCCAGGCCTTTTCGATCTTCGGCTGGCCGACCAGCAGGTTCAGGTAATAGCCCATGTCGCCGCCGTCGAAGACCGCGCGGGTGTCGGCCGGGTCGAGATTCGGCTTGAAGTTGTTGAGCGGGCCGAGCGCGCGGATGCGCTTGGCGTCGTACTTGGTGTTCTTGACCACGTCGGCTTCGAGCACGATCTTGACCGGGTCGAAGCGCGCGATCTCCAGCGCGGCGTGCAGGTTGGCCACGCCGAACTCGCTGGCGTAACCGAAGTACTGCAACTGCGGCCCGTTCGGCGCGCCCTGCGCCGGCACGATGTTGCGGATCGCGAACATAGTGTTGCCGAACTGCTGGAACTGCGGACGCGACAGATCGGTATCGCACACGTCCTTGGAGGTCGGCGCCAGGCACGGCGAGGAGAACTGGCCGTTGAGCTTGTCGAACTCGAAATAGCCCAGGCCGAGCTTCAGCGACATCGCATCGGCGAAGCCCCACTCCAGCCCGGCCTGCGCGCCGTACAGCCACTTGTCGCGGCTGGACTCCTTGTCCAGTTCCTGGGTCGAGCCGAAATCGAAATCGGTGTTGAACACCGGGAACGCGCCGACGTTGACGAAGGTCTTGAAGTCCGGGCTGTGGCGGAAGCTGGCCTGGGCGGCGACGCCGTCGAAGTTGAGGTCGTTGTCGAACAGCAGTTCGCTGGTCCAGAACGGATTGGGCGTGCGGCCGATGTCGGCGCTGAGCCAGCTGGTCGGCTTGAGCCGGATGTAGGCGCGGTCCAGCCACAGCGAATACTTGGACAGGTTGCCGCCGGCGCCGAGGCTCTGGTTGGTCGACACCGGGCTGCGGTCGCTGCCGGTGGCCAGGCGCATATCGGCCTCGATCCAGTCGGCGATCTGCGCGTGCATGCCGAGCCGCGCGCGCAGGCGCATGCGGCCGCGGTTCTTGGTGGTGTTGACGTACGGCACCGGGTTGCCGACCGGGTCGGCGATGTCGTAGCCGCTGCCGCTGTTGAGCGTGGCGAAGTTGGGGAACTCGCGGTAGTTCTCCTTGTCGTTGAGCACGTCCTCGGCGCGCGCGCGCAGGTCGCCGTAGAAGCTGATGCGCTGGGTCCACTCCGGCAGCGCGTTCGGCGCCGCCCAGCCTTCGCTCTTGGCCTGCTGCACCACTTCGGCGCGCAGTTCGTCCTTGATCTGCTGGCGCACCACTTCGGGCACGTACGGCACGACCACGGCGCCCGGAACGGTCTGGTACGCCGGCTGCGCGGCGACGGCGGTCGCGGGCGCGGACGCGGCGCTGGCTTTGGCTTCGGCGATCAAATCGTCGGCCTGGCCGCGCGTCAGCACGCCCTTGGCGACCAGCAGGTCGATCAGTTTCAGCGTCACTTCCGGGCTGATCTTCGCCGCGTCCACCGGCGCCGCCAGCGCAGGCACGGCGCAGGCCGACAGCAGCGCCACGGCCAGCGCGTGGAGACGGAGACGGCGGAACGGTTGGGTCGTAGCGGTCATGCGTGGCCTTCCTGGAAGTTGAAGTCGTATCGGGCGCGCCGCGGTCAGCCCGGCGAGATCGCGCCGATGCGCAAATTGATCGGTTGCGGCATTTCCGCCGGCGGCGCCTGCGGCAAGGAACGTCCCTGCAGCGCCGCGACGATCGCCGCATCGAGTTCGGGCTTGCCGGTGCCGGCGATCACCTGCGAGCGCTGGATCGTCCCGTCCGGCGCCAGCCACATCGCCACCGTGGCGCTGTAGCGGCCCTTGCGGGTCTTCTCGCCCTGCTGCAGGTACTGCTGCACGGTCCGCTGCACCATCGCGGCGTAGCCGGCGTACGGATTTCCGCCGCCGTTGCCGCCGCCGATGCGGGTGCCGCCGCCACCGGTGCCGGCCTGCAGGCCGAATTCGTTGTTGCCCGGGCCGGCGTCGGCGGTCAGCGGATCGCCGGGCGGCTCGGCCGATTCCTCCTTCGGCGGCTCGATCGATTCGAACGGCGTGTTCTCCACCGGCTTGGGCTCGTCGGTGGTCTTTTCCGGTTCCGGCGGCGGCGGCGGCGGAGGGGGCGGCGGCAGGATCACCTGGGTAATGCGCGGCGGCTGGCGCTTGGTCGTCGGGCCAGCGCCCTGCATCAGCGACCACACCAGCCACGCCATCACCGCGAGCACGCCGACGACGCCGATCACGCCGAGCGCGCGCGACATAAAGGAACCGCGGCCGTAGGTTTCCGACACGTCCGCGCCTCAGCTCTGGCCCTGGCGCTGCGAGGCCAGGCCGATGGAGGAGATGCCGAGCTTGCTGCACAGGTCGAGCACGGCCATGACCTTGTCGTACTGCACGGCGCGGTCGCCGCGCAGGATCACCGGCAGCTCGGCGTCGTTGGCCAGCGCGTTGCGCAGTTGCTGCTCCAGCTCGCTCATGCTGACCGGGATCGCGTCGATGCTGACCTGGCCGGCGTTGTCGATCGCGATGACCTTGGTCTTGGGCTGCGACAGCGGCTGCGACGCGCTGGCCTTGGGCAGGTCGACCTTGATGCCCTGCACCGCCGCGGTGCACATGATGATGAAGATCACCAGCAGCACGTACGCCAGGTCCAGCATCGGCGTGATGTTGATGTCGTCGTACGGCTTCTTGCCCTGGACCTTCACGGCAGCGTCTCCGTCGACACGCTGCGGGCGACGTGCGCCGGCAGCGGCGCGTCGCCGGCGTAATCCTCGGCGATGCGCTTTTCCAGTTCGTCGACGAACACCTGCATGTCCGCGCCGATGGCTTCGGTGCGGCTCAGCAGGTAGTTGTAGCCGAACAGCGCCGGGATCGCGACGGCGAGGCCGGCGACGGTCGCCAGCAGCGCCGCGGCGATGCCGGGCGCGATCGCGTTGATGTTGACGTCGCCGGCCGCGGCGACCGCGGCGAAGGTGATCATCACGCCGACCACGGTGCCGAGCAGGCCGAGGAACGGGCCGCCGGAAATCGCGATGGTCAGCAGCACCATCAGCTTGTTGAGGCGCTGGCCTTCGCGCACCGCGGCGGCGTCGAGCGCCGAGCGGATCGCGGCGATCGACTGCGGCCGCACCACCGAACGCCCGCCGCCGGCGGCGACGCGGTTGCGCAGCTCGTCCAGGCCGATCGCGAGCAGGCGCGCGAGGTTGGACTTGTCGCCGTTCAACGGCCCGCCGTTCTCGGCCGCGCGCACCCACGAGGCGTCGTGCAGCGGGTACTCGCCGGCCTGCTTGCGGAACGCCAGCAGGAAGCGCTCGTTGGCCTTGGCGGTGGCGCTGACGAACAGGCCCTTGCCGATCATCACCCACCACGAGATCGCGGCCATGAAGCCGAGGATCACGATCACGATCCAGGCGTCGACGGTCAGCGCGCTGAACAAGATGCCGAAGTAGTTGTGGCCGCCGTCGCCGGAACGCTGCTCGACCGGCTGGAAGGTCAGCAGCTTGGCGTCCAGGCCCTGGCTGTGCGCGGCGACCTGGATCAGGCCGAGCCCACGCGCGCTCTTGGACACTTGCAGTTCGTCGATCTGGCCGATGAAGTTCGGCCGCGCGGCGCCGTCTTCGCCGCCGATCAGCAGGCCCGCGGCCGCGGCCGGCAGCGCCACCGCGGCGTCGCCGGCCGGCGCGCCGTTGACGTAGACCGCGAGCTTGCCGGCGTCGAAGCGCGCGGCCACGTGCGCCCAGCCCTCGCCGACCAGCGGCGCGCCGGCGGCGGTGCGCACGCCGGCGCTTTCGGCGTAGACCACGCCTTGTTCGATGCCCACCGTCAACGCGCCCGGCAGCGAGGCGATCACGCCGCTGGCGTTGGCGCCGGCCGGCTTGATCCACGCGCTCAGGGTCAGCGGCTGCGCGGCGGCGAGATTCAGCGACGGCGACGCCGGCACCTTGACCGGCGCCTTGCCGTCGAGCTGCAGGCCCGAACCGATCAGCGCGGTCTCGGCCAGGGTCAGCGGCGCCTGCGCGTTGTTGCCGTAAGCGGTGGTGTCGCTGCCGGCCGCGCCCTGGTTGGCGAAGTGGAACACCGCGATGCTGTCGGCGTCGTAGCTGCCCTTCGGATCGCTGCCCGGCGTCGCTTCGGGATTGCCGAAATAGACGTAGACCGACGCCGACGCGTTGGGGTCGAGCTTGGGCACGTCGACCCACGCCAGCGCGACCTGATCGACCAGGCCGTCGTATTTCTCGAAGTGGTACTTCAGCGGCGTGCGGTCGTCGGCGGCGATGAAGCGCACGTCGCTGCCGTCTTCCTTGGCGTCGGCGAAGTTGAAGTTGCCCGAGTGCAGGCGCACCAGCACTTGCGCGCGGCCGCCCGGCTCGGTCGCCGCGGCGCCGGTCGAGGTGGTGTTGAGATCGATCTTGGCCCGGTAGTTCCACTTGCCGTCCCACCACGAGGCCGCCGCGGCCGGAGCCGACAGCAGCGACAGCAGGAGCAACAGCGAACAGGCCAACAGCACGCGCAATTGAGTCACGACACTTTCCCCAAGAGATGTTCGGTACCGGTGGGAGGGCCTTGAGGCCCGATGCCTTCCGCTCCGGCGGCGATGCGCGCTGCCGGCGATCTGGGACGAAAGCGTCGGGGCGCAAGCCCCTCCCACACTCCAGACTTCAGATTTCGGACTTCGTCAGAACTCGCCCCACAGCCGCACGCCGACCTCGACCGAGTCGGGCTTGCGTTCGCGTCCGTTGGGGCTGGACAACGGGTGGGCCACATCGATGGAACCGTTGAGATGGCCGAAGGCTTTGACCGTCGCGCCGACGCCGGCGCTGACCAGGGTCTCGCTGCGCAACTGCTCGGGCAGCGGGTCGTTGATGCGGGCGTAGCCGGCGTCGACGAACGCGCGCAGGCGCAGTTCCTGGAACGCGTCGCCGAGCTTGTCGGCGAACGACGGCGTGCGCGCTTCCAGCGTCGCCGCGCCGCCGAGATCGCCGAGCGCTTCGGATTCGTAATAGCCGCGCACGCTGTCGAGGCCGCCGATGCTGAATTGCTCGTTGCTGATCAGCGGCTCGCCGGCGAACTGGGTCTGCAGGCGCAGCATCAGCTGCGCGTCGCCGGCCGACTTCCAGGTATAGGAGCCTCCGGCGCGCAGATAGAAGAAATTGGGCTGGGCCTGGTAGCGCTTGGCGTCGAACGCCGCGCGCCCGTCGCCGACGCCGCGCAGGTTGAACACCGCCGACAGCGCCAGATCGGCGACCGAGCGTTCCTTGACCCAGTCGGCGTTGTAGCTGACGCTGAGCGGGAGGTACTCGATCGGCACCGCGCCGCGGTCGGCGCCCTGGATCAGCGATTCGGTGAAGTCCTTGTAGTCCACGCCGACGCTGAGCGAATGGTAGAAGCCCTCGCCCGCGGCGAACGAGCGCATCAGGCGCACGCCGGCCAGGGTGCCGTTGCCGATCACGTTGAGGTCGCCGACCACGGCGATATCGCTCTTGCTGCGCACCGCATAGCCCAGCAGCGACCACGGCGAGGCGCCGAACCGCGCCAGGTACGAGGCCGAAACCACCTTCGCGTCGGAACTGCGCTGCGGCGCGACCTGCGCCGACAGGCTGACGCTGTGGCCGAGCTGCCACAGATTGTCGTAGCGCACGCTCGCCGACAGGCGCTGGTCGCTGGTGTTGGCGCTGTTGCGGTTGTTGAGTTCGAGCGAACCGTGCAGCGGCAGCTTGTCCTCGACGTTGAGGTCGACGTCGACCGTGTTCGGGGTCGCGCCGGCCTTGATTTCCGGGGTCACGCGCCGGTCGGGCAGCTGGTTCAAGGCGACGATGTCGCGCTGCACGTCCTTGAAGTTCGGCACCGAGCCCTGCGCCAGCGACGGCGCGGCGCGTTCGATGTCGTCGGGCGAGAAATACTCGGCGCCGTTGACGCGCAGGCGGCCGACCTTCTGTTCGCTGACCTGCAGCGTCACCAGCCCGGTCGCCACGTCCTGTTCGGGAATCGCCACGCTGACGGTGGGATAGCCGCGGCTGTCGTACAGCGACTGCAGCGCGGCGCGCGCGTTCTCCACGTCCTGCTCGCTGCGCTGCGGGCCCAGGTGCGGGTACACCACCTTCTCGATGTCCAGGTTGCTCAGCTTGCTGTTGCCGACCACCTGATACGCCAGGATGTCGAAGTGCGCCGCGGCCGCCGTCGCGGCGTCCGCGCGGGCCGGTTTTTCCTGCGCATGGAGAACCGCCGGCCCGAGCATGGTCAGACCGACGGCTGCGATGAGGCGTAGAGGCATCGACCCGAAACCATCCCTGTTGCGCCGGCCCAGCGGAGGGGGACGGCAGACCGCGCCAAGTTAGGTTCGCTATGTGACGATGTTTGAACTGCTACATGACAAGGCACGCGGAATACGTCACACATGTATCTCGCATGCAACGCAGCGATCACAAGTCCGGTGCGTTACGAGCGAACTACGCGCTCGATCACACGACATCTCATGCGCATTTGATCTGTATCACACAGGTGAGAAATGTCGCGACTTGCGGTTGCGTCGGTGAACGCATCGGTTCGATCGCGCAGTCTCAGCGAGGAAGGATTCGTTGTCGGTGCGGTGCAAGGCGCAGAGATGCAAAGCAGCCGCCATCCATTACGAAAACGCAGACGGCGTTGCGCGCAGAAGCTTGCGACGCGATCGAGTGCGCGCGGCCGGCGACGAGCCGCGCTTGCGGGTAGCGGCTGCGCACGCACGTACACGTCGAATTCGCGCCGGCAGTGCAGGCGGAGGATGACAGCGCGGCGATGGACCGGGAGCTATCGCGCATATTTTTGAGAAGAGCCGCGACCGCTATCGCACTTGCGTCGCCGCGACGATGTTGCTGATCGAAAACAGCGTCCGCGCTGCCATCGCAAAATCCCGGCCTTGCGGGAACGACTTCAGTCCCGCCGCTTTCTCCCGGATCGCGGCGACCGGAAACGCAAGCGTCGGGACGGAAGTCTCTCCTGCCGGTATCGCCAGGCCAAAAAAGAAGCGGCCCGAAGGCCGCTCCTGGGTGTTCCATCGCTGCGGCCCGCGCCGGCTCAGTTCACCGCGCCGCCCGCTTCGCCCTGGCCTTCGGCCTGCACCGCCAGTTCCGACAGGCGCTCCAGATTGCGCATCGACAGCAGGTGGGTGTAGATCAGGCCCAGCGCGCCGGTGCGGAACAGCTCGGGCAGCTGGGCGTCGTCGAGCTTCATCAGCTTTTCTTCCGACACCGCGTACACGCCGTTCAATTCGGCCTGCGGCTGCTCGCCGTTGCCGAAGCGGATCACCCGTTCTTCCAGCAGGTCCAGCTCCTTGAGCTTGGCGGCGAACATCGCGGTGCGCTTGAACTCGTTGTGCAGGTCTTGCAGGAAACCCATCGCCCGGGTCAGGTTCTCGGTGTCGGCGCCGTCGTCGCCGAACAGCGGCTCGCCCTCGTCTTCCGACAGGCCGTCGTAGGCCATGTCCACGCAGACCGTGACCGTGCCGCTGTCGCGGTCCTCGGCCAGCACGAACGGGTACTGGCGCAGGAACGCCGGCACGTAGCCGCGGCGCCAGCGCGCGCTGTCGTCGACGTACAGGTTCTGCTGATTGCGCAGGCCGACCAGCACCGCCGGCAGGAAGTCGCCGTTGGCCAACTTGGCGAACACGATCGCGTACTCGTTGGCCGCGCTGGGGAACTCGACCGTGGCCACCGGCACCGAGTTGAGGCTGGCGGCGAAACGGGCGTTGTGCTCCGAGGTACGGATGCGCAGGCGGCGATGGGTGTCGCGGTTGAGCGGGACGACGCGGTCGTAGATCAGCATGGAGTTCCGATTCCTGGTGGCGGCGGCCGGCCCAAAGCGGCCGGCGTGAGCGGCGAAGATGCGCCATCGGCGTGACAGTTACAACGCGTCCGGCCGCCGGGCGGCCCGGCGCGCGGCGCTACCGTACTCCGGCGCGGGCGTGAACGCCACTTTCACCTGCGCCTGCGCCAGTCAAAAATGTCATCACATGCGTTCCCATATCGTGATTCCCGGCACATGCAAAGCACTACGTGCCGGGTGCCGGGTGCGATGGGGAGTGGCGTTTTGTTCAAAGTGTCGTTGCGAGAACACGCTCTGTTGAGCGTCCTGGTCGGCCTGCAGCGCGGGGTGCAGCCGGAAACCAGTCATATGAAGCATGCCTTGATCGAGGACGGGCTGGCGCTCAGCGCGGACGGCCGGCTGAGCCTGTCCGACGCCGGCCAGACCCTGCTGCAGGCCTTGCAGCATATGGTCTGGGCTGAGGTCGAATCGCTGCAGCAGGTGCTGGCGAACAAGTCCGCGGCGCCGAGCGACGAGGTGTTGCGGATGACGCGGCTGCCGGCGGCGGCCGGTTCGGACGAGCCGCCGTACCGATAACCCCCTGTAGGAGCGGCGCGAGCCGCGACCGCGACAACGCACCTACGCCGAAACCTGCGCAGTGGTCGCGTTGTCGCGGTCGCGGCTCGCGCCGCTCCTACAGGAAGCGACCGTCGCTCAGGCGCGGGCGGGCCACAGCCCCTGCCCCAGCTTCCAGCCCAGCGCGATCGCCGCCAGCCCGAGCCCGACGTGCAGCAGCACGGTCAGCGCCAGCCATTCGTAGCGCGCCGCGCGCAGCATCGCCAGCAGGTCGACGCCGAACGCCGAGAACGTGGTCAGGCCGCCGAGCACGCCGGTCAGCAGCACCGCGCGCCAGAAGTCGGCGTCCTGGCGCTGGCCCAGCCACACCAGCAGCAGGCCGGCGCAGAAACAGCCGGCGAGGTTGACGGTCAAGGTCGACAGGGTCGGCCACGGCGCCGGCAGCCGCGGCAGCAGCAGGTTGGCGCTGTGGCGCAGCAAGGTGCCGAGCGCGCCGCCGAGGGCGACGGCGAGCAGTTGCAGCAGCGCGGCGCGGGTCATGCCGCGGCTCCGCGATCGTGGCCAGCGCTCATTCTTCGTCCTCCGCCGCTTCGCCTTCGCCCTCGCCGCGCGCCTGCGCGCGCTGCGCCCGCAGCCGCTGCAGCTTCTCGCCAAGCTTGATCTCCAGCCCGCGCGCGACCGGCTGGTAGTACACCCGCTCGCCCATCGCGTCGGGGAAGCCGGTCTGATCCAGGGCCACGCCGCCGTCGGCATCGTGGTCGTACTGATAGCCCTTGGAATAGCCGAGCTGCTTCATCAACTTGGTCGGCGCGTTGCGCAGGTGCAGCGGAACGTCCTGGGTGCCGTACTCGACCACGTCGCGCTTGGCCTGGTTGAACGCGGCGTAGGCGGCGTTGGACTTGGCGGTGCTGGCCAGATAGATCACCACCTGGGCCAGGGCCAGGTCGCCCTCGGGGCTGCCGAGGCGGTCGTAGGTCTCCCAGGCGTCGACCGCCATCTGCAGCGCCCGCGGATCGGCCAGGCCGATGTCTTCGACCGCCATCCGGGTCAGCCGCCGCGCCAGGTAATGCGGGTCGCAGCCGCCGTCGAGCATGCGCGCGAACCAGTACAGCGCCGAGTCGGGATTGGAGCTGCGCACGGATTTGTGCAGCGCCGAGATCTGGTCGTAGAACTGCTCGCCGCCCTTGTCGAAGCGGCGGGTGCGGTCGGCCAGCACCTGGGCCAGGGTCGCGGCGGTGATCTCGCCGTCCTCGTCCTGGGCCAGTTCGGCGGCGATTTCCAGCAAGGTCAGCGCGCGCCGCACGTCGCCGTCGGCGGCGGTGGCGATCTGCAGCAGCAGTTCGTCGTCGGCGCGCACGTGCTGGGCGCCGAGGCCGCGCGCCTCGTCCTCGAGCGCGCGGCGCAGGGTCACCCGTACGTCTTCGGGCGAGACCGCTTCCATCACGTGCACGCGGCAGCGCGACAGCAAGGCCGAGTTGAGTTCGAACGAAGGGTTTTCGGTGGTGGCGCCGACGAAAATGATGCTGCCGCGCTCGATGTGCGGCAGGAACGCGTCCTGCTGGGTCTTGTTGAAGCGGTGCACCTCGTCGACGAACAGCACGGTGCGCCGGCCCTGCTCGAAGCGCAGCGCGGCCGCGGCCAGCACCTGGCGCACCTCCGGCAAGCCCGACAGCACCGCGGAGATGGCCTTGAATTCGGCGTCGGCGTAATGCGCCAGCAGCAGCGCCAGGGTGGTCTTGCCGCAGCCCGGCGGGCCCCACAGGATCATCGAATGCACGCGCCCGGACTCGACCGCGCGGCGCAGCGCCGAACCCGGCGAGAGCAGGCGGCGCTGGCCGACCATCTCGTCGAGGGTGCGCGGACGCATGCGCTCGGCCAGCGGGCGCAGCGCGGCGACGGACTCGGCCGCGGCGGAAGCGTCGGCGGCGGAGGCGCTGAGCAGATCGCGGCCGGATTCGGCCTGGGGAGCGGTGCGGCGGGCCAAAACGGGAAACGCTCGGGGGTCGGAGCGACACGATAGCAAGATCCGCCCGGGCGCGAGCCGACGGCGGCCGCGGTGCGGGATTGCGGCGGCGGCGGGCAAAGTCGCTGCGGGCCGGGGCGGCGGCGGCGGGCGCGCCCGCGCCGTCACAAGCGCCCGCGTCCCGGCGTTGGTACCGGCGCGGCGCCCGGTCCGCGCCCGCGCCCGCGTCATGGCCGACTTCGCCGCCTATTTCCCGCAGTTGCTGGCCTTCGAAGGCGGCTACGTCGACGACCCCGCCGACCCCGGCGGCGCGAGCAACCGCGGCATCGCCCTGCCCGTGTTCCAGGCCCACGCCCGCGCCGTGCTCGGCGTGGCGCCGACCTTGCGCAACCTGCGCGCGCTGAGCGAACCGCAGGCCGCCGCGCTGTACAAGGCGCTGTACTGGGACCGCATCGACGGCGATGCGATCGCGCTGCAGGCGCTGGCCGAGATCGTGTTCGACTTCTACGTCGACGCCGGCTTCCACGCGATCGCGCTGCTGCAGCGCCTGCTCGGCCCGCCGCTGGCGGCCGACGGCGTGTTCGGCCCGGACACGCTCAAGGCGCTGCGCGAGGCCGGCCAGCCGGCGTTGTACCAGCGCTATCGCCAGGGCCGGATCGATTACTACACCGATCTGGCCCGGGCCCATCCCGCGCTGCGGCGCTGTCTGGCCGGCCGGCTGCGGCGCGCCGAGTGGTTTCCCGCGCAAGCGCGGACGCAAGCGCACGCGCTTGCGTTGCCGGCGTCGGTCGCGACGCCGACAATGCGCGCAGTCCTTCGCCTCGTCTCCTCCGCCATGTCCGACGCCCCCGTAATCCGCCCCGCCCAGCCCGACGACCGCGCCGCGGTGCTGGCTTTGCTGGCGGAAACCTTCGCCGACACCTGGCGTCCGCAACTCACCGCGCAGGCCATCGCCGACTACCACGACAACCGGGTGGCCGAGCGCTATGTCGACGCGCAGCTGGCGCAGTTGCTGGTCGCCGAACTCGACGGCGCCGTGCTCGGCTTCGCCGGCCGCGACGGCGGTTTCGTCGACTCGCTGCACGTCGGCGCGCGCGGCCGCCGCCGCGGCATCGCCCGCGCGCTGATGCAGGCGCTGGAAACCGCGATGCGCAGCGAAGGGCTGGCGCTGGCGAGCCTGGAGACCGACACCTTCAACACCGGCAGCCAGGCGCTGTACCTGGCCCTGGGCTATCGCGAGACGGCGCGTTATCCGGACGAAGAATGGAACAGCGGGCTGACCACGATCCGTTACGAAAAACCGTTGTAGCCGCGCGGCCCGCAAGACCGCGATTCCGCCACCAAGCCCCCCTGTAGGAGCGACGCAAGTCGCGACCACGAAGCTTCCGTTCGCGTCGAAGGTTTGAGCCGTTCGAAATGCGGCATGGCGGGTTTCGTCGTCAGCCGCAGTGGCGCGGTCGCGACTTGCGTCGCCCCTACAATGTGGGGATGCGCAGAGAACCGCGGCCGCGCCCACAAAACGCCGGGCACGCCCGATCCGCTTGTTTGGCCGTGCATGCGCAACGCGCCCGCCCCCATCGGCGATGTGCGCTGGGGCGTCGGCCTCGACGGCATCGTCTGACGATTTCTCGTTGCGGACCGACAACGCACTCATGCAGAACATCCGCCCGGCCAAGTGCTCGGGCACCCACAGCTGCGACATCATCGCCTACCGAATCCAGTGGTCCGACGGCCGCTGGAGCGATTCCTTCATCCCCGGCCACAGCGATTTCCACAAGCGCGGCGACAACGTCATGATCAAAGCCTGGGCGATGCTCAACGACCACAACTACAGGATCTCGTTCTGCAACTGAGTGCGGATGTCGTCGAGCGAGGCGCGGACGCTGTCAGGCGCGGACCCTGCAAACGAAAAGCGGGCCCGACGGGCCCGCTTTTCCAATACCGCCAACGCCGATGCTCAGCCTTCGCCGATCACATCCACGCCCTTGCCCGGCGCGTACTTGAAGGTGCTCGCGGGGAAGCTCGGATTGCGCTTCCAGCCGGAGAAGCTGATCTCGGTCTTCTGGCCCAGCGCGTCGACGATCTCCATCTTGCTCAGCGTGCCGCCGCCGAAGCCCAGGCGCGCGCTGCGGAAACTGGCCTCGCCCTGGCTCTTGGGCGTCAGCAGCAGCCAGCTCAGGCCGCCGCTGTCGCTGAGCTCGCGGACCGCGAACATCGCATCGAGCTTGCTCGGGTCGATCAGCGCCGCGAGCGGGCTGTTCTGCTCCTCCGCGCCCTGCGGACGCACGCTGACCTGCTGCAGGTCCGGCTCGTACACCCACACCTTCTTGCCGTCGGCGACGATCAGCTGCGGATACGGCTTGGCGTATTCCCAGCGGAACAGCCGCGGCGCCGACAGCGCGACCTGGCCGGTCGAGGACTCCTTGAGCTTGCCGTTGGGGTCGTAGACCTGCTGCGCGAACTGGCCGTCCAGGCCCTTGAGGCCGCGGGTGAAGGCGTTGAGGTCGTCGCGCGCGCCGGCGCTGGCGGCGCCGGCGAACAGGGTCGCCGACAGCGACAACGCGAGAGCGGCTTGGCGGACGAAACGGTTCACGGGGGCGACTCCTGAATGAGAGGACGGCAGTGTGCTGGGCCGAAACTGAACGCGCTCGCGACAGCCGAATACGGGTTCACGGCACATTTTGCCACGCCGGCCGGAGCTACTTTCGCCCGGCGGCGTCGCCGCCGCGTCCTTCCCGCCCAGAACAAGGAGTTCGCATGCGCATCAAGAGCGTACTGACCGCGGCCGCGATCGTCGCCGGCCTGGCGATCGCCGGCACCAGCGTCGCCGACGCGCCGCCGTACGGCACCGAGCAGTTCGAGGAATGGTTCGACGCCGGCGGCCAGCTCGTCGGCTATGTGCATTGGACCTGCGACGGCCGCCGCGAGACCTGGGGCAGCCGCAACGGCCGCCTGGAAGTGACCCGCCGCGCCTGTCCGGAGCCCTGAGCGCTGCGCGTGCGGCACGACCCGGGCCGGCTGCGATGTGCGGCCGGTCCGCGCGGCTGAAGCCGCTGCGCAAACCGAAGCGGAGCGTGCTGCGTGCCGCGCACTGCCGGTGCCGGTGCCGGTGCCGGTGCCGATTGCCGATTGCCGATGCCGTAGCTTCAGCGACAGCGACGGCTCTTGCCGGCTCCATCGGCACCGGCGCGTCGCGCTGCGCGATGCCGCCACGGCATCGCGACATCGCCGACAGCGGCCGCCTCGCGCTCGCGGGTTCGCTGCGCTTACCCCTCGCCGCCAGCGGCAACAGCCGGCCGCACGGCCCGCGACAGCAACCCGTCCGCCTCCGCAGCCGCGGCCGCTTCCTGAGCCGCGCCGATCTGCTGGCGCAACGGCCGCAGCACGTCCTCGGACGCTCCCGACCGCGCCGCCGCCTCGCAATGCCGCGCGGCCTGCGCGGAGTCGCCGCCGGCCAGCGCATGGCGCGCCGCCAGCAACCAGCTCTGCGCGTCCGCCGGCGCCAGTTGGATCAGGCGCTCGATCCGCGGCCGCGCGGCCCGCCGCAGCTCGACGCCTTCTTCGTCGTCCAGCAGCAACGACGCCTTCAAATAGCAGCGCAGCGCCTCGGCCTCGAATTCGAACATCGCGAACAACGGCTCGGCCAGCGCCATCGCCTTTTTCGCCGCCAGCCGCGCCGCGGCCGGACGCATCAGGCCGGCCTGCTCCAGCGCGACCATCGCCGCTTCCATCCGCAGCGGCGCGGCGCCGGCGAGCGGCAGGTACGGCTCCAGCGCCTTTTCGGCCTCGGCCAGGAACGTCGCGCGCGCCGGCTTGCTCTCCGCGCTGCCGCGTTGGCGCGCGACGAACGCGGTCAGCAGGCGCAGCTCCATCTCCTCGCGCGGATTGGCCGGCGCGCCGGCCATGTCCAGCGCGCGCTTGGCTTCGACGAACGTCTCGCGGCGCGCGCGCCCGATCAGTTCCTTGCCCTCCTCCGCCAACAGCTTGACCCAGGCGAACACCACCGGCGTGGCCGCGCCCGGCGCCAACAACGCGCGGTGCTGGCGCTGGATCTCCTTCAAGCGCAGGCGCTTGGCCACGCCGGCGGCCTTGTCCGCGCGCACCTCGTCGATCGCCAACTGGATCGCGCTGGCTTGCCAGACCGCTTTCCAGGCCGCGTCCGCGCTGTCGCGCGCCAAGGCGTCTGCGACGATCGCGCGCGCCTGGGCGCGGCGCGCGGCCGCGCGCTC